>NZ_CP033070.1:3907402-4558636 GCF_003669035.1 Chryseobacterium sp. 3008163 | reverse complement strand
GTTTTTCTGCGTTTCTCCGGAACTTTTATTTCTAATCTTCCTGTAAGATATTTTGAAGTCAGCGTATCTGCATCTTTCAATTCTTTATAATCTCCTGCGAAAACCAACTCACCACCCAAATATCCTGCTTCCGGACCAATATCGATGATGTAATCTGCGGCTCTCATCACATCTTCATCATGCTCTACAACGATTACGGTATTTCCTAAATCTCGAAGATTTTTAAAACTCCAATCAGATTTTCAGTATCACGAGAGTGTAAGCCGATTGAGGGCTCATCTAAAATATAAATAGAACCTACCAAAGAACTTCCCAAACTTGTAGCAAGGTTAATTCTCTGACTTTCCCCACCGGAAAGTGTATTTGATGTTCTGTTAATCGACAAATATCCTAAACCGACTTTCAGTAAAAACTCCAATCGGGTAGTGATTTCGTATAATAATCTCTTAGCAATATCTTTATCGTGCTGAGATAATTTCAAACTGTTGATCATCGGCGACAACTCATCTAAAGGAAGCTCAATCATTGACTGAATATTGTGTCCGTCAATTTTCACCCAGGTCGTTTCCTCACGCAAACGCAAACCTTCACAAGTTGGACAAAGCGTTTTTCCACGGTAACGGGATAACATGACACGGTATTGAATTTTATATAAATTTTCTTCAAGCATTGCGAAGAAATTATTCAGAGAAGGAAACGTTTTGCTTCCGTCACCTTTCCAAAGGTAATTTTCTGCTCTTTGGTTAATTGATGATAAGGCTTATGAATAGGAAGTCTTTCGCCTTTTTAATGAAATCTTTCTTCCATTCGCTCATCGTTTCACCTTTCCATGAAGCGATAGCATCTTCAAAAACAGACAAAGCTTTATTTGGAATGACTAAATCTTCATCAATACCAATTACTTTACCGTAACCTTCACAGGTCGGACAAGCACCATAAGGATTATTAAAACTGAAAAAATGAACGTTTGGTTCAAGGAATTCCAATCCGTCAAGCTCAAATTTGTTAGAGAACTCTTTACTTTCCGCTGTTTCAATGTTCTTTAATGAACAATATCCACGACCTTCGTAAAAAGCCATTTGGATGGAATCTGCCAAACGCTGAAGAAAGCTTTCATCATCTTCATATGAAAAACGGTCGATGACCAAATTGATCACCATTCCTTTTTCAGGCGCAAACCCGAAGCTTTCCAAATCTTCAATTCCGGCAACATTTCCGTTTACTTCCAATCTTGTGAAACCTGCAAGCTTTAAAATATTTAAATTTTCAGTGAAATTTTCAATATCATATTCCAACGGAGCGGTTAAGAGAAATGCGGTATCACTTTTTGCTGATTTTATGTAATCAATCACATCAGAAACCGAATCTTTTTTCACTTCATCGCCGGAAACAGGAGAAAAAGTTCTACCAATTCTTGCAAAAAGAAGCTTCATATAATCGTAAATTTCTGTAGAAGTTCCTACCGTAGAACGCGGATTTGAAGAAATCACTTTCTGCTGAATCGCAATCGAAGGTGCTAAACCTTTGATGTCATCAACTTTAGGTTTTTCTAACTTCCCTAAAAACTGACGGGCGTAAGAACTCAAACTTTCCACATAACGTCTTTGTCCCTCAGCATAAATCGTGTCAAAAGCCAAAGAAGATTTTCCGCTTCCGGAAACCCCTGTGATGACGATTAATTTATTTTTCGGAATTAATACATCGATGTGTTTCAGGTTGTTAAGGTGTGCATTTTTAACGAAAACCTGTTTTTTTATATCTATTTCTGTAATTGGAGCCATAGTAAAATTAAGACCAACAAAAATACGAAATTTTGACGGATTTAATTAAAATAAATCAACTGTAAAATAAGGATATTTCATGATGAAAATTTAAATTTTTGCTTCAAAAACATCTTATAAAATGATATTCTCTCAATATGACATTTTTAGAATTAATAACACTTTACTATTGTTTGATATATATTTTTATTGTAAAATTGCACCATTAATTAGTGTTAAAATGAGAGAATTTTTCAGACATTTGTATACACATTTAATGAGAAAAAGATAATTTACTTTTTAAAATTCCCTTTAAAGATGCATTGCGCATCTTTTTTCATGATATCTATCATTTGTTACTTAGATAAAGTCTCCTAATTTTGAAGGCTGCAAAATAAACTAAAAGTAAAAATGAACAAACAACTACTCGCAGTTTTTTTCCTGGCCGGGATATACAGTATCAACGCTCAGGAAAAAACAACCGAAATTGATTCAATAGAAATTCAGGGAAAATTCATTTCAACTCCATATAAAAATGCCAATCAAATATTTCTGTTATTACGAAAGCAGATATTTTAAATTCCCCGGCAACCAGCATCGACGAAATCCTGCAGCAGATCCCCGGAATGGATATCAGAAGGAGAGGAGCTAACGGAGTACAGAGTGACATCGGATTTCGAGGAAGTTCGTTTGAGCAGGTTCTTTGCTTCTCAACGGAATCAGAATGAATGATTCTCAGACCGGTCACAACTCGATGAACGTTCCGGTAGATTTGGAAGATGTTGAAAGAATTGAAATCATCAAAGGTCCTGCAGCAAGACGTTTCGGGCAGAATGCTTATGCTGGAGCCATCAATATCATCACGAAAGCCAACCCAGGAAAAAGAGTGAAAATAAGAGCTGAAGGTGGCGATTACGAAACATATGGACTTGGTTTGAATGCTAATTTTGGAAATGATAAGTTTTCAAATTTATTGCAGGCAAATTCAAATTCTTCGCAAGGCTACAGACACAATACAGATTTTGAAATGAAGAATGTTTTCTATCAGAATCAATTAAAAATAAAAGACGGAAGTATAAGATTACAAGCCGGTATTTCAGAGAAAAAATTCGGGGCAAACGGTTTTTATTCTTCACCCAATGCTACTGAACAATACGAAGAACTTCAGGCTTCTATCGTAAGTTTGTCTCATCAGCAAAGCTTTGGTAAGTTTAAATTAAACTCGAATGTATATTGGAGAAGAGGCAGGATATGTATCTTTTCAACAGAGAAAAGCCTGAGATTTACAGAAATATGCACATCGGAAACAATGTGGGTGGAGAAGTAAATTCAAGCTATACTTCAAATTTGGGAACCACCGGTTTGGGCGTTGAGTTGAGAAAAGAGTTTTTGGCTAGTAATAATTTAGGCCACAGAGAACGATTTTTTCTCAGGTTTTCTTTGAACATCATTTTTCGTTATTAGATAAAAAACTGAACATTACACCGGGAATTTCCTGGGCTAATTATTCTAACGAAGGAAACTTCTTTTATCCTGGATTAGATGTTGGATATTCTTTTTACGAGAGCAACAAAAATATACGGAAATATCTCAAAAGTACATCGTGTACCAACTTTCACAGACCTATATTATACCAGCAAAACAGAACAAGGAAATGAAAACTTGCTACCTGAAAGTGCAGTTTATGCAGAAATTGGGTATCAATATCAGAACAAAAATATCTTAGGAAAAGTAAGTGGTTTCTACAGAGGCTCATCAGATGCTATCGATTGGGTAAAAAACTCTTTACAAGATCCTATCTGGTATGCAAAGAATGTCGGTGATACAGAAATTAAAGGTATCGAAGCTGAATTGAGTCATCAGGTTTTTGATTGGATGAAATATACTGTGGGTTATACTTATTTAGATAATAAATTTAAAGAATTCAATGATAGTTTTTCCAGATATGTTCTTGATAATCTAAAACATCAATTCATATCAAAACTTCAATTTAAGATTCGTAAAAAAATCACAACTGAATTGCTTACAGATATACCGAAAGGGTAAATTTAGGAAGTTATAATACCTTAGATCAGAAAACGACTTTTACTGAGAAAAACTTTTCATGTTATATTCTCGTTAATAATATCACAGATTCTAAGTATACTGAAACTTTTGGCGTACCGATGCCTCAAAGATGGTTTCACCTTGGTTTCACTTACAATATTATATTAAGTAAACTTAACATTACGGCATGTTAAATCATTTACTTTTGCAAAAATTTTTGGATGAAACTTATTACAAGTCTTGGTTTTGTTTTGATGATGAGCTTTTTTAATGCTCAGGAACATATTTCTTCATTTAATGCATTGACTATAACGTATAAATTTCATCCAAAATTTTTCTTGTATGCAGAAGGACAATCAAGAGGGATCGAAGAATACACTTATCCTGATTATTACGAAATAAAAGGAGGTTTAGGATATAATTTGACCAAAAATCATAAACCGTTTGTCGGCTTAGGTCGATATGCAACCTATAAAGATCATGCAATTAATAAAGAAGAATTTCGTGTTTGGTTGCAGGATGTAATTGATATTAAAAAGGAGTTGTAAGTTTGAAAACAGATTTCGTGCGGAAAATCATGGTTTTATGAGCCGCAGACTGACAAAAGATCTGAAAGAATGCGTTACCGTTACCGTTTGAATATCTCAGTTCCTTTGAATGCGAAAAAAATTGCACCGGGAACTTTATTCGCTAATGTTATGATGAGATTTTATTGTAACACCCATGAAACCTGCATTTGCAAGAAATAGAGTATATGGTGGTTTGGGTTATCAGGTTGATGAAAATTTCGGTTTTCTGAGTGGTTACTTATGGCAGAGAGAATTTGAGGCAAAAGGAAATAAAACGTTCACTTCATTTATTTAGCCCTAAACATCAACATCGACGGAACAAAAAGCGAAGAAACAAAAACATATCATTTCCCGGGAGCAGATTAATATTTTCAGAAAGATAACGGTAAGCTTTAGATATTTGTTGAATCTGTGAATGTCTTTTGATGTCAATTCGCGGTTTACTCGGCGCAAATCCATATTATCACGAAGGTCATTTAACTTTACAGCAACAGCCAAAGGAGATCTTTCAGTTCTTTTTACAAGTCATCATAGATTTCATCGTCATCATATTTCGTAAGACAGCTGATTGCGTAAAGAATATACTCCGGAAAACCTTCATCTCTTAAATAGGCAAGGCTGAAATCTTCAGGATTATCTTCTACAACGTCATGTAAAACTCCTACAATTTTCTCATCCATCGTTTTTCCGTATTCCATCACACGCATTACGTGGGCGATGTACGGAGCGTGGTATTTGTCTTTCTGACCTTATGTGCTTTATCAGCAATTTTTATGGCTTTATGTAGCAGTTCTTCTTTTGTCATCTTGTAAAAATAGAGTACAAAAATATAAAACAGCCTTTATAAATTCTATCTTTTTCTCATAATTTTAGAATATGTTATCAACAATCAATTGGTTTCAAAAATTACTTTGTTGCCAGTTTTTTAGTTTTAAAAGAATCTAATGAATTAAGAATTTAAATTGGGTATTGCTTTTTACCGTAGCTTTCAAACTTGAATAAATTTCAGGATTTTCTGGTTTAGCAACAGGCATTTTATACAATTTTACCAAAGTGCTGTCGATAGAAGTTGGTTCAGTTTCAGTAATAATTGGTGAATTGAATTTGTGAAGATCCAAACTGTCTCTTCTTAATGGCTCAAGAGTGGTCTGGGCAGAAAATATGCCTGAAACCAATAAGAATAAACCGAAAATAATTTTCATAAAAATTTGTTTGATTTAAAATTATAAAAATATTTTAATTTCAAATGAATTTATAATATGAAAATTATTTGCTGTAAAATAAAGAATAATTAGTTTGCGAATAAATGATGAAACCGTATTGCTTCCATTACTATTTCTATTAAAGTGGTCAACCGTCAATTCATCTGAAATACTTTGATTAATCAAAATTTAAAGATTTATGCACCATAATTTACTTCTTATTCTTTTTCTTCTTTTTGCAGTAATGATGCTCGTTTTGCTGGCAAAAAAATTAAAAGTTGCTTATCCTATATTTTTAGTGATTGCAGGTTTAGCGATTAGTTTTATTCCGGGAATTCCTGTTCTGAAGCTTGATCCGGATATTATTTTCCTTCTTTTTCTGCCGCCACTTTTGTATGAGGCAGCATGGTATACTTCATGGACAGATTTTGGAAATGGAAAAGACCGATTACACTTTTGGCTTTCGGGCTCGTGTTTTTCACGTCTCTGGTTGTTGCGTATATTTCATCATCCATGATTCCCGGATTTACCTTGGCACTCGGATTTTTATTAGGCGGAATCGTTTCTCCACCCGATGCTGTAGCAGCTGCAACCGTAATGAAAGGTTTAAAAATTCCAAAAAGATTATTGACCATTTTGGAAGGTGAAAGTTTAGTGAATGATGCTGCTTCTTTGATTGTCTTCCGTTTCGCTCTAGCTGCGGTTCTTACAGGAACATTTTCTATGCAACAGGCAACGGGACAGTTCTTTCTTGTTGCAGGAATGGAGTAGTGGTAGGAATAATTGGTGGGAATGTTATGTATGCAATTCACCGCTTTTACCCACGAATCCTGCTATTGATGCAGCATTGACAGTAATGACTCCTTACATTCTTTTTTGGCGGCTGAGCAATTTCATTTTTCCGGAGTGATGGCGGTTGTTTCTGGAGGATTATTTATTTCGTGGCGCTCGCACGAGCTTTTCAAAACAGGAAGCACAAGATTAAATATGCTTGGAGTTTGGACGACAATGATTTTTGTAATGAATGCTTTGGTTTCATTTTAATCGGATTAGAACTTCCTGAAATCGTACAAGGATTAGGAAGTCATTTGGTTTTTAAAGGTTTAAAATATGGAATCATTATAAGTTTGATTGTGATTGCTTTACGATTCTTGTGGGTCTATCCGGCTGCTCATATTCCAAGGTTTTTGTTTAAAAGTATCAGAAAAAATGAGCCAAGTCCCGGATGGAAAGGCCCATTGATTACTAGTTATGCGGGAATGCGAGGTGTGGTTTCTTTGGCGACGGCTTTATCAATTCCCATCTATTTAGATGATAAAGGAACATTGTTCCCGGAAAGACACATGATTATTTCATCACATTTGTGGTCATTTTATTACTTTGGTTTTCCAAGGATTAACGCTTCCATTAATCATTAAATGGATCAATATTAATGAAATTGATGCCAAAATTCCTGAAGATCAGCAGAGAAAAAAATCCAGATTCGTTTGGATGAATTAGGTTTAAATTATATCAATGAAATTATCAGACTAAAATTTTTCAAAATGATCTGATTGAATATTACAAAAACAGCCTCGAAAACGAAATTTCAAACAATCAGAAAAGTTTTGATTCTGTAGAATGCCGCGACACAAAAAAGAGGAAGTAGAGCAGTACCATCACTTGCTTTTGGAAATTTATGCACTTCAGAGAAAGGAATTATTTAAAATGAGAAAACACAAAGAATTCGAAGATTCAGAAATCAGAAAAGCTGAATTACAGATTGATCTGAATGACCTGAAAGTAACAGGAAATGAGCACTAGAGACTAAAAGGTTTAAACTAATTTTCAATCATCAATTCCTTTTCCGTCCAGAATTTTTTGGTAATATTTTCGATTCTTGCTTCTCTTGTTTTTGCTTGTTTGGCTTGTGAAAAGTAAAATAAATATCCTTTTTGCCGTCCCGGTGTCAAAGCATAAAAAGCTTTATTCGCTTCATTGTTATTGTCTAAAACCTTCTGAAACTCTTCGGGAACTGCATAATCTTTAGCAGATTTCATAGCTACTTTTTCATCTGATTTTTCAATTTCGACAGCTTCTTTCACATAAGATTTAATCAAAGATTTTAATTCTTTAATCTCAGAAATATTTGTAAAGCGTAGCTGTCGGGCAGATTGTACGTTTTCAGTCTGTTGGATCAGGATGTTTTCAGGATCTTTCAACAAAACCCCTTTGTGAAAAAGTAATGCACAATATTCTTTAAACCCATGAATCAACACTACATTTTTTCCCTGAAAAGTGTAGCAGGGATGCATCCATTTATAATCTTCTTCAAGCAGTTTGTTTTCAAGGAGAATTTCTCTTAAAAGATAAAATTCTTCATTCCATTTTTTAGCTTTTTCAAAAAAAAGTTCAGCTTCGGTTTGCATAATTTTTAAGAATTTATAGAAGTTAATTTTCTGTCAGCAGGTCTGAAAATCCATGAAAGAACCGTTACCATCAACAGTATCATTGAAGGAAGAGCTTCTGTAAATGGTTGCTCAACAAGCAAATGAGAAATTGCTGCTCCCGACATTGCAAAGAAAAATCCTGCATAAGCCCATTCTTTTACCAATGGTAGTTTTGGAAGCAAAATGACAATTACTCCTAAAATTTTCCATACACCTAAAATCGTTAAAAGATATAACGGATAACCCAATTTAGTGACAATTTCATTATAACCGCCAATTTGAAAAGCTTGTTGTATGCCACCTGCCAACATTCCGATAGAAAGGAAAATAGTTGTTACCCAATATATTACTGCATTTCGTTTCATAATTGATTTATTTTTTTAAATTTAAAACTACTTCTTGAAGGCGGTCATGAGCCATACCTAAACCTTGCGCAAATGGCATTTTCAAAAGCTGATTGCGGAATTCTACAGATTTGAAGATGATCTGCATCGTGAGTTTACTTGATTCTTCATTTATTTTTTCAAATTCAAAAAACTCCAGCTGAACAGGAAAAGAGCTATTTTCCATCTCAAAAGTTCTTGTAATTTTTTGGTTCGGAACAAATTCAAGAATGACACCGTTAGCAGAAAATACAACTTGTCCGTTGTGAGAAGTTTCAAAACGCCAGCTTCCATGCGGTTCGTTTTCTAACTTTTGTACTTTTGTCCCCATCCATTGCTCTACGATCTCAGGTTCTTCGTAGGCTTTGAAAAGCAGATCTAAAGGAAGATCAAAAACTCTGGTGATAATCAATTCTTGCTTATCGTCTTCGGCTGTGATTTTTGTTTTTAATTCCATTTTATTTGTTTTTTTTATAGTTTTTCATTACAGATTCTAATGTGTTGAAACGGTCATCCCACATTTTGCTGAAAGGCTCAATAAAATCTGAAATTTGTTTCATTTTATTAGGATTAAGGTGATACAAGATTTCCCTTCCGTTTTGTTCTTTTTTTAGCAATTCACATTCGGTAAGGATTTGTAAATGCTTTGAAACTGTTGGTCTTGCCGTATCAAAATTAGAAGCAATCGCACCCGCTGTCATCGATTGAGTTGCCACCAAAAGAAGGATTGATCTTCTCGTAGGATCTGCAATTGCCTGAAAAACATCTCTTCTAAGATTCATACGCTTTGCTTTTAGATTTAATTAAAATGTACATTCTTTTATGTAGCTATTTGACTACAAATATAAATGTAGTTATTTAACTACGCAAATATTTTAATAAAATTTTCATTTACGTTACAGCTAATGATAACAAATACCCTTTAATGCTTATCTTCAACATTTAAATTGATCTTATGAAATATTTTTTCAGCCTTTTTACATTTTTAGTATGCTCAACAATGGTTTTCGGGCAAAACGAAAATTCATCAACTTCTACTGAGAAAAACATTGAGAGCGGAAGTACCTACAAAAAATATAAGAACGGAAAACTAGATAGTATCATCGTTACAATGGCAGCTGTAAATTATGGGAATGCCTTACTTTTTTCAAAATCAAATGATGAAATTCGCATTACCAATGTAGCCGATAAAAATTCTGTCATAACGATTGTATTAAAAAATAAGAAACAAATCAGAACTTTGTTCTATAAACAACAGCCAGCCGTCATTGTTGAAAATATAGATTTTGACATAGAAAATCTACCGAAGAGCTCGGTTATTTCTAGCTTAATTTCAGATAATATGGTTTTCAGCAATACCTATATTTCTAACGATAAAATTTTCGGCGATGATTTTCCCGACAAAACTTTTAAGCTTTTTCACGGGCTCAGAGTTCGTCCGGATTTAGATAATTTAGATGCTATCTTTGAAAATATCGGAGATTTTTTCAGCGAAGAAGATGCACTCTTAAAAATTTTCTATGGCAGGTATGCTGAGAAATTTGCTCCTCAGGTTTTAGCTTTTTGAAAACAGATGCTTCAGGCAAAATAAAAGACGGTATTTTTATGGATTTTAAAAACAAAAATATCAATGAAAAGAATAATTACAACATTTATAAAAACGGAAAAATTATAAAATCCGGAGCAGAAAATCTAAGCAAATTTCAAAATATTTATATGGAATATCGAGAGAAAGCAGATCTGAATCAGTAATTCTCAAATTAATAAATTTTCGTTTTCACACAAGAAACATTTTTAATTTTCACAGATTTTCCTACTTTTTTAAGTACCCCGGTTTCTAAATTTCTTTTAAAAACGACTACTTTATTACTTCCTGTATTGGCGACAATAACAAATCTGCCAGTCTCATCTATAGTGAAAGTTCTGGGATGTTTTCCGTGTGTTTTTTGATAACCAACAGTTTCTAAAGTTCCATTTGATTGAATTTTAAAAATGACAATATTATTTTCTTTTCCTCTGTTAGTAGCATACAAGAATTTTCCATCGGGAGAAATATGAAGATCTGAACTTTCAAATCCATCCTTAATTTTTGCAGGATGTGTAGGTTTTTTTTGAATTTCTTTAAGCATGTTTTCTGTAAAATCATATACAGAAATTTCACCTGCCATTTCTTCAATGCAATATGCTGTTTTTCCATTTTTACTAAAAATCAAATGCCTTGGCCCAGTTCCAGGTTTCGTCTTTATGAAACTGCCTTGTTCTATATTTAAAGGTTTTAAATCAGTATTTTCAAAAGGATATATTCTGATTTTGTCAGCGCCTAAATCGGTGAAAAATAGTGAATTAAAATCTGGTGAAAAAACAGCAGAATGAATATGTGCTTTTGCTTGTCTATCAGGATTTATACTTCCTTCAGAAAACTTTAAAATTTGTGCTAAAGAATCTATTTTTCCATCTTCCAAAAGCGGATAAACTGAAACGCTTGCATCGGTGTAATTTCCATTCACCAGCCATTTTCTATTTTATGAACGCTTACATAAACCGGATTTTCGCCACCACTTTCCTGACTGTTCATAAATTTCAAAGTTTTTTCTTCTTTATCAAAACGAAAAGAGCTGACCGTTCCTCCATTTTCAATTTTGCTCTCCGAAGATGCATAAATATATTTTCCGTCTTCAGAAATTGTAATGTAAGATGGGTTTACAACACCTTTTATTGAAGTAGTTTTTGTAAGTTTTCCTGTTTCATTATCTAATTGATAAACATAAATTCCTTCCGAATCTTTTTCCCAATTATAAGAACCAAAAAAGACAAATTGTTGCTGAGAATAAAAGTTTGCAAAGATAAAAAGAGCTAGAAGTTTTAGAAGGTTTTGCATTCAGGAAATTTTTGAATTAAGAATTTGCAAGCTAAAGAAAACTGTTGGATTTGATAATGTACATTTTAATGAATTAGACCTTACGTTTTATTAAATAAAAAACGCTCCATAAAATGAAGCGTTCAAAATAATATTTTATTCAATATTCTAATAATGTCCCTTCCCAATAAAATGTGCAGCCACTTTTTCAGTTAGTCCTACAACATTCGGGTGGTTGGTATATTTTGTAAATCTTCTTAAACCTGAAAGCATCATTCTTTGTTCGTCGCCTTCTGCGAAAGAAACAATTCCTTCTTTGGCAGCTGAGATTATTTTTTCGATTGCTTTGTAAAGATTCAACTGAGCCATTGCAACTTCTACAGAATCAGCAGAGAAATGTTTTTCAGCTCTTAGCACTGCAGATTCTGCCATGTAGATTTGGTTAAGAATTTCAGAAGCATTTAATAATAAATGCTGTTGCTTCTCAATATCCATCATGTATTTTTGAAGGGCAGCTCCTGAAACCATTAAAAATACTTTTTAAGATTTGCCAAAATTGCTTTTTCCTCGCTCATCAATTCAGAATAATCAGGAACTTCAAATGAAGGAATTCCCATCAATTCTTTAGAAATTGCCATTGCAGGAGAAAGTAAATCCAATTCACCTTTCATTGCTTTTTTAATCAGCATTCCTACGGCCAAAAGACGATTGATTTCGTTGGTTCCTTCATAGATCCTTCCAATTCTTGCATCTCTCCATGCAGCTTCCATTGGAGTGTCTTCTGAGAATCCCATTCCACCATAAATCTGAATTCCTTCATCGGCAGTAACCTGAGTAAGATCTGATACGAAAACTTTAAGAATAGAAGCTTCTACTGCGAACTCTTCAACACCTTTCAATTCAGCTTGTTGATGATTCATTCCTCCAGAAACCAATTCTTCAATCTTATCTTCAACATTTTTTGCTAAACGGTAAGAACCAGCTTCACTCACGAAAACTCCGGTTGCCATTTCTGCCAATTTCTTTCTGATGGCTCCAAAAGTTGAAATAGAAACCCCAAATTGTTTTCTTTCATTCGAATATTGAATCGAATGGTTCAAGATTCTTCTTTGTCCGTCAAGATTGGCAGCAGCTAATTTGATTCTACCAACATTCAATGCATTCAAAGCGATTTTAAAACCATTGTTTCTTTCACCCAGCATATTTTCAACAGGAATTTTCATGTCATTGAAGAATACCTGACGGGTAGAAGACGAACGGATACCTAATTTGTGCTCTTCTTCACCAAAAGTTAGGCTGTTTGGATCTTCCAATTCTGAACGGTTGATCACAAAACCTGTAATGTTTTTATCATCATCAATTTTTGCGAATAATGTGAAAGTATCTGCAAAACCTGCGTTTGAAATCCACATTTTTTGTCCGTTGATGATATAATGCTTTCCATCCTCTGACAATTTTGCTCTTGTTTTCCCTGAATTTGCGTCTGAACCAGCATCCGGCTCAGTCAAGCAATAAGCACCGAATTTTGTTCCTGTAGCTAGATCCGGAAGATATTTCTTTTTCAATTCTTCACTTCCGTAAAGAAGAGTGGGTAATGTTCCAATTCCGGTATGTGCTCCGTAAGCTGTTGCTAATGAGCCATTTCCTCCTGAAACGTAATCGCAAGCCAACATCGTACTTACGAATCCCATCCCAAGACCTCCATATTCTTCAGGAACGGTGATTCCAAGAAGTCCCATTTCGCCTAATTTGCGCATTGTTTCTTCAGTCAATGCATAATCTTTTTTCTCAAAACGATCATGATGCGGAATTACTTCTCTGTCGATAAATTCTTTCGCAGAATCACGAAGCATTTTTTGTTCTTCTGAAAGTTCTTCTAAAGTGAAGATTTCGTTTGCAGCAATTTCTTTAATTAAAAACTCACCTCCTTTCAGTGTTTTATTAATTGTAGTCATTATATTTTGTAGTTTTTTTAGTTATAATAATTCAAAGATTGAAGCAGCACCCTGCCCAGTTCCCACACACATAGAAACCATTCCGTATTTATTTCCACGTTTTCTCATTTCGTCAAGGAGTTGAACGGTTAATTTCGTTCCTGTACAACCAAGCGGGTGACCAAGAGCGATGGCACCACCATTGACATTTAAAATATCAGGATTTAAACCTAATTCTTTTTTAATTGCAACCGATTGAGAAGCAAATGCTTCATTTAATTCAATCAATTCAATATCTTTTAATTCTAAACCAGCTTGCTTTAGTGCTTTTGGAATGGCATAAATTGGTCCCATTCCCATGATTCTTGGCTCAAGTCCGGCCGCAGCGTACGCAACTAATCTTGCTTCTGGCTCCAATCCTAATTCTTTTACCATTTCTTCAGACATCACGATAACGAAAGCTGCACCGTCACTCATTTGAGAAGAATTTCCTGCTGTCACACTTCCTCCGTTTGCAAAAACGGGCTTTAATTTAGCTAAACCTTCCAAAGATGTGTCTAATCTTGGGCCTTCGTCTACAGAAAAATCAAACTTTTTAGTCTGCATTTTCTGATTTTCATCCAAGAAATTATACTCAACAGGAATTGGTATGATTTGATTCGCAAATTTACCTTCCTGATTTGCTTTTAAAGCTTTTTGGTGAGATTCGAACGCAAACTGATCTTGTTCTTCACGGGAAATATTAAATTGTTTTGCTACTTCTTCCGCAGTATAACCCATTCCCCAATAATAATCAGGATTGGTTTTTGCGATTTCAGTTTCCGGAACGGGTTTGTAACCACCCATCGGAATATAAGACATTGATTCTGTACCACCTGCGATAATACAATCAGCCATTCCTGCCTGAATTTTTGCCGAAGCAATAGCAATCGCCTCACTTCCTGATGCGCAATATCTATTCACAGTGACTCCCGGAACTTTGTCGGTATTTAATCCCATCAAAGAAATTAAACGTGCCACATTTAAGCCTTGTTCAGCTTCCGGCATTGCATTTCCAACGATTAAATCGTCAACTCTGTCTTTGTCTAATTGCGGAACAGCTGCCATCAGTTTTTCGATTACTATTGCTGCCATTACGTCGGGACGCGTGAAGCGGAGTGAGCCTTTTGGAGCTTTTCCGACTGCTGTACGAAATCCCTTGATTATATATGCTTGTCTTGACATTTTTTTATTTATTTTAATTTAAACATACATTTTGCCATGCTAAAAGCATCTAAGCTTAGATTCCTGTGGAATGACAAACTTCGTGTTAAAATATTTATAGTTATTAATTTCTCAACGGTTTTCCTTTCTGTAACATAAACTGAATTCTCTCCAAAGTTTTTCTTTCACCACAAAGCTGAAGGAAAGTTTCTCTTTCAAGGTTCAATAAGTATTGTTCGGTCACAACTGTTGGTTCTGAAAGATTTCCACCTACCAAAACGTTAGCTAATTTATCTGCAATCTTTTTATCGTGTTCAGAAATATATTTTCCGGTTAACATCTGATCGGTTCCTACGTAGAACATACCTAGAGCATCTTTTCCAAGAACTTTTACGGTTTGCTCGATGGGTTGAGTGTAGCCTTGTTCAGCCATTAGTTTTGCAACTTTTTTAGCTTCGGCAATCTGACGTTTTTTGTCTACAACTACAATGTCTTTTCCTTTTTCAAGAATTCCCATATCATAAGCTTCATAAGCAGAAGTGGCAACTTTACCCATTGCTATATTCATGAAAGCCTCACGAAGTCTGTTATTTTTCACATCATCACTGTGGAACTCTCTTGAAGTTCTTAAAGCAAATTCTTTCGTTCCGCCACCGCCGGGAATTACACCAACTCCGGTTTCAACTAGTCCGATGTAAGTTTCTGCTGCTGCAACCACTCTGTCTGCATGCATGGTCATTTCACATCCACCACCAAGAGTCATTCCGTGAGGAGCAACTACTACAGGAATTGAAGAATAACGAACTCTCATCATCGATTTCTGGAAATAAGCGATTGCCATATTCAAATCATCCCAATCTTGCTCAATAGCCATCATTAGAATCATCGCTAAATTTGCTCCAACAGAGAAATTTGCACCTTGATTTCCAATAACTAAACCGTCATATTCTTTTTCGGCTAAATCAATCGCTCTGTTTAATCCATCTAAAACTTCGCCTCCAAGAGAATTCATTTTAGAACGAATTTCAAAGTTGATAATTCCGTCGCCTAAATCTTCAATAGAAGCTCCTGAATTACTCCAAAGTGTTTTATTTTTTCTGATATTATCTAAAATGATGAAAGCATCTTGTCCCGGAATTTTGTTGTATTCACCTGAATTTTTATCAACGAAAATACTTTGTCCATCTTCATTTACTTTATAGAAAGATTCTACATTCTTAACCCAGTCTGAAACTTCGTAGCCAGCTTCTGTAGCCAATTCAATTCCTTTTTGAACTCCAACAGCGTCCCAAATTTCGAATGGTCCGTTTTCCCAACCGAAACCAGCTCTCATTGCATCATCGATTTTGTAAACTTCATCAGAAATTTCCGGAACTTTATGAGAAACATAAGCGAATAATGCTCCCAAAGATTTTCTGTAAAGTTCTCCAGCTTTATCTTTTCCACCAATCAAGACTTTGAATCTGTCAATTGGCTTATCTATATTTTTAGTTAATTCTAAAGTCGGGAAAGAAGATTTTCCTTGAAGTTCGTATTCTAAAGTATCAAGATTCAATCCGTGAATTTCAGATTTACCGTCTGTACCTTTTACTTTTTTGTAGAAACCTTGCTCGGTTTTTGATCCCAACCATTTGTTATCTACCATTTTCTGAATATAGTCAGGAAGAGCAAAAACATTGTTAAAATCATTCGCCTCAGCACCGCTGTTACGAACACCGTTTGCAACCATTACCAAAGTATCCAAGCCAACAACATCGGCTGTTCTGAACGTTGCAGATTTTGGACGACCAATAATCGGACCTGTTAATTTATCAACATCAGAAACATTTAAACCTAATTTCTGAACATTGTGAAGCAAATCCATCATCGAGAAAACTCCGATTCTGTTAGCGATAAACGCAGGAGTGTCTTTTGCTAAAACGGTTGTTTTGCCTAAGAATTTGGCTCCATAAGACATGTAGAAATCTGCAATTTCCGGATCAGTATCTGTTGTAGGTATAACTTCTAAAAGTGGAAGATATCTTACCGGATTAAAAAAGTGCGTTCCTGCAAAATATTTTTTGAAATCGTCACTTCTTCCTTCAACCAACATATTAATTGGAATTCCGGAAGTATTTGAAGAAACTAAAGTTCCCGGTTTTCTAAATTGCTCGATTTTCTCGTAAACTGACTTTTTAATGTCTAGTTTTTCAACAACAACTTCTATAATCCAGTCGGTATCTTTTATTTTCTTTAAATCATCATCAAAGTTTCCTACTTTAATACGCTCCGCAAATTTCGGAGAATAGAGTAGTGCAGGGCTGGCTTTTTTAAGTTTTTCAAAGTTTTCGGAAGCAATTCTATTACGAACTGCCTTGTCTTCTTTGGTCAAACCTTTTTTCTGCTCGGCTTCATTCAACTCAAACGGAACAATGTCAAGAAGTGAAACCTGCACTCCGATGTTGGCAAAGTGTGCAGCGATACCGCTTCCCATAATTCCTGAACCTAAAACCGTAACATGTTTGATTCGTCTTTTCATTAATATTTTATTTTAGTTATTATCGCTTAGTTTAACCTTTTGGGTTTTATTATAAATCTTTATAAATTTTCCTCAAAAGGAGAAAGTTATTTTCTGTTGTTTAAATCAGAAGCTATTTTCATAATTTCTGTCATGACTTCTTTGAAAGTTTCCAACTTTTCAGGAGCAATTTTTTCCATCACTTTTTTGTTGAAATTCACAACGACTTCTTTAGACATATTTCTTGAACTTAAACCTTTATCAGTAAGCTTAATGATTACTTCACGCTTATCGGTAGTAGTTTTTTCTTTATAAATATATCCGTTATCCTCAAGGAGTTTGATGATTCTTGTGAGAGAAGTGGGTTCAATTGCCATTTTGGGTCCCAAATTGGTGCTTCTTGTACCTTCTTTCGGATCAATTTTCAATAAGGTAAGAGCCTGAACTGCAGTAGAATCGTGTTCTTGTGCAAGCTCGGTGTACATTTTCGAAACTGCTAACCAAGTCTGCTTTAGAATGAGGTCAACATTTTCTGTTTTTTCTTTATTATTATCCATCATATTTTTTTGCTAATCGGTTTTATCAAATGTAGCAAATATTATGCATGCATAGTATTTTCAAATGTTAAAATTAATTAATATACTGATTTTCAGTAGATTAAAATGTATGATTAGCATAATACTATGCATGCATAGTATGTGATATAAATAATTAAAATGCTGATTTAATGAAGCTTTGAGATTAATTTAACTATTTCTTCGAAAGATTCACATTGGTACTGTTTATTAGCAAATGAAATCTCCCAAACTGATTCGTTATAGCTAAAATCGAAAGATGACAAATCTTTTTGGAAATTTTTTTGAAGTAAAGAATACAACATTTCTTTCTGAATCTGCGGAGATTCTATGGAAGGTGCTACAAAATTTTCGTTTACCTGAAACAGTGACACATTTGTGAGTTCATCATGCTGCAGCAAAACATCTTCCACAATTCCTGAGTATAAATGATTATCTTTAATATACCACATTTTATCAGCAAATTCCTTTGCCAGTCTCCAATCGTGAGAGGAAAACAAAATGAGTTTTTTTTGCTGTTTGGCTAATTTTCGAAGCGTTTTAAGGATGATTAATTTATTCTTTTCATCCAGATGAGTGGTTGGTTCATCAAGAATAATTATCGGGGAATTTTGTGTCAAAGCTCTTCCTATAAATGCTTTCTGAAGGTTTCCGTCTGAAAGGTTTCTGAGAAGCGTATTTTTATATTGAGTTAAATCTAATTCGTGAATAATCTCCTTAACTTCCTCTCTGTCTTCTTGTTTCAATTCAAAATAGAAAGGATAATAAATATATTTTCCGAGCGAAATAAGATCTTCAACTGTATGATTTTGTGGAATGACAGATTTAGAAAACACGACTGCAATATTCTCTGCAATCTCTTTTACCGAAAGTTCTTTTACATTTTTATTATCAATTAAAATTTCTCCTCCTAATAAAGAGTTTTGATGAAGAATTGATTTAATTAAAGTTGTTTTTCCAACACCATTATTTCCTATCAAAAGGCAGACGTCACCTAAATTCAAAGATGCATTGGCATTTGAAATTAAAGTTTTGTCGTAGCCTATGTTGGCTTGTTTCATTTGTAGGTGCATGTCTGAGCTTTAATTTCTGCAAATGTTCACAGATTTTTCTTTTTGATTTAAATATTAATGTTTGTCAAGCTGAAAGCATCTCTACAAATTTAGCTTAGTTTCCTCCGGAATGACAAACAGAGAGGATTATTTTTAATCATTTAAATTAAAAAAAATATTCTCGAATATCTGCGAGAGATTTAAAATTAATAAATGACTTCACAATTTAGTTTAAACCTTATTCTGCTTCAAAAGCATCAATAAAATTACAGGAATTCCAAACAGAGAACTGATTACATTCAATGGAATCTGAGTTTTTTCAGCGGTAATTGAAAATATCAACATAATGAGCATTCCCAAAAACATATTCAAAATCCATTGCTGCCAAAGTTTTGACGGGTTGTAAATCAATCTGCAGAAGTGAGGGACAATAATTCCTATAAATAAAATAGGCCCTAAAAAAGCTGTGATAGAAGCAGATAAGAGTGAAGAAGTTACAATGATCAATATTTTTAAATGATTTAAATTAACTCCTAAACTTTGTGCATAAGAACTTCCTAAAGAATTTCCTATTAAAGGTTTGATGGTTTTAAAACAACAAAATAATCCAATCCCCACTAAAATCGACAGTACGATAATCTGATTTCTCGAAACCATATTATTCGCTCCGAAAGACCACAAAATATAGTTTTTCAGACTTTGATTTTCAGCGTAAAACTGCAAAAGAGAAACTATTGCCCCTGCAAACGCCGAAACCAAGAATCCGAAAATGATCAAGTATGATTTGTCCTGAAATTTATTCGACATTGACAGCAGAACGAGCATCAAAAGCAAACTTCCAACAATTGCGGATAGACTTAAAAAGCTGTTCTGTAAAAATTCAGGCAGTAAAATGCTGTGCGAAAAGAAAATGTAAAAAGCGACGGATAAACTTGCAACAGATGTAATTCCTAAAATATCGGGCCCAGCAAGTGGATTTTGGAAATATTCCTGCATCAAAAAACCGGATGTCGGAATCGAAATCCCTGCCAAAAGCATGACCAAAACACGATTAGCTCTGATTTCAGCGATTTGTCCATTTTCAGAATTATAGAGAAAATCATGAAGATTTAAATTTAAAAATCCTGTATTCAGATTGATAATCGCCATACAGATGATTGCGAAGACCAAGACTGAACACAGGGTTTTAAATTTATTTGACATTAAAAATTGTTTCCGGAAAAATTACTTGATAAAAGAATCAATTTTTGAATTTAATAGTTCTGAAGTCATCATTCCTAAATATTCATCCGTTTTATCACCTTTTCTCATGTATGTGAATGGTATTGCATCGCCTTTCCACTCTTTAAAATTATTCTTAAAAAAAGTTTCATCAAGCAGACTATTATCTAAAAGAATGGTATTGTTTCTAATGCCTTGTTTATCTACGAAAGTAGGAACTTCAGTATTCCAGACTTCTTTGGTATCCATACTGATAAATGTAATTTTCACAGGCTGGCCTTTTAATTCTGTAATTTTATCTTTAAAATGTGGAATTTCTCTCACGCATGGTCCGCACCACGTTGCAAAAAAATTGGTTACATATAAAGTATCATTTTTAGTTTGTAAGAAATCAGTAGTTTGCTGTGGACTCAACGCTTTTAGAGAAGCTTTTGCAGGAAGAGGTTCTGGAGCTATATTTGAAATTGAATCATTCGCAATCATATTTTCCTCCGTTTTTTCAGCTTCTTTTTTACAGCTAAAAAGTGTGACAGCTAAAAGTGTCGATAAAAGTATCTTTTTCATAAGTAGATATTCTGTTGTTATCATGAAATATACGACGGGTATTTCTCACTGGTTTTATTGGTAAGAAAATTACGTCACAGACCGTTTCATAATTATTTTTTATTTATTTTTGAAATGAAGTATGGAACAACAAATCTATAAAGGAAAACTGACGCAGTTTCACGGCCTAAAAATAGCTAAAAAGGAAGACCTGACCAAAAATACTTTTTCGTTGGAGCTTGAAATTCCTGAGAATCTTAGTGAGAATTTTAAGTTTGAGGCGGGGCAGTTTGTAAGTATCAAATTCAATGCTGGTGGAAAAGAAGTTATCAATGATTATTCGATGACTTCGGCGCCGTATGAAGAAAAAATAACATTAGGAATTAAAATTAATTCTCAAAACGGAGCAACTGCAGAACTTTATAAAAACTATCAATCTGGTGATGAGTTACTTGTAAGCGAGCCCAATGGTAGATTTACCATTGTTTCAAAACCTAGTGAATTCCGGACTATTGTGGGTTTTGCTGCAGGAATAGGGATTACTCCGATTCTTAGTCATTTTAAAAACATTCTTTATAACGAGCCGAGAACGAGACTTTTTTTGTTTCTTGGAAATAAAAGCTCTGAGGAACTTATTTATCGTGATCTTTTAGATAATCTTGCTCATAAATATGGCGATAGGCTTCAGATTTTCTACTTTTATTCTCAGGAAAAAACTGCTGACCAATTTTTCTACGGGAGATTAGATGCCAAGAAATTAAATTTGATTATCAATCAGATCCTTCACTTAGATGACACCGATGAAGAATCTACGATTTGGGATGCAGTAGATGAAGTTTTGATTTGTGGAAAAGGGGAGATGATCAAAACTCTGGCAAATGCCTGCTACCATCACGGAATTCCGAAGAAGAATATTCATTTTGAATTATTTGAAGAGTTTAATGATGATATTTATCCTGTAGAAAAAGAGTTTCCGTTGATTGAAAATGTACAGATAGACTTTAAAATGTTTGGGGAAAATTATCAGACTGAACTTCCAAATAATAAAGAAAAAATTCTGCAACAACTTTTAATTCAAAAATTCAATGTTCCTTATTCCTGTAAATCGGGAATTTGCGGAAGCTGTGAATGTACTTTGGAAGAAGGAGAAGTTGAGCTTTTAGAAAACGAATATCTTACCGAAAAAGAAGAGGCTCAAGGTAAAATTTTAGCTTGCATGTCGATTGCGAAAACTAAGAAAATAAAGCTTAACTTTGACTTTAGTTGAGAATCATCCGAAACATATTTAAATTTATTTTTTTATCAATAGAATTGGTTTTTCTCTTGATATGTCTTTGTAATGTCTGGGTTTTTGGGATTACCAACGGAAGAACGTATAATAAGATTTCAAAAATTCCGCCAAGAGAAATTGCTTTGGTTTTGGGAACTTCTCCCAGAATGCGTTCGGGGCTTTCTAATCCTTATTTTACTAAAAGAATGGATGCAGCAGCATTGCTGTATCATCACGGAAAAATAAAAAAAATCATCGTGAGTGGTGAAAAAAGCAAAGGTTACAATGAGCCGGCTGCAATGAAAAATTATTTGATTTATCAGGAAGGTGTTCCGGAAGATATCATTATTGAAGATCCGGAAGGTTTTAACACGTATAAAAGTATTTTACGCTGCAAAGATATTTACGGAAAGAAAAACGTCATTATCGTTTCACAAGGTTTTCATAATCTTCGGGCATTGTTTTTTGCAAGAAATAATAACATGAATGCGCTAGGATTTGATGCGCAAGATGTCAACAAACCCGAAAGTTTCTACAGAAACCAATCCAGAGAGATTCTCGCCAGAGTGATTGCTGTAGTTTATTTTGTATTGGGAATTTCTGCGGATTAAAAAGGATATCCAAATGCGATATTTAGTGTAGGTTTCAAAGGCTGAAATTGATTGAATCTCCACCTTTCGCCATCAGGTTTGTTCGGGTCATAAATTTTATAGGCCAAATCTAATCTTAAAGTGATATACGCTACATTTACTCTTAAACCAACTCCGCTGCCGACACCCATTTCTCTGATGAATTTATTAAATTTAAACTGATCATCAAAACCATTGTTTTCTGTATTCCAAACGTTTCCGATGTCTGTGAAAATTGCACCTTCATACATGTCATTAAGCGGAATTCTATATTCTAAATTGGTTGTCAATTTCACATTACCCATTAAATAAGTTCTCACTCTTTCGTCAACCTGAGAACCGCCGGGGCCTAAACCTCCAAAAGCCACCCAAGCACGAATATCATTTGCACCACCATTAAAATAAGATCGTACAAAAGGCATAGAAGAAGAGTTTCCATACGGAATTCCTAATCCGATAAATTGGCGAAGAACTAATGTTTGGTTTCCATTAAATTTAAAATACTTTCTTACATCAAAATCAAATTTCACAAACTGTGCATAAGGAATTCCGAAAATTGTACGTTCCGGACTTCTCAAAACGCCACCATCATCTTTTCTTTTTTGATTGAATATGCTCGGGATATTACCTGCAACTTCCATTTTCCCATTAAAATAGAATGCGTTTGGATAATCTTTTTTTCCGATTTCGTTGTAAATAAAATTATAAATAAAAGATGAAATAAGAACATCCTGAGTTTGTCTGTCTTTGTTGACTAGCGTTCCAAGAAAAGGCAATAATAATTTGTCAGTTTTTTCCTGACTAAGACTTTCAATATAGGGTAAATCTGTAATGATTTGCTCAGAAACTTGATCTCTTGTCAATGCGCCAGAATTAAACTGTTGTGCTGTTGTAGGGCTGTATGCAAAATAATCTCCAAAGACATCTCTTCTCACGGCATCATCATTAACGAAGAAATCGTAATAGCTGTCTTTATTTTTTGTTAAACTGAAAAGCGTATTAAATAAAGTCAATCTGTGTGATGACTGATCATTAACGTTAGCAAAATAATTTAAACCTGTATTAAAGTTAACCCTGCCTAATCCTATATTATTCTGCACCGATGCTCCCAAAACAATTGATGATGTTGGTGTATATCTTTTAGGAATCAATTTATAGTAATTAAAAGGCAGTAATAAACGAGGAAAACTTAGAGAGGCCTGAGCTGATAGTTCATAAGCCCAAATCCTGTTATCTAAATCCCGTGGGTTCACAACACGTCCGAAAGTACCAGAAAGGCTTGTAGAAAGGTTTTCTGCACCTCGGAACACATTTCTCGTAGTAAGATCGACTGAAGGGGATAATCCCCAATTTAAAAATTGAGAATAATTTAAATCTGTACCTAATTTAAGTTCATATTTTGGAAGTGGTTTTAGCAAATACAAAACATCAATGATGCTGTCATTTGGCTTTATGGCGCCACCTTGTCTTAAAGAATCTTTAGCTTTCAGAATGCTAAAATTATTCATTGCAAGAAGATTTCTTTTCGTTAAATCAAGTTGATTTTGATTATAAACTGATTTATTATCAACAATAATTGCTCTCCAGATAGAATTGGTTTTGTAATTATCATTCATTTTATGAAATCTGATTCTTCGCAAACTGTCTTTCACCGTTTTTCTGCCAAAATCACTTGGCTCATCAACGATGGCAACATCTATATTTCCAAATGTAGCACGTTTATATGGCGAATCTGCAGAATCTTTATGAATTTCAAGCGTTAACGGTACATTTTTTCTATCTTTTAATGAGTCAGCTACAAAATATACTTCGTCATTGCCATTATTAAATTTATAATAACCGCTTCTTCGCATGATATCATTAATTCTTGCAACCTCTTTTTCAAGAACTGTCTGATCAAGTACTTTTTTTGACTTGATAAGTGTTTCGTTGATGTTTTGCTGATAAAGACTTTTAACTGCAGCATCAGGAATATTATAGTAATATTCTTTAATGTTGGTTGGGCTGTTATGCGTTAAAAAGTAAGTTACCGCTGCTTTTTTGGAAGTTGAATCTAATTCGTGTTTAAATTTAACCTCAGAATCCCAATAACCACGGTAAGTCATTCTTTTTTAATAGACTCTGCGCTCTTGTCTGTTCTTGTCTGATCAAGAATTACCGGCGGCGTTCCAAAGTTATGTAAAATTCTGTCCCACAATAAACTTTTCCCAATGCTTTCAGGCATATTGTATTTAACGAATAGTGAATCCCTTAGCTTTTGATCTCTCATTTCACTGGGGTAGGTCAAATATTCACTGAATAATGTATCATACTTAGGATTTGCAGCATTGTGCAATAAAAGCCCAAGCGGCATGAAAAGCAATTCTTTCTTATTAGGTTTTTGCTGAACGTAATTCTTCAGTTCTTCATCAAAAAATTCTTTCTTATCTTCAAATTGAAAGTTGTTTTTTGTCAGTAAAAATTCACCTTCAGGTACTTTTTTGTGGTACTACAAGCATAAAGGACACCAACAACAGTTGCAAATGATAGAATTTTATAATATTTTTGAGGAGAATTCTTAAAATGCTTACAGCTCATACAATAAAAGTTTTACAGTCTTTAGATAAAAAGAAGTTCAGGCAAAAATACAATTTGTTTTTGGTTGAAGGGAATAAAATCATTTCCGAACTTCCCAATTCTAACTTTAAAATTAAAGAAATATTTTCTACAAATCCTCAAAATTTAAATTTTAAGGAAACCATTATACATCAAATCACTGAAAATGAATTGAAAAAGATTAGTTTCCTACAAAATCCTAAAGATTCTGTGGCAGTTTGTGAATTAAATGAAGAATCTAAGTTAGAAGATAAAAATATCCAGTTGGTTTTAGACGGAATTCAGGATCCGGGAAATTTAGGAACAATTATTCGTTTGGCAGATTGGTTCGGAATCGAGCAGATCATTTGTAGTGAAGACACAGTAGATTTCTACAATCCAAAGGTTATTCAGGCAAGTATGGGATCTTTCACAAGAGTCAATATTGTTTACTGTAATCTCGTTGACTATTTATCTGAAACTAAAAACACAAACATAGGTACAGATATGGATGGAGAAAATATCTACACCTTTGAAAAGCCGGAAAAAATCAATTTAATTTTAGGAAACGAAGGAAAGGGAATGCGTGAAGAAACCGAAAAATTACTTCACGAAAAAATCTCAATTCCAAGATTTGGAAAATCTCAATCTACAGAAAGTTTGAATGTATCTATGGCGGCCGGAATTATTTTAGGCCAATTGTATTCAAAATAGAAGTTAGAAATTAGATTTTAAAACATAACTTATTTATTAAACTAAATTTTAGATTCTAATATCTAACTCATTAATATTATATAAGTTGCTCCATACTGGATACACTTTTTGTTTTTTGATAAGCCTCTAATTTTGTTCTAAGAAATTTTAAAGCCATTGGTGCTACATAAATTAATGCTGCGCCTAATACTTTCTTTTTCCAATTTGAGCTTCTCATGTTTTTCTTGGCGTAATTGGCAACAAAAGCTGTCACTGCAAGTTTCACAAGCGTGTCCATTGCATCACCTTTGAAGGCGCTTCCGGCAATTCCCATCGCGGTATTTCTATTGAGTAATAAATCTTTTACCTCTGAAGTCAACTGTTTGGCGATGACATCTTTTCTGAGAACTGTGGTTTCTTCACCATCTTCATCAATTTTTTCTTTCAGATATTGATCAGTTAAACCATTGGTGAATGCACTTAAGCTTTCTTTTGTATTTTTGAAAGTTAACAATCCTTCTAAATCCTCAACTTCACTTTTTAAAAGCTTTTTCTTTCTTCTAAGTTCTTCTAAGCTACTATAATTTCTGCTCATAATTAGTGATTTAAAAATTCTATTACTTTATCGGCAACAACATTTACGATGCGCTTTTTAAAGGTAACAACTAAAATTGTGATAAGCAAATAAAATGCAGCAACAATTAAAAATCCATAAGAAGTATTGTTCAATGCTTTACCAATAAAAAATGCCAATCCAAAATTAAAAAGGATAATAAAAAAAGCAAAAGCAGCTAATAAAATAACTAAGTAAGCAATTACTCCTGCCGAAATTGACGACTTTTCTGTCGCCTGAATTTTTAGCAAATCTATTCGCTTTGATGCATATTCTTTTACAGTTTCAATCATTGTTTTTTTTAAAAGTTACAAAAAAAGGAACTTTAATTTGGTCAAAGTTCCTTTTATTATTTAAATTAAAATGAATTATCCTTTCAAATCATTCAATCCTGTTTCAACATCTTTTACAATATCAGTAGTTTTAGAAACAATCTGATCTTTATATTTGTCGTAACCATCTTTTACAGTATGTGCTACGCTGCTTGCTGTTTCTTTGAAAGTAGAAGAGATGTTTCCATACTGATCTTTTACTTTTCAGAAACTTCTCCGTATTTATTTTTAGCTTCTTCCTTCAGGTCGTTCGCTTTGTTTTTAATTTTTTTTCTGGTTTCTTTACCTTCTTCCGGAGCATATAACATTCCTAAGATTACTCCTGCTGCAGCACCTGCCAATAATCCTGCTAAAATACCTGCTGTATTGTTTTCTTTTCTAGACATTCCTTGTTTTTTTAATTATGTTAATAAATATTTTATGTATCAAATGTTACAATTAATATACCAAATAGTGTTTTTAACCTATAAAAATTGTTAATTTTTTAAATGTGTCAGTATACTTTCTATTGTCTCTTTCTTAGTAAGCATCGTGTTATCTATGACAATTGCATCATCTGCCTGCTTTAGAGGTGCAATTTCTCGCTCACTGTCGATTTTATCTCTTGCAATAAGGTTTTCTTTCACTTGCTGTTCGTCAGCATCTATTCCTAAACTCAGTAATTCCTGATATCTTCTTTTGGTTCTTTCTTCAATACTAGCAGTCAGAAAAAATTTAAAATCGGCGTTTGGCAGTACTACTGTGCCAATATCTCTGCCATCCATTATAATTCCACCTTTTTCTGCCAAATTGCGCTGAGACTGTAAAAGAAAATCTCTAACTTCTTTTTGTTTGGCGATAAGACTTACATTATCTGAAACTTCGTTGGAACGAATTTCTTTTGAAATATTGATATGATTTAAAAATAAAACCAATTCACCATTATCATTTTTAAATTCAAGTTCGATTAATGAAAAAGAATCAAAAAGCTGCTGAAGATTGATGGTTTGGTCTTCACTCAGACAGTTTTGTAATGCAAACCAAGTAATTCCACGATATAGAGCACCAGTGTCGAGATGTACAATCCCTAATTTTTCGGCAATAATTTTTGAAATAGAACTTTTCCCTGTAGATGAGAATCCGTCAATTGCTATCACTGGTTTTTTCATACTACAAATTTCAAAAAAAATCTGAAAGTGCAAGAAAATCTAAGATTTTATCTTACAAAAAACAAGAAATCATCTTATATTATTCTCCTTGATGACCGCTAAGATCTACAGAAATTCCGATTTGATTAACGTTAGAAGAATTATGATATCTCACATGTGCATAATCGATACGAAATTTTGAAACTTTGAGCCCGAAACCGGCAGAAAGTCCTGAGAAATTTCTTTGATCGGCAACAGCCAACTCATTTCCTCTTCTTACATTATATCCCAATCTGAAATTAAAACTTTTTTCTGGGAAAAGCTCTGCGCCTAAAGAGAAGTGATCGGCAATTTTACGTCCAGCATTTACTTCCTGTCCGTTTACATTGAATTCTGAAGAAATATCAAATTGTTGTAAATCGTGAGCTGTAATGGTAATTGCTAAAGGAAATGCTTTTAATATTTTAGTATATCCTAAATCTATTCTGAAAGGAAGGTTTTCTCTTTCGCCGTTAAATGATTTAAACTGATATCCGAAGTTTCTTATTACTACAGAAACTACTTCTTTAGTTCGTTTCGGATGATAGGTAACTCCCAAAGTTCCTGCCAATGCGGAAGAAGTGTAGGTATCAATTTTTGAAGTAATAAAATTTAATCCACCACCAATCGTCCAGTCTTCTTCAAACTGATAAGCGTATCCGCCACCTACAGCAACATCTGAAGCTGAGAATTCTCCCATTTCAAAACCGCTGTCATCCGTTCTTGGGATATTTCCGTAGCTCATATAACGAGCATTTACCGTTACCATATGACCGTTATCAAGATCTCTGGCGTAAGCAATTGTTCCGTATTTTGAGTCTGCGAGATATGCCGTGGCATTTACAGACAATTGTTTATCAGATTCTTTATTCAGTAAAGCAGGGTTGGCAATGGCAAAAGAGACATCGTGATCTCTCGTTGTAATTGCGTCGCCGCCTAAAGCAGCCTGTCTTGCAGAAACCGGAATATTCAGAAACGGATATACATTTGTTCCAGTTTGAGCAAATGAAACAATTCCCGAAAGAAATAGTGAAAAAATTAGAACTTTCTTCAAATCAGTAATTAATTAATGCAAAAATAATCCTTTTTCGTACTTATCAAAATATTTACTTCATTATTTAGTATTAAATATTTTTCTTTTTTCAATATTTATATTGATTATATTTGCAAAGTTAATTTTTGACGAAATTAATTCTCAAAAACTATTATAAATTTAAAGATGAAATATAAAAGAATCCTTCTAAAACTGAGTGGTGAAGCATTGATGGGGAACAGACAGTACGGTATCGATCCCGAAAGACTGATGGAGTATGCTCAGGAAATAAAAAGGTAGTTGACTTAGGCTGCGAAACTGCTATCGTTATTGGAGGAGGAAATATTTTCCGTGGTGTTGCAGGAGCTGCAGCTGGAATGGACAGAGTACAAGGTGATTATATGGGAATGCTTGCAACCGTAATCAACGGAATGGCATTACAAGGCGCTTTGGAAGACGCAGGAATCAAAACAAGACTGCAATCTGCCATCGAAATGGACAAAGTAGCTGAGCCTTTTATCAAAAGAAGAGCGGTAAGACATCTTGAAAAGGGTAGAGTCGTAATCTTCGGAGCGGGAACTGGAAATCCTTATTTCACAACTGATACAGCAGCAACTCTAAGGGCTATCGAAATTGGTGCAGACGTTATCTTAAAAGGAACAAGAGTAGACGGAATCTACGACAGCGATCCTGAGACAAACGAAAATGCTGTAAAATACAACTCATTATCTTTCGACGAAGTATTTGAGAAAAATCTTAAAGTGATGGATATGACTGCATTCACTTTAAGCCACGAAAATAAATTACCAATCATTGTATTTGATATGAATAAAGATGGTAATTTGGTGAAGATTGTAGAAGGAGAAAATGTAGGAACTTTAGTTAATATTTAAGAATTAAAAAAATAATAGGCAAAAGTAAAAAGGATTATTTAGTCAAAATTAATTATTACGATTACTTATTGCTCATATTTATTGATGTGTAACTTATCAAATTTTTATTATATAATGGAAGAATTAGATCTTATCGTAGAATCTGTAAAACATGATATGGAAGCGGCTATCAAGCACTTGGATCATGCATTTCAAAGAATCAGAGCGGGACGTGCATCTACGAATATGGTTCAGGATGTGATGGTAGAATATTACGGTGCTCCGACTCCTCTTAATCAGGTTGCTAACGTTTCTATTCCCGATGCGATGACCATCTCAATTCAACCTTGGGATAGAACTGCGATCGGAGCGATAGAAAAAGCAATTATCAATTCAAATTTAGGCTTTGCTCCATCTAATAACGGTGAAAATATCATTCTAAATGTTCCGCCATTGACGGAGGACAGAAGAAGAGAATTGGCTAAACAAGCTAAAGGAGAAACTGAAGATACAAAAATCGTTATAAGAAACGCAAGACAAAACGGTATCAAAGAACTAAAGAAACTGGAAGGTATTTCTGAAGATGCTGTAAAAAGTACTGAAGATGAAATTCAGGTACTTACAGACAAACATGTGAAACTTTGTGACGACCATCTTAAGACAAAAGAAGCTGAAATTATGAAAGTATAACTTTCAGTTTTTAATTATACAAAACGTGGCTTCGAATATTTCGAAGCCACGTTTTTTTGTTTTACAGACATTTGATGCTGCCTTTTTTATCTTTATTTTTTAGAAGTAATGCGAAAGTTTCCTGAACTTCATTTGCAGAACAATTTTTACTTTCTGTGTTAGGAATATTTTCAGGATTTGGTTTAGTTGAATCGCTTGATTTTATGGTAAACTTTTTTTCTAAACACTGAATGATTTTATTGTCTGAAAAATACATTCTTTGCTGAGTGACATCATCCTTCGTTTCAGGTTTTTCGGGTGTGCCGCCATCAAAACTCCATACGGTATCATCTTTAAATACAAAAAACGGTTGATCATCATTAACGAAATAATTTTCTGTGGAAGAAAAATGGCTGTCAGCTGTGAAATGTTTAATGACTTTTAAAGTTCCGTTTTCGGAATAATAAACGACATTTCCTGATCTTTCTTCACATTCATATTTAAAACCAACAGAATCTAATTTCTTTGCAAGTAACTTTGAGTTCAGGAGATTGTATTCTTTTTTTATTCCATCAATCGAGGTTAAATCATTTTTTAAATTTAAAGAATCAACATTTGATTTTAAGTTTAAACTGTCTGAGGGATTAGAATTTTCAACAGTTTTTGCTCATTTTCTTTTTTGCACGAAAAAATCAGTAGTAAGCCGGAAATCAGAAGTACTTTTTTCATTGTAATGATTTTGAGATTTGATGGTATCTCAAACAAAAAATGTGCAGTTTAATTTTTATATTTAAAATTTAGCTTCAAATCCTGTTTTCAAAGCTTTTGCTTCAGGCTCGGTCAAACTGCGTTTATAAACTTCCTCCCAGATCTTCACAGCCTGATTAAAAGATTCAATTCCTAAAGTCCTTACATTGGCTGCCCAAAGTAACACAGCATAATCTTTTTTCATGAAATGCTCTTCACCAAATGGAATTGACGTTTCGTTATGGTATTTTTCTTCAATTCTTTTACTAAAATCGAGCTTTCCGCCAATACTTTCTTTTTTTATATAGGCTTGCTTGTCGTTTTGCTGGGCAAAAGTGAAAACGCTCGTACTGACTAATAAGATGAGTAATAATTTTTTCATTTGAAAAGAATTAAATGATTTAATTAAAGGTAATAAAAAATATGATTTTAACTGTGAAAAAATAATGTTCGTTGCCAACTTGATTTAAAATAAAAAGCAACCGCAAAAGCAGTTGCTCAATTTCTATTTGAAAAAAACTATTTACAGTTTTCGTTATAATCTAAAATCACTTCATCTACAATCTGAGGAACATTAGACATCACATCGTCAATTTGACTTTTGATCAATCTTCCTAAACCGGATCTTTTTTTCTCATCATTTTTCAGAGAAGCATAAGAGCCGCTTGCAATTTTTCCTTTTACATAACTGCAATCTGCGGTGATGATTTTTGATTCTTTAAGATCCAATTCTTTCAACTTGCTTCCTTTTTTGGTGTAAATAAAAGAAGGATTTTTTCTCATTCTTTCAGTTTCCTGGTCAGCTTTGTCGATTTGACTTTGTCCGGCTGAGAAAGTGGTAGGGTAACCGTATAATTTATAAACCTTTATTTTACCGTCTGTCACAACTTCTGCAAACTGATTGCTTTTGGTAAGGTTATTAAATGCTTTGATGTTTCCGCTTAATCCTCCGGTCGCGGTGTTGAAACCTTCTTTGGTATTGGTATATTTTACAACTTCAAAATGTCTTTCGTTATTGCTGTCGTCGTAGGCAACGTATTCTTTCAAATCATCAGAATCCATTGTTTTAAACTTCTGCTTTTTCTTAGATTTGTCGATATCAGCTGTAGCAATGAATTTTACTTTCTTCTGATTAACCCACGGACTCATATCGCTTCCTGCCAATCTTACGATTCCTTCAATTTTCTTTCCGTTTTTATCGATAACGTAGCCATATTTTTCATCGGCTTTTAGTTCGTAATCAGTATTTTCTTCTTGTGCATAAACGCTTGAAGTCATCAAACTGAACAAGCCAAACAGTAAAACTTTTTTCATTATTAATTTCATTTAAATTAGTTGATAAATATGAGGTTTTTTTTCGAGAATTTAATATTTTTAAATAATTTTTCAGTTTAAACCAAAAAAATCCGAAGACAAGCTCCGGATATGATATTACTGATATCTTTTATGTTCTTTATCCTTTACAAAAAGCTTCGTAATAGGCTTGAAGAACGCTTTGTATTTTTCAGAATCAAACAATTGAGAATCTGTTAATGCTTTATACGTCATCAAAACTCCAAAAGGAAACAAAATCATGTTGGGAAGCCAAGCCGCCAAATACGGACTCATTTTTCCGGACCATGCTATGTTTTCAAAACCAACATTAATTACATAAAATATAATAAAGATTACAATCGCTACAATAACGGGAACACCCATCCCTCCTTTCCGGATGATTGATCCCAAACTCGCACCAATCATAAAGAAAATAATACACGTAAATGAATAAGTAATCATTCTCTGTTGATAAATCACAACTTTATTAAAGTACTTGACACTCGGATTAAGTTCCTGACTTTTTGAATCTAATGACGTTTTTAAATTATCTAATCTGCTGTGCGCATTATAAATCATCTCAAGCTTTTTGTCTTTCTTGATGGTATCAAATTTATACTGAGATTTCACAGGAGCTTTCGACTTGTTTTTATCCATATAACTCACTACAGAGCTTGTTTGAGATATTACTTCTGTACTGATATTGCTGACCAATTTAGCATTGTCTTTTTTGGTTTTACTAATCGTGCCAAATAATTCTTCAAACGACTGAAAACGGAAATCTTCAGTGATTTTCTCTTGTTCAATTGCTTTGTTGATGATTTCACTGACATCAAAATGAGAAACCAGCGTATCAAATTTTATAGCCTGATCAGGTTGTTTTAATCTTACATTTTCTGCTTTTCCGGCATAGCTGTCTTCAAAAACGTAACCGTTAAATAAAACCAACTGCAGATAATTTTTATTCGGAGGTGTTACAAATTTTCCTTTTTCTGCAACGATTGATTGTTGATTTTCGAATGTACTTGCTTTTTTATGAATGAAAATTCCTTCAAGATCACGCCCATCTTCACCTTCAATTTTATCAAATTTCACCATGTATCCCGGAATCTGATCTATAAACTGACCCGGTGTAAAATTCAATGCAGGTTTGGTCTGTGCAATATTGAAAAGCATATTTCTAGCCTTTCTCTGAAAATCGGGAATTATATTACTGGAAAAGAGATAGAGTAGGATTGCCAATAAAGTCACAACCCCTAAAAGCGGCATCATTACTCTCGTCAATGAAATTCCGGCAGCTTTCATGGCAGCTAATTCGTAGCGCTCACCAAATTCACCAAAAGACATAATGCTTGCCAGAAGTATCGTCAAGGGTAAAACCATACTTACCACATTCACTCCCAGATAAAAAAGAAGCTTCATGATCTGAAACGTGGTAAGACCTTTTCCCATGAATTGCCCAAGCTGAATCCAGATAATGTTTACAATAAAAATGAAAAACAAAACACTGAATATAAATAAGAACGGACCAAAAAAGGTTTTAATGATGTATCGGTCTAATATTTTAAACATTCGCCAAAATTAATGAAAAAGCCACAAAGTTTCCTTTGTGACTTTAAATTTTAATATTTATTTAGAATTATAATTCTGTAACAAGATAATTTTTGAATTTATTCTTATCAAAAACAAACATATTTGGGTCTAATTGCTGGTTTTCTTTGTATTCTTTAATTGAAATTACTGCAATATCTTTATTGTTTCCGTGCTGTTCGAGCTTAAGCATTTGCTTTTTTGCACCATCAATAAAAATGTAGATTGATTTTAATCCGTTAGCTTTTACTGGAGTTAATGTGATGAAATCTGCGCTTACGCCATCAATCGTCTTTTTTCCGCTGTAAGAAACGTTGTAATCATTTCTGTAAGATGTCAAATAATTAATTGGAGAGAACATTGTAGAGCTTTCATTGGGCTTTGCTACGGTCACTTCTTTATCTTCTGTGTTGATGTTGTAAATTTTGCTTCCATCGAAAATCTGTTCGGTTTCCATGATTTTCAATTTATATTTTTCTCCGGCTGTGTAATAAATTCCGGGTTCGTTTTTACTAACCGTTCCATTTACACCGCTTCCAAAAGCAAATTTGAAATAAGAATTCTTTTTAGATTTGTAATTTGCCGTTACATCATCTAATATTTTTTTTGCTTTGGCATCAATTTTCTGAGCCTGAACAAAAGCAATACTTCCTACTACAAAACTTCCAAATACTATTTTTGATATTATTTTTTTCATGTTTCTTTTTCTAAATTTTCTACTACTTAGACATTTTCAACTCTTAAAAGTTAAAATCTAAATCTGACTGTTTTTTTAATTTCGCAGGTCTTCCAAAAACTGTTCCAAAGAATTCAGATCACTAATTAGAACTTCTCTCGCTTTAGCCCCATTAAATCCGCCAACAATACCGCTTGCTTCCAACTGATCCATAATTCTTCCTGCTCTGTTGTATCCTAGTTTCAATTGTCTCTGAAGCATTGAAGTAGAACCTTGCTGTGTAGAAACAATAATTCTTGCTGCTTCATCAAATAATTGATCTTTTTCATTCGGATCAAATGCTCCTACAGAGTTTGCTGCTCCTTCACTCACATATTCCGGAAGCATGAAAGCTGAAGCATACCCTTTTTGTTCCCCGATGAATTCTGCGAGTCTTTCAACTTCTGGGGTATCAATAAAAGCACATTGAAGCCTTAAGATTTCATTACCGTTAAAATAAAGCATATCCCCTTTTCCAATCAACTGATCTGCACCCGGAGAATCAAGAATCGTTCTTGAATCCACACTCGAAATTACTCTAAATGCCGCTCTAGCAGGAAAGTTTGCTTTAATCATACCTGTAATTACATTCACAGAAGGTCTTTGAGTAGCAACAATCAAGTGAATTCCGACTGCTCTTGCCAGCTGTGCTAATCTTGCGATAGGAAGTTCAACTTCTTTTCCGGCAGTCATAATCAAATCTGCAAACTCATCGACAACCAAAACGATGTAAGGTAAATATCGATGTCCATTTTCAGGATTTAATTTTCTTTCGCTGAATTTTTTATTGTATTCTTTTAAGTTTTTACAAAAAGCATTTTTAAGCAAATCATATCGCTGATCCATTTCTACACAAAGGGAATTCAATGTATTGATTACTTTATGAGTGTCAGTAATAATGGCATCATCAGAATCCGGAAGTTTCGCTAAATAATGTCTTTCGATTTTAGAATATAAGGAAAGTTCCACTTTTTTAGGATCAACCATTACGAATTTCAATTCACTTGGATGTTTCTTGTAAAGTAGGGAAGTCAAAATTGCATTAATACCAACCGATTTTCCCTGACCCGTAGAACCAGCCATCAAAAGGTGAGGCATTTTTGATAAATCGGCCATGAAAACTTCATTAGAAATCGTTTTTCCAAATACAACAGGAAGATCCATATCTGTATTCTGGAATTTCTGTGAAGCAATTACCGAACGCATAGAAACCATCGTAGGATTTTTTCTCGGAACTTCAATTCCGATGGTGCCTTTTCCTGGCATTGGCGCGATAATTCTGATTCCTAAAGCGGAAAGATTCAACGCAATGTCATCCTGCAGCTTTTTGATCGCAGAAACTCTGATTCCCGCCTCAGGTACAATTTCGTATAGAGTAACTGTTGGTCCGATCGTCGCTTTAATTTCAGCAATTCCAACGTTGAAGTTCTTTAATAATCCAACAATTTTATTTTTATTTTCTTCTAATTCTTCTTTATTAACTGAAATTTCTTCATTTCCGTAATCTTTCAAAAGATCTAAAGTAGGCATTTGAAATTTAGGCAAATCCAAACGGTGATCATACAAACCGTGTTTCTCTACCAAATCATTTGAGTGCATTTCAGCATCAGTTAAAATCTCAACAGCAGGAGCAACTTCTACATTAAATTTAATTCCGTCGGTTGAAGGAGTTGACGGTTTCATATCAAAAGCTTCTTCAGGTCTTGCAACCGGAATGACAGGTTTTGTATTTAAATCTAAACTTACGGTTGATGAAGAATCTTTTTTAATTTCCTCAAATGAAGTCTGATTAGGCGTTACGATGGTTTCTACATTCACAGAAGGCTGAATTTCGTTTGAAACTTTCGCAGGTTTTGCAGTTTCCTGCACTTTAACATTGCCGGAAACATCAGTTACAGTAACATTTGATTGAGAATCCTGAATTTCGCTTTCTAACTCTTCATCCGCTTCAAAATTTTCACTTGAATTTGGCATCATCGATTTTACTCTACCAATCGTATTTTCATTAATCTCGTTGAATTTTGATTTGATTGAACTTGGACGTAAATTAAATTCTAAGATAAAATATAAAGCGATACTCACCACTAAAACCAGCCAAAGACCAACACTTCCAATGATTGCATTTAGCGAATCCATTATTTGGTAACCGTACACTCCGCTTAAAACTCCGGCATTTCCCTGACCTTTTGTAATCGCTCCAAAAAAGATAGGCAACCAACAGATAAAAAATAAAGAATGTCCGAAAGTCATCCACGGCTTAAAGATTTTTTTCTTCAGAATCATCGTCCCGAAAACCACAAAAAGGAATGCAACAATAAATGATGCAACACCAATGCTTTCAAATATAAAAATATTGCCCAGCCAGTCACCCAATTTCCCAAAAATATTAGAAGATTGTATGCTTTTTTCGAGCATCGTTCCGGCTTGGCTTTGATCTGATTTCCAATTCATTAAATATGAAATGAAAGAAAGTGCTAGAACTCCCGAAAAAACAATAAAAGTTAATCCGAAAAAGATGCGTGGCTTCGATAAAATTTTGCCTTTTTCAGGCGAATCGGTCTGCGGTTTTTGTGTTTTCTTTTCCATAATGTCAATCTCGGCAAATTTAGTGTTTTTTTAATATTGTCTCTGTTTTTTTTCATCAAAACAAAGTCTTATTTCTGCACTGATTCACAGATGTTTTAGATTTTCAACAAAGAATTCAAAACTATTAAGAATGATTCAAAATAACAGTTTCATGGGGTTCTAATGACAAAAAACAGCTTTTTTTCTCTCCCTTTCGTTTTATCATCCTTATTTTTGCATGTCTAGTAAAAAAAATCATGAAGAAGATCCAAGATATTCTTATTTCAACCAGAACAATGGCAGTGCTATTGCTGGTTTACGCATTTTCGATGGCTTATGCGACGTTCCTTGAAAACGACTACGGAACACCTGCTGCAAAAGCTTTAATTTATGAAGCTAAATGGTTTGAACTGATTATGGTTCTTCTTATTTTAAATTTCATCGGAAACATTGCACGATATCGTCTGTGGAAAAGAGAAAAATGGCCGGTTTTGGTTTTCCACCTTTCTTTTATTTTAATTTTTATCGGTGGTGCCATTACAAGATACATCAGTTTTGAAGGGCAAATGACCATCAGAGAGGGTGAAACTTCAAACGAAATTGTAACAGACAAACATTTCTTTAAAATTCAGATTGAAAATAAAGGCGACGTACTGAATTATCAGGATGTTCCTTATCTAATGTCACCATTACACAAAGACTTTAATGCAACTTATGATTTCCACGGACAGGAAATTAAAGTGAAAACTTTGGATTATGTTCAAAGAAAAAAGGACAGTTTAGTTGCTGATCAAAACGGTGCCGAATATCTTCATTTAGTTTCTACAGCTGAAACAGGAAGACAGAACATTTTCATCAAATCTGGAGAAACAAAATCAATCAACGGAACTTTGGTAACGTTCAACAGAGCTATTGATGGTGCAGTTGAATTTAAAAAGAAAACGGACAGATTTTTATTAAAACTCCTGTTGATGCCAACTATATGACAATGGCAACTCAGGCTACAGGAACTACTGTAAAAGATCAGTTTCAACCTTTGGTTTTAAGAAGTTTATATAATATTAATGAACTAAAATTAGTTGTTCCTGAACCTCTTAGAAAAGGAAAATTAATAGCTTTTGAAGGTGATAAAAAGAAAGACCAGAACGTTCCCGATGCAATGACTATCGAAATTCAAGGTCCGAAAACAAAACAAATTGTAGAACTTTCTGTAGAAAGAGGAAATCCTAATGCTTACAAGCAAGTAACAATGGATGGATTGAATATTATGGTAGGTTTCGGTCCTAAAATTTACAACACACCTTTTGCTATTAAATTGGATGATTTCGTGATGGAAACTTACCCCGGAAGTTCATCTCCAAGTGCATATGAAAGTCACGTAAAAGTAATTGACGAAGGAAAACAGACACCTTATAAAATTTACATGAATAATATCCTTGACTATAAAGGTTACCGTTTTTTCCAGGCAAGTTATACGCCGGATAGAATGGGAACTTTGCTTTCTGTAAACCACGATCACTGGGGAACTTTGATTTCTTATATTGGTTATACATTCCTATTTGGAGGTATGTTTGTGATGTTTTTCTGGAAAGGAACACATTTCTGGAAACTTAATAAAATGCTGAAAGACATTAATAAGAAAAGAGCAGCAACAGTTGTCTTATTATTCTTGAGCTTAACGTTAAGCGCTCAGAAAATTGAAATGCATGGAACAGACGACGGAAGTGGCACCCATGTACACAAAGATGGAGATGGCCATACCCATGAAGTAGCTCAGCAAGCAGCTCAGCCACAAGGAAATCAACAGAATTCTTTAGCTTCTCCTTTGACGAAGATGAAAATAATTTCTCCGGATGAGATTATTTCGAGAAATAAAATTAGTAAAGACCACGCAGACAAGTTTGGCTATCTTTTGGTGCAGAATTACGAGGGGAGAATTGTTCCAATTAATACACAGGCTTTAGATATTTTAAGAAAACTTTACCAAAAAGATAAATTTAAAGGAACTGACGGAAAATATTTGACTGCTGAACAATGGTTTTTGTCAATTAATACAGATACACCAAGCTGGACGATGGTTCCTCTTATAAAAGTGGATGCGAAAGGAGGGAAAGCTCTTTTAAAACGTGTAAAGGCAAATGAAGATGGTTATACAACTTTGATGAATTTATTTCCATCGGATGCTAACGGAAATCTAACTTATATTTTAGATGAAGAATACAACACAGCATTCCGTAAAAAACCGGCATTACAGTCGGAGTATGACAAAGAGGTTATTAAATTAAACGAAAAAGTTCAGATTTTCAATGAGTTTTTCAGCGGACAATTCATGAGAATCGTTCCTGTGAAAAATGACCCGAATCATACTTGGCATTCTTGGCTTGATCAGAAAATGGAACCGGATATGGAATCTCAGAAAGTAATGGGACCATATTTCGCAGAGGCGCTTCAGGCACAGAAAATAGGAGATTGGAGCAAAGCAGATGCTGAATTAAAAAAATTGTCAGACTATCAGCAGAAGTGGGGTAAAGCGGTCGTTCCTTCAAAATCAAAAGTAGATTTGGAAGTTTTTATCAATAAAGCAAACATAAACTTTTTCTTATTAATTTTCTACACTATCGTTGGCGGATTAGTATTTGTTTTAGGTTTTGTGGAATTATTTAAACCCACCAAAATTCTTAACAAAATTATCAAAGGAATTATTTATATCGGACTTGTAGGTTACATTGTTCACTTTTTAGGACTTATTGCAAGATGGTATATTTCTGGCCACGCTCCTTGGAGTAATGGCTACGAAGCAATTATTTTCATTTCATGGATAGGAGTTTCAGCAGGGATGATGTTCTATTTCGGATTCGGAAATCCAAAATTGAAACAACAAGATTCTGAAAAGAAATTGTCAAATAAAAACCATTCCAATGCCTTAATTCCGGCAGCAGGATTTATGGTTGCGGTAATTATGATGGGCTTTGCTCATGGGGCAGTAGCACTTAACCCGCAGATTACACCATTGGCACCAGTTCTTAAATCTTATTGGTTAGTTGTGCATGTTGCCATTATTGTATCAAGCTACGGTTTCTTTGCATTGTCGATGATTATTGCAGTAATTACACTGATATTCTATATAATTACAGATAAAAAACAGTTCCAATTGCATAATGATTCTACATTAAAAGAATTGGCAATTGTATCTGAAATGTCTTTAACAATCGGACTTTTTGCATTAACAGTAGGAAACTTCTTAGGTGGAATCTGGGCCAATGAATCTTGGGGAAGATACTGGAGCTGGGATCCAAAAGAAACTTGGGCATTTATCTCAATTATGGTGTATGCATTTGTTTTACATATGAGATTGGTTCCGGGATTGAGAAGCAGATGGGCATTCAGCGTAGCAACAATGTTTGCTTTCTGTTCTATGGTAATGACGTATTTCGGAGTAAATTATTATTTAAGCGGACTTCACTCTTATGCAGCAGGAGATCCTGTTCCAATTCCGGCTTGGGTATATATCGGCTTAGCAGCCATGTTTACTTTAGCATTAGTATCTTACTTTAAATTTGTTGCTTTAAAGAAAAAGTAAATATCATATATATGATATTTAAAACTCACGAAAAATTAATTTTTCGTGAGTTTTTTATTTTCAAAATTTCATGACTTAGGAAAAAAGAACATTCCAAAAATTGAAATTTTATCATTTGAAAAAATTTAAAACTTATAATTTATAATTCAAAACTTTTACATATCTTTATGATATCAAATTAATATCACTTTAAAAATAAAAGATCATGGAAAAAGTTTTAAAACCTATGTCAGGCTATCTTGCCCTCGTTATTTGTTTAGTATTATTGGGAGCTTCAGGTTACCTTTTTGTTACCGGAGTTGACGAGAATATCACATTTGTTATTTTAGCAATTGCATGTTTTCTGTTGAGCTGTTTCTTTATGAAAGGTTTAATGATTATTCAACCAAACCATTCAAGAGTTTTGAATTTCTTTGGAAAATATGTTGGTTCGGTAAAAGACAACGGATTATTTTTTATCAACCCTTTGTATTCATCACAGAAAATGTCTCTGCGCTCTGAAAACCTCCAAGGGCAAACATTAAAAGTAAACGACAAAATGGGAAATCCCATTGAAATTGGTGTCGTAATGGTTTGGAAAGTAGGAGATACTTACAAAGCAGCTTTTGACGTTGAAAGATATTCAGATTTTGTAAAAATGCAGAGTGAGGCTGCCGTTCGTCATTTGGCCATGAGTTTTCCTTATGATAATCTGGAAGACGACCATGCACCAATTACTTTAAGAGAAGGTGGTGAAAAAATCAACTCTATTCTTGAACAAGAATTAACCGACCGACTTTCAAAAGCAGGAATTATCATTCAGGAAGCGAGAATTTCTCATTTGGCCTATGCATCGGAGATTGCAGGCGCAATGCTTCAAAGACAACAAGCGACAGCAATTGTGGCAGCAAGAACAAAAATCGTAGAAGGCGCAGTCGGAATGGTGGATTTAGCATTAAAGAAAATATCAGAAGAAAATATCGTTGAATTGGATGACGAAAGAAAAGCAGCTATGGTAAGTAATTTAATGGTCGTTCTTTGTGGCGAAAAAGCAGCACAACCGATTTTAAATGCAGGAACATTGTACAATTAAGGTTGAATTAAAAAGGATATTTTTAATGAATTTAATTTAAAAAAAACTCCGTGTTCTTAGCTAAGTGAAACGCCTTTGCTAACTTAAAAGCAGTTAGTAGTAAAAAAATCTTTGCGAACTTTGCGTTAAAATAATTAGTTTTTAAATCTGCTAAAAATGAAATCTCAGAACCCAAAAAACTCGTCAGAAACCCCGGCAAAAAGCAAAAATCTTTTGTCATCAGGATTGATGAGTCTACTTATAAGTTACTTGAAAAATGGGCAAATGATGAGTTCAGAAGTGTAAACGGACAAATAGAATATTTGCTCAATCAAAATTTAGTCAATTCCGGGAGGAAGAAAAAGAATAGAATAAGTTTAACTAAAATGAAAAGCAGAGAAGAGATTCTTTGCTTTTTTTATTGAAAAATTCCTGTAAAATAACCACTGATGATGGTCCAGAAGTTTTTACCAAGAAAATAAATCAGTGTAGAAGTGATAATTCCTTTTACCGTAAAAAAAATAATTCCGCCAATCCCGAATTTCTTCAGCATTTTCTTCCATCTAGATTTTTTCTCTTCATCAGGTTCTTGTACAGATTTATTGGTTTCCATTCCTGAAAGTGTGTAAATTATCCTGCAAAGATAAATATGTTTATAATGATTCCAAATAAAAATAATGTTAAATCATAAAAATTTTACCATTCCCAATATTCTTTTTATCTTAGGCAAAACGAAAAGTAACATTTATGTCAAAAAAATCAAAGATTTCGGAATTGAAAAATCTTTAAAAAATCTCGGAATAAAAGATGAAAATAAGGGAACCTCTATGGGAGGTAAATTTTTCGCTTCCGGGAAAACAATCGAAAGTTATTCACCGTCAGACGGAAGATTAATCGGAAAAATAAAAACTTCAGCAGAGAAAGATTACGACAAAGTAATTGAAACTGCACAGCAAGCTTTCAAAGAATTCAGAATGATCCCTGCTCCTAAGAGAGGAGAGTTTGTAAGACAATTGGGTCAGAAATTAAGAGAATATAAAGACGATTTGGGGAAACTCGTTTCTTACGAAATGGGAAAATCTTTACAGGAAGGTCTTGGTGAAGTTCAGGAAATGATCGACATCTGCGATTTTGCGGTAGGTCTTTCAAGACAGCTTCACGGGTACACCATGCATTCAGAAAGACCAGGTCACAGAATGTACGAACAATATCATCCACTTGGAATTGTGGGTGTGATTACCGCTTTCAACTTTCCGGTGGCTGTTTGGGCTTGGAATACCGCTTTAGCTTGGATTTGCGGAAACGTTACCATCTGGAAACCATCAGAAAAAACTCCTTTCTGTGCAATTGCTTGTCAGAATATCATGATAGAAGTTCTAAAAGAAAACAATCTTCCAGAAGGTATTTCGAGTGTTTTGGTTTCAGATCACGAGATCGGACAAAAATTAGTCGATGACAAACGAGTTTCATTGATTTCATTTACAGGTTCAACCAAAGTAGGAAGAATGGTTTCTTCTAAAGTGGCTGAAAGATTCGGAAAATCAATCCTTGAATTGGGCGGAAACAACGCCATCATTATTTCTAAAGATGCCGATCTGGATATGTCAATCATTGGAGCTGTTTTTGGAGCGGTAGGAACTGCAGGACAAAGATGTACTTCGACAAGAAGATTGATTATTCATGAAGATGTTTATGACGAAGTAAAGAACCGTTTGGTAAAAGCTTACGGACAATTGAAAATTGGAAATCCTTTGGATGAAAATATGCACGTTGGACCGCTTATCGACGTTCACGCAGTGAATCAATACGAATTAGCGATTGAAAACTGTATTCAGGAAGGTGGGAAATTTGTTGTGGAAGGTGGAGTTTTGAAAGGGAAAGATTACGAATCAGGATGCTACGTAAAACCGTGTATCGCTGAAGTTGAAAATTCTTTTGAAATCGTACAGCATGAAACTTTTGCACCAATTTTATATTTAATTAAATACAAAACCTTAGAAGAAGCTATTGAAATTCAGAATGATGTTCCTCAGGGATTATCTTCTGCAATTATGACGCAGAACTTGAGAGAAGCAGAATTATTCCTTTCTCAAGCCGGTTCAGACTGTGGAATTGCCAACGTTAACATTGGAACTTCAGGTGCTGAAATTGGCGGAGCTTTTGGTGGTGAAAAAGAAACAGGAGGCGGAAGAGAATCTGGCTCTGATGTCTGGAAATACTATATGAGAAGACAAACCAATACGATTAATTACACGGCAAGTCTTCCATTAGCTCAGGGAATTAAATTTGATTTATAAATATTTTAAAAGCTGAGTTTTGATATTTAAATTACTCACTGCTTATTACCAATTACTCATTTAAAAATATGGACAATACACTAGAAACAAAAATAAATAAAGTAAAAGAAACCGTTGGAAAACACGTTCTGGCAGACGGTTTTGATTTTGTCATGGACATAGAAAACTCTCATGGATCTTGGATTCATGATTCACTTACAGGTAAAAATTATCTGGATATGTTTTCAATGTTCGGTTCGGCTTCGATTGGATATAATCATCCTTATTTGGTTGAAAGATCTGAATGGTTAGGCAAAATGGCCATCAATAAACCCACTTTGGCAGACGTTTATTCTAAAGAATATGCAGACTTTTTGGAGACTTTTGAAAGAGTTGTAATGCCAGAAGAACTTCAGTATGCATTTTTCATTGAAGGTGGAGCAATGGGTGTTGAGAATGCGATGAAAGCATGTTTTGATTGGAAAACAAGAAAAAATTTCGACAAAGGTCTTGATATTGAAGCCGGAATTTGTATTCATTTTAGACAGGCATTTCACGGAAGAAGCGGTTATACTTTGAGTTTAACAAATACTTCAGACCCCAGAAAATATCAGTATTTCCCAATGTTTGAATGGCCAAGAATTCTAAATCCAAAACTGACTTTCCCGATTACTGAAGAAAATCTTGAAGAAACCATCAATAATGAAAGATTAGCATTATTAAATATTGGTGAAGCAATTTTATCAAATCCTGACAAGGTTGCGTGCATCATCATCGAACCAATTCAGGCAGAAGGTGGCGACAACCATTTCAGAGATGAATTTTTTGTTGAATTAAGAAAATTGTGTGACGAGCATGAAGTTTTATTAATTTTTGATGAAGTACAAACAGGAATCGGAATCACAGGAAAAATGTGGTCTTTTGAACATTTCAGTGTAAGACCGGATATTATTGCTTTTGGTAAAAAAACTCAGGTTTGTGGAGTTTTAGCGAACAAAGAAAAATTTGATGAAGTTCCAAATAATGTTTTCAGAGAAAGCTCAAGAATCAATTCAACTTTTGGAGGTAACTTTATTGATATGCTGCGTTTCCAATTGGTAATGGAAGTGATTGAAAAAGAAAATTTAGTTGAAAATGCAAGAATTGTTGGTGACTATTTATTAGAAGGCTTACAAAACTTAGCTCAAAAATATCCTGAGAAAATTTCTAATGCAAGAGGAAGAGGGTTGATGTGTGCCATTGATTTGCCGACACAAGAACAAAGAAATGATTTGAGAGATATCTTATTTGAAGAAGGATTAATCATACTTTCATGTGGCGATCAGTCAATACGTTTCAGACCGCATTTGAATGTTACAAAAGAAGAAATTCAGATTGCTTTAGACAAAATTGAGAGCAATATTAATAAAATTTAAAATTTCAAAATTTGGAATTGTAAAAAAAACATCCTATATTTAGATACTCAAAATGTATATTATATGGAACGTAACACGAGAGTATCAGTTTTTGAAAGTGATAAACCTTCAGAAATTCAGTTGATCAAGTCTAAATTAGAGGATGCGCAAATTACCAATGCCGTAGAAAATAATTATCTTACTTTTACGACAACGCCTACTGCGACATCGCTGAAGGTAATGGTAGATTTGCAAGATGAGAAGAAAGCATTTGATGTGATTGATGCTTATCTTCAACAAAATCAGAATCAATAAAAATCAATTTCATAATTTTAAATTTTACTACTTCGGAACCGAAAATTAATTCAAATTAGTTTTCGGTTTTTTTTGTCAAATTTAAAAAATGTAATTATTGATTATCAAATAATAAATCATTACACATGAAATTTTTAAATCTTAAAAAAACAAACTCAATGACTCAAAATAATACCATCAAATTCAGGAAAGCAGAAATTTCAGATAAAGATATCATCTGGGAAATCATTCAACAATCTATTGAACGAAGAAGAATTGATGGCAGTACACAATGGCAAAATGGTTATCCAAATGAGCAAACAGTTGAAAGTGATATCGCTAAAAATTTCGGATTTGTATTTACGGTAAATGATGAGATTGCCGTATATGTTGCCTTGATTTTTAATGATGAACCGGCCTACAGTACTATAGATGGAGCTTGGCTTACCAATGGTGAATTTGTTGTCATTCATAGAGTTGCAGTTTCTGAGAGGTTTGCAGGACAAGGTCTTGCCAAAAAACTATTCGATGTCATTGAAGACTATGTAAAGTCTCAAAATGTGCATAGCATAAAGGTCGATACCAATTTTGACAACTACGCAATGCTCAAGATTTTAGAAAATAAAGGGTATATTTATTGTGGTGAAGTTCTTTTGAATTCCGGAATGAGAAAAGCGTTTGAAAAGGTATTGATTTAAAAAACTTCAAAAGGTTAAATCAGTTTCGATTGATTCTTTAAGAAACTATATATTCATAAACTCTATTGAGTTTGTTCGTTTAGTTCCGAACTAAGTTTTACTTTTGTTCAGATTAATATGCTATGGATTGTAGTTAGTGATTTTCAGATCAACTGAAATATTTTTAACATTACAGAGCTATTACTAACAAATAATTTCTACCTATGAATAAAAGTATAGAAATTGACGAGAAGATCTTTCAGGATGCAGTAAAGTTTTGCAGCACGATGTTTAATCTTCCTCCATTGGCTTCTAAAATCTATTCCTATCTTATTTTCGATTTTGAAAAGGTAGGAATTACTTTTGATGAATTTGTGGATGTTTTTTCAGCAAGCAAAAGTTCGGTTTCCACCAATATCAAATTGCTGCTCAATGCTCAATTGATTATTGATGTAAATAAAATAGATGAGCGAAGAAGGTATTTTTACACCAACACCGAGTACAAGAAAGTGAGGTTTGAAAAGATTGTTCAGAAAATGCAGGACGAGCTCAACCTGATAGAAGCCCTTCGGAAATTCAGAAAATTAAAGAAAGTAGATGACAAGGATTTTGAAGATAAAATGGAAGTCTACAAATCTCTTTTAAATAAAAATATCGTAAATATTCAGGAATCACTTAATAAACTATAAAAATGACAAACAAGCTTATACTATTTTCTGTAGCAGCATTTTCTCTGACTGCCTGCAAAAAAGAAGCTCCGAAACAGGATGGTCCCAAACCATTTCCTGTAATATCAGTAGAAAATAAAAATATAACGGGATACGATATTTTCCCTGCAAGTATTCAGGGTAGAGTAAACAATGACGTGAGAGCCAAAATTTCGGGTTATATCACTCAGGTTTTGGTAGATGAAGGGCAATATGTAACGAAAGGACAACCTTTATTCCGTCTAGAAACTAATACTTTAAATGAAACTGCAGCAGCAGCGAAAGCAGGAGTAGGTGCCGCACAATCTAATATTGCAGCAGCTCAGGCGGCAGTAAATGCAGCACAGGTTGAAGTAAACAAGTTGAAACCTTTGGTTGAAAAAAATATTATCAGCAATATTCAGCTTCAAACTGCACAAGCTAATCTTTCTCAGGCTCAGGCTCAGGTTCAGCAGGCAATCGCTGCAAGACAACAGGCAAATGCAAATTACAAAGGAGCAGCTGCTAATGTTGATTATTCAATTATTCGTGCGCCTATATCCGGTGTGATTGGTAAATTACCTTTAAAAGTAGGAAGTTTAGTAGGACCAACAGACCAAATGGCACTAACGACGATTTCAGATACTTCAGAAGTATTTGCCTATTTTTCAATGAATGAAAAAGAATATTTCGATTTCCTTGAAAAATCTGTCGGAGCATCTGTTCCTGAAAAAATAAAAAACCTTCCGATGGTTGAATTACAATTGGCAAACGGAAGTTTATATCCTGAAAAAGGAAGAATAGAGGCTATTACAGGTTCTATCGACGCAACAACCGGAACGATTCAGTTCAGAGTTGCATTCAAAAATGCACAGAAACTTTTAAGCAACGGAAATAGTGGAACGATAAGATTCCCTAAAACATTTGACAATGTTTTGGTGGTTCCGGAAAGTGCAACTTATGAACAGCAAGGTATTGTTTACGTTTATAAAGTTGAAAAAGACACCGCAAGAAATACCGTTGTTGAAGTAATCGAAAGAATTGACAATTTAGCTTTAATAAAATCCGGGCTTAAAAAAGGTGAAGTCATTATTGCAGCAGGTACAGGAAACATTAAGCCTGGAACTGCCGTAAAACCTAAAAAAGTAAGCATGGATAGTCTTGTACAATCAGTAAAACCGAAATTCTAATGATAAAGAACTTTATTAACAGACCGGTTTTATCCACTGTAATCTCCATCCTGATCGTTATTCTCGGGGTTTTGGGACTTACAGCGCTTCCGGTTACACAGTATCCCGACATTGCACCGGCAACAGTGAGTGTGAGAGCAAACTATACCGGAGCCAACGCTGAAACCGTAATGAAGAGTGTGGTTGTTCCTTTGGAGGAGCAAATCAATGGTGTTGAAGGAATGGATTACATTACTTCAACAGCTGGAAACGACGGTTCGGCTCAGATTCAGGTGTTTTTCAAGCAGGGAGTTGATGCAGATATTGCTGCGGTAAACGTACAAAATCGTGTTGCTAGAGCTTCCCCTTTACTACCAAGTGAAGTGACAAGAGCGGGTGTTGTTACTCAGAAACAGCAGACAAGTGCATTGATGTACCTTTCTTTCTATTCTGAGAATAAAAATATTGATGACGTTTATCTTCAAAACTTTTTGAATATCAACGTTATCCCAAATCTTCAAAGAATTAATGGAGTAGGTGAAGCCAACGTTTTTGGTGGAAAAAACTACTCAATGAGAGTTTGGCTAGATCCTGCTAAATTGGCAGCATATGGAATTACACCAACTGAAGTTACAACTGCCATCAATGACCAAAGTAGAGAAGCAGCTGCAGGATCTTTAGGTCAAAACAGCGGAAGCTCTTTCGAATATATCATCAAATATGTCGGAAAGTTTAGTGAAAAAGAGCAGTACGATGACATTATCATTAAATCTCTTCCGGATGGCCAGAATTTAATGCTGAAAGATGTTGCTAAAGTAGAATTAGGTGGACTTTCTTATTCTGGAGTTGGTGAAAATGGTGATAATCCATCAATCAGTATGGGGGTTTTCCAGACTCCGGGATCGAATGCTCAGGAAATTATTGAAAATATCAAAAAACAGCTTAAGGAAAATGAAGGTTCATATCCTGAAGGCGTAAAATATACTTTTAACTTTGATACTAATGAGTTTTTGGATGCATCTATCGAAAAAGTAATTCATACTTTGATTGAAGCATTTATCTTGGTATTCATCGTGGTATATATTTTCTTACAGGATTTCAGATCAACTTTGATTCCGGCGATTGCGGTTCCGGTTTCGATCGTGGGTACCTTCTTTTTCCTAAATTTATTTGGATATTCATTAAACTTACTGACGCTTTTTGCTTTGGTACTGGCAATTGGTATTGTGGTCGATGATGCGATTGTCGTCGTCGAGGCTGTACACGCCAAGATGGAAAATGGTGTTTCTAATGCTAAAAAAGCAACCGTTGAGGCAATGGATGAAATCACAGGTGCGATTATCTCGATTACTTTGGTAATGGCAGCGGTATTTATTCCGGTAACATTTATTACAGGTCCTACCGGTGTATTTTATCAGCAATTTGGGATTACTTTGATTATTGCAATCATTATTTCAGCGGTAAATGCATTGACGTTGAGTCCGGTTTTATGTTCATTATTCTTAAAACCACACGAAGATCATCACGAAGATTATAAAAATAAAAATTTCATTCAGAAGTTCTTCTATAAATTTAATATCGGTTTCAAAACTGCAACTGACCGTTACGGAAGAGGATTTAATTTCCTGATTAAACATAAATGGGTGACTGTAGTTATTCTTATCGTTACAGGAGGAATTATCTATTGGGCTAACGGAAGCATGAAAAAAGGTTTCGTACCTACAGAAGACAGAGGAATTATCTTTACCGATGTTCAACTTCCTCCGGGAGCATCGATGGAAAGAACCTACAATGTTTTGAAAACTTTGCAGAAAGACGCCATGAAGATTCCTGGAATTCAGAATGTCACGATTTCTACGGGAAGAGGATTATTATCCGGAAACGGTAGTAATAACGGACTTGCCTTCATTAAATTAAAACCTTTTGACGATAGAAAAGGAGATGGCTTATCTTCTGAAGAAATTTCGAAACGATTATTTGGTCTAGCAGGAAAAGTGCCGGATGCGAAAGTAGTATTCTTCCAGCCGCCAAGTGTGCCGGGATTCGGTAACAGTGCAGGTTTTGAAATGGTACTTTTGGATAAATCAGGAGGTGATTTTGCTGAATTGGATGCTAAAACCAACGAATTCATCGGAAACTTAATGCAGAGACCGGAAATTGAATTTGCTCAGACTTCATTCAATACCAAATATCCGCAGTACATGATGGAGATCAATGTTCCTTTAGCTAAGCAAAAAGGAGTTTCTGTGAATGATATTTTGGCAACGATGCAGGGATATATCGGTGGAATTTACGGAGCTGACTTTACTAAATACGGAAAACAGTTCAGAGTAATGATTCAAGCACTTCCTGAAAACAGAGTCAGTGCAGAAGATCTTAATCAATATTATGTGAAGACAAGTTCAGGAGAAATGTCACCAATTTCACAGTTTGTAAGTTTGAATAAGACTTATGGTCCACAATCTGTTGGTCGTTACAACTTATTTACTTCGGTGAAAATCACAGGAGCCAACAAAGCCGGATTCAGTTCTGGTGATGCGATTACTGCGGTTCAGGAGGTTGCAAAAGAAACCTTGGATCAGAATTATGATGTTGAATTTACAGGTCTTACAAGAGAAGAATTAAGTTCAGGATCTCAGACATTATTGATCTTTGCTTTGAGTTTAGTATTCGTTTATTTCATCCTTTCTGCTCAGTACGAAAGTTACATTTTGCCTTTGGTTGTAGTTATTTCACTTCCTCTTGGGGTGATGGGCGCTTATTTCGGACAGAAAATAATGGGATTAGAGAACAACATTTACTTCCAGATTGCATTGATCATGTTGGTTGGATTATTGGCGAAAAATGCGATTTTAATTATCGAATTTGCGGTTCAGAGAAGACATCATGGTGAAACAATTGTAGAGTCGGCAATTAATGCAGCTAAGGCTAGATTGAGACCGATTTTGATGACGTCATTAGCCTTTATCTTCGGTTTATTACCATTGGTTTTAGCAAGCGGAATTGGTGCTGTTGGTAACCGATCAATTGCAACAGGTGCTTCGATTGGACTATTGATAGGTACGATCTTAGGAGTTTTTGTAATTCCTGTGTTGTACGTGGTTTTCCAGACGTTACAGGAGAAAATCAAGCCAATCAAACCAAAAGACATCAATTTAGCTGAATAAGAAATCTTTAAGATTTAAATAATGAAAAATTTATCAATAATAAAAGGAACTGCTTTTTCAGTGCTTACCGCTCTTGTCATTACTTCTTGCCATGTACGAAAGGAGTATGAAAGACCTGCAGCTGTAGTAGATGAAAAACTCTTCCGTACAGATATGCTTCCACAAGATAGTACAAGCACGGCAAATGTTTCATGGAAAGAAATATTTACCGATCCTATTCTTCAAAAGCATATTTCTAAAGCTTTAGAAAACAATTTAGATATAAGAATCGCTCTGCAGAACATTACTTCTGCAGAAGCGTATTTAAGGCAAAGTAAAGCTGCTTATCAACCAACATTAACCGTTGGTCCTGGTTACACTTTTCAGACTCAGTCTTTGAACACTCAGTTTGGGCAGATCATTGGAGAGAGAAGATATGTGAACCAATTTGATATTACCGGAAGTATTGCGTGGGAAGCTGATTTGTGGGGGAAACTGAAAGCTCAGGAGAAAGCTCAGTTGGCAACGTATTTAGGAAATGTTGCTGCACATCAGGCAGTGAAAAGTGATTTAGTTTCATCAATCGCTTCAAGTTATTATCAATTATTGACTTTAGATGATCAGAAAAAAATCATTCAGGAGACGATAAAAATCCGTGAGAATAATCTTGAAACTACGAAAGCGTTAAAAATTGCCGGAACTTTAACGGAAGTTGCAGTTCAGCAAAGTCAAGCCTTAGTTTATAATGCACAGTCTTTGTTAATCGACATCGATACTCAGATTCAGCAATTGGAAAATACAATGAGCTTGTTAATGGGTGAACCTTCACAAGCGATTGAAAGATCAACTTTAGAAGGTCAAACACTTCCTGCGAACTTTGCATTGGGCTATCCTGCCAATTTATTAGCAAACCGTCCGGATGTAATGCAGGCAGAATTCAACCTTATGAATGCTTTTGAATTAACAAATTCTGCAAAAGCACAGTTTTATCCTACATTGAAATTGACAGGAAGCGGTGGATTACAGTCAGTGGATATTGATCATTTGTTCAGTGTTAACTCACTTTTTGGAAGTTTAATCGGAGGTTTAGCTCAACCTATTTTAAACAAAAGACAAATAAAAACCAATTACGAAGTAAGTCTTGCAAATAAAGAAACGGCTTATCTAAACTTTAGAAAAACAGTTCTTACCGCCGGAAAAGAAGTTTCTGATGCCATCAGAGTATTTTCTGTACAAGATTCTTTTATTGATTTAAAAACAAAAGAATTGAATGCTTACAAAAATTCGGTAGAATATTCTCAGGAATTGGTGAACTACGGGATGGCTAACTATCTTGAAGTATTAAACGCCAATGTAAACTCGCTGAATGCCGAGCTGAACATTTCTAATGCACAATACAGTAAAATGAAAGCCGCAGTAGATTTATACAGAGCCTTAGGTGGTGGTTGGAAATAAATAAATTGAGCATTAGTATTAGACTAATGAATCAAAATAAATTGAACGTATGCTGTTTTCAGCATACGTTTTTTTATGATTATTTTTAAATTTCACTTGTATATACGTAGTTAACTACGTAGTTTTGTACATAAATAAATTTTATGTTAAAAATTCAACAGATCGACAACCAATATTCAGAATCAGTTATTGATTTAATTTTGAATATTCAGCAGAAAGAATTTAATGTTCCCATTACTATTGACGACCAACCAGATCTTCTTCATATTGATGAATTTTATTTAGCACCTGGCGGGAATTTTTGGGGAGCATTTATCAACGATAAACTTGTAGGAACAATCGCTTTGGTGAAGTTTGATGAAAAAGCTGCTGCAATCAGGAAAATGTTTGTCAAAAAAGAATTCAGAGGAAAGGAATACAGCATTGCCCAAAAACTGTTAGAAATACTTATTACATACTGTCGTAAAAATAGTATTGATGAAGTTTATTTAGGAACGGTATCTATATTACAAGCAGCATTACGTTTCTACGAAAAGAATCATTTCTCGATTATCAAAAAGGAAAAACTGCCATCAAAATTTCCTTTGATGAATGCTGATAATGTCTTTTGTTTCCTCGATTTAAAATCTTAATTATGAATGTCATCAACGAATCAGGTATCTTGGCTTTATCGACCAGATTACAAAGACTCAGTGAACAGTTGCGCAAAGACGGAGCATTACTTTATAGAGAATTCGGAATCGATTTTGAGCCAAAATGGTTTCCCGTAATTTTCACATTACATCATAAAAAAATATTGAGTGTTGTAGAAATCGCCAATGAAATCGGATACAGCCATCCTTCGACCATCAGTTTGTTAAAAGAACTTGAAAAGCAAAAAATGATCATTTCTAAAAAAGATAAATCGGATGAGCGTAAACGTTTGATTGAATTATCCCCAAAAGGTTTAGATTTAATAGAAAAAATGCAACCAGTTTGGGAATTAGTTTCTACAATTTTAGGTGAAATAGCAGACAATAACAATCACTTGCTGAGGGCAATAGAAGAAGCAGAAGAAAAATTGGCGGCGCAATCATTTTTGCAGCGAGCAATACAAATGAAAAATACGAAATAGCTCTTTTTAATTTTTATCATTTCTTTAAAGAATTTTTAGAAAATTGAAATTGTCTTTAGATTAAAGCATTTTCTTAAATAAAATTTAACAAATTATTTGCAAATATGGTTTAATTACTTACTTTTGTACCGCTTCGTGTGAAAAGCGCAAAGATGACGGGGAATTAGCTCATTTGGCTAGAGCGCTACACTGGCAGTGTAGAGGTAACGGGTTCGACTCCCGTATTCTCCACTTAAACAAAACTTTATCAAACCATATTAAAAGCTATGAAGAAACTTTTTTTACTTTTAGTGACTACTTTTTTACTAATAGGATGTACCGCTGATGACGAAACAATCTATGATTACATCGGAACTTGGTCTGGGACATACACAGGAAGCGATAAAGGAGTGTGGAATTTTGTGGTTTCTGACGATGGTAATGTTAAAGGCACAATGCATTCTGAGGTCAATAACGAAAACTATAATATCTCAGGTCATTTAGATGATTCAGGACAATTGACAGCAGAACTTGGTTTGCCGTCTGACGGTCAGTTTTCAGGAACTTTAACGCCTGATAAAAAAGGGAGCGGAAACTGGACAAACGCAGTACCAACGCCAACAAGAAGCGGTGCTTGGATTGGAGAAAAGAATAAATAATTTCTAAATTATACTATTGAAAACCTGTAAACAAAGTTTACAGGTTTTTTTGTGTTTCCAAGTTATATATTCATTATAAAAATCTGCTGAATCAGCTCAATTTGCGAGAAAAAATCAATTTTCTATTTTAAAATTCAATTTAAACAAATCCCATCTTAATAATTTCATCATCTTTTTTCAAAACTACAAAGTGGAATAGCACATCATCCTCCGAGAAGTGTTTAAAAAAAACATATTCATTAAGCGGTTTTTCTGCAGAAATAATTTCTTTAAAATGTTCTGATTGATATTCTTCAAAATCTATTTTCAAAGTTTCAACAATGATTTCATCAACGTTGATATTTTTATTTAAAACTAAGCTGTAATCCCATAATCCCGCAGAAATTGATACTGAATTTTCAAGACTTGGAATATTTCCAAATTGAAAGTCTCTTAGCATTTGTAAACCTGCATCTGTAGCAATTCCGTTTTTTACATTTCTTTTTCCTTTGTCCAAAATGATATCTAAATCTTTAATCTCAGTCATGAGCTTTGCAAACTTCTGATAGAGTAGGGCGTCATCACATTCTTTAATATAGGACTCCAGACATTGCCTGAAAGCTTTACCGATCTTAGAGCAATGACCAAATTCTGAACTGTTCTGACGAACTTTTTCGTACGATGCGCTTTTCTTGAAAGCATTTTTATTAAAGCCACTTTTCTTCCGAACGACATTTTTACCATTCAGATTATAAAAAACCAAATCTCCTACCGTTCCGTTAATTTTTAAAAAGCTTTCATACGTTGCCATGTTATCAATATTGAACTTCAAATATAATAATTATTTTCAGATATTATAATTTTAACATATAATTATAGTATAGTTGTAGTATAGTTATAGTATAATTAAATTTTTATATTTATATTTGTGTTAATTAATGAGGTAGACTAAAAATCAATTAGATATGAATTTAAAATCAATACGATATAGCGAAGTTTTAAGACAGGTTGCTGTTCTATCAATTTCGGCAACGATCATCATTTCATGTGGAAGTTCGAAAGCTGTCTCCAAATCAAAAAACTCATCGAGCTCAAAGGTTTCAAAATCAGAAAGCCTGAGAAAATTAGATTCAAAATTTGACGGTAAACTTTCCGGTTCGATGAAAAGTATTTTAAAAGATGCTGAAAGATATTTAGGAACGCCTTATAAATTTGGAGGAAATACATCTTCGGGTTTTGACTGTTCTGGACTGACCACAAAAGTCTTTGACGAAAATGGATTGAAGCTGCCCAGACGATCAGCTGATCAGGCAAACACCGGAAAAAATATAGATTTGGAAGAAGCAAAACCTGGCGACCTTTTATTTTTTGCCACAGCAGGAGGAAGCAAAGTTTCTCATGTAGGCATTGTTCATACTATTGAAAATGATGGCGAAGTAAAATTCATTCACGCATCGACTTCTAAAGGGGTAATCATCTCGTCTCTCAACGAAAAATACTGGAATAAAGCCTATCTTCATGCACAAAGAGTTTTGTAATTGGCAGTGAATTTAATGCATCTGAAATTCTAAATAATTCGTTTTCAAAATCATAAGTTTGAAAGGCTTTTGCTGAACTTTTTTGTATATTTGGCGACATATTTATTAAACTGATTTAAACTTAAAACATGTCGTTACAACAAACTATTGAAAATATCTGGGATAATAGAGATTTATTACAAAATGAAGACAGCAAAGTAGCTATCAGAGAAGTTATTTCTCTTTTAGATTCTGGAAAACTTCGTGTTGCTGAGCCTACAGAAAACGGATGGAAGGTAAACGAATGGGTAAAGAAAGCGGTAGTAATGTATTTCCCAATCCAGAAAATGGAAACTATTGAAGTAGGTCCTTTTGAATTTCATGATAAAATGCCTTTGAAGAGAAATTATGCTGAAAAAGGAGTGAGAGTTGTTCCTCATGCTGTTGCCAGAGAAGGTTCTTTCATTGCTTCGGGTGTTATTTTAATGCCTTCTTATGTGAATATCGGAGCTTATGTAGACTCAGGAACGATGGTTGATACTTGGGCGACGGTTGGAAGTTGTGCACAAATCGGTAAAAACGTTCACTTGAGTGGTGGTGTTGGTATTGGCGGAGTTTTGGAGCCACTTCAGGCTGCACCGGTAATCATTGAAGACGATTGTTTTATTGGTTCAAGATGTATCGTGGTAGAAGGTGTTCATGTTGAAAAGGAAGCAGTTTTGGGAGCGAATGTTGTATTGACCGCTTCAACTAAAATTATCGACGTTACAGGTTCAGAGCCAATTGAAATCAAAGGGAGAGTTCCTGCGCGTTCAGTGGTAATTCCTGGAAGTTATACCAAACAATATCCAGCGGGAGAATTTCAGGTTCCTTGTGCTTTGATCATCGGTCAGAGAAAAGAATCTACAGATAAAAAGACGTCATTGAATGACGCTTTGAGAGAAAATAATGTTGCGGTTTAAATTATAATTAACCTAAAACTAATCATCTTGAAAGAAAAATTTTTAAAGTTTATTTTAAACCCCAGATATATATTTGGGGTTTATCTTATTATAGCAGTGGTTACCGCAATCTCAAAATTTCTGAGAGGTCCGCAGGCAATCAATAACTATCTAATTTTCAAAAATGTATTTTACAATACTTTAGAACAGAAAAATTTATACTTACAATATCCTGAGCGATATTTTGATATGAATCATTATGGAGTTTTCTTTAGCCTGTTGATTGCTCCGTTTGCTGTGATGCCAGATTGGTTAGGAATTTCTCTTTGGAATGTTGCGAATACTGCCATCTTCCTTTTTGCCATTTATAAACTTCCTTTTTCAGACGCTAAAAAAGCTCTTTTTGCATTATTTTGTCTGCAAGAATACATTACGGCTGCAATTAGTTTACAATTTAATATTGCCTTAGTAGGACTTTTAATGCTATCAGCAATTTATATTTACGAAAATAAGGAAGTGAAATCTGCCTCAGCCATCGTCATCGGAATCTTCGTTAAACTTTACGGAATCGTAGGCTTATCTCAGTTTTTTTTCATTAAAAATAAATTTAAATTTATTCTTTCAGGAATTATCGTTGCTGTTATTTGTCTTTTAATACCGATGATTTATTCTACACCTCAATTTGTATTGCAGAGTTATGCAGATTGGTCGCATTCTTTGATTTCAAAAAACAATGACAATCAGGTTTTGGGGAATATGCAGGATATCTCTCTAATGGGCTTTGTCAGAAGAATTTTAGGAGATGCATCGATTTCAAATCTTTCATTCTTAGCTTTTGGCTTACCGCTGTTTGCATTACCATACATAAGAATCAAACAGTATAAAAATTATGCTTTTCAATTAATGATTTTGGCGTCAACATTACTTTTCTTGGTATTGTTTAGCTCAGGATCAGAATCTCCAACGTATATTATTGCTGTTGCTGGCGTAATGATCTGGTTTTTCTTACAAAAAGAAAGAACACCATTAGTTTTAGGGATGTTAATTTTTGTAATCATTCTTACGTGTTTTTCACCTTCAGATTTATTTCCAAAATCGGTCAAAGTAAATTACATTATCAAGTATTCTCTAAAAGCAGTACCTTGCATTGTCGTTTGGTTTAGAATAATTTATGAATTAATGACCAGAGATTTTGAAAAAGATTATAGCCTACAATAATATCTAAGGATGAAAAAAATATCTATTGTAATTCCTGCCTATAATGAAGAAGGAAATGTTGCATTGATTCACCAAAAAATTAAAGAAGTTTTTTCCGAATTACCTCATTATGATTTTGAAATTATCTTCGTGAATGACGGAAGCAGAGATAACACACAGCAACAATTAGAAATTTTATCTAAAAAATTTGACGAAGTAAAATTTATCGAATTTTCCAGAAATTTCGGACATCAGCCTGCTGTAAAAGCAGGTATGGATAGTGCGTTAGGTAATGCTGTAATTTCAATGGATGGTGACCTTCAACATCCACCGGAACTCATTCCGAAAATGATTAAAAAGTGGGAAGAAGGCAATGATGTTGTTCTGACAATTAGAAAATATCCCAAAGAAATTTCTGTCTTCAAAAGAAAAACTTCAGACTTTTTTTACAAAATTCTGTCAGGATTATCTGATGTAAATCTTACCAAAGGCGGCGGTTCAGACTTTAGATTGATGGATGCAAATGTTGTAGAAGTCATGAGAAAATTCAATGAAGATGACTTATTTCTGCGTGGATTGACGAGCTGGATGGGCTTTAAACAAAGCGCTATAGAATTTACAGCTTCTGAACGGGTTTCAGGGCAAAGCAGTTACAACCTTAAAAAGATGATTACTTTTGCTTTTACAGGAATCACGGCATTCAGTGTAAAGCCATTGTACATCGCAGCATATTTAGGATTTTTATTTTCAGCATTTTCGGTAATTGGTTACGGCGCTTACGTTATTTACGCTTTCGTTGCAAAAACGGAAATCTCAGGATGGGCATCATTGATTATGACCATCGTTTTCTTTGGCGGTTTGCAGTTGATTATTTTAGGAATTATAGGGATTTATTTAGGTAAAATTTTCAAACAGGTAAAAGCAAGGCCAAATTACATTGTAAAAAATAAAAACTTTTAAAATGGGATTAAAATCTTTGCAGAAGACTTTAAATCCGGAATTCTATATAAAATACAGTCATGAAGATAGCATTTGATGCAAAGCGTTTTTTTCACAATACATCAGGTTTAGGCAACTATTCTCGTGATCTCGTCAGGATTTTATCTCAATATTTTCCTGAAAATGAATATATTTTACTCAATAAAAATAAGTCTGAAAGAGGGAAAGAAATTTTAGAAAAAAATAATGTTCATTTCATTGAATCTTCAAAAGGCAAATTTTCCCGTCAGTTTAAAATTGGGAAAGATGCGCAGGCTCAAAATGCAGATATATTTCACGGATTATCAGGCGAATTACCTTTAAAATGGAACAAAAATCCAATCAAAAAAGTAGTCACGATTCATGATTTAATTTTCATGCGTTATCCGCAATACTATTCTTTTTTTGACCGAAAAATTCATTTTTGGAAGTTTAAAAAAGCAGCAGAATCTGCAGATAAAATCATTGCCATTTCAGAACAAACCAAACAGGATATTATTCGTTATTTGAAAGTTCCTGAAGACAAAATCGAGGTAATTTATCAAGGTTGTCATCATGCTTTCAAAGAAAATCAATCAGAAGAATTCATTCAGAAAACAAAAGAAAAATTTAGTTTACCTGAAAGGTTTATCTTAAATGTAGGAACGATTGAAGAGCGAAAAAATCTTTTAAACATTGTAAAAGCAATTGATAAAACTGAAATTCCTTTAGTAGTTGTCGGACGAAAAACAAAATATTTCAAAAAAGTACAAGACTTCATCCTGAAAAATAAAATGGAAAAACAAATTAACTTTCTGGAAGGCGTTTCGATGGATGAGTTGGCTGTGATTTACAAGCTTGCCGATATTTTTGTCTATCCAAGTTTTTTTGAAGGGTTCGGAATTCCTGTTATTGAAGCTTTATTTTCAAAAACTGTTACAATTACCAGCAACACAAGTTGTCTTCCTGAAGCCGGAGGTAACGATTCTGTTTATGTTGATCCTAAAAATTATTTAGATTTACAATCAAAAATACAGTTTCTTTGGGACAGTGAATCTGAAAGAAAACGCCGTTCTGATAAAGGTTTTGAGTTCGTTCAAAAATTTAATGATGAGCCGATTGCCAATGAACTGATGAATTTTTATCAAAAAATTATTTCATAAATTTCTTGGAAGTTTAAAAATAAGTTCTACATTTGTACCACAATATTCAAAAAATGAAACCGAATTTCTCAACACTTCATCATTATCATCATCTCAGCTAAGGCGGAAGTGATTGATATTTTGTGTTGAATTCATAAAAATAAATTAAAAACCGTCTGAGTAAAGGACGGTTTTTTTTGTTTCCAAATTTCTGTGAAATTTTCATAAATCAACTTTATTTACTCAGACTAAAACTTATAAAAAAGTAATGAGTAAATTAAAAATTGCTATTCAAAAAAACGGACGGTTGTACGAAGAATCTCTTCAGCTGCTCAAAGATTGTGGCATTTCTGTAAACAACGGAAAAGACCAGCTGAAAGTTTCAGTAGATAATTTCCCTTTAGAAATCATGTATCTCAGAAACTCAGATATTCCGCAATATCTTGAAGATGGAGTAGTCGACATTGCAATTGTCGGTGAAAATCTGTTGGCAGAAAAGCAGAAGGAAAATAAGATTGTACAGAAATTAGGTTTTTCAAAATGCCGGGTATCACTGGCCATTCCGAAAGATATTGACACCGATCAACCACAATATTTTAATGAAAAAAGATTGCAACGTCATATCCTAATACGCTTAAAAAATATTTAAACGAAAATAATATTCAAGCTGACATTCACGTAATTTCAGGTTCGGTAGAAATTGCTCCAAATATAGGATTGGCAGACGGAATCTGCGATATTGTGAGTTCAGGAAGTACTTTGTTTAAAAACGGTTTGCGTGAAACCGTAACACTTTTAAAGTCAGAAGCCGTGTTAGCAAAAAATATTAATCTGAATTCTTCGCAGGAAGAAATTTTAGATAAGTTGCTTTTTAGAATTAAAGCGGTTTTAAAAGCGAAAAATTCTAAATATATTTTAATGAATGTTCCCAATAATAAGATTTCAGAAATCTCTAATGTGCTCCCGGTTTTGAAAAGTCCGACGGTGATTCCACTTGCTGAAGAGGGCTGGAGCAGTATTCATTCTGTGATTGATGAAGAAAGTTTTTGGGATGTCATTGATGAATTAAAATTGAAAGGTGCGCAGGATATTTTGATCATTCCAATCGATAAAATGGTTATTTAAGATGAATATTTATAAAAATCCAAAACGAGAAACCTGGTTTGAGTTAACGAAAAGACCGGTTTTTAAAAAGCAGGAAGTTTCAGAAATCATTAAAGAAATCTTCGAAGAAATTGAAAGAAATGGTGATCAGGCATTAATCGAATTTGCAGAAAAATTTGATTCTGCAAAAATTAATCAGCTACGGGTAACTTCAAAAGAAATTAATGAATCTGTAGATTTAGTTTCAGAAGAATTAAAATTCGCCATCCAAATTGCCAAAGAAAATATTACAAAATTTCATGCTTCTCAGAAAAATGAAATTCAGAAAGTTGAAACTACGAAGGGAGTCATTTGCTGGCGAGAAAACCGCGCAATTGAAAAGGTGGGAATCTACATTCCAGGTGGAACAGCTCCATTATTTTCAACAGTTTTAATGCTTGCCATTCCTGCTCAATTGGCGGGTTGCAAAGAGATTATATTGTGTACGCCACCGGATCAAAATGGAAATATAAATCCTGCAATTCTTTACACCGCACAGCTTTGCGGGATTTCAAAAATATTTAAAGCAGGCGGAGCACAAGCGGTTGCCGCAATGACTTTCGGTACAGAAACCATTCCGAATGTTTATAAAATTTTCGGTCCAGGAAATCAATTTGTCGTTGCAGCGAAGGATTTTGCCCAGAATTTTGGTGTTGCCATCGACATGCCGGCAGGACCGAGTGAAGTTCTGGTCATCACCGATGAAAACGCTGTTCCTGAGTTCTGTGCAGCAGATTTGTTGTCACAAGCAGAGCATGGAAGCGACAGTCAGGTGGTTTTTATTTCTACAGATTTGAAAATTTTAAATGAAACTATTGAGGAAGTCAAAAAGCAGATCAAAGAACTTCCACGAAACGAGTTTGCTCAACAATCATTAAATAACAGCCATTTTATTTTATTGGATTCTGTGGAGGAAGCATTAGAATTTAGCAATCTGTATGCGCCGGAACATTTGATTTTAGTGGTTGAAGATTTTGAAAGTTGCATCAACAAAATTCAAAATGCGGGTTCTGTTTTTCTCGGAAATTATTCCTGTGAAAGTGCAGGAGATTACGCCAGCGGAACAAACCATACACTTCCCACAAATGGTTTTGCGAAAAATTATAGCGGGGTTTCTTTAGACAGTTTTGTGAAGAAAATTACGTTTCAGAATTTGTCAAAAGAAGGATTAGAGAATTTAGGAAAAACAATTGAACTGATGGCGGAAGCGGAGGGACTTTTAGCTCACAAAAATGCAGTATCCATTAGATTAAAATGAAATTATGAAAACAATAAATATTCAAAAATTAGTTAGAAAAAACATTTCAGAATTGAGACCTCACATCAGTTTTAGAGATAATAATACGTTTGAAAACCCTTTTCTGATGGATGCCAACGAAAGTCCGTTTGGTGAATTTAATCGCTATCCGGATTCTACACACAAGAATCTTAGAGAAAAAATATCAGCTTTCAAAAACATTTCAGCCAATCAAATAGCCATCGGTAACGGAAGTGACGAATTGATTGATTTAATCATAAAAATTTTCTGTGAACCGAAGAAAGATTCTGTTTTAGTAATGAATCCATCTTTTGCGATGTATGGATTTTATGCAGCAATTAATGAAAACAAAGTTTTGCAACTCAATCTCAATGATGATTTTGAAATTGTAAAAGAAGATTTTTTGGAGAATATTAAAGAAAATCAACCAAAAATATTATTTCTCTGTTCGCCCAATAACCCGACAGGAAATTCAATCGAGGATATTGAATTTTACATCCAGAATTTTGACGGAATTGTGGTTGTCGATGAAGCATATATTGAGTTTTCAGAACAAAAATCTAGTCTTGAATTAATCAATGAATATCCAAATCTGATTGTCTTACAAACATTCTCAAAAGCCTGGGGTTTGGCGGGAGCAAGAGTTGGAATTGCTTATTCGTCCTTAGAAATTACCAATCTTATCTACACGGTCAAATCACCTTTTAATGTGAATGTTTTGAGCCAAAATTTAGTTTTGGAAAAGTTAGATCAGATTGAAGATTTTAAAAGTAATTTAAATAAAATTTTAAAAGAAAGAGACTGGCTGAGAAATCAATTTTTAGATGTAGCCTGTATTTCAAAAGTTTTTCCGACGGATGCTAACTTTTTTCTGATTGAATTTAAACATGCTGAAAAAGTTTATTCTACATTGATTGAAAATGAAATTCTGACCAGCAAAAGGTTTCCTCAGATTCCAGATTGTATCAGACTCAACGTAGGTAATCGAAATGAAAATGAAACGCTCATTAATGCATTAAAAAGTATTTAGAAAATGAAAAAAATATTATTCATCGACCGAGACGGCACATTGATCATTGAACCACCTGCAGATTTTCAGGTTGATTCTTTGGAAAAGCTTGAGTTTTATCCGGGTGTTTTCCAAAATTTAGCCAAAATAGCAAAGGAATTCGACTACGAACTGGTGATGGTAACCAATCAGGATGGTTTGGGAACAGAAAGTTTTCTTTTTGAAGATTTCAAAAAACCTCAGGATAAAATGTTGAAAGCTTTTGAAAATGAAGGAATTATTTTCAGCGATATTCTAATCGACAAAAGTTTTGAGCATGAAAATTCACCTAATAGAAAACCTGAAATCGGAATGTTGGGGAAATATATTTATGGTAATTATGATCTTGAAAAATCTTTTGTAATTGGAGACCGATTAACTGATATTCAGTTAGCTAAAAACTTAGGTTCAAAAGCTATCTTCATCAGTGAAGTTGAAAATGAAAATTCAGAATTGACGACCAAAAGCTGGAATGAAATTTATCAATATTTAAAACAAATACCAAGAAAAGCTAAAGTCTATAGAAAGACAAATGAAACCGAAATTGAAGTTGAAGTTAATCTCGATGGTAGCGGAAATTCAGAAATTTCTACAGGTTTGCACTTTTTTGACCACATGCTTGAACAGATTTCAAAACATGGAAATTTAGATTTAAAAATTAAAGTGAACGGAGATCTACAAGTTGACGAACACCACACTATAGAAGATACAGGAATTGTTTTTGGAGAAGCAGTTTTGCAAGCTTTAGGTAAGAAGAAAGGAATTGAAAGATATGGTTTTCTACTTCCTATGGACGACTGTCTGTCTCAGGTGGCGATTGATTTTGGAGGCCGGCCTTGGTTGGTCTGGGATGCAGATTTTAAAAGAGAAAAAATCGGTGACGTACCAACGGAAATGTTTAACCACTTCTTTAAGTCATTTACAGATGCTGCAAAATGCAATTTAAATATTAAATCTGAGGGTGAAAACGAGCATCACAAAATAGAATCAATCTTTAAAGCATTTGCAAAAGCGATAAAAATGGCAGTCAATCAGACTGATCAAAATTACAATTTACCATCAACCAAAGGCAGTTTATAAGATGATAGCGATTATAAAATACAACGGCGGAAACGTAAATTCGGTTCAGAATGCCTTAGAAAGATTAGGTGCAAATCCTATCATTACCGATGATTTTGAACTGATAAAAAATGCGGAAAAAATTGTTTTTCCGGGCGTTGGTGAAGCTTCTTCTACGATGAAAGTTTTAAGAGAAAAAGGTTTGGATCAACTGATTCCGTTATTAACGCAGCCTGTTCTGGGAATCTGCCTCGGAATGCAGTTGATGTGTAAAAATAATGAGGAAGGAAACACGGTAGGAATGGGAATTTTTGATTGCAATGTTAAAAGGTTTCCGCCACTTGACCTCGTTCCACACATGGGCTGGAATACTGTTTCTGAATTGAAAGCTCCTTTGTTCTCAGCGATTTCAGAGGAAAATGATTTGTATTTTGTCCACAGTTATTATTGTGAATTGTCAGAAGATACAACTTCTGTTTGCGATTATATTTTGCCTTTCAGTGCATCTTTACAGAAAGATAATTTCTTTGCAACGCAATTTCACCCCGAGAAATCGGGAAAATTTGGAAATCAGGTACTGAAAAACTTTTTAAAAATTTAATGATGAAATCGCAATGATTGGAAATGGAAAATCCATAAAAAAGAGCGATTGCATATGACTTATTAAAACAATAAAAAACTACATATGAAAATTATTCCTGCTATAGATATCATCGACGGAAAATGTGTGAGACTTTCAAAAGGTGATTACAATACTAAGAAAATTTATAATGAAAATCCGCTCGAAGTCGCCAAAGAATTTGAAGATTTTGGAATTCAGTTTTTACACCTTGTCGATTTGGATGGAGCGAAATCAAAACATATTGTTAATCAAAAAGTATTGGAAACTATTGCAAAAGAAACTTCATTGCATATCGATTTTGGTGGGGGACTGAAAACTGAAGATGATATTGAAATCGCTTTTAATTCTGGGGCTTCGCAAATTACCATCGGCAGCATTGCAGTTCAGAATCCTAGTTTCTGTTACCAATTAATTGAAAAATACGGAGCTGAAAAAATAATTTTGGGTGCCGATTGTGAAAACCGAAACATAAAAACTTCAGGCTGGTTGAAAGAAAGTGATAAAAATGTAATTGATTTTATTCTTGATTATCAAAAGAAAGGCATTCAGAATGTAATCTGCACGGATATTTCAAAAGATGGAATGCTTGAAGGAGCATCTACAGAATTGTATCAGGAGATTTTAAATAAGACAACCATTCAATTAGTTGCAAGCGGTGGAATTTCCTGTATTGAAGATGTTTATCTGATGAAAGAAATAGGATGTGCGGGAAGCATTATTGGAAAAGCGATTTATGAAGGTAAAATATCATTAAACCAACTTCAAAATTTTATTCAAAATGCTTAAAAAAAGAATAATCCCATGTCTCGATATTAAAGATGGAACCACGGTAAAAGGAATCAACTTTGAAGGCCTGAGAAATGCCGGAAATCCAATTGATTTAGCCAAAAAATACGAGGCAGAAGGTGCGGACGAATTGGTTTTTCTGGACATCACAGCAACTATTGAAGAACGGAAAACTTTTGTCAAACTGGTCAAAAATATCGCCAAAGAACTAAGTATTCCATTCACAGTGGGTGGTGGAATTTCTACTGTAGAAGACGTCAGAAAATTATTGGAAGCCGGAGCTGATAAAATCAGCATCAATTCTTCTGCCGTTAAAAATCCTTACCTGATTTCTGAATTAGCGAAAGAATTTGGAAGTCAGTGTATCGTTGTAGCAATCGATACAAAATTCGTAAATGATGATGATTGGGTTTTTGTGAAAGGTGGAAGAGAAATGACTCCGTTGAAAACATTAGATTGGGCGAAAAAGGTCGAAGAATTAAGTGCAGGCGAGATTCTTTTAACCTCGATGAATGGTGACGGAACGAAAAATGGCTTCGATGTGAGATTGACAAAACTGATTTCAGAAAATGTGAATATTCCGGTGATCGCTTCTGGCGGAGCTGGGAAAATTGAAGATTTTGAAGATGTTTTTAATCTCACAAAAGCTACCGGAGCTTTGGCAGCAAGCATTTTCCATTTTGGGGAAATTAGTATTGATAACTTAAAAAGTGAATTGAAAAATAGAAATATCAACGTAAGATGAAAATAGATTTTAATAAAACCAATGGGCTCGTTCCGGTAATCATTCAAGACGATAGAACTCTGCAGGTTTTGATGCTCGGTTACATGAATGAAGAAGCTTTTAACAAAACAAAAGAAGAAGGAATCGTTACTTTTTTCAGCCGTTCAAAAAACAAATTATGGACAAAAGGTGAGGAGTCAGGGAATTTCTTAACGGTAAAAAATATTCAAATCGATTGTGATCAGGATACGATTCTAATTAAAGTGATTCCAACAAATACAGTTTGCCACACAGGAAGCTTCAGCTGTTTTGGCGAGAAAGATTCTAAAGGCTTCTTGTATGAACTGGAAAGTAAAATTGCTCAGAGAATTGATGATAAAGTAGATGGTTCTTACACCTATTCATTATATCAAAAAGGGATTAACAAAGTCGCACAAAAAGTAGGAGAGGAAGCTGTAGAATTGGTAATAGAAGCTAAAGACGACGATGGAAATTTATTTAAAAATGAAGCAGCTGATCTGCTGTATCACTTTTTAATTTTACTGAAAACCAAAAACTTTTCGTTAAATGAGATTGAAGAAATTCTGCTTGACAGAAATCAATAAAAAAAACCTGCAAATTTGCAGGTTTTAGTTTCGTTTAATAAAAAATAAAATTTAGTATAACTTACTTTTTAATAACTATTTTCCTTGTTACACTTTCGTTATCAGTTTTTATTGAACTAAGATAGACACCATTCTCTAAAGCGGAGACATTGATTTCTTTTTGATTTTCAGATTTTAAAACTAATTTCCCGCTCATATCAGTAATTTCAACATGAAAATCTTTAATATGATTTGGCAACTCAATATTCAAAATATTTTTAACCGGATTAGGGTAAACTTTTACTGATTCTAAAGAACCTACAGATGCCTCATTGACAGAAAGATTAGTAGTTGCAACCGCAAAATGTTGAAGCGCACCAATCGCAGCTTTACCAACGTTAAAAACATAAGTCGGATTTACATTGGCAAAAGTATCATTCGCAGTATGTTCATTCATACTCTGTGGAGTTTCGTAGAAACCTGTAATAATATCTCCAATTTCTTCAAATGGTATATAATCTGATGAATATGTATTAGACATTACAGTCTGTAGAGGAGAATAAAGAGTCGTACACGCCGCCAACTGTTGTGTAAAAGATAAAGAAGCAGCATTATTCCCTGGTAGTCCTGACTGATCACTTTCGCATTTGATTGAATTACTTGGTGCAGACAATTTACCTCCAACCTGATCGATATTAAAAACCAATCTCAGATTTAATTGACGCACGTCATTCTGAAAAACCACATTATCTACATAATGGTGACTTCCCACAAGCCCTTGTTCTTCACCAGAAAAATGAATAAATTTAATAGAATATTCAGTCGGAATATCTTTTAAAATTCTAGCAGCTTCCAGCAAAATAGACGTTCCGCTACCGTTGTCACTAACACCCGGGCCAACTATCGTATCGTAGTGACCACAAATAATAACGTAAGTGTTTGGATAAACTGTACCCGTTTTTGTGACAACTAAATTTTTTGTCGTATTTCCGTTTACTGTAAAGCTGTCTTCAGTAATTTGACCTGCAGTATAACCATAGGTTTGATATTTACCTTTAAGCCAATTTAAAGTATTATTATTTGCGACCGAACCTGACGTTTTTGTGCCAAATGATGCAAAATCTTGCAATAGTGAGGTGATATTAGCCTGCGTTACCTGATTGACCCTGTTTTGATAAGCCTGAACAAAACTTTGAGCCTGTACGTTATATGTTGCTAATGAAAGGAGTAGAAGAGTAGTTAATTTTTTCACTTTAAATAAGATACTTTAATATTCAGCAAATGTAGATAATAAAAAATCCCGAGCAAAAAACTCAGGATTTAATATTGATAACAAAAAATTTTACATTATTTTACTTGATCTACAACTGCTTTGAATGCTTCAGGATAGTTCATCGCTAAATCAGCTAAAACTTTTCTGTTTAATTCAATGTTGTTCTTTTTAAGAGCTCCCATAAACTGAGAGTAAGACATTCCGTGCTCTCTAGCTCCTGCGTTGATACGCATGATCCAAAGTGATCTGAAGTTTCTCTTTTTCTCTTTTCTTCCTCGGTAAGCATATTGCATTGCTTTTTGTACCGCGTTTTTAGCAACAGTCCAAACGTTCTTTCTTCTACCGAAAAAACCTTTAGCTTGTTTCATTAATTTTTTTCTGCGCGCTCTAGAAGCTACGGCATTTACTGATCTTGGCATAATTTAAATTGTTTTTTTGAAAAGGGCGGTAAACTGTTTCATTACACTTATTTGCACCGTTTCAGGGTTAAAATGTTGAATTGTTATTCTTATAAACCGAAAAATGATTTATAAAAACTACTTAATTGCTAATTGACGTTTAACGCCTTTCTCATCCACTTTCGCAACATAAGAAGTAGTAGTAAGATTTCTCTTCTGCTTAGTTTCTTTTTTAGTTAAGATGTGGCTTTTGAAAGCATTTTTTCTTTTAATCTTACCAGTTCCGGTAAGTTTAAAACGCTTCTTAGCACCTGATTTCGTTTTTAATTTTGGCATTGTTTGCTTTTTTATGTTTTTGTTATCAATACTATTTTCAAGTGTAGCAATATATCAGTTTACCAGCGTATCAATGACAAAATCGATTGTTACATTGTTAGACTTTTAGATTGTTACATTATCTTGGGCGTGTCCCTCACTCGTTCATTCCGCATCGCTACATTCACTCATTCGGGTCAGGCTATCCATTTCAAGTCCTCGCTCCATTGCTTTTGCTAGCTCCTGCTGTGGGCTTTCCATTTCTATCCTTCACGCGGATATTCGGTTTGCAAAATTACGAAAAATAATCATACAAAAAGAGACTTTCCTTAGAAAATCTCTCTATGTGTATTTCGTATGACAATGAGTCAGAAACTCATCATCAGATTGTCAAATTATTTAGCTGGTTTTTTAGGACTCATCATCATAATCATTCTCTTACCTTCAAGTTTAGGTAATTGATCTACTTTCCCAACGTGCTCAAGTTCCTGAGCCAGTTTAAGAAGCAAAATTTCACCCTGATCTTTAAAGATAATAGAACGTCCTTTGAAAAATACGTAGGTTTTCAATTTTGAACCTTCTTCTAAGAACTTTTCAGCATGTTTTTTCTTAAAATCATAATCGTGCTCGTCAGTCTGAGGTCCGAAACGGATCTCTTTAACAACCACTTTGATTTGTTTTGCTTTAAGTTCTTTTGTTTTTTTCTTTTGCTCGTACAAAAACTTTTTATAGTCTAATATCCTCGCAATGAAAGGTTCAGCTTTGTCTGAAATCACGACCAAATCTAGCTCTTGTTCTTTGGCAATTTGTCTCGCTTTGTCAATTGGGAAAATTCCCGCTTCTACGTTGTCGCCCACTAAACGAAGTTCTCTTACGCGAATCTTATCGTTTATCATGTGTAAGTCCTCCTGAGGTGGACGTCTTTGTGGGCCTCTGTTGTTAAATCGTTGTGCTATTGCTTTATAATTTTATTGGTTAATAACTAATTGAAGTTAAAAGACCTAAATCTTTTAATCTATATTTTTGCTTCTTTTTTGAAGTACGCTGCAAACTCATCCATGCTCATTACTCCAAGATCGCCTTCTCCACGTCTACGTACAGAAATTGTGCCATCTCTTTCTTCATTTTCTCCCACTACAAGCATGAAAGGAATCTTTTTCAATTCCGCATCACGGATTTTTTTACCCGTTTTTTCGTTTCGCTCGTCAATCAATCCGCTAATATCGTGAATTTCTAAAAATTCTGAAACTTTTTTAGCATAATCTACATATTTTTCACTGATTGGCAATATCGTAAACTGATCTGGGCTCAACCACAATGGAAAATCTCCGGCAGTATTTTCTAATAAGATCGCAATAAAACGTTCCATAGAACCAAAAGGTGCTCTGTGAATCATAATCGGTCTGTGCTTTTCATTATCACTTCCGATATAAGTAAGGTCGAATCTTTCCGGTAAATTGTAATCTACCTGAATAGTTCCTAACTGCCATTTTCTTCCTAAAGCATCTTTCACCATGAAATCTAATTTAGGACCATAAAATGCAGCTTCACCATATTCTGTAACTGTGTTTAATCCTTTTTCTTTTGCTGCAGTAACGATTGCGTTTTCTGCTTTTTCCCAGTTTTCATCAGAACCAATATACTTTTCTTTATTATCAGGATCTCTTAATGAAATCTGAGCAGTAAAATCAGCAAACCCAAGTGAACCAAAAACATAAAGAACCAAATCAATTGTTTTCTTAAACTCATCCATCAGCTGATCCGGAGTACAGAAAAGGTGAGCGTCATCTTGGGTAAATCCACGAACTCTTGTCAAGCCGTGAAGTTCACCACTTTGCTCATATCTATAAACAGTTCCGAATTCTGCATATCTTTTTGGCAAATCTCTGTAGCTCCATTGAGAAGTTTTGTAGATTTCACAGTGGTGAGGACAGTTCATCGGTTTCAGCATGAATTCTTCTCCTTCATTCGGAGTTTTGATCGGTTGGAAACTGTCTGCTCCATATTTATCCCAGTGTCCGGAAGTTACATACAATTCTTTTGCACCAATATGTGGTGTCATTACAAATTCGTAGCCTCCTTTTTTCTGAGCATCAGAAAGGAAATTTTCTAATTTTTTTCTCAAAGCAGTACCTTTTGGCAACCAAAGTGGTAAACCTGCACCTACTTTTTCTGAGAAAGCAAAAATTCCTAATTCTTTACCTAATTTTCTATGATCTCTTCTTTTAGCTTCCTCTAATAGCTCAAGATATTCAGTCAATTCTTTCTGTTTCGGGAAAGAAATACCGTACACTCTTGTTAATTGAGGATTTTTCTCGTTTCCTCTCCAGTATGCACCAGCAGCATTCAAAATCTTTACCGCTTTCACAATTCCAGTGTTTGGAATGTGACCACCACGACAAAGGTCTGTGAAGTTATCGTGCGTTACAAAAGTGATTTCACCATCATTAAGATTAGAAATCAATTCTACTTTATAAGGATTGTCTGCGTAAGTTTTTAAAGCTTCAGCTTTAGAAACAGGGTACAGAGAGAATGTTGAAGCTTTTTTAGCGTTTTCTAAAACTTTCTTTTCAATTTTCTCAAAATCTTTTTCAGACAAAACTTCGTCACCGAAATCTACGTCATAATAAAATCCGCTTTCGATTGCCGGACCAATTGTTAATTGAGCGTTAGGATAAAATTCAAGGATAGCCTGCGCCAAAAGATGGGCAGAAGAATGCCAGAAAGCTTTCTTACCAAGATCATCATTCCATGTCAAAAGCTGTACTGTAGAATCTGTGGTAATAGGCGTGGTAACTTCGACTTGTGTGCCGTTTACAACTGCGGAAATGGTATTTCTAGCCAATCCCTCGCTTATAGATTTTGCCACATCCAACGGAGTGACTTCTCCCTCAAATTCTCTGACGCTATTGTCTGGAAGTGTAATTTTTATCATTGTTTACTAAGAAATTTTAAGTTGCAAAAATACGCATTTTTTACTTCTTTATGAAATCGTAGCCTGATAATTCACAAAAAATACAATTTATTTTAAATTCTGACGTTAATGTTTATTTTTCAGTAACCGTTTTAGAGTTTTAAAATCGCTTTTAAAGAATGTCAAGTTTCGGATTTATGATAAGTTTTGAAATCTGCTGAAAATCGCAGCCCGACCTGAGTGAAGCTTTTTTTTCTAGCGATGCGATTGGCTCACTTTGTAAATGATGATATCAATTGGTTTGCATTGCCAGAAAAAAAGCGGGAACCCTTCGACTTCGCTCAGGATAAACTACGAGGCAGAAAAGCTGCCCTAATAAATAGTTGCAAAAAAAATACTAAGCTTTCACTTAGTATTATCTGTTTTTCCTGATTTGTTTTCTGAAGATTTTTTCACATCTTCTTTATCTACATCGGGTGGATTTTGTTTTTTTGAGGAAGCAGGAATATTTTGAAAATCTTCATTCTGCTTTTTCGTTTCTGCGGAATTTGCAGATTCTTTCTTTTTGTTATCGTCGTTTGAGTCCATATTTTTGAATTTTTAGAGTCCAAGAACACCGAGTTGTCCGGTTTTATCTTCTATCGTATAGTTCAAAGCCTTTGCCAAAACGAAAATATTGTTCAGATTTTCCATCAATTGCTGTTTACCTTCACTTCTCAGTTTGTTTTGATCTACAGAATTGATCGCCGTTTGTTTCGCCTTTTGCTGAACAGTTTTAATATCTTTTTCGGAAATTCTGTTGATAAAAGAATCATCCAATGACTGAATTTCCACACTTGGAGTGATTCTGATATCCGCATTAGGAAGATCTGTGATAATCAGTTTTTTATTCACAGAATCGACTTCCATTTTCATCTTATTTAAATCATAGGAAACCTGCGCATTGGTTTTAGTGTAAGTAATAACGCTATTGCTTGTCATTTCCTTCCCAAAAAATTCGTAGCCGAATTTTGTTTTCTGCATCGCAGAAAAATCCTGCTCCAAAACGACCATCTTATTCATCTTCGAGATTTGATTGGTCAAAATATAGTAGTCAGATTTCTCAGTTTTCTCACTTATTTTTAAACAAGATCTGAAACTAAAAAACAGAATTAACATCAGGAGTATTCCTGCAACAAATGGAAGAACAAGTTTTAAATTTCTCAATTTTCTTTTTTAAATATTTCTTTGATCACCGATTGGTCATCTTTCTTTAAGATTTCCACAAGATCTCTTTCGATGTATCCTGTAGTCGGCATTTCAATAATTCTTCCAATTTCCTTGCCATATTTTTCAACGATGATGGTTGGGACCTTCTGGATGTTATATTTTGATTCGTCGCCGGTAGGAGATTCTTTCTTACGGTTAACCGCAATGATTGTCAATCTGCTGTCAGGATATTTTACTTCTTCCAAAATCTTCATCAATCTTGGAAAATCTCTGTGAGAATCTTCACACCATGTTCCCATGAAAACGATCAGATTGTAAGAATTGATTTTGTTTTTCTTTAATTCCCCAACAGCTTTTTGATCTAGGGCATACTCGTTGAATTCTTTGGTATACCATTCAGAATAAGGTTCTTTTACAAACTGCTCTTTTAATTGGTTTCCCAAGAGCATTTTGCCGTCGTTTGTTGTTTCAACCTCGCGATTGACAACTACTTTCTGAGCGCTAAACTCCTGAACAGCCAATGAAATCATTGAAACTGCCAATATCTTGGTAATAATTTTCTTCATCTTAATATCTTAATTTTCGATAATTGTTTTTAAATCGGCAGGAGAGTAGTATTTGTTTTTCAATACTTTATGATCTGCCTTTCTGTATATATTGAATTTTTCTCCGGATTTTTCATAGAAAGATTCAACCTCTTTTGCAGCGTAAAATTCTACTGTTTCGTTTGCCTGTTCTTCATTGTCGCAAGCTTTCGACATATTTGAACGCTGAACTTCATTGAACAGTTCTACAAATTTATCACCTAATCCAAACTCTAACACCGCACCGCTTAGAACATATTGCAAATCGCATAATGCATCAGCTATTTCTACTAAATTTTTATCTTCAATTGCTTGTTTCAGTTCATTTAATTCTTCCTGTAAAAGCTCAACTCTCAGATTACATCTTTCCTGAGAAGGAATTTGTGGAGTCTCCAAAATAGGAGCTTTGAAAGTGGTGTGGAATTCTGCTACTTGGTTCAGACTGTCAATTTTATCCATGAAATTTTTAAATTTAAAGCAAATATAGTGATTTTGGGAAATTGTTGGAAGCTAGAAGCAAAATCACTTATTACCAATTATTCATTACTGATAAAAAAAGACCGCCATTTCTGGCAGTCTCTTCAAGTTTAATTTTTTAATGGTTAATTTTTGATAAATCTTTTTGAGATTTCACCAATCTGGATTGTGTATGCTCCTGCGGTAAGGCTGCTTACATTCACTGTGCCTCTTTCGAGTTTTCCTGAGTTGATTAGTTTTCCACCCATATCGAAGATTTTATAATCCTCTGCGTTCGTATTTGAAATATTTAAAATATCTCTTACAGGATTTGGATATAATTTAATATCAGTCAATACATTTTTGACATCAAAATCATTTCCTCTTCCTGGTGAAAGAATATTTAAAGTATAATCTTCAACCTGTCCGTAAGTGTAAGATCCGCAAGATGATGAAGGAACAGAATTGTACTGCATCATTACTCTCATTCTCGTACTTCCTAAAGTTGCTGTTGAAGGAATCGTGATTGATTCTGTTACAGGAGTAGTTTGCGAACCTGTTTTTGTCCAAACCAATTCTCCGCTGTCTGTAAAATCACCGTCTTTATTATAATCAATGTAAACTGCGTACGCTTCATTATATTTAGTTGACGTCCAAACCGGAGTGATAGAAATTGCATTTGCAGTTCCTGTGGTTACATTTGTTGAAATAGAAGTGAAGTTTTCGTATCCAGCAGTTCCTGTTGAAGTATTATTGATGCTTCCAAATGTTACATTTCCAATTCTTTCATCTGCAGTATTCGTAGCGGTTGCTGTACAATAAGTAACAGTGCTTCCCGCAAGAGTAGTTACTGTTGCCGTATTGCTTGCTGTAGAAACATTTCCTGCTGCATCTTTAGCTCGTACAGTAAAGCTATACATTGTAGAAGGAGTCAAACTCGTTACAGTATACGTTGTAGAAGCAGTATTTCCAATCAATGAAGAACCCTGATAAACATCATAACCAGTAACACCTACAGCATCTGTTGCGCCAGACCAAGAAAGATTGGTGGTTGTAGAAGTTGTTCCTGAGGCTGAAAGAGTAGGAGCAGTAGGAGCAACTGTATCTGTGCTTCCGGATCCTGCATTTACTGAAATATTAGCATTATTGACATCAAAGAAAATATGATTGCTTCCTTTTACCATAATTCTTCCTGTTGTTGTCGTAACATTCGGAATTACTACCGCTTGAGAACCGTCATTCGGAGTTCCAGCCAACAAAGTAGTCCAAGTTGTCCCAGAATTTGTCGACCAAAGAATATCTACATTGGCTGCGTTGACACCATTTGCAGTTGTTCCGGCTACGTTCCAGGTTATGTTTTGTGAGCTTCCTCCTGCGTAAGTTGTCGCTGTACCTTGTGAAGTAATAATGAAGGGTCCTGCAGTTGCATTCACGGTAACTTTAGCATCGTCAGAATTGTTTCCGGAACCTCCGGCTCTGTTATCACGAACTGTAAATCTGAAATTTAAAGCTCTTGCTACAGAAGAAAGTGCTTCGACATTGATTTCTGAACCAGCTGTGGTTGTTGCACCTGCTAAAACAGAAGCCATTCTTGGGAAATATCTTACAGGAGTTGTCGTTGGTGTCCAAGATCTGAATGTTGGTCCTGTTGCTTTTGTTGCGCTTGCTGCAGAACTTGCTCCTGTTTGAGAAGATGAAGCGTTGTCAACTTGCTCCCAGATATAGGTTAAAGAATCTCCATTTGCATCAGTTCCCGTTCCTGTCAGCATAAATGGTGTGCTTTTCGGAATGGTATAATCTAAACCAGCATCTGCTGTTGGAATTGAATTTCCTGTAGAAGTGCTTACCGGACAGGTTTTAGCTTTAATATTATTCGTAATCTGTTGAATACTTATCGCATGAAAGAAAGAATCTGAATGCGGCTGAATATCCTGAGCCGTAATTCCGGCATAACCCATGATTGTTGAGCCTGAGCCCGGTTCCATATTCACGCCGGTTCCTTCATTTCCGTGTGAAAAAGTGTGATTACCACCAAATTGGTGACCTAATTCGTGCGCAACATAATCAATATCAAAATTATCACCCGATGGGATTCCGTCTGATGGGGAAGTATATCCGCTACCTTTCGAACCATTTACACAAACGCATCCAATACAGCCAGCATTTCCGCCACCTCCTGAAGCTCCAAATAAATGCCCTACATCATAATTTGCTTCACCAATAACTGATGTTAAAGTTGACTGAAGCTGAGAATTCCAGTTGCTCATTTGTGCAGCAGCAGAATAAGGATCTGAAGACGCACTTGTATAAATTACCGCATCATTATTGGCTATTAAAACCATTCTTGCTGCAAAATCTTTTTCAAAAACACCGTTTACTCGGGTCATCGTATTATTCATTGCAGCTAAAGCGAGTGCTTTTGTTCCTCCAAAATAAGTTGTGTATTCACCTGTTGAAGAAAGCGCCAATCGGAATGTTCTTAATTTAGCATCATCTGCGTTTGGTCTTGCTGCAAGAGTAGTGCTGCTGATTCCTTTTTGAGCAACATCGATAACAGTGCATTCAAAAGTATTTAAGTTATCTTTTTTATCAGATTTCTTATAGACTACATAAGAAGAAAGATCTTTTGTGTAAGGTTCAATAAAAACAGCCGATTTGTCACCATAAATTTCCATTGAAGAGAGTCCCAGAGGAGAAATACTGAAGTAAACCGTAGAGTTAGGATCTTCAAGACCTTCGCCAACGTAAGATTTAATATCCGGATATTTTGCCGCAAGCTGAGGATCAAAATTTGAATTTTCTCTTACTTTAAAGTTCTCTAATTTTCCGTCAGAATTTGGAAACGAAATAATAATTTCTGATTTTGCTCCCGAAGCTAATCTTTTTGGGGCTTTAGCAAGAGCGTTTTTTAATCCATTGATATCAAGCTGATAAATTTTAGGATTAAGAATGTTTGTTTTGTTTTCTAAAACTTCTGAGTTTGTTTTTGAAGAAGCTTCAGACCATAGTCGATCAGTCTGAGCGAAAGAAATGCCTGAGATAAAAAGCATTCCAATCACAAATAGTTGTTTTTTCATAAAAAATATTATTTTGATTGTGGAATACCAAAGCTAATAAAATATTCTTTATGAAAAACAAAAAATTTAAGAATAATTTAGATAATTGATTTAATTTATTATGCAACACATTAAATATACGGTAAATACTTCTTTCAAAAAAAATAGCATACGTTATTTACGTATGCTATTAACTTATTAATAATATAATTATGAACTTACATTTGATCGTCGGCAGTTGGTCCGTACATCCCAGGAACTTTATTTCCTGTAGACCTTAGGTAAACAATCAGTTCACCTCGGTGATGATACAGATGGTTGTACAAAAACGAACGAATTACCTGAATTTTTGGCATTGGAGGAAAGATCGAATTGCCGTCCATTTCCATTTTCCATTCATTCATCATCGTATTTTCATCCCATTTTTCTATAGCTTGCTGTGCATTCGCAACATTCTCTTCGAACTTTGCTACAATATTTTCTGCCTTAGAAATGTCACCTTTATCGTATTGGTATGTGCCCATATCCAAAACGTCTTTATTAAAAGTAACATCATACCAATTGTAAACTTCAGAAATATGAGAAGCCAACTGGGCCGTAGTCCAATTGATTTCAGATGGTTTAAAATCCAAAGCACTGTCCGGAATTGCTTTTAAAAGTTTTCTCGTGCTCTCTGCTTCATGCAAAAATTCGTCTAATAATATTTTTTTTATCATTGTGTGTTTTTTTAATAGTTTACTTTGTAATTTCTCTGCCGATAACCAATCTTTGGATTTCAGAAGTTCCTTCTCCAATGGTACATAGTTTAGAATCTCTGTAGAATTTCTCAGCAGGGAAGTCTTTTGTGTAACCGTAACCTCCGAAAATCTGTACAGCGTTATTAGAAATTCTAACACAAGCTTCAGATGCGTACAATTTTGCCATTGCACCTTCTTTTGTCATCTTTTGCTTAGCATTTTTCAATGTAGAAGCTCTTTGAATCAACAATTCTGAAGCGTCGATTTCCGTAGCCATATCTGCCAACATGAAGTTGATTGCTTGAAATTCAGAAATTGCTTTCCCAAACTGTTTTCTTTCCTGAGCGTATTTTAAAGCAGCTTTATAAGCTCCTCTTGCAGTTCCTAGACTTAAAGCAGCGATAGAAATTCTACCTCCATCTAATATTTTCATTGCCTGCTTAAAACCTTCACCAACTTCTCCCAAACGGTGAGAATCTGGTACACGAACATTATCAAAAATAAGTTCTGCAGTTTCTGAAGCACGCATTCCTAATTTATTTTCTTTTTTCCCAGAAGTAAAACCAGCCATACCTTTTTCAAGAACGAAAGCGGTTGAATTATTTTTAGCTCCAATTTCACCTGTTCTCGTCATCACAACAGCGATATCTCCTGAAATTGCATGAGTGATAAAGTTTTTAGCTCCATTGACTACCCATTCGTCACCATCTTTAACAGCAGTTGTAGACATTCCGCCAGAATCAGATCCTGTATTGTGCTCTGTCAATCCCCAAGCTCCAATTACTTTTCCAGTAGCTAGCTGAGGAAGCCATTTCATTCTTTGCTCTTCGTTTCCGAATTCATAAATATGATTGGTGCATAATGAATTGTGAGCTGCAACAGAAAGTCCGATTGACGGATCAACCTGAGAAATTTCGTCCAAAATGGTCACATACTCATGATATCCCAATCCAGAACCACCATACTGCTCAGGAATTACGATTCCCATGAAACCCATATCACCTAATTGATGAAATAATTCTTTAGGAAAAGTCTGACTTTCGTCCCATTCCATAATATTGGGTCTGATATTTTTCTCAGCAAATTCTTTTGCTGTTTCAGCTATCATTTTAATGTTGTTGATAGTTTCTGTATTCATATTAGATAATAGTTAGTGCCCAAAGATACTTAAATTGCCGAAATAGTAAAAAAAATTATTATCACATCAATGTTTTTCGCCTAATGTTTTATTTATCAGTTTTTTATATTTTATAAATTAATATATTATTAATGAAGTTCAATACATTAAATTACAATAATTTACTAATTTAGCCATCCAATTTTAAGAGAATGAAAAAAATTTTACTTCCTATATTTTTAATTTCATCATATGCTTTTGCACAAATTCCTGCAGGATATTATGATGGAACTACAGACTTGACAGGATATACCTTGAAAAGTAAAGTACACGAAATCATCTCAGCAAATAACGTGAACTGGCATTATAGCGATTTGCCCAACTATTACAACCAAACAGATTTAGATAAATATTATGATCATGGTACAAGTAATACTAGCTTTTTATTAGATATTTACTCAGAAATTCCTTTGGGACCAGATGCTTACGAATATACATCGGCAAACTTACTTTCTGGCGCAGGCGCTGCTGAAGGTCTTGGTTACAACAGAGAGCATGCGGTTCCTCAGAGTACATTTAACAGTAATTATCCTATGTATTCTGATCTTCATTTTGTGATTCCTACCGATGCCAGAATCAATAATTTACGTAGCAACTATCCATACGGAATAGGGAACTCGACCGTTCACCATACTTTTTCTAATACTTCGAGAATAGCTAACAGCGCAATTCCGAATTACGTATATACCAATAGAGTGTATGAACCCATTAACGAGTTTAAAGGTGATATCGCAAGAATGTTGCTGTATTTTGGGGTAAGATATGAAGATAAATTACCTTCATTCAATTATTCAACCAACATAAACCCTGCAGTAGACCGCTCTGCACTAGACGGCACTGCCGAACGTGCTTTTGATCCTGCCTACATCACCATGTTATTGCAGTGGCATCAGCAAGATCCTGTTTCGCAAAGAGAAATAGACAGAAATAATGCAGTATATAATATTCAGAAAAACAGAAATCCTTTTGTCGACAATCCTCAATGGGTAAATACTATCTGGACGCAAACTCCGGATGCTATCGCTCCGCAAGCGCCTTTGAATTTAAACTCTACGCAAGCAGGAGCCTATTTTACAAATTTAACATGGTCATCGAGTACCAGCACTGACGTTATCGGATATAACATTTATCAAAATGGAACGTATCTAACTACCACAAAATCAAACTCGATTATTATTGATCATTTAAATCCATCAACCTCATATTCATTCACAGTTCGGGCATACGACAATGCTTACTTACAATCAGCAGATAGCAATACAATTTCGATATCAACTTTAGCCACAGACGTAAATTCTAAAGATCTTTTCGTCGTTAAATACATTGAAGGAACAGATAATAACAAAGCAATAGAAATTGTAAACAAAACGGGACATGAAGTTGATCTAAACAATTATAGCATCAGAGTTCAGTTTTACAATAGCAGTTCTCCAACACCTACTTATTACTATGGAAATAGTTTTGAATTGGAAGGAAAAATTCCAAATAATGAAACTTTTATCATTCTTAATCCAAAAGCGACACTTTCCTGTGTAACAAATAATGAAGCAGATTTCCTGACAGCTGGTGATGCTTTGAATTTTTCGGGAACTCAATATGTGGAATTAGCATACAAATCTTCAACAGTGGATGCAATTGGAATGAAGGCGGTACAAAACAATAATGCAAATCTTTCTTTGTACAGAAAGCCTACCGTAACACAGCCGAGTACAACTTTCAACAGTGGAGATTGGGACTCTTATGCAGCAAACTACTGTCAAAATTTAGGTGTACTTTCTACTTCAGAAGACCAATATGTTGATACTGAAGAATTTAAAATTTATCCGAATCCGGTTCGTGATTATATTTATGTGAAAGGAAGTTTGCAAAAAATTGATGAAGCGCAGATTTTAGATTTTTCAGGGAAATTAATTTTTACAGAGAAAAAACCTTTTAAAAACAAAGAAAATATTTCTGTAGGGAATTTACAGTCAGGAAATTATCTGCTTAAATTAGACGGAAAAATCTACCCGTTTATTAAGAAATAAAATTAAAAATACCGTAACATTGATATAAGCAGATTCACTAATAATTAATATCTATAAGTGTATCTGCTTATAATTTTCACATATAAGTATTTATGCTTATATTTGCAGAATGATAGCGGTCATCACGGGTGATATTATTAATTCGCAACATGCAGACACTGAAGTTTGGATTACCAAACTAAAAAATCTTCTTGAAAAGTGGGGAAGTGCTCCACAAACATGGGAAATATACAGAGGAGACGAATTTCAGTTCAAATGCAGTATAGATGACGTTTTCTGGCGTTTTCTAGCCATCAAATCTCTTATTAGAAGTCAGGAAAATTTAGACGTAAGAATTGCCATAGGCATCGGTGAAGAAAACTTTTCATCAGAAAAAATCACTGAATCTAACGGTACAGCTTATGTAAATTCCGGGAGATTATTGAATGATCTTAAAAGTGACGGGCACACCGTTTCTATCAAAACTTCCAACGATTCTTTAGATCGTGATCTCAATATTTTGCTTAAATGGTCTTCAAAAGATTTTGACAGCTGGACGATGGCAACAGCCGAAATCATCCACGAAATGATCATGAACAATGACATCACACAGGAAGATCTTGCCAAGAAATTTACGATATCACAATCCTCAATCAGCCAAAGGCTGAAGCGCGCAAACTACGAATTGATCGTAGAAACCAATCAATATTTTAGAAAGAAAATCTCAGAACTGTAACATGATATTTACTCAACTCATATTGGCACATCTACTCGGAGATTTTATTCTTCAGCCAAATTCTTGGGTTTCAGATAAAGAAAACAGAAAACTGAAGAGCAAATATTTGTACCTTCACGTTCTGATTCACAACGTGTTAAGTTTTATTTTTCTTTGGAATCTTGAGTTATGGTGGGTAGCCGTATTGGTGGGAATTTCACATTTAATCATCGATTCCGCAAAGCTTTATTTTCAGAATATTAAAACTAAAAAAAGATGGTTTTTTATCGATCAGATTTTGCATATTGCAGTGATTGCGGGAGTTTCTTTTTATTTTAATGAATTTAATTTTGAATTTTTAAAAGATCAAAACACTTTAAAAATAATTGTAGCAGTGTTGTTTTTGACAAGTCCTGCATCAATTATTATTAGAACTTTACTGTCTTCATGGACGCCTGCTCCGGAGACACAAACCAGTTTACAGACCGAATCTTTATCAAGTGCCGGAAAATATATAGGAATCTTAGAACGCCTTTTGGTTTTCACATTTATCATGGTGAATCATTGGGAAGGCGTAGGATTTATGGTTGCAGCAAAATCTGTTTTCAGATTCAGCGATCTTGCTCAGGCAAAACAAAGAAAACTGACAGAATATGTACTCATTGGTACATTGCTAAGCTTTGGAATGGCAGTTTTAACAGGAATTTTAATTAAGTAAAATAATATAAATCTAATGCAGAAACGGAAGTCGTAGATTCGCGAATTCCTTTAAAAAAAGTAAAAATTATGAGTCAAAAGAAAGAAATGTTGTATGAAGGTAAAGCAAAACAGGTATTTGCTACCGATAATCCTGACGAAGTAGTAGTACGTTTTAAGGACGATGCTACAGCATTTAACGCTCAAAAAAGAGGATCAGTAGATTTGAAAGGTGAAATGAATAACGCCATCACCACTCTTATTTTTGAATATTTAAATGAAAAAGGGATTAAAACTCATTTCATTAAGCAATTGGACGAAAGAGAACAATTGGTAAAAAAAGTATCTATTATTCCTTTAGAAATGGTGGTAAGAAACTATTCTGCGGGAAGTATGGCACAAAGATTAGGTGTTGAAGAGGGAATTAAATCTCCGGTAACAATCTTCGATATCTGCTACAAAAAAGACGAATTGGGAGATCCGCTAATCAACGATCACCACGCAGTTTTCTTAGGTGCGGCTACCTATGAAGAATTAAAAGAAATGTATGCACTAACTGCAGACATCAACGAAATTCTGATTGACCTTTTCGACAAAATGAATATCATCTTAGTTGATTTCAAAATTGAATTAGGAAAAACTTCTGACGGCGAAATTATTTTGGCAGACGAAATTTCTCCTGATACTTGCAGACTTTGGGACAAAGACACGATGAAGAAGTTGGATAAAGACAGATTCAGAAGAGATCTTGGTGAAGTAACTGAAGCTTACGTTGAGATCTACAACAGACTGAAAACTTTACTAGGTAAGTAATTTAGGCTAGAAGCCAGAAGTTGGATGCTGGAAGTTTATCGGCAAAAATTAAAAGTTTAGTTGTAAACTTCAGACTTCAAGCTCCCAGCTTCCATCATCAAAATTTAGAAAAAATAGAAATGAAAAGTTTAGACATTCATAAAAGTGAATATTTAAAACAGTTTGAGACTCAAACCTACGGAAGAAATCTTTTCAGAACGCAGGAAGAAGAAAGACTGGATGCTCCCAATGAGGAGTGTGGTATCTTCGGAATGTATTCTGACAATGATCTCGATACGTTTTCTCTTTCACAGTTCGGGCTTTTTGCGCTTCAGCACAGAGGTCAGGAAGCTTGTGGTATTTCTGTTCTAAAAGACGGGAAAATCACCAACATGAAAGATGAAGGTTTGGTTTTGGATGTTTATAAAGAGATCAAAGATCCTGAAACTTTTATGGGAAATTCTGCAATCGGTCACACCCGTTACACGACTGCAGGAGATAAAAAGAAATATAATTTTCAGCCATTTTTCGCCAAAAACGAATATGACCAGATTATACTTTCTATTGCTCACAATGGTAACTTAACCAATGCGAGAGAATTAAAAACAGAATTGGAAGCTGAAGGCGTTGTTTTCAGAGCCACTTCAGATTCTGAGGTTATTTTAAGATTAATTCAAAAAAATCTTGATTTAGGTCTTCGTGGAGCGATTAAAGCGACAATGGAGAAAATTGAAGGTGCGTATTCGGTTGTTGGAATGACGAGAAATAAATTCTTTGCATTCAGAGATTTCAACGGAATTAGACCCTTGGTTTTGGGTGCAGTTGACGAAAAAACGTATGTTGTTGCTTCAGAATCTGTCGCTTTAGATGCAGTTGGAGCTCAATATGTGAGAGATATTCTTCCAGGAGAAATTATTTACACCAACGAAAACGAGCCCGGAAAACTGAATTCTTACATGGTCAATGAAGAAAGAGGAAAACAAAGAATCTGTTCATTTGAATATATTTACTTTGCAAGACCCGATTCTACATTAGAAAATATCAATGTTTACGAAATCAGAGAAAAATCTGGTGAGAAAATCTGGGAACAGGCTCCTGTAGAAGCAGATATCGTGATTGGTGTTCCTGATTCTGGAGTTCCGGCTGCGATTGGTTTTTCTAAAGCTTCAGGGATACCTTTCCGTCCGGTTTTGATTAAAAACAGATACATTGGAAGAAGTTTTATCGTACCGACTCAGGAAATGAGAGAAAGGGTAGTTAACTTAAAGCTAAACCCGATTATTTCTGAGATTAAAGGAAAAAGAGTCGTAATCATCGATGATTCAATCGTTCGTGGAACGACTTCAAAAAGATTAGTAAAAATTCTAAAAGAAGCAGGTGTTAAGGAAATTCACTTTAGAAGTGTATCTCCGCCAATTATTGCACCTTGTTATTTAGGAATTGATACGCCATCGAAAGATGATTTGATTTCTGCAAATATGTCGACTGAACAGTTGAGAGATTATTTAGGTGTAGATTCTTTAGAATTTTTGAGTACAGAAAACTTAAAAGTAATTTTAGGTTCTTCAAACCATTGCTTTGGATGCTTCACTGAAGAATATCCGGTTGCAAAAGGAGAAGAAATAGAATTGTTTAGTTAAGAGATAATAATTGACTTACTAAAAAGACATACTGATTAATTTCAGTATGTCTTTTTATTTTAGAGAACTATCAGTTTACAAGTATAAAACATCTTAAAGCCACTATTCCACTTTAAATTAAAAAGTCTTATAATTTATATTATGTTAAATAGGATATTTTTCAAGACTCGTATCTACCTGAATTACATATAAAAAACAACATTTTTGAAAATCTAAATTTTTAGACTTTATCCGATTATATAATTTAAATTTTAATCTCGTCAGCCATTCAGTTTTATAAATAAATTTTCTATTATGAAACTTGCAAAAATTTTAATAAAATAATTTGTTTGAATTTTCAATTTCCCTAATCGCTGAGAATCCAATATTTATTTTTCTTTGGAAATTATTCTTATAAACAAACTTACAGCATTTTCAATTTTGAAGACTTTTTTGTTACTTACTTTCTTTTTATTGATTGCATTTAAAGAAAAAAGGTTTACCTGCAAAACATAAATAAACCTTTCGAATATTTAATTTAAATTATTTCAAATTTGCTCTGAAAAAACTTTCTAATTTATCAAAAGGAATTATATCCATTTTATCATACAAATCCACGTGAACAGCGTTTGGAATAATCAGCAATTCTTTCGGTTCATTTGCCACTTTAAAAATATCTTCACTAAAATATCTAGAATGCGCATTTTCTCCGGCAATCAAAAGCATTGGTCGTGGTGAAATTTCTTTTACATAACTTAAGATCGGCATATTCATAAATGCTATCGGGTTCGTAATTAGCCAAGCTCCGTTCGAGTTCACAGAATTGACATGAAAACCACGCGGCGTTCTGTAATAATCGAAATATTCTTTTACAAACTGAGGTTCATTGCCTTTCAATGTTTCAGGTAAATTTCTTGGTCCGTCGGTAGGTTTTCCTCTTTCGGCATCTTTCCATCGTTGTTGACCCAAATTTTCCAAAGTTTTGGTTCTTTGTTCGGGTATTACAGAATCATTATACCCTTTTGACATTACTCTCGTCATATCATACAAACTTGTCGTGGCAACAGCTTTCACTCGTTTATCAATCGCTGTTGCATTCAAAGCAAATCCTCCGAAGCCACAAATTCCTATGATGCCGATTTTGTTTTTATCGACGTTTTTCTGCAATCCTAAAAAGTCAATGGCTGCACTGAAATCTTCAGTGTTAATTTCCGGAGAAGCTACATTTCTTGGTTCTCCTCCACTTTCACCCGTGTAAGATGGGTCAAAAGCTATAACAGCAAAACCTCTTTCTGCCATTTGATTGGCATATAATCCTGATGACTGTTGTTTCACTGCACCGAATGGTCCGCTGATTGCCAATGCAGATAATTTTTCATTCCCAACATTTTTTGGAAGGTATAAATCTCCCGAAAGTGTGATTCCGTAACGATTTTTGAAGTGTACTTTTTGGCGGGTCACTTTATCGCTTAACTGGAATGTATAATGTTCTTTTGTAGTGGTCATTTTTTCTAAATTTGATTTTACTTTTTGTGAGAATAATTGTCCTGTGAACAGAAACAATATTGTAACTGCTAATGCTTTTTTCATATTACTTCGAATTTAAATTGTTTTAATAAATTTTGCAGGAATTCCACCAACGACGGTATTATCAGGAACATCTTTAGAAACTACAGCTCCTGCAGCGACTATGGCATTTTCGCCAATCGTTACACCAGGTAAAATCGTTGCATTAGCACCAATCCACGCATTTTTTTTGATAAGAATAGATTTGCAAATCAGACCTTTTCTATCTTTGGGATTTAATGGGTGATTTTCGGTAATGAGACTTACTTTCGGGCCAATTAAAACATCATTTTCGATGATAATTCCGCCTAATGCAAGAAAGGTACAGTCGAAATTAATAAAGACGTTTTTACCAATGGTAATGTGCTTACCATAATTGATGTAAATGGGTGTGAAGACAGCAATATCCTGAACTTCTTTGTCTAAAATTTGAGATAATATGTCTGTAATTTCTTCAGGATTTGAAGAATTATTCATCTGATTAAGCAATACTTTTACAGCAAAAGCTTCTTCTCGCAATTTGTCTATTTGTGAATCGTTTGGAAGGATAGTTTCACCAGCTAAAAGCCTTTCAAAAATATCATTTTGAAATAATTTAGAACCGGAATTATGCTTTGAATCTGACATTTTAAATTGATTTGATTATCAGATACAAAGATATCACGACTTATAAGCAAGCCGTTAAAGATTATCAAACCAAGAATTAAGAAAATCAAACTTCAGTCAGTCGAAAAGCTTTAGGATTGGTTCCTGTTTGTTTTTTAAAGAAATTATTAAAATAAGTTGGATATTCGAAACCTAGCGCATAAGCGATTTCGGAAATGCTCCAGTCGGTGTGCTGCAAAAGTGCTTTTGATTCTGTAATGATTCTTTCGGTAATATGCGAAGTCGTAGATTTTCCGGTGACTTCTTTTACTGCACGATTCAGATAATTGATGTGCACATTCAGATGCTGAGCATAATGTTGCGCTGTTCTTAATTGAAGAGGATTTGCAGTGGTTTCAATCGGAAATTGTCTTTCGAGTAATTCTAGAAAAACAGAGGTTAATCTTGACGATGCATTCTTGCTTTGCTCATAATTTTCAGAAGGCTCCATCTTCAAAGATTCGTGGATAATGAGACTTATATAATTGCGAATCAATTCATCTTTAAACACATATTCGCTCTCTTGCTCAGCAATCATTTTTTGGAAAATAGTATTAAGAAAGTTTCTTTGTTCAGAAGTTATTTTCAAAACCGGAGTTCCGCCAATCTTAAAGAATGAAGATTGCTGAAGACTCTCGGAACGTTCAGAATTTTTAAAGAATTCGGCAGAGAAAAGAATGGTATAACCCACATATGTTGTAGAAATCGTTTCCCAGGAGTAAGGAATATGCGGATTGCCAAAAAAGAGAATTGTACCTTCCTGCTCATAGGTTTTATCAGAATAGTGAATTTTACTTTTTCCGGTTGTAAGGCAAATTTTATAGAATTCTTTTCTGCTGTAGGTACGCGTTTCATTACTGTCATTTTCAATTTGAAATGCCTTGAATCCCTGAAGTTTCAGTTCATTATTAAACTCAGAGAGAACTCGTGTAACCTTCTCTTTCATTTTACAAAATTAAGAAATTCAAACTTATCTTATTTTAAATATAACCAAAATATTAAAACGCCAATAGAATTCTCTGCCGAAACAAAAAATTCTACCGCTTTAATAAGTTAAAAAAATTCTGACAGACTATTATGAAATAGCTCTCGACTCAATTATCACAAAATATCCAATTCTGTCTTTAATCAGCCATTTGCCGTTTTGGAAAACGTAAAAGTCTTCATACTTCACACTGTAATCCGTTAAAACATCCTTTCCGTTAGCTTCACGAATCATTTTAATCTGAGAAAAAGAAATGCCTGTAGCTGTTTCGCCGTCGATTTTCACGGTATGTTGTCCGTTCAATGTGAAATAGGTTTTTACTTGTGAAGCGTGCAGATTAAAATCACTTTCCATATTTTCTCTTCCCGAAACATCTGCAACCAAAGCACCACCCATAAAGACTTTGTACGTGACATCAAGAGTAAACAAATCCATCACCTCAGAGATTTTCCACTCATCACTTAGGTACGCATAATTGTCAATCAATTCTCTTAAATCTTGTTTTGTTTTTAAAATTTCTAATGTCATAATTTTGTTGTTTAATTAAATTTTAAATTACTTTCTGTAATTATTCTTGGACAAAATTATATTATATTTGCTTACATTTTATTAGTTGTTACCTAAAGGTTAGCGACTAACATAAACCAAAGTTATGTCAGAATCAAAAGGAAATCAAACAGATAACAAGGCATTTACTGAAGATTGTCATAAGGTTTTAATGGCAGTTTCGGATGCATTATATGCCATCGGTGGCAAATGGAAACTGATGATTATCATCGCAATGGCAAGAGGAAACAAGCGTTTTACAGAAATTCAGCGTCAAGTCAGCGGAATTTCTGCAAGAGTACTTTCCAGCGAACTGAAGGAACTGGAAATGAATGGTTTTATCATCAAAAAAGTAGAAAATGGTTATCCCGTAAGTATAGAATATGAGCTTCTACCCTACAGCCATACTTTGGAAGAGGTCGTAGGTGCAATGACAAAATGGGGAATGCAGCATCGGGAAAAAGTAAAAGCCGAAATGGGTTCGGAAAAATCTAAAAAACAATAATAAGCATTAAAAAACCTTCTTAATTTAAAATCAGGAAGGTTTTATTTTTCAAATCAAATCTGCTTTTACAAATTCAATTTTATCGTTTATAAAAGTAAAATCAAAGCTTCCGCCAATTTTACCTTCCGGAAAATCTCCGGTGAATTCTACTTCCAAGTGAGCTGAATTTTCTTTGAATTCTAAATTTTTAAGTTCAGTCTGAGTTTTATAGCCAATAAAATAACTCACAAAATAATCTTTGATTCCATCGTGACCGATAAATTTTCTTCCAACGGATGGGTCGTCTAAAACTGCATTTTCGTTATAAAATTCAAGATATTTTTCGGTCTCGTAACTGTTGCTGACTGCAATCCAATCTTTGATAAATGTTTCTATACTCATTTTAAATCTAGTTATGATAAAAGCCCTGTTTGAATTGTACAGGCGTCTGATTGGTCTTGTTCTTAAATAACTTATTGAAAGACTGCGGATGCTCAAAACCCAATTGATAAGCGATTTCTGCCACAGAAAGTTGGGTTGTAGTAAGGTAATCTTTTGCTTTTTCGATCAATTTTTCGTGGATGAGCTGCTGTGCATTTTGTCCCGTTAAAGACCGAAGCATATCGCTCAAATATCTTGGTGAAAGCCTGAGTTCGGTTGCGAGAAACTCAACGGTAGGCAAACCTTGATTCAATCCGTTTTCTTTATCAAAATAGACATTTAAAAGTTCCTCAATTTTCGAAAGCAAATCATTGTTCACTGCTTTTCTGGTAATGAATTGGCGCTTGTAAAAACGGTTGCTGTAATTAAGCAAAACCTCGATGTACGAAATGATTACATCCTGACTGAAGTCATCAATCGTGTTATTTAATTCTTCTTTAATATTATCAAAAACCGAAAAAATAGTCTCCTTTTCTTTGTCCGACAAAAACAAAGCTTCGTTCGCAGAATATGAAAAAATCCAAAGCTTTTAATTCGGGTTGCCAATGAATAATTCCTCAGAAAATCAGAATGAATCAGCATCGTCAAACCCTCATACTGAATATCATCTGAACTGGTAGAAAGCAACTGGTTTGGAGCCGTAAAAATCATTCCGCCTTCGTCAAAATCATAATAACTTTGTCCATATCCCATTTTTCCCTTCAATGTTTTCTTGAACGATATTTTGTAGAAATTGAACAGAAAATGCTGATTCAGAAATTTATCTTCCACAACTATATTTGCATTTTGAGTAATGCTAATCAATGGATGAACGGGCTTCCCAAAACCCAGCATCTCGTGAAGCTGCGATATGGAATCTACTTTTATCGGGTTATTCATTTCTTAATTTTTTTAATTGATTAAATCTCCAAAAGCCATTTGTTTCATCTCCTGAACTGCAGCCTCTGAACCGATTTCCAAACGACGGTTGTACAACTGATTGGCAAATTCTCCCGTCACATATCGCAATTGATTTTTTCCGTCTGTGGCAGCTTCATAAACCACATCAGCAATCCATTCCACAGGTTCGAAATTATCAGGATTCATTAATTCAAATAATTTCTGCATTCCGTCTTCATAAGCCGGATGATTGGCAACGGCTAATGATTCTCCTGCAAAATTAGTTTTAATTCCTCCGGGCGCAATGGTTTTGATGCCAACATTGTGCAAAGCCAGCTCAAAAGACATACTTTCGCTCCAGCCTTCCAAAGCCCATTTTGTAGCGTGATAAAGTGAATCTAAAGGAAAAGTCAACAGTCCGCCAATTGAGGTTGTGGTAATAAATAATCCGTTTCTGTTTTTTCTGAAATAAGGAATGAAAGCCTGCGTTACACGAATTACTCCGAGTAGATTGGTGTCCAGCTGTTTTACGATTTGTTCGTCTGTTAAAGCCTCCAAAGCACCAATCAAACCATAACCTGCGTTGTTGAAAACCACGTCAATCGTATGAAGTTTAATCGCTTTTTTTACCGTTTCCTGAATCTGCTCGAGATTGGTAACATCCAATGGAAGTAAGGTTACATTTTCCAGTTGGGAAAGCTCGGTTTCTTTTTCAGGATTTCGCATTGTTGCGATGACATTCCAGCCGTTTGACTGAAATAATTTGGCTGTCGCTTTTCCTAATCCTGATGATGCGCCTGTAATGAAAATTGTTTTTTGCATTGTCAATTTTGTTTAAATTTTATAATACAAATGTCCGCAGACGCAGTGAGGAAAATGTTGCCAAAATGAGTTTGGTTGTATCCGAAATGACGAAACAACATCCATTTAATTATAACTCTGAATTATACATTAGCAGTCGTGAAGAAGCTACATTATCTAATGTTGATAGCTTGAAAGACAAGATTCATTTATAATGGATTCATCTTGATAAAATGAAATCAGTAAACCAATTATTAATCTGGTTTGCTGATTCCCAAATTTTCATTGACATACAAATTCGGGTTATTCACCAGCTTTGAAACAAAATCAGCAATACTTTTTCTTGAAATTGCAGAACCTGTTTCCGGCTGGTCTTTTTTGGTCAAAGTGTAATCAACCTCATCAATATTGGTAAACCAATCCGGACGAAGAATAGTATAATCTAATCCGGATTTTTCAATAATGTCAGCCAATTTTCTGTAAGGAACCAAAACCGGTTTCAAGGGCGTTTCATAAATTCCGATAGAACTGATAGCGATGATTCTTTTGACCCCAAATTCCTGCATTGCTTTTACAATGTTTTCTGTCATCCATTCAAGATTTCCTTCAAGATTAACATACACAATATCTTGACCTGAAACTGCTTTTTTTATATCATCAAAATTCAAAGCGTCGCCTTCGAAAATTTCGCAATCATTAGAAAGTTCTTTAGAAATTCTGTTTTTGTTTCTCAAGAATAGAGTGATTTTTATACTTTCCAAAGGTTTTACGGCTTCAATTACAGATTTGGCAAGACTTCCGCTTGCTCCTAAGACGATTACTTTTTTCATATTTCTATTTGAATTTTTATGGATATTTCTAAATAAAAATCTGCGGAAGATTATTTTTCCCGCAGATTTATGTTTGTACTTTTTTATTAATTGATTGAACAATTATTTCCCAACTCTTGCCTGAAGCGCAGCAGGATAACGCTCTCCTACGATTTTGATTTCCTCTAAAGCAATATTGATTCTGCTCAATTCCTCTTCAGATAAACTAACATTCACCGCACCAACATTTTCTTCTAATCTGTGGATTTTTGTAGTTCCCGGAATTGGAGCGATGTACGGCTTTTGAGCCAATAGCCAGCTCAGAGCAACTTGTGCAGGCGTTGCATTACTTGATTCTGCAATTGCTTTTACGAGGTTAACCAACTGCTCATTTGCTTTTCTGTTTTCTTCGGAAAAACGGGGAACAATATTTCTGAAATCTGAACTATCAAATTTTGTATCTGCATTGATAGTTCCCGTCAAAAATCCTCTTCCAAGCGGACTGAATGGAACGAAACCAATTCCTAATTCTTCTAATAATGGAAGAATTTCATTTTCGGGTTGACGCCAAAACATAGAATATTCGCTTTGAAGCGCCGTAACAGGTAAAACTGCGTGTGCTTTTCTGATGCTTTCAACGCCGGCTTCGCTCATTCCGAAATGTTTTACTTTTCCTTCGGCGATCAAGTCTTTTACGGTTCCAGCAACATCTTCCATTGGTACATTCGGGTCAACTCTGTGTTGATACAACAAATCGATGACATCGGTTTGAAGATATTTTAATGAATTTTCTACCACTGTTCTGATGCGCTCCGGACGGCTGTCAACACCTTTAGACGAATCTCCATCGGGAAAACCGAATTTGGTAGCCAACACCACTTTATCTCTGAACGATTTCACGCCTTTTCCCAAAAATTGCTCATTCAAACCTTGGCTGTACGCTTCGGCTGTATCAAAAAATGTGACACCCAAATCGTACGCTTTCTGAATTAATGCAACAGCATCTGCTTCACTGGCTGCAGGACCATAACCAAAGGTCAAGCCCATACATCCCAATCCTAATTCTGAAACTTCTAATCCTTGTCCTAATGTTCTTGTTTTCATATTTTTATATTGAAATACTTAAAAGTATAATTATTGACTGATCTTTTTAACAGTACAAATGTCTGTCTTATTTTGAATGATCTTCTTATACCAATTACTGCTTTACTTACCATTATTACTGATATCATTTTTTAAGCGGTTTTCCGCGTAAGGGATAGAAGCGGCATCCTTTTGCGAGGAGGAACGACGAGCAAAAGATATAGCGGATAGCCCGACCCGCTTGCATTTTTGCGTTGGCAATAGGCGTTGGCAAATGCAAATGGATACGCCCAAATGATACAGATTACGGTTTCTCTTACCATTATTACTGATTTGACTCAATTTATAATCACCAATGGCTTGGAATGTCTAATTTTGTTTGATAAATAGGAAGTAAGATGGATAAAGTTGTGAATTTTAAGACAGTAAACGACTATAATCAGTTTAATAAAAATGAGACTCTGCACCCATTGGTAAGTGTGGTTGATTTGTCTAAATCTGATCCCAGAGCGGCTCATAAAATGACATTCAATGTGTTTTGTGTTGTTCTGAAACAAACCAAATGCGGAGATTTGAGATATGGCAACAATACCTACGATTATCAGGACGGAACGCTTGTGTTTTTTGCCCCCGGACAGGTGGTAGAAGTTTTGAACGAAGAAATTTATCAACCTACAGGAATTGCTTTGGTTTTTCATCCCGATTTATTGGTGAATACGTCTCTGGGAAAGAGAATGCAGGAATTTGGCTTCTTTTCTTACCATACCAATGAGGCGCTCCATCTTTCTGATAAAGAAAAAAAACTGGTGATTGAATGTTTTAAAAAAATCTCTTACGAACTGCAACAATCCATCGATAAACACAGCAAAATGCTGATTACTTCTAATATTGAACTGTTTCTGAATTACTGCATCCGTTTTTATGACCGACAATTTATCACAAGGGACAATGTTAATAAAGGAGTTCTGGAAAAATTTGAAGAGTTGGTGAATGAATATTTCTCTTCAGACAAGCCACAAAGCATTGGTCTGCCATCTGTTGCATGGTGTGCTGATGAATTACACCTGTCGGCCAATTATTTTGGAGATCTCATTAAAAAGAAACCGGAAAAACGGCTCAGGAATATATTCAGTCAAAAGTGATTGATATGGCGAAAGAGAAGATTTTTGACATCGACAAATCAATCAGTCAGGTGGCGTACGATTTGGGATTTAAATATCCGCAGCATTTTACGAGACTGTTTAAGCAGAAAGTTGGAGTTTCGCCTTTGGAATATCGAAATTTGAATTGATTATTAAAAATACTTTCCTGTTTTTATTCTTTAGATAAAATCTCACTAATAATCCCATCACCAAGCCTATAAAAATACTTGCTAATATCTGATAATTGTTTACTTCGTACATAATTATTTCTTTTCCGCATAGATAATAAGATTTTTTTTTAAACAAGAATACTGACTAAAAACAGTATAATTTATTACGTGAAACTGCACAATCCGCTGAAAAGGAAACATACTTTACAAATCTTTTTTTGTTTCACACAAATATAACAAAAAAGCCACCTACAAAAGATGGCTTACTTTTTCTAGGAAATAAGGTCTACTTCGAACTCTGCTAACCAATTTGTTAAATTGAGACGGTAGTTCTTTAATTATTTTAATGAACTGATCCAATTTCATATTTTAGAAATAAAAAAGGCTTTACAATAATAGAAAAACCTGATTTCTTTTTAAAAATATCAAAATTAATCATTGAACAAAAGTTTTCTAAACGCTTCTGAAGCCAAAAGAACCTGCACCGACCAGTCATCAGCAGCATCGCTTCCGGCATCATCTGAAATGTATTTTAAACATAAAAAAGGAATATTTTCCTGCATGGCAATGAGAGCCAACGGATACGCTTCCATGTCGATGACATTATATTCTGTGTTGATGTGATTCATCTCAAAACTATCGCCGCTGCCGCAAATTCCTTCTTCCACGCCCTCCATTTTTAAACCGTTTTCAAGAATGATTGGGATATTGGATAACGGAGTTTCAAATTTTTTAAAACCTAAACCCTGCGCATCCATATCTCGCTGGATAAACTTTGTGCAGCAGATAATCTCACCTTTATGAAAACCTACTCCACCCGCCGAGCCAAGATTCACAATTAACTTAGGTTTTCTTCTGATGATTTCTTTGGTCAGTTCAATCGCTGCACTTACTTTTCCGATTCCGGTGATGAGTTTTTGGGTGTGATCAAAGGCTTTTCCGGCTTCAGAATCTAAAGCGAAAACAAAAAGGGTATCTTCAACTGCAAACGTGGTTTGATTATTTATTTTTATCATTTTTAAATTGAAAAATAGCTTAGATTAAATACTGCAACCGTCTGCGTCACAAGACAAATCAGAATCTGTAGGACTTTTAAAAGGCTTCACTGTTTCATTATACGTTTGAGTTAAAGCTTCTTCAAAAAGTTCTGCCGGCTGAGCTCCTGAAACGGCATATTTTCCGTTTAAAATAAAGAAAGGGACTCCGGTAACGCCATTGTTGCGACCTTCCGTCACATCTTGATTCACTTCGTTATCAAATTCTTCAGAACTAAGTGTTTGCAATGCTTCGGCTTTATTGATGCCTAATTTTTCGGCTAAATTTGATAGGACTTCTACGCTACCTACATTTTCACCATTTAAAAAATGAGCTTTGAATAATTCTTCTTCCATCTCTGAAGATTTACCGTGCTTTTTAGCTAAATGAAGAATTTTGTGTGCAGGAAATGTATTGGTAATTAATGCTTTTTCAAAATTAAAATTAATACCAGAAGCTTTTCCCATATTTACAACCTGAGCGGTCATCTGCTTTGCCTGTTCTTCAGGAAAACCTTTCTTCTCTCTGAAATATTCTGCCGTAGTTTTTGTTTCAGCAAGTTCTAAAGTGGGATCAAGCTGAAAACTCTTCCATTCCACTTCTACTTCATCTTTAAACGGCAGTTTTTCTAATGCCTGCTCAAAATTTTTCTTCCCGATATAACAGAACGGACACATCACGTCTGACCAGATTTCTATTTTCATTGTATATAAATTTTAATGAAATTATTATTTTGTCAAAGTTAGCTGATCTCTTTCATTGTAAAAAAATTATGACGATTTATTCTTTGCATAACTGTGGTAATTCTTGTTTTCGTTCCAGTATTTTTCTGACCGCAATCATTAAGAAAGCGAGCAGACCAAAAATAAAACCGATCCACGGATTATATTCAACGCCTTTAGTCATAATCATCCATCCGCCAAGCGTAGTTCCCAAGGTAACTCCCAAATTCCCGAATGAGGTGGCGAGACTGTTGGCAAATTCCATAGATTGGGGCACAGATGAAATCATATAAGTGGAAGCATTCAGAAAACTCGGAGAATATAAAAATCCCCAAATCCCGATAACCACCATATTGGCTAGAAGATTACTCCCTGAAAAATATAATAAAACAGGCATGATGAGTGTTCCCGAAAGAAAAAATGCTGTGGTATTTGTGATATTTTTACTTAGCATTTTTCCTGCAATCCAATTCGCAAATACACCAATAATTCCGAAAACAAAAAGCATATAGCTCACCATCGTGGTATCCATTCCTTTTGCTTTATTAAGATAATCTGCAAAATAGCTGTAGGTAGAAAACCATGCGGTAATCATAAAAAAATTCATGGCAGTGCTGACGATAAAAGTTGGTTGAACTAAGATTTTCAATTGGCTGGAGTACGATTTTTTTCCCTTTACAGGTAATGAAGGCAGTGAAAAGTAAATGATGACTAAGGCAATTAAACTTACAATGGTCTGAACCATAAACGACGATTCCCAGGATGAGATACCGGAAAGCCAGGTTGCAAAAGGTACCGTGGTGACCATTGCAATTGCCACTCCACTGAAAACAATGCTCATCATTTGATTTTCATGCTTTTTATCAACCTTTGATATGGCGACAGACAATGCCGTTGCAATGTAGACCGGCTGCAGAAATGCTGGAAGTATTCTTACCAACATCAGCAACCAAAACGGTGGAGATAACGACGAGACAATTCCGGTAACCAGAAAAATAGAAATAGCAGTCAGCATTACTTTTCTGCGGTCAAATCCTGATGTCAGCAAAGTCATAAAAGGACCTGTCAGCGCAATAATTAATGCAAAAGCACTTAATAAATATCCAGCTTTGTCGATGCTGATCTTATAATGCTCGGCGATTTGAGGTAAAATTCCAAGGACTCCAAATTCGGTTGTAATCACTGCGATAAATCCTAAACATCCTATATATGCGTACTTCTTCATTGTCAATTTTTATTTTTCTAAATTTTGGGTTGCAAATTCTGCGATTTCTTTTACAGCTGACTGTACTTCCGGAAGAATAGTTCCCATGTGCATAAAACCATGAACCATATCTTTGTAAAAAGTAGTTTTTACTGAAATTCCTGATTTTTTCATGTTTTGAGCCAATTGTTCACCTTCATCTCTTAATGGATCGTGCTCTGCGAGAATAACTAATGTGGGTGGTGTTTCCTTAAAATCCGTCATTAAAATTGGAACAGCTGAAGGATTTTTTTGATCTTCATCAGAAGAAAGGTACCATTTCCAGGCTTGTATTCCCCATTCTTTGTTCAAAACAGGACCATCTTTATACGTTTCCCAAGATTGAGTACTGAGCGTATGATCTGAAGCAGGATAAATTAAAACCTGAAACTTCAACTGATTTCCCATTTCTGTTGCTAAAGATGTTGTCAACGTTCCACCTGCGCTGTCACCGACAATCCCTATCTTCTGCTGATCGATTCCTAACCTTTCTGCATTTTCTATAAGCCATTTCGTAGCCTGTTTACAATCATTTAATCCCGCAGGAAAAGGATGTTCAGGCGCCAGACGATAATCTGCAAACAAAATAACCGCTCCGGTCGCATTGGCAATTTGACGTACAATTGCGTCATGGGTTTCAAATCCACCGGAAATAAACCAACCCCCGTGAATGTAAATGATCGCCGGAGATTTTGACACGTTTCCTTTTGGCTTGTATAATCTGACAGGTATTTGATGATTATCTGCGGGAATACTTAATTCCTCGATGATGGTTACTTTCTCTTTTTTACCGCTCATCTGTTGAGCCATCGTTTCGTAATTTTTTCTACTGATATCTAAAGGACTTTTACCTTGAAACACCTCTATTTTCTGTAAATGATTTAAAACTTCACTTATTTGTGGCGTCAATTCCATTTCTGATTTCTTTTTAGTTTTACTGATACTTTTGCAGGAAATAATTCCCAGAATAATGAGTGTAAATAATATTTTTCGCATGTTTCTCTGTTTTAACAGTGCAAAATTAATCTGAAGACTTAAATTTGCATAGTACACAGCTAAATGTTTGGTACTAACAAATTTGTAAGTAATGGGAAACAGAAAGGAAAATTCAACGAATAGCATTAATGAACAGTACATTACGCAGGAATGCGATTTAACCTATGCGGTATGCAAAATTGGTGGAAGATGGAAGCTGTTAATACTGTGTAAACTGGAAAACGGAAAATTACGCTTCAGTGAAATCCGAAGAAAAATTTCCGGAATTACAGAAAGAATGCTCACTCTTCAGCTAAGAGAAATGGAAAAAGAAGGATTGGTAAAAAGAACTGTTCATGCAGAAGTTCCGCCACGAGTTGATTATGAATTGACCGCAATCGCCGAAGAACTGGTTCCGATCTGGAAGCAGCTTGATCATTGGGGCAAAAAGCATCGAGAATTAATTCAGGGGCAAGTGGTCAACGTACAATGTAACGAAGAAAATTAAAGAATTTTTTTAAAATATTTAAGCTCAATAGTATTTTAATCAGTTTGATTGTGATAGCTCACTCTTTTACTGAAAACTAAGTGTGCTACTAATGCAAGAACTCCCATAATAACCCCCACAGTACAAACTCCCTCCCACTGCGCATATTGCCATGCTAAAGAAGCCAGCCATGTCCCTAAAGATCCACCGATGAAATAAGAAACCATATAAACGGTATTCAAGCGGTTAACTGCAGTAGTTTTCAGTAAAAAATAATTGGTTTGGTTCATAATGTGGCTCGACTGCACACCCAAATCAATCAGGATAACGCCAACAATCAATCCCCAATAGGTGTTTCCTGCAAAATAGGTAAATCCCCAACTTCCGATTAAAATCAACAGAGCGTATAAGATGATTCTGTTTAAAGAAATGCTCTTTTGCAACTTTCCGACTTTAGCGGCAGCCAATGCACCAACTGCTCCGGCTAAACCAAAACTTCCGACTACAGATGCTCCCACCTCAAACGGCGGTCTTTCCATGTGAAAAACCAAGGTTGTAAACAGTGCGCACATCGACCCGAAAGCCATTGCCCCACGGAAAGAGGCTAACTGTAAAACAGGCTGAGTTTTGGCTAAATGGGCTACAGACCTCATCAATTCAATATACGTTCCTTTGAAATTGGGTTGTAAAACAGGAAGCATTTTGTAGACGAAAAGCCAAACCAATAGCATGAGTCCTGCTGCGATTCCGTACATCGTGCGCCATCCCCACAGTTCTCCTACAATTCCCCCAACAAATCTTGAAAGCAAAATTCCGAGTAATAACCCTGAAACGACCAATCCTATATTTCCGGATTTTTTTTCTTCTGAGGATAATTCAGCCGCTATCGGAACAAATAACTGAGGAATTACCGATGTAATTCCTATCAGCAAACTCGCTACGTATAACATCCAGACTTCCGTGGCAAATGTCATCCACAATAATGCTCCAAAAACCAAAAGCAGATCGATTAAAATCAGTTTTTTACGCAGAAACTTATCTCCCAAAGGCACAATCAGCAATAATCCGAAGGCATAACCCAATTGGGTAAGAACAGAAATTTTTCCCGCTGCAGTTTCTGAAATATTAAAATCTTTAGAAATAAGTCCAAGCAAAGGCTGATTATAATAATTATTGGCAACTACAAGTCCGGAAATAACGGCCATAAGCCAAACCACGGTTTTTGAAATACGTGAAGTAGATGAATCGAGCATTAAAGTTTTTATTTGAAATCTTTTTAAATGAAAAAACTGAGTAAAGGTAGGCATTGTGTAATTATTTTCCTGATCGAATCATTGAAAAAGATAAAATCTATGAGACTGGTTTAGTCATTAAAATCTTATATTTGGATACCCAATATTATGACAAATGATCACAAAAAAGAAAACGTTTATTATTCTCTTTGCACTTCTCTGCAGCAATATATTTTCCCAGAACAAAAAACGAATTTAGAGTTAAGAAATACTCTTGAAAAAATCATTTCAAGTAAAAAAGCTGATGTAGGAATTTTAATTATCGGAACTCAAGACGATATAGTTTTGATTAAAGCTGATAATTTTTATTTAAATAAAAAAGACTAATATATTTAAAATATGAACCGAATAATTCTATTAATTTTCAGTTTAGTAACATTTGCTCTACATGCTCAAACCTCAACAATTTATTCAAAATCTTACGGGAAAAACACAAATCCGGCAATCATTTTCATTCACGGTGGACCGAGTGGAAACGCTACCCTATTCGAAGGTACAACAGCACAGAAGTTAGCAGATAAAGGTTTTTATTTGATTGCCTACGATCGTCGTGGTGAAGGCCGTTCAATCGACAGTGCGGCAACATTTACTTATGAGGAAGCGAGGAAAGATTTAAACGAAATTTATAAGCTATACAACATCAAAAAGGCAAATCTGATTGCTCATAGTTTTGGAGGTTTAGTTGGAACAATTTTCACAGAGCAAAATCCTGAAAAAGTAAATGCATTAGTGCTTGCAGGAGCTCTATTTTCACAGCAAGAAACTTATGATCATATTTTAAGTACAACCAAAGCAATTTACAAAGAGAAAAATGATAGCCTGATGCTTTCTAAAATTATTGACATTGAAAGTTTAGATAAAAACTCCGCGGCGTACCGAAAACAATGCTTTGAACTGGCAGGTCAAAATAATTATTTTAAAATGCCATATCCAACAACCGAAGCAAATAATCTTCGAAATGGCTATGAACAAAGTGATTTCTTTAAAAATAACATCCGAAATTCTCAGGCACCGATTCTGTTTTACAAAAATGAAATCAGGAATAATATCGACACCAAACCCATCTTAAAAAAGCTGAAAAATCAAATAAAATTATTTGCGATTTATGGAAAGCAGGACAACATATTTTCTGAGAAGCAATTGAATGATCTACAAAAAATCGTCACCAAAAAGAATTTCAAAATCATAGAAAACTGTTCGCATTATCTCTTCGTAGATCAACAAGAAATATTTATTGAAACCATCGAGAAGTGGCTCAAATAAAAACTGCCTTCAGCAAATTTATTTGGCCAAATAGTAATTGAAAATGATAGATTAAGTATATGAATTTAGACTTTACATTTTACAATTTTCCTCCTGGTTATGGTAGCCATACTTTTATAATATTAAACAAGACAAAAATGAATTTCGACTTTAGTAAAAACTATATTTTAGAAAATGAATGGATAAGATTAAACTGAGTATTTTAAAAAATGAGTGGAATGATGATGTAAAATCTAAACTTAAAAACAGTATTGAAAAATAAAACTTTAATACAAGCGTAAAAACAGTATTCCTAAATTATATAAGCTTAGATTTTAAAATATGAACATACTAAAAGCAGAAACTGAAGACAGTGAATTACTGACAACCATCACCAAAAGCTCAAAAGCCTATTGGGGATTTTCGGAAGAAATATTGAAAGAATGGGAACATTTACTTAGCATTTCAAAAGATTACATCGAAAAAAACATGGTCTATAAATTGGTAGAAAACGAAAACATTATAGGATATTATTCCTATTTTTCAATTGATGAAAAAACAATTAAACTTGATAATCTTTTTATCCTGCCAGAGTTTATTGGAAAAGGATTTGGAAAAACTTTAATGAATGATTTTTAGAAAAAGCCAACCGATTAGGAATAAAAAAAATAACACTCGATGCCGAACCTAATGCGAAAAACTTTTACAAAACTTTTGGATTTCAAACCGTCGGACAGCTCGAAAGTTCAATCAAAGACAGGTATTTACCGATAATGGAATTAGGTTAGGCAAAAATTCTCCAAAAAAGTAAGAAATTAAATGATACAATACACAAGAAGAACTTTCTCAATATTTGCGGTTCTATTAATTCTGACAAATAATTTATTTGCACAAAACGAGCAAATCAAACAAATCGATTCTTTGATAAAATCGTCCCACGAAATCGGTATTTTTAATGGGAATATTTTGGTCGCAAAAAACAACAAAATAATATACAACGCTTCCTTTGGATTTACTGATGGTACTAAAATGAATAAATTATCGACTGACTATAGGTTTAATATTGGTTCGATTACAAAGGAATTCAGTGCAGTTGCTTTGATGCAATTGAAAGAACAAGGCAAACTGACACTAAACGATAAGGTTTCCAAGTTCATTCCTGAATTGCCAAAATGGGCGAATGAAGTTTCGATTAAAGACTTATTGCAATACACCAGTGGAATACCAAACGTCAATTGGAAAAACATTAAAAATGACAAAGACCTATTTGATGGTTTAATGGATGTCGATTCACTCGATTTCAAACCCGGAACAGCCTACGATTACAACAACAATAATCTTTTTTTAAGACAGTTTATTGTAGAAAGGGTAACCAAAATGCCTTTTAAAGTTTACGTAGAAAAATTTATCTTTAAACCTTGTCAAATGACTTCATCCGTGATGACACCTTTCGAAAATGAAGGGAAAATTGCAAAAGGATTTAATAATAATTTGGTTCCGGACAAACCAGATTTGCCGATAACAGGCGGAACTTACCTCACAACGATTGATTTATTAAAATGGGCAAATTGTATATACCAAAATAAAATAATCAGCAAAAAATCACTTTACGAATTAGGTCAGCATTTTGATTTACCGGAAACTCAATCAGCATTGGGAGAAACAAAATTTAAAAATGAAAATCTAATCGAGCATTTACATGATGGAAGGGCGGGAAACTATGAAGCTATTTTAGTTTCTGATATGAATGAAAAGTTTACCGTAATTTTATTGGACAATAATTATAATGGAAAAGTTTTTGAAATATCTGATGCCATCATCTCAATACTCAAAAACCAAAAATATTCTTTTCCCAAAAGAACAATTGACTAACAACTAATTACAACTACAAATTAACATTAAATAATTTCTCAAAACACAGATGAAAAACTTTTTCAAAATCACATTCTTCGCCGTAGCAAGTGTATTTACTTCATGCACCGCAGACGCACAGCAAAAAGACAATTATTCCTCAAAAATCGATAGCTTGGTAAAAGCTACCAACCCTCGAAGTTTCAACGGTGTGGTTTTCATCCAACAAAACGGAAGAATAAAGTATGAAAAAGCGTATGGCTATGTAGATTTTAATAAAAAAGCACCTCTGAAAATCTCTGATCGATTATCAACAATGTCCATCGCAAAACAGATTACTGCAACTCTTATTTTGCAGGAAGTAGAAAAAGGAACTATCGATTTACACAAACCCATTCGTAAATATCTGCCGGATTTTGATTATTCTTGGGCAGACACCATTACTGTTCATCACTTGCTGAATCATACTTCGGGATTATATAGCGATGATTTGAAGCCGAATTTGAAACTCAAAACGGGAAAAGAATTCAGCTATTCTAATGTCGGATATTCTGTCGCGGGAATGGTTTTGGAAAAACAAAGTGGGAAAAGCTATCAGGAACTGGTGACGGCCTTATTCAAAAAATGTAAAATGAGTAATAGCGCCTATCCGACAGAAAACAGCAGCAAACTTTTGACAAAAGGACACACCATTAGAAAAGACGGAACGTTTAAGCTGAATGAAAAATCAGATTTCAATGCATCAAATTATTTCGCAAGTCATTTAATTGTGACCGCACCAGACTTAGCTAAATGGAATGAATGTCTGCACAACGGAAAACTATTGAAACCGGAAACTTACAAATTGATGACCAATTATTCAACAACTGCCATCCATCAATTATTTAGTGAAAAGCCAATTGGTTATGGCTATGGTTTGAGAATCAATGATAAAGCTGACGTTTACGAAATTGGTCACACGGGTTTTCATCCTGGCGAAGGTTTTACTGCGGTCAATTTATACTATCCGAAAACTAAAACTAGCGTCATTGTCATGGAAAATCAAGCCAATGAAAATTTTGATATTGCTTATTATTTTGAGCAGGAAATCAGAAAGATAATGCTGGATTCTAAACTTTTGAAATAATATTTTCAATGAAAAAACTAATGTTAATTCTCAGCCTTTCTCTTTTCTCTGTTCAGACATTTGCTCAAAATATGGATGAACTTCGGAAAGAACTTAATGAAATCATCACAACAAAAAATGCAACAGTAGGCGTTTCAATAAAAGGAATTGAAAACAAAGACACCTTAAGCATTAATGGCAATATTAGTATGCCTATGATGAGCGTTTTCAAATTCCATATTGCGTTGACTGTTTTGAATGAGGTCGATAAGGGTAAACTCAATTTGAAACAGAAAATTTTCATTAAAAAGAAGATTTAAAAGAAGATACTTGGAGTCCGATTCGAGAAGAATTCCCTAATGGAAATATGGACTTGACTATAGACCAATTATTACGCTACACCGTTTCTCACAGCGATAATAATGGGTGTGACATTCTTTTGAAATTAATTGGCGGTACAGAAGCAGTTCAGAAACTCATCAATAAAAATGGAATAAAAGATTTCACCATCAAAGTGAATGAAGAACAAATGCGGACTTGGGAAAATCTTTACATCAATACAACAACGCCGATTGCTACGACAGAATTATTAGAAAAATTCTACAAAGGAAAAGTGCTGAAAAAAGCCACTACAAAATATCTCTATCAAATAATGGTGGAATGTTCCCGTGGAATTACCTGGATGAAAGCCGGACTTCCTGAAGGAACAGAATTGGCGCACAGAACAGGAATTTCCGGAACGAATGATGAAAATTTACGAGTTGCTATGAACGATATTGGGATTGTGAAACTTCCGAACGGAAATCATTTTATCCTTTCCGTTTATCTGAAAAACATTACCGAATCAAGGGAAGATACCGAGAAAATAATTGCAGATATTACACGACAAGTCTGGGATTTTTACAACCGTAAAAAGACTAAATGATTTATATTCTCAAATTAATTGCAGTTTTTAATTAAAAGACTTCCTGAATTCCAAAGGTGAAATCTCTGTTTTAGCTTTAAATAATTTGCTGAAAGACTGCGAATGTTCAAACCCTAATTCATAGGCAATTTCACTTATAGAAAGTTCAGTTGTTGATAGTTTTTCTTTTGCTTTTTCAATCAGTTTTTCGTGGATGTGTTGCTGTGTGGTTTGTCCGGTCAACTGCTTCAATAAACTTCCTAAATAATTGGTTGAAATATTCAGTTGCTCGGCAATAAAATTGGCAGTTGGTAATCCTTTATCCATCACATTTTCGTTAAAATAATCTTCAAGAATGATTTCTAATTTATCCAAAACCTGATGATTGGTCTTTTTTCTGGTGATGAATTGTCGCTGATAAAATCTTTCGCAATAATTTAAAATAACTTCAATCTGCGAAATAATGATATTCTGAGTGAATTGGTCAATTCCAGACTGGTATTCTTTCTCGATTCCTTTAAAAAGTCCGATCAAAGTCTCTTCTTCCTTTTCGGAAAGAAATAAAGCTTCGTTCACATCATAGCCGAAAAATTTATAATTGTTAATTGTTTTTGCCAAAGGTGTATTCCAAATAAAGTCAGGATGAAATGCCAAAAGATATCCTGAAGGCTTTGTTTCATATTTACTGATAACCATTTTGACAACCTGTCTCGGCGCGATAAAGCACATCAGACCTTCATCAAAATCGTACTGACTTTGCCCATAATGAAACTTCCCCTGAATGTCTCTTTTAAATCCCATAAAATACAAATCCTGAACCCAGCTGATTTCGGATTCCTCGATTTGATACTCTACCAAACTGTAGTCTACCAGACTGATGAGCGGGTGCTGAGGTTTTGGCAATCCTGAAATTCTGTGAAATTCAGAAATGGTATCAATGGTGTATAATTTTCTGTTATGCATAACTTTAAAATTAAAGGCAACAGCAAGAAACTGTTGCCTTTACAAATTTAATAATCTGTAGATGTACTTAGCGTTTTAAACTCAGAAATTTCACTTTGAAGCGCATTTAATTTGTTTCCGGCAATTCCAAATGCATCAGAACCTAAAACCAAATGCATCGGCGGATTTTCTAGTGCTACCAATTCCATCAATGCTACAGCTGCTTTTTCAGGGTCGCCCGGTTGATTTCCGTTGATGTCTTTTTCGTGCGCAGTCTGAAGTTGTCTTGCTACAGTATATTCTTCAATTTCAGTTTTCGGAGTTCTGAGTGAACAGCCCGTTAAGAAATCTGTTCTGAAATACCCAGGATAAACTACCGTTGCATTCACTCCAAATTCTTTCACTTCTGCAGCCAAAGCTTCTGTAAATCCTACAACTGCAAACTTAGTGGCGCAATAGATTCCCCATCCCGCAAATTCTCCTGTCAATCCGCCAATTGAAGCGATGTTGATGATGAAACCGCTTTTTTGTTCTCTTAAATAAGGCATCGTTTTTCTGATAATATTCAGAGAACCGAAAACGTTGGTGTCGAAGTTCTGACGGCTTTCCAAATCCGAAATTTCCTCTAAAGTTCCCAATTGACCATAACCAGCGTTATTCATTACAACATCCAGTTTACCGAATTTTTCTATTGATTTTGAAACTGCTGCTTCAACAGAGTTCTCACTAATCAAATCAACTTCAAGCGGAAGAAATGAATCGTTTTCTTCACTTATCGCTTTTTGAAGTTCAACAATATTCCTTGAAGTTGCTGCCACAGAATGACCTTCTGCCAATAATCTTTTGACTAAAGTTAACCCTAAACCTTTTGAGGCTCCTGTCACGAACCATACTTTTTTTGTGTCCATTTTTTGATTGTTTTTAATTGATTAATTTTCACAGTACAAAGGTGGAAAATCGGTGAAAGACCATTGTGCTTGAATCAAAGATTGTTGTAGCCAAATCAAAGGTGACGCATTTAATCAATTTCAAACATTTGTGATAAAAATTATTATTTTTGATAGTTTTTAAAGCTTTAAAATTTACTTTAGCAATACAATTAAAATTTAATGAGAAATTCACTTTTAATCATCATAGTTTTCGTCTCAAACTTATTGTATGCACAAGATGACAAGCTTAGTCAGGATAAAGCAGAGAAAATTCAAACTATAATTCATTTATTTAAAACTAAAAATATCGAGAGAATTTCTGAAATTGTCAACTATCCTTTGAGTAGAGAATATCCTTTAACCGATATAAAAAGTAAGCAGGAATTGATGAAAAGATTCAATGATATATTTGATCAAAGCGTTATTGATGAGATTTCAAAATCTAAAATAACAGATTGGGCTGAAGTGGGCTGGCGCGGGATTATGCTTCATCAAGGAACGATGTGGATCGATACAGACGGAAAAATAACTGCTTTAAATCATCAAAGCGTAACAGAAAAGAAACAACGTTTGAAATTAATCTCCGAACAAAAAGAAATGCTTCATTCATCTTTAAAATCATTTAAAAATCCTCAGTATAAATTTAAAACAAAGCATTATCTCATAAGAATTGACGAATTAGAAAACGGAAAATACCGATATGCTTCCTGGAAAAACAATCAAAATGAGTCTGCAAAACCTGACATCATTTTAATCAACGGAATTTTAGAATTCAGTGGAAGTGGCGGAAATCACACCATTACTTTTAAGAAAGGAAATTTTAAATATATCGTCTACAGATTTCATATCGGAGCGAGCGATACTCCGGAAATCAGTCTTTCCGTCGAAGAAAATAATAAAGAAATTCTCAATGAAGACGGTCAATTACTAGAAAAATAAAATGCAAATCTTAATGATTATGAATTTCAAAAAATATTATTTCTCATCTTAGTATTTTTAGGTTTTTACTTTACCAAAGCGCAGGAGTTCCCGAAGGAACAACTAAATCAATACACTCTAAATCACAGTGTAAATTATGGAAACGACACCTTAAGTATAAAGATTACAAATTCTTTATCAGCTCCATTGAGAGTCAATTTTGTTTTTCCTATTCTCAGTGATCAAAAAATAGTAACAGATAAATTACAGTTTACGATTTCTGAAAATTTTATTTTTGAAAAAAAGATTTTTGCTCCTGATTTACAAACTTCTCAAATTTCATTTACATACGACTGGGCATTTGGTGATGATAACAAAACCATCAAACAGAACAATCTTGCACTTCCCTTTCCTAAAGGAAACCAATACACTGTGATGCAATCAAACAATGGCAGTTTCAGCCACAATGATAATTATTCAAGATATGCTATTGATTTTGATATGAAAGTTGGTGATACCATTACAAGTGTCGATGACGGTTACGTCGTAGGAGTTATTAAAGATTATCAATTTGGCGGAAATGATATTAAATGGACACCCTACGCCAATTATATTACGATTTATCATCCTCACAGCGGGCTTTTCACACAATATGTTCATCTTAAACAGGATGGTAGTTTTGTGAAAGTTGGCGATATGGTAAAACGTAATCAACCGATTGGCCTAAGTGGAGAAACCGGGTATGTTTCGGGTGCGCACCTCCACTTTAACGTACTTGTTCCCGAAAAAATAAAACATTAATTTCAGTGCCTTTCAGTTTTGAGAATAATCTTGAAGCTAAAAGTTTAAAACGAAATATGAAAGTGAGAAAATAATGTGTAAGTTTATTTCATTCAAAAAACTGGTATGAATTCTTTGATTAAATTCCTTAAGAAATATGGCTCTATAAGCACAGAAACTGAAAATGAATTGCTAAAAAAGATTCAGTTAATCAATAAAAAGAAAGGCGATTTTTTTCTCAAACAAGGTCAGGTTACATCAAGTCTACTCATCATGGAAAAAGGTCTGATAAGAGCATTTTTCGTAAAAGATGACAAAGAATACAACAGCTGGTTTGCCATTGAAAATGAAATTATCTCATCTATTCTTCCTTTGTATGCAGGAAAACCGTCATTTGAAAACATTCAGTTTTTAGAAGACTCTACTGGATATTGGATTTCCGTTAATGACCTGAACGATTTATACAGAAAACATCCCGAACTTGAAAAGATAGGCAGGAAAATGGCCGAAGAGCTTTGTATTGTTTTGGAAGAAAGAATTACGTCTTTACATACAGAATCTGCTGAGCAGCGCTATCAGAATTTAGTAAAAAACCAACCACACTTACTACAAAGACTTAATCTTGGTCACATCGCTTCCTTTCTCGGTATCACTCAGGAAACATTGAGCAGAATCAGAAAACGGTAAAAAATTTTGATGTATATCAAAAAAATGAGGCATTCATCAATGTAATTTTGCAGTATAAATTTATAAAATGAAATATCTGTATCTAGCTGTAGCCATTATATTTGAAGTAATTGGCTCCAGCTTTTTGAAGGCTTCTGAAGGATTTACAAAATTAGTTCCGTCAGTAATCAGCATTACTACGCTTGTCATCTGCTTTTACACATTTTCTATAGCCATAAAGTATATTCCGCTTGGGATTGCTTATGCGAGTTGGGCAGGTTTGGGAATTATTCTTACCGCTTTGGTCTCTGTTTTTATATTTAAACAAAATTTAGATTTGCCTGCTATTTTAGGGATTATTCTTATCATTTGTGGTGTAATTGTGATCAATTTCTTTTCAAAATCTGCATCTCATTAATTAATTTTAAAATTTTATAAAAAGATTAACATCAGTTGAGCAAAACGTCGTGATTTCTTTTATTATTTTTAATTTTTAAAAATTAAATTTCAGATGAAAAAAATCGCTACTCTGTTTGCCCTTGCAGGAACCTATCACATCAATTATATCATTTGATGGTAAGACCTTTTCCCAAAAGAAAATGATGAAGAAAATGGAAAAGAAGCTAAAGAAAAATTACTAAAAGAAAACAATTACTTAGATATCAATTTGTACAGATAAAATTTAAATTATGAAGAAATTAATTACAATTACAGGAATATTTGCATTCTTACTCGTTTCTCAAAATGCTTTTTCTCAGGAAAAAAATGCAGCAATCAATGCGAATACAATTAAGAGGGACACTAAACAAAAAACAGTCATATATAATGGAAGTGTGAATTACAAATCAGAGTTTATTTCCTTTGATAATGCTGAGCAAGTGGTGATGGATGAAAATACAAGCACAATGAAAATTTACAATCCAAAAATTTAAAAGTCATCAGTGTCAAAACTCTTACGAAGCCTCAAAAAAAGAAAGTGATTTTATTACTTACAATTATAAAGAAAACACCATAATTTTATAAACGATTATTCTTAATAATATCAATGATATACAATAAAGCTTTAGAATAGTTTGGTTTTTATGATTAAATTATTCTAAAGCTTTATTGTTTTATCCTTTTTATAACTAAAAAAACTGTCCTTAAAGTAATCAATAGCTTTCATACGTTTTATTGATAAAAATACCAACTATGAAAATTCCTACCATTCACGGTTACATCGAACGCAGAATTTTAATTAATTTTACCGCGCATCCGAAAGATGTTGAAAAGATTTTACCTTTCCCTTTTCGTCCGAAAATTTACAAAGGCAAAGCAATTGTTGGGATTTGTTTAATTCGATTAAAAGATATTAAACCCAAAGGTCTTCCTGATTTTATAGGAATTAATTCTGAAAATGGTGCACACAGAATTGCTGTTGAATGGGATGAAGATGGCGAAGTAAAATCTGGAGTTTATATTCCTAGAAGAGATACTTCTTTACAGCTGAATACTTGGGTCGGCGGAAGAATTTTCCCCGGAAAACATTATTTAGCAAAATTCAATATCGATGAAAATGAAGGAAATTATCATGTATCTTTTAAAAGTTCGGATGATACAGAGATTTCAATTGATGCAAAGGAAACTGAAACATTTAATAAAGATTCCGTTTTTGAAAATTTAGAAAACGCTTCTGATTTTTTGAAAAAGGTGATTTAGGATACTCTCCAAACAAAGAAAAATTTGATGGTTTAAGACTCAATGCTTATGAGTGGAAAGTAAAACCGCTGCAGGTTTCAAATATAAAATCCAGTTTTTTTGAAGATGAGAAATTGTTTCCGAAAGGCTCAGTTCAATTTGATAATGCATTATTGATGAAAAATATTGAGCATGAGTGGAAAAGTGAAAGACCTATTTGATTGATGAATTACAAATTAAATTAAACAAAAAGACGAAAATTTTATCTAACTAAAATTTATAAAATTATTTTTTTCTAAATTAAATCTCAATTCATACCCTTTGGTGTAAAAATAGATAGCTTACAAGCATCAACCACAATCATCAAAATAATAAGGTATGAAATCAGAAAATATTTTAGAAAAAAGAAGTCTGCAAGGTAAAACGGTTGTCGTAACTGGAGGAAGCAGCGGAGTTGGTAGAGCTACCGTTGAAGCTTTTGCTTTAGAAGGTTGCAATATCGTCATCGCCGCCCGTGGACAGGAAGCTTTAGATGAAACTTTACACTTGTGTCAAGAGTTGGAAGTAAAAGCAATTGCAGTACCTACCGATGTATCCGTTGCCGAAGAAGTTGATCATCTTGTTAAAAAAGCAATTTTAGAATTCGGACGAATCGATATTTGGGTAAATAACGCAGGAGTGATGGCAAGCGGAAAATTCGAAGAAATCCCGATGTCACTGCACGAACAGGTCATTAAAACCAATCTTTTCGGGTATATGCACGGCGCATACAGCGTCCTCCCGATTTTTAAAGAACAGAATGAAGGTATATTAATCAACAATGTGTCTATTGGTGGATTTATGCCGGCACCTTACAGTGCAGTATACTCTTCTACAAAATTTGGTATCCGTGGAATGATGGAATGTCTTCAGGGTGAAATTTCAGATTTTGCAGATATCCATATTGCCAATTTATATCCGCAGATTCAACGGTCGACCGGTAATGCACATTCGGCAAAATATTCAGGATTAGATTTTAAAGTTCCGCCTTTTGCTTCAGACCCTCGTGATACTGCCGCTAAAATTATTCAATTGGCCAAAGAACCTAAAAAAGATTTATTCCCTGATTTTACATCAAAACTTCTTGTCAATGTATACGGAATGTTTCCTAAAGCTATCATCAACACCGCTTCTGCAGGAATGAGACTGATGATGAAACTTAAAAACGGTGAATCCACTTCAGGAAATGTTTTACAACCATCACCAGAACCCCACCAGATCTACGGAGAAACTTCCCTCCCTGTTCCTAACAAAAAGACAAAGATTGCTATGGTAGCCGGAGTCACCTTAGGCTTAGCCTATATGTTTTTTACTTCAAGAAAATCAGGTAGCAGTGAAAATTAAGTAAAACTTTTATAATTTGTAATAAAACGGAAATTTAAAAAAATTAAATAATATTCTTTTATCTTTGAAAATAAACGATTTATAGAATTGCTGTATTAATTCTTCGCAATTTCTCTGTTGATTACAATTACAATCTTTATTTTAGCTAAACATAATCAATTTAACACCATCTAAAAAGTTATGAAAAAGTACATTTTTTTAGGTTCATTATCATTTTTGTTAATGAATTGTAATAAAAAAGTTGAAGCAAACAAAGCAGTTGCAGATTCAGATTCTCTAACAGATACTACTTCAACTGTGATTGATACTTTAGGCTCCAAATCATTCTGTTATTTGGGCGTGACCGGTAAAGACAGTGTTTTTGTAAGCATCGATGATAATTTGGGTACTGTAACCGGAAAAATGAGATACAAAAACAGTGAAAAAGACAGTTCAAAAGGTGATTTAGCAGGATTCAAATCCGGAGATACGCTTAAACTGACTTACGAATTTGCATCAGAAGGAACTACCAGCAAAAGAGATATTTTCTTCATTCAAAAAGACGGAACCCTTCTAGAAGGCCTTGGAAATCAGAAAGATGAAAATGGAGAAATGAAGTATGCTAATGAAAAGAATGTTGCCTATAAAGATGGACAAAAATTTGAAGCTGCCGACTGCGCAATGGTTTCAAAAGCCTTAAAATAAAATCACCAATCAATCACTCTGCACAAAGCAGAAAATTATATATTAATAAGATAACCAAATCTTTATGCAAAATTTAAATGTTAAGCCATTTTCAAAAAATGACCTTATTGAAGGATTAAGAAAAAAATTCCCACAGTACAAAATTCAAACAAGTTTCGGAGCTTTACAAGTAAGAACCAGCGGTTTTACACTTACCGGAAATGTGAAAATAGATGCTTTCCCGGAATCTGGTAAAATTAAAACCACAACACAGTTGGATTCTGGTGTTTTTTTAATTTTCATGTTACCCATTGGACTTTATGTTTGGTCAAAGAAACAGAAAATAAAAAATTTAGAGAATGAAATTCTTGAAGGAATCAGCACTATTTTAAATTAAAATTTCCTCAAAAATCATAAAAAAATGCAACTCAATTCGGTTGCATTTTTTTATGATTTTTTTCAACTTCACAATTAATGAAGATATTCAAAAGTACCCAATGCAAATCGTAAAGAGGTTTTTACATTTTGTGAAATTTTGTTTTACAATAATTCCTTTTGAAAAGTTTGTTTGCGGTAAAAACCTTCTAAACAGATTCACTCCTCAATAAAATTCATAATTTGATAGTTTTTCTTTTCTAAATTTCAGAAATTTGCAATTATGAGCATTAAAGAAAATTACAATAATATAAAAGATCAACTTTCTTCACATGTTGAATTAGTTGCGGTTTCGAAAACACACCCCGTTTCAGCGATTCAGGAAGTTTATGATTTAGGGCAAAAAGTTTTTGGTGAAAATAAAGTACAAGAATTGGTTGAGAAATATCCTCAACTTCCACAAGACATTCAATGGCATTTGATTGGACACCTTCAGACCAATAAAGTAAAATACATTGCAGAATTCATTGATACGATCCAAAGTATTGATTCTGAAAAGCTTTTAAATGAAATCAATAAAGAAGCAGGAAAGCACAACCGAAAAATCAAGGTTTTACTTCAAGTGAAAATTGCTGAGGAAGAAACTAAATTCGGTTTAGAAATAGAGGAAGCTGAAAATTTATTTAAAAAATTCATTGATGGTGAATTTCCAAATGTTGAAATCACAGGATTGATGGGAATGGCCACTTTTACAGAAGATGAAAATCAGGTGAGGAAAGAATTTGAAAAATTAAAGAGCCTTTTTGATAATTTAAATACAATCAGACCATTACAAACACTTTCTATGGGAATGAGTGACGACTTCCCTATCGCAATTGAGTGCGGAGCAAATTCTGTACGTGTAGGTTCTGCAATTTTTGGAAGAAGAGATTACTCAATATAACCTTTTGGGAATGATTTTTGTTAATACTCAACCAAAAAATACCTAAATTTGCGACTATGCAAAAAATCCTTATTGTAGAAGACGAAAAAGCAATCTCCGGAGTACTTCACAGTATTCTTTCGGATGAACTTCCCGATTATGAATTTGTAATTGCTGAAGATGGCCTTGAAGGCTATAAATATGTTGAGAAAGAAGACTTTGCCTTAGTCATTTCGGATATTAAAATGCCTAAAATGTCGGGTACTGAATTTTTGAAACAAAGTTTGGTTTTGAAGCCTGAATCAACATTTATCATGATTTCCGGCCATGCCGATATCGATTCTGCGGTAGCTTGCTTAAAGGATGGAGCTTACGATTTTATCTCAAAACCAATCGACATCAACCGATTGATTACAAGTGTGAAAAACGCTTTAGTAAAAGAAACTTTAAAGAAAGAAAATAAAAATCTTCAGACTGAAAACAAAACTCTGAAAAGAAAAGTCAACAAGAAATACCAAATGATTGGTGAATCTGCTCCGTTGAAAAAAATTCAGGAGATGATTGAAAAAGTGGCGGTTTCTGATGCAAGAGTTTTAATTACAGGCCCAAACGGTGCAGGTAAAGAATTGGTGGCTCACGCTATTCATAATTTAAGTGAAAGAGCAAGAGGTCCGATGGTAGAAGTAAACTGTGCTGCGATTCCTTCTGAATTGATTGAATCTGAGCTTTTCGGACACGTAAAAGGTTCGTTTACAGGCGCCATCAAAGACAAACAAGGGAAATTTGAACAAGCTACTGGCGGTACTATTTTCTTAGACGAGATCGGAGATATGAGCTTAATTGCTCAGGCAAAGGTTTTAAGAGCATTGCAGGAAAGCAAAGTGTCTCCCGTAGGAAGTGACAAAGAAATAAAAGTTGACGTAAGAGTTCTTGCTGCAACCAACAAAAATATGGCTGTAGAAATCGAGGCTGGAAGATTCAGGGAAGATCTGTATCACAGACTTTCGGTTATTGAAATCTATGTTCCGCCTTTGGATGAGAGAAAAGAAGATATCAAATTGTTGGTTGACCACTTCTCTACGTTGATTTCTGATGAGCACGGTACAGCTTTGAAAAAATTTGATGACACTGCAATTGATGCTTTAAAAGCGCTATCATGGACAGGAAATATCAGAGAATTGAGAAATGTTGTAGAAAGATTAATTATTCTTGGTGGAGCGTCGGTTTCCGCAGAGGATGTTGCAAGTTTTGTAAGAAAATAATTTAATTATTAATTAAAATAAATTATAAAAATTTGCAGTAACTATACTGCAAATTTTTTTTGTAAAATGTTATGAGTTTTTTAAATAAAAATTACACGAAAGAAGCCCTTACATTGGCACTTCCGGTAATGCTTACTCAGGTTGGGCAGGTTTCTGTAAACCTATTCGATAATATTATAGTAGGTAGATTATTAGGTGCGGATGCTTTGGCGTCTGTTTCTTTGGGGAACGCAGTGTTTTTCTCAATGTTTGTTTTAGCATTGGGATTTTCGTTTGCTATTCCGCCATTGGTTTCTGAGGCGCATTCTCAGAACGATCATAAAACCATCAATTCGGTATTCAGTCATGGTTTCGTGATCAATATGACCGTTGGAGTTATTCTGATGCTGGTCTTGTTTTTAGGGTTACCGCTACTCTATCATTCCGGTCAGCCGGCGAAAATCATTCCTGATACAGCAGATTTTTTATGGATAATGGCGATTAATATTGTTCCGTTTATGGCATTTCAGACTTTAAGAGAAGTTTCTGAAGGATTATCATATACAATCGGAGTTACGAAAGCGACGATTATTGCGAATGTAATTAATATCGTTCTGAATTACGTGTTCATCAAAGGAATTTGGATTTTTCCTGAAATGGGTGTAAAAGGGTCAGCTTTAGCCAGTTTAATTGCTAGAATTTTCATGGTAGTTTTTCTTTATTTTGTTTTAATGAAAGAACCAAAAACCAGATTATATGTCAAACAGTTTTCATTAAAGATGCAGGTTTTTTCTAAGCAGATGTTTGAAAAAATGGTTAGACTAGGCTTCCCGACTGCACTACAAATGTTCTTTGAAGTGACAGCTTTCGCAGCAGCAGCTTTTATCTGTGGATTAATTTCAGCTCACGATATTGCATCGCATCAGATTGCATTGAGTATGGCTTCTTTTACTTTTAATTTATGCATAGGTTTCAGTGTGGCATCTACGGTAATGATTGGTAGGAAATTAGGCGAACAGAATTTTGTGGAATTAAGAAAAATAGGAATCAACAATCTGAAAATTGCCTTTCTTTTCATGTGTCTTTGTGGATTGTTTTTTGTTTTGGGAAGAAATATTTTACCTACATTTTTCACAAAACCTGAAGAAGTTGAAGTGATTATGTTGGCATCCAAACTCATGATTATTGCAGCATTATTCCAGCTTTCTGATGGAGTTCAGGTGACAGCTTTGGGAATGTTGAGAGGTTTGCAGGATGTGAAAATCCCGTCGATTATTACCTTCATTGCATATTGGCTGATTACAATTCCTTTAGGATATTTCCTTTGTGTAACCTTAAGAATGGGCGCCTTCGGAATGTGGATTGCCCTTGGATTGGGATTAACGATATCCGCATTTTTGCTGGTGAAACGTTTTCTGGATATGTCTGCACGAAGAATTAAAGCGAATAAATTATAAATTGAAAGCGGTCTAAAAAGACCGCTTTTTTATTGAATTATTCAGTAATAATTTTATTCAGAAGCAGTGATTCTTTAGCATCATTATCTTCATTTGCCGCAATTCTGGTTAAACAATCAGCCAGTTTTTTCATATCATGCTGAGCAATCGGACCTCCTTTTGAACATCCAATCGAAGTATATAACTGATTGGGCTCTCTTCCGAAAAGTCTGGGCAATTTTAATATTTCGCCATTTTCTACAATGGTGTATCTGTCATTTTTAATATTCATTTTATTGCGAAATACCGGACTTCTATTAAATGTATAAGCAGTTGCATTTTCCCTGTTTAAAGAAATGTGTGTAGCAATTCCGCCACCTAATGAATGCCCTGTCACAATGCATTCACTAAAATTATATTTAGCTTTGCTTTTATCATAAATTAATAATCCGTACTTATTTTGCTTTTGCCTGAATGGATTGTTACCTGTTTTAAAGTCTTTGAAAGAATCTGTACCTCTAAATACGAAAATATATTTTCCTATAAGTTTATCTTTATAAAGAGTAGCAAAAAAATCAATATCTTTATTTTCAAAGTCTTCTATTTTCTCAAAATGTTTCTCCAGATTAAATTGAAAGGGTTTGTTATATACATTTTTACTAAGTTGTGCATATTTCCAGGATTTTCCTGATAAGTTGCGAATTTCTTTACACCAACCGGAAGGATGATCACATTCTGTTAAATCCCTGCGGGATCTACAATTACAAAATATCACAGGAAGTGATAAAAAAAGAATGAATTTTAAGAGTCTCATAATTACAGTTTTTAGTTCTACATAAATGTACGAATATCTGTTTTTAATAAAAATCACCCTTTTGTATTATTTTTACATAAAAGAATTACCAAGTTTAAATTGAGATTGTGAAAATGCAAAGCACATTAGAAATTAGGATAGCATTCGGTTTCCTTGATGTGTCTGCAAGAAGAATTAAAGCAAATAATTTCTAAATAATGCAGTCTTTGGATCGTTTTATTTATTATATCTTTAAGTTTAAAAATAGATTATAATGAAGAAAATACTCGAGACCAACCGACTTTTACTCAGAGAATTTGATAGTAGTGATGCAGAAAGTTTTTATAAATTAAATTCAAATCCGAAGATTATAAAGCATACAGGAAATTCAGCATTCAAAGATATTGATGAAGCTAAAACATTCTTAGAAAACTATTCAGATTATCAAAGAAATGGTTTTGGAAGATGGACAGTTATTAATAAATCAACTCAAGAATTTCTTGGCTGGTGCGGATTAAAATATGATGAAAATTTAGATGAAACCGATATTGGCTTCCGATTTTTTGAACATTTTTGGAATCAAGGTTTTGCTACCGAAAGTGCAAAAGCCTGCATCGGTTATGGCTTAGAAAAATTAAATTTGAAAACAATTGTTGGAAGAGCGATGAAAGAAAACATGGCTTCCATTAAAGTTTAAAAAAAGATCGGATTTCAGTATGAAAGAGATTTTAATTTTGATGGCCAAGAAGGTGTCATTTATTCAATTGAAAATAAAAATTATTAGATAAAAACTATGCACGAGATTGTACTTAGACGAATTGGAACAGAAAACGTTGAACAACTTCAAAAAATTGCCAAACAAACTTTTTTCGACACGTTTTCGCCTCACAACACTGAGGAAAATATAGCTCAGTACATGGCTAAAGGTTTTACCATTGAAAAGCTAACTGCTGAACTTCAAAACGAAAATTCAGAATTTTTCTTTGTTTTATCGGATGAGGAAGTTATTGGTTATTTAAAGGTAAATTTTGGAGATGCCCAAACCGAATTACAGGATAAAAATTCGCTGGAAATTGAAAGAATCTATGTTTCAAAAGATTTTCATGGTAAAAAAGTGGGACAAATTTTATACGATAAAGCATTAGAAATAGCACAGAATAAAAATTTACAATATGTCTGGTTAGGCGTTTGGGAAGAAAACATCAGAGCCATTCAGTTTTATAAGAAAAACGGTTTCGTAGAATTTGATAAGCATATTTTTAAATTTGGAGATGAGGAGCAGACAGATTTGATGATGAAGAAGGAGTTGAAATAAAACAAAATATTACTCCCTTTAACGTGTGTAATTATTATATTTGCTGAAAAAATTTCACTTAATAAAATGCAAAAAGCACTTGTTTTCATTGGTATTTTCATGAGCCTTTTTTATTATTCTCAAACCAACAGATTTGTTTACGAACTGCAATACCGCAGAGATTCTACAGAAGATTATAGAAAAACATTAATGAATCTCGACATCACCGCAAAAACGGTTAAATTTTACGATAAGCAATTTGCTGATTACGATTCTATCAATAAAGAAGCTCAGACTACTGTCTCAAAGTTCAGTACTAAAACAGATCAGATTATCTCGAGAGAGATCAACTCTTTCAAAAATAATTGGTACAGAGATTTTTTTGAGTATTTCGTAGTGAAAACCAATGATGAAATGACTTGGAAACTGATGTCGGAAACGCAGAATTACAATGGATATCAACTGCAAAAGGCAACGACAGATTTTGGAGGAAGAATTTGGGTTGCCTGGTTTTCAAATGATGTTGATATCAAAGAAGGGCCTTACAAATTTCGTGGACTTCCCGGACTGATTTTTCTGTTGGAAGATTCTGAGAAAAACTTCATTTATCAACTTAAAAAAAATGTAAAGCTGCCACAAATGTATGATACAACTGATTTTATGGAAACTCATTTTGGAAAGCAGGCAATCCCAATAACCAACCAAAAATTCAATACCTATCTTGAAGATTTATATCTAAATCCTACCAGAATGATTTCTGAAAATATAAAAAACGGAGGTAAGGCCAACTTTAAAAATGAAAATATAGAATCCATAGAAGAGCTCAACAGTAAAAAAGGAATGCTTCAAAATGGAATCAAAGGCAGATATATTTTTATTGAAAAAGATAAGCAGCCTAATTTTAAAAAGTAACAAAAGTAAAAAGCAAAGTCATCAGGCTTTGCTTTTTTGTTAAAAGTAAGAGTTATTTAAAGAGTTGTGATGACTTTACAAAAAAAAATAATGAATACGCTTTCTAAAAATTTTATATAATCTATCAAAATGTTATCAATATATTGATAAAAATATTAAACTTGATATTGTTAATTCTTAAAAACACAATAATATGCCAGTACAGTAGCCCTTGGATTAGGCTTGACGATTTCCGCATTTATGTTGGTGAAGCGTTTTCTGGATATGTCCACCCGAAGAATTAAAGCGAATAAATTATAAACAAAGAGCGGTCTTTAAGATCGCTATTTATTTTTTTCTATAAAATTCAATTCCGTTCCTATATACAAATACACTTTTATTTTCTTTATTCAAGCATTTATAAATATAGGCTCTCCGTGCATCTGCGATTTGAATTTCTTTAATAAGTTCAGGTTTTATGAGATATTTAGCGGGAATATGAATTTTCCTAAGTGGAGTATCATCCCAAACTCCAAACATTTTATCTTTTACAATCATACTTCTATCAACAATATCATCGTAATCAAAAGGAATCATATTAAAAAGTTTAAGATTAAAATTATCTACTCCGTATTTATTTTTTTTACTGAAAACCAAATATGGCATTTCATAAGCAGCTGCAGAGGAATTAATATCGTTTGTAGTGTAATATTTTTGCTTTATAGCATCATATTCATATGGATAAGGGATATACTTATTGTCAGACTTATCAAACAATCCATAAATATTTCCTTTTTTAAAGGCATAGGCTTTATACTTCTCTTTTTCACCTGAGATATGATACTCAACAGTAAATATATCATCATATAGAAAGTCTATTTTTTCAGGTTTCAGAGTAGAGACAATTCCAAACTTATTACTGTTATTGTCTTTTACTATAGCAGGTAAATAATCTCTATAATAGTAAACATTGTTATAATTACTCAAATTATAAGATTTCTTATACAAAGCATCCATTTCCTTTCTTTCCAAAAGATTAGAATCTTTATTTTTGTTTATAATCCCGGGAAGTGGGGGTAAGTTTATGCTTTTTGTATATTTTTTTGTTTGGATTATTTTTTTATTATTATCTAATTGATAAGCATTAAAATCCCAAACATCAAGAGATTTTGAATAAGAAATAGAATCGTATTCCGTAGGAATAATGATTTCTCCATCATAAAACATTAATCCTTTTTTTTTGTTAACTACAATTAAGGTAAATAGTGAATTAGCATTCGGATAATTGTAAATATTGTCATATTTATAGGATGTAGGATCTCCTATCAGCTTCCATTCTCCCTTGTTAAAACTTGGTCTCTGAAAGCCTACTTTTCCATTTTTTTTGAAAAGTACTCTTTTTTCATTATGAGATTTTATTAGCTCGTAGTCTTTGAAATACCTGTTATTTCCAGCATCAATAAAATATATTTCATTATTTTTTCTGACATAATAAAATGAATTAGGTGGGATACTCCCATACTTGCGAGGTTGTATAGTAAAGTCTATCACTTCATCATATTGAGGTTTAACTTTAATATTTCCTAAAGTATCTGCTAATCCCCATTTATTTCCGACCAGATATGGAATAAGAAAAATATCTTTTTTAGCCTGTCCTTTACTGGTAAAAAAAGAATAAATACAAAAAAGTAGATTATGTTTTTCAAAATAAGTGAATATATTAAAGTTTAATTTTTTTTAGAGCTAATGAAAATAATTAATCAAATAATCACACACTCTTTCCTAAAATCACCAAAGCCCTCTCTGCTCCATCCAAAACTGCGACATCAGAAAATATTCCCCAATCTTCAAAGCTAAAATATCTGAATAGCTTTAAACTCGATTCGCTAAACCATTCAAATTTACTTTCAACGGAAACATTTTCCGTATCATGACCATTCTTGAAGGAATCGTTGAGTTATAGATGTCAACAATTTTCGGTAAATCTTCTCAGTGTGTGTTTCAAAATTTCATCTCTACCATTTATAATAGCATATTGCAAATATACAGGAAGATTATTTAAATGATAAGAGAATTATTCTTTAGAATTATTTTCATGATGTCCTTTCAAAGCCTTATTCAGACTTCTGACTGTAGTTCCCAAATAAGCTGCCATATCTTCTTTTGAAATCTTCATTTCTTTCGCCTTTAGTTCCAAAAGTATGTTCTGTTGCGTGAAGCTGCTGGTACGAGGATTCGTTTGAAGTATTGACAATACGTTCTGCAAAAACATCAAGCAATAATTGAGTTAAATTGATGTTGCTCTTGATCAATGACTGAAAGTACGGAATTGTCATTGAAAAAACAGTAACTTCTGTTATGGCCTCGATACTGCAAAGACAAGATTCAAAAGATTTCAGAACAACATTTTTTATTCTCCGGCTTGTATAATCTAAAAATTGAGGATTCATACGTAGCATATTTCGGTTGGGACAAATGTCCTTTTCTGTTTTGTTTTTTATAATGAATTTTGTTGGCAGAAAATTACAAAAACTCAAGTAAACAGAATATGAACAATGGTATAACGACAATTGCTTTTGATGCAGATGATACTTTATGGATCAATGAACCATATTTTCAGAAAGCTGAAAGAGAATTTTGTATTCTTCTTGAAAACTATCTTCCGCAACATTCTGTATCTCAGGAATTATTTAAAACCGAAATGCAGAATCTTCATCTTTATGGCTATGGTGTAAAAGGTTTTATACTTTGTATGATTGAAACGATCAGCAGAGTTTCCGAAAACACTGCTTCTCTTAAACTCATCAATAAAACTATTGAAATAGGAAAAGAACTTCTTCAAAAACCCATTGAGTTGTTGGATGGCGTTACCGAAACATTAGATCAATTAAAAGGAAGCTACAGGCTGGTAATAGCCACCAAAGGAGATTTGTTGGATCAGGAACGTAAACTTAAAAAATCAGGATTACAGGATTATTTTCATCATATTGAAATCATGAGTGATAAAAAAGAGTCTGATTATAGAAAATTGTTAAAACATCTCGACTGTCAGCCTGATAACTTTTTGATGCTTGGAAATTCCATAAAATCAGATATCTTACCTGTTTTGGAAATTGGTGGATTCGCTGCACATATTCCTTACCATATTACTTGGAGCCACGAACAGCATGAACATCATTTGGAACATGATCGTTTTATAGAATTGAAAAATATGAAGGAGGTAATTTCTTATTTAGACACTAAAAATATTTTTTAAATGAAAACCTCGCCCAGATTGAGCGAAGTTTTTTGTGTTTATTTCTTCAAACGTTTCTCAAATGATTTTGATGGAAATAAAGGTGCAATGTAATATTAGCAATTAAATCACATCATCTTTTCTTTAGAGTCTTTTAAAGCTTTGTTCAGACTTCGAACTGTAGTTCCCAAATAAGTTGCCATATCTTCTTTTGAAACTTTCATTTCTTTCGCTTTTAGTTCTAAAAGTTGAGACAAAGTATGTTCTGTTGCGTGAAGTTGCTGATAAGATGATCTGTTTGAAGTATTAACAATACGTTCAGCAAAAACATCAAGCAATAAATGATTTAAATTGATGTTGCTCTTGATCAGTGACTGAAAGTACGGAATTGTCATCGAAAATACTGTAACTTCTGTTATCGCTTCGATACTGCAAATACACGGAACATTCTTCATCACCTCTATTTCACCAATAATCTCTCCTTTTCCTAAGAATTCAACAATGTACTCGTGACCATTTTTTTCTGTGAAAAAACATTTTGTAATTCCGGTTCTGATGAGCATGATATTGGTTGAAATCTCATTTTGGGTCAGTATTTTTTCTCCTTTTTCAAAAGATTCTAAAATGATATTTCCTTTATTGTCCTGATTATTATATATTTTTTCTAAATAATCTAAAAATGGTTGGTTTGTTTTTAACATAACTTTTTTTGTAACAGAAATCCTTTTGGAATTTAATATTTAAACTAAATTTTTACAGCAGAAAATTACAAAAAATAACATGAACACAATGTGAATTATTCTATATTGAAATCCATAAAAAAATGGTTTTTAAGATTTATATTTTTTAAAACAAATTTCCAATTCCGGGTTATCTTTCCAACCTCCAGATTCAATCATTGAAATAATAATCATCTTTTTTAAATCCTCCAACTCTCTGGTTCTCCCTTTTATCACGGCATCTTCCCAAGGCCTTTTATCTTCAGGAATTACATATTCAATAATAAATTCATTATAATATTCTGATTGGTATCCAGCAATTAAGATATAAAACTTATCACTTTTATCATTATTAAACAGAAGTAAGTGAGTATGTGAAGTTAAGCCGTAAATGACAGTATTTTTAAAGCTTGTATTTAAAAATTTCAACACTTCCAACATTGGAGTTCCAACATCTTCAAATGTATCTTCAGATTTGGGAACAAATTCCCTGTAAAAATCTTCAAGTGTTTGTCTTTTTTGCTCTGAACGTCTTACTATTGGCATAATTTTCAATTTTAAAATACAAATAAAATAAAAACCCGCTCAAATGAACGGGTTTCATATTTATTTCTTCAGACATTTCTCCAGAAACTGATCCTGTTCCCAAAGAAGATGAAGAATGTTTTCTTTAGCTACATATCCGTGAGCTTCTTTTGGCAGAAGAACCATTTTTACGGGCGCACCAAGATTTTTCAAAGCCTGGAAATATCGTTCGGTCTGCAAAGTAAATGTCCCAGGATTGTTGTCAGCATCACCATGAATCAGCAACATCGGTGTCTTCATTTTGTCTGCATTCATAAACGGTGACATCGTGTTGTAAATTTCAGGGATATCCCAGTAATTTCTCTGTTCACTCTGGAAACCAAAAGGCGTCAGCGTTCTGTTGTAGGCTCCACTTCTGGCAATTCCGCAAGCGTAATCTTTAGAATGAGTCAAAAGATTGGCCGTCATAAATGCTCCGTAAGAATGTCCGCCAACTGCTACTTTATTTCTGTCGATGTAACCCAACTGATCTACAGCATCGATGGCTGCTTTTCCATTGGCCACCAATTGAGGTATGAAAGTATCATTAGGTTCTGTTTTTCCTTCTCCGATGATTGGGAAAGCAGCATCGTCAAGAACCGCATACCCTTTCGTCGTCCAGTATACAAACGAACCGTAGTATGGGAACGTAAAGTCATTCGGGTTTTGGGTATTTTGTCCTGCTGTGTTTTTGTCTTTATATTCTGTAGGATATGCCCAAATCAACAAAGGAAGTTTTTCTTTTTTAGCTTTTCTGTCGTAGTTTGCAGGTAAATAAAGTGTTCCCGTTAAAGTAACGCCGTCATTTCTTTTGTACGTAATCACTTCTTTATAAACATCTTTAATACTTTCAAAAGGATTGGCAAAATTAGTAACCGCTTCTGCTTTATTAGATTTAATATTTTTCTTAAAATAATTCGGATACTGACTTGCCGACTGCTGAATTGTCAACACCTCTCCTTTCGCAGGATTGATGATATCGATGATTTCTTCTTTTGCACCTTTAAGATTTGAAGTATAGAGTCTTTTCTTTTTCAAAGATTTCATATCCATCTCATCGATGAAAGGATGCTGTCCGTCTTTGGTGAATCCTGCTCCAATTAAATATGCCTTGTCACCTTTCATATCTAAAACATATCTTCCGAAATCATTTTTGGTGGTATTAAAACTTCCCGGATCGCTGTAGACATCCTGATAATTTCGGTCTTCAATGATCTGAGATTTTCCGTCATTTAAATCTACCAGATAAGACTTTGTGTTTCGGGTATCATACCAACCTTCAGAAACTACTGCGTAATGATTATTCGTCCAGCTGGTTCCTTCATATCTTTGCTTTGTTTTAAAGAAAGACTTTGGAATAGCAGTAAACGGAGCTTCCCATGTGAAAACTTCATCCCTGAAATCAACGGCTTTTGATTGATCTCCTCCATCCAAAGCTTCTGCAAAAACCAACGTTGCAGGCAGATCGGCTCTCCAGCTCATATCTCTTTTTCCAGTTCTTACAGAAGAAAAACCCTTAGGCATAATCTCATTCAACGGAACTTCATTAACAACTTTTACGACGTTTCCTTTGTTATCATAAACAGTTGTCGTCATTGGGAATCTGTTCAATGGAACGATGTACGAGAACGGCTTTTTGATAGTGGTCAGCATCAGATAATTTCCGTCTGGAGAATAGCTGATTCCACTGTATAAATCCTGATCTTTTATCTTTTTTAAATTTCCGTTTAAATCTACATTAAACAATTCTGATGCGGTAAGAATTTCAAAATTCTTTTCATCCTGCGGATTTTTAAGCAGATCCTGATACGTTCTGTTTTGAGAAACCTTTCCGTCAGCGGTCGAAACGATTGGTCCGGTTGGTAAATCCTTTGAAGAATCTGTGAGTTTCGGTCTGTTCTCAGGAAGAACTTTAATCAGAAAACTTTGAGAGTCTTTGATCCAACTGTACGGATTTCCTAAATTGGCATTCAGATTATCTTTTGTGATTTTTTTTGCCGTTGCCGTTTCTAAGTCAACAACCCAAAGTTCAACGCCTTTATCGGTAGTGTTTGTGAAAGCTAATTTTTTCTCGTCGGGCGAAAAAGAAGTATTGGTAATTTTAGGATTTGTTGGCAGACCTTTAACCTGAACTTCTGTTTTATCATTCATCTTTCTTACTTTCAAATTGTAAGAATAAGATGTAGAGCTCGAAATATTCGTTACAGGATTGATTCTCAAACCTCCCAGTTTCATTTCCTGCTGATTAAGATCATCCAAGGTCTTATAGGTCGGTCGGTATACAAAAACCACCCAGTCTTTTTTTGAATTAGTCAAAACACTTGGCGGTCTGTCGTAATCTGCAAGTTTAAGAATTTCTGCAGAAGGTTTCTGATAAGAAATGTTTTCCTGTGCATCATAGAGGTTGAGAAACGCCAGTAAACAGATGGTTAGTTTGATCTTCATAATCTTTTTTGATTTTTCACGAATTTAATGAAAAGTATTTAACCAAAAAAATTGTACGAAATTATCCTGAAAACTTAAATATTCAAATCAAAAGGTTTTTAGAAGCATATCAACCATAGTCCCAAAGGGACGATTTAACAAAGAATAGGATACAATCCTATTAAATAAAAAAATATGACACAAAAAAGCGGCAAAAAAATTACCGCTTGTATATTTTTAAAAATAAAACTTTACCATTCTGAAGCTCTTCTTTTCTTTTCTATCATGCCATCAATTGAGAATCTTCCCGCTCCTAAAACCATGATGAGCAAATAAATTGCTAAGTAAAGCAAACTCATTTCTTTTTTATCAAATGGATCAGCACCATGGACTACAAATCCTGCAATGATCATTGTAAAGATGAGAAAACCTACGGCTATTCTTGTAAATAATCCCAAAATCAGGAAAATAGAACATACAAATTCAGCAAAAACAGTCAGACCTAAAGATATTTTCGGACCTAATCCTAGGAAATCAAAAAATTGAATATCACCACCTTCTAATAACATCTGAAGCTTTGGAAAACCGTGAGACAACATCGCAAAACCTATAAATAATCTTACTATCAATAAAACGATGTCTATGTATATGGGATTAGCTTTTAAGTTTGAATAACTCATTGATTAAAAATTTAGTTTAAAGATAATAAAAATCTTTTAATACAACGATGAATATTGACTTTTTAGTCTATCGGTATCCGAAATTCTTCAAATCTCTGTCGTTTTTTCTCCAGTCTTTTTTCACTTTAACAAACAGATTCAAATGGATTTTTTTTGAGAAAAATTTCTCCAAATCTATCCTGGCTTCCGTCCCAACTTTTTTGATGGCTTCACCTTTATGTCCGATGATTATTCCTTTTTGGGTATCTCTCTCTACATAAATAATAGAATCGATGAAGATAATTCCTTCTTTTTCTTTAAACATTTCGGTAACCACTTCTACCGAATATGGAATTTCTTTATCGTAATTCAAAAGAATTTTCTCTCTGATGGCTTCGTTTACAAAGAATCTTTCAGGCTTATCAGTGTACATATCCTTATCATAGTACGCAGGGCTTTCCGGTAACATTGATTTTAATTTAGGTAAAATAACATCAATATTAAAAGCATTTAAAGCTGAAATCGGAAGAATTTCCGCTTTTGGAATTCTTTCGTGCCATTCTGTAGCTATTTTCTCAAGACCTTCCTGATTGGTTTGATCAATTTTATTCAGTAACAGTAAAACCGGTACCGGAATTTTATTCAATTTCTCGATTAAAAATGCTGATTGTTCAGATTTATCAGTAACGTCTACTATATAAAGAAAAACGTCTGCATCCTGCAATGAATCTTTTACAAAATCCATCATTTTTTCCTGCAAACCGTATTTAGGATCTAAAACTCCAGGAGTATCAGAAAATACGATCTGTAAGTCTTCTTCGTTATAAATTCCAAAAATTCTATGTCTGGTTGTCTGTGCCTTTTGAGTAACGATTGCCAGTTTCTCCCCCATCAATTGATTCAGAAGGGTAGATTTTCCGGCGTTTGGCTTTCCAACAATATTTACAAATCCTGCTTTATGCATATAAAAAAATTAAGTCGCTTTTATTACGATTTGCAAAGTTAGTAAAACAAAATCGGTCTTGTGGTCTATATTAAAATTAGATGCTGAAAAAAGTCTATTTTTGGTTGATATTTTATAATCGCAAAGTTAAACTAAGGTTTTGGGACATTTAAAAATTTAAAGTTTAAACAAAGCCGTTACACTTATTTACGAAATACAAGGAATGATAACTGCTTCAACTAATTTTTAACAAATTTAATTTCTATATGAATATCAACGAAATTATTGATAACATCTCCCCGCTTACTACCACTTCTAAAAAAAAATTGAAGCAGCATATCACTGAAGTAAAGCATCCAAAGGGACTTGTTTTAATGGAATCTGACAAAGTTGTTCCTCATATTTACTTTTTGAAAAAGGGAATTGTTCGTGCTTTTGCGTCGTCTGAAAATAATGACATCACTTTCTGGTTTGGAGCAGAAGGCGAACCTGTGGTTTCAATGAAAAGTTACGTTGAAGAAAAACCGGGATATGAAAGTATTGAACTTTTGGAAGATTGTGAACTTTATCAATTGGAAACTTCAAAACTGAAAGCTTTATTTAATGAAGATATCAATATTGCCAATTGGGGAAGAAAATTTGCCGAACGTGAACTGATCAAAACCGAAGAACTGATTATCTCAAGGCAGTACAAAACGGCTTTGGAGCGGTATAAAGATTTGCTGAGAGATAAACCGTATCTCATCCAAAGAGTTCAGTTGGGGCATATTGCTTCCTACTTAGGAATTACGCAGGTAAGTTTAAGCAGGATTCGTGCAGAAATAAGGTGATTTTTTTAAACTCTCTCTGATGATAGAGATAGTGCAGATTTTTTTTAAACTAATCTGCTTGATTTTCTAAATCTGCGAAATAGTATTTCTATTTAAATTAAATATTTCTTTCAAAATAAAATTTGACAATCTCTAAGATTCATTTATTTTTTAACAAATGTAAAATTTAAAGCAAAACTAAATCCTCAACTTTGCGTCATAAATTATTACTCATGAATTGGATTATTTTAATTATCGCAGGACTGTTTGAAGTTGGGTTTGCCTCTTGTTTAGGAAAGGTAAAAGAAACATCAGGAAACGAAATGTACTGGTGGTTTGGTGGTTTTTTAGCTTGTCTTACAATCAGTATGCTTCTCTTGATCAAAGCAACTGAAACTTTACCGATTGGAACGGCTTATGCAGTCTGGACGGGAATTGGCGCAGTGGGAACTGTCTTGATGGGAATTTTAGTTTTTAAAGATCCTGTGACCTTTTGGAGAATGTTTTTTATCTGTACATTGATTGGCTCGGTGATTGGCTTGAAGGCGGTTTCCCATTAGATTTAAGCACAAATTTTTTCACGAATTTCACAAATATAAATTCCAAGATATAGAATAAAAACGTCTTCAAAATTGAAGACGTTTTTTCTATTTTTTATAAACCACAGGCAATATTTCGTTGTGATTCAATCCGTATTTTAAAATCTCTGCATCAGAGAATTGTTTGGAGTAGAAATTAGGTTCAGTTTCAAAACCAGCTTTTCTCAAACGGTCAAAATAATCCATTCCATACCAGCGAACGTGGTCATATTGACCAAAATGTTTCTGGCGTTCTTTCGGATCTTTAATGGTGAAATCTTCATAGGTTTTCTCCAAAGAATTTTTCATCGGAACCTGAATAATTCCCCAACCGCCGGGCTTCATAACACGATACAATTCGCTGATCGCTTTGGCATCATCTTCAATATGTTCTAAAACGTGATTACAGAAAATAACATCAAAACTTTCATTCTCAAAAGGTAAATCTAAAATATCAGCTTTCACATCTACAATCGGCGAATAAAGATCTGCCGAAATATAATTGAGGTTGCTCATTCTTTTGAATTTCCTCAAAAATTCCTGCTCGGGAGCAATATGTAAAACTTTGCAGTTTTTAATGAAAAAATCGGTTTCATTCTGAAGATACAGCCACATCTGGCGATGTCTTTCTAAACTTAAAGTTCCCGGAGATAAAGCGTTTTCTCTCTGTTTTCCGTAGCCGTAAGGCAGAAATTTCCTATATGATCTTCCATCAATAGGGTCGAAAAACTGATCACCTTTGAAAAACTGATAAATCAACGGACGCGCCCAGACACTCATCTGAATAAGCATCGGACGAGGGATTTTATTAAGTAAAAACTTAGTCAGCTTTTTCATTAAAATTCCATTTGGAATGGCATTTCTTCATCACTTTCGATGCCTAAAGCTTCGTAAACATATTTAAAGGTAGAAAGCAAAACAGGTTTACCATTCACCACAGCAACATCATGTTCAAAATGTGCTGAAGTTAAATTGTCAAGCGTAGTTACCGTCCAGCCATCATTGTGGAACTTCACTTTTTCAGTTCCCAAATTGATCATTGGCTCTATCGCAATCGTCAAACCGTCTTTAATGACTTTTCCACTTCCTTGTTTTCCGTAGTTCGGAACACTTGGATCCTCGTGCATTTTTCTGCCTAAGCCGTGGCCTACCAATTCTTTTACAACACCATAACCTTCTTTTTCACAATACGATTGAATCGCATGAGAAATGTCTCCGATTCTTTTTCCTCTTACACATTGTGCAATTCCTTTATACAGAGAATCTTTGGTTACCTGAAGTAGTTTTTTGATTTCAGGTTTTACTTCACCAATTTCAAATGTGTAAGCGTGATCGCCAACAAAACCATTCAAAACCGCTCCGCAATCTACAGAAAGAACATCACCTTCTTTGATCTCTTCTTTGCTTGGAAAACCGTGAACTACCTGCTCATTTGGTGAAATACAAAGCGAATAAGGAAAACCTCCATATCCTAAAAATGCAGGTTCTGCCCCATGATCTTTAATGAAATCATGCGCTAATTTATCTAAATATAAAGTAGTAATCCCAGGTTTGATTTCCTTTGCCAACATTCCTAATGTTCTGGAAACCAACTGAGCACTTTCTCTCATCAGACGAATTTCGTCTATTGTTTTTAATTGAATCATTTTAAATAGATGTTAGATATTAGATATCAGAAGTTAGATTTACAACTTTATAAATATTTAGTTTAATAAAACCTTCAGTATCTAAGTATTCTTATGATAAAATTAAAAAGCAGCATTAGAACTAATTCTAATTACTAACTTTTAATCTTTAATTATTTTTACCAGAAAAGCCCTTTTTTCTTTTCTTTTTTCAGTTTTGAATAAGCTAAAACTTCCTTCCCTTCTACACGGAATTCTATTCTTTCATTAATAATATTATAGATCTCACCCCAACCCGGAAAACCACCAAGATTTCTGTCATCAATAAACCAATCTGCATCTAGTTTTCTTGATTGAGTTTCGCTATCAAAAACTTCTCCTTCAAAACTTGAATTGATTGCATAAAATTCGATTCCGTTTTTTTTACAGAATTCTACAGCTTCATCAAGAGTTTTGCCGTGTCTGTAGGTCCAAAGGATTAATCTGAATCCTTGAGCCTGCAATCTTTTCAGCGTTTCAAATGCGAAAATTTTAGCTTTCCCGATTCCGGGATATGCATCATCCACGATTGTTCCGTCGAAATCTACAGCAATTTTTTTATTACTAACCATTTTTTGTTCTTTTTTAGCTGGGCAAAGATAATAAATAAAAAAAGAGTGTCGAAAAAACATCCGACACTCTCTATTATAATTTATTGTTAAAATAAAATTAATCTTTCACCCAACTAAACTGAAATTGTAAATCCGGAGTAGAAACTCTGTCGGTGATTTTTTGCAATCTGTTCGGAAGTTTCATTAAATATTCCTGAGCTTTTTCTGCTTTTTCTGTAAGACCTGTAATGTGTTCAATTTTCCACTCGTCTAACAAATCTTTCATGATATTGATGTAATCCTGACCTGTGTAGACCATGCATCTTTGTGCAGCATCTGAGAAATGACCCCAAAGTTCACCGGCTTTTTGTCCCGACTGTCTCATCATGTGAGCAGGCATCACAATTTTTTTACGCATCATATCTTCAAATGCCAAAATCATCTCAGAAGGATCTAATTCAAGAATTTTAGCCACGAAATGTTTATAAGCTTTTGCGTGTCTTGCTTCATCTGCAGCGATTACACCACACATTTTCGCTAATTTTCCGTTTCCGGATTGTTTTGCCAAAGTACCTACTCTTCTGTGAGAAATATTGGTTGCAGTTTCCTGAAAGCTTGTGTAAACAAAATTTCTATAAGGATCCATACTTGTACCGATATCAAAACCATCACTAATTAAATATTGCGTGGTAATCTCAACTTGTCTCATATTTACTCTGCCACACAGATAAAGATATTTATTCAATAAATCTCCATGTCTGTTTTCTTCACCTGTCCAAGATCTTATCCAGCTTGCCCAAGTCGGTCCACTTTTTTCCTGATCAATTCCATCAACGCTCATTAACCAAGATTCGTAAGAAGGTAAAGCTTCTTCTGTAATACAGTCACCAATCAGGGTTACAAAAAGGTCGTAAGGCATCTCACGTGCAAAAGTCTGAATTTCATCTAAATCATATTTGAAATTTTCGCTTGAAGGATCTGGTAAATAGTCTGATGGCTGCCAAATTTTTTCAATTGGCGTCAAAAATTTATCAAGAAAAGAACCTACTTCCTTTTCTAAAATACCCATTACCTCTTTTCTTACGAGCTTATTGTACATTTTAAATACTTTTATGAGTTGCAAATATATTAATATTTTATTATTTGTAGCATACTATTGTATGTGTCTCATAGTAAGTCTGGTGTAAATCACAAAAAATACCGCCATCTTTTAAGACAACGGTAGATATATCATAATCGTATAAGTTTAGCTAACTAAAATGTCTCCCGTCATTATTGCAGGGATTTCAACGCCCATTACGGATAATATAGTAGGAGCCATATCACCCAGTTTTCCTGGTTTTAAATTCCATTCATGATCTTTATCCATTACAATTAAAGGAACCAAATTGGTTGAATGCTGTGTATTTGGCGAACCATCTGCATTAATCATTACGTCAGAATTTCCATGATCCGCAAGAATGAAAACTGCATAACCATGTTCGTAAGCAGTCGTTGCTACTTTTTCTATGCACTTGTCAACCGTTTCTGCTGCTTTTACAGCTGCTTCAAAAACACCTGTGTGACCCACCATATCGGTATTTGCGAAATTTAAACAAATAAAATCTGCGGTTTCATTTTCAAGTTCAGGAAGAATTGAATTAGTGATTTCGTAAGCAGACATTTCTGGTTTTAAATCGTAAGTCGGAACATCTTTCGGGCTCGGGCACAACAATCTTTTTTCACCATGAAATTCTTCTTCACGGCCACCTGAAAAGAAAAATGTAACGTGAGGATATTTTTCTGTCTCGGCAATTCTGATCTGAGATTTCCCGTTTCTTTCCAGAATTTCACCCATTGTTTCATGAAGAACATCTTCATCAAAAACAACTTTTACATTTTCGTACGTTTTGTCGTAATTGGTTAGGGTAACATAATGAAGATTCAGCTTTCGCATAAAATATTCAGGCATATCTTGCTGACAAAGAACTTCAGTGATTTCTCTTCCTCTGTCTGTTCTGAAATTAAAGCAGATCACCACATCATTATCCACGATTCTTCCTACAGGAACTTCATTTCCGATCTGTGTATCTTTTACTAAAATAATAGGTTTAATAAATTCGTCAGTTACTCCTTCATTGTAAGAATTTTGAATAAGAGAAGCTGCATCCATTGTTCTTTCTCCAATTCCGTTGACCATCGCATCATACGCCAGTTTCACACGTTCCCAACGTCTGTCTCTGTCCATTGCATAGTATCTTCCAATTACCGTTGCCAAAGCACCAGTCGTCGTGCCCATGTGATCCTGAAGGTCTTCAATAAAACCTAAACCAGAATGCGGATCACAATCTCTACCGTCAGTAAATGCGTGAACATATACATTTTCATGTAATCCGTATTCGCTGGCAGCCGTTAATAATCCTTTTAAATGATTGATGTGTGAATGCACCCCTCCATTGGAAACCAAACCGATAAAGTGCACGTTTTTCTTCTCTGCTTTGGCATAAGCAAAAGCTTCCTGAATCACTTCTTCATGCCCCAAAGTACCATTCTCAACCGCCATGTTGAGTTTAACCAAATTCTGATATACCACTCTTCCGGCACCCAAGTTCATGTGTCCAACTTCAGAATTTCCCATCTGTCCCAATGGAAGTCCTACTGCAAGACCACTTGCCTCTAATGTTGTGTGTGGATATTTTTGATAACAGCTATCTATAAATGGTGTATTTGCCTGAGCTAATGCAGAAACTTCAGGATTTTGACCCAAACCCCATCCGTCAAGTATTGCTAGTATTGCTTTTTTTGACATTTTAATTTATTTTTTTAACAAACAAATTTATCGATTTTGAAATGAATTGAAGAATTTGAGAGACTTAAATTTTTATTAAAAAGCTTCATAAATATATTAAATGAAACTCGTTATGCATTATGAAGATGAATTTAAATGATTGATATTCAAATAATTGTTTTTCTTCGCTAAATGAAATGCCATTGTTTGTCTTAAAAAAGAAATATATTTTAAAAACTTAGTCTTTCTTAGCGATAAAAAAACGCAAGGATAAACAAGGATTTTTTTTAAAAATACTGAAATAAAGGTAAACAAAGCCGTTTCACTTATTTTAGAAATACAAAAATTTAAAATGCACAACGGGTTAAATGAAGTAATATTAAATTTTCAGCATCAATTATCTGTGTAAATCTGTGTAATCTTCGGGATAGATACTTCCCACGGATTACACAGATTTTTTTATCAAAATAAAACCACTTTATTTGCTTTCTCCTGTTTAATCTTTAAACCTTTTAAATATTTTATTAATTTTGTGCTATGGATTTACGTGATCAACTCAAAAACCTTTTTCCTGAGCATGAAGAGCAGGAGTTTCAGATGCCTGAAGAACAGTTTAAGCAGAAAGAACCTTTGGTTTGTAAGTTTGAAAAGAAAGGCAGAAACGGAAAACCCGTGACCATCGTTGAAGGTTGGGAAGGAAGTGAGGAAGATTTAAAAAAGATTTCGAAAAAATAAAAACCACACTAGGAATAGGTGGTTCTGAAAAAGACGGAACGATTATCATTCAGGGGGATAACCGTGATAAAATCATGACTATTCTTAAAGATTTGGGCTTTAAAACAAAAAGAGTCGGCGGATAATTTTTAAAAGTAAATCTGCGTTTGAGGCATCAGTTCTTTTAATTTTTGGATGGTCGCTTTTTCCATAGGGTTTCCAACTAAAATTAATGTTTTCAGATTTTTAAGTTGTTGAAAATCTGTTGGAAGATCTTTTAGTTGATTGTTTGCCAAATTCATACTCACAACACCTTTTAAGCCCTTTACTTTAGAAGAAATTTCTTTCAGATTATTATTGCTTACATTCAAAAACTCAAGATTTTTAGATCTAAATAAATAATCAGGAAGTTTTACAATAGCATTCTGCTGAAGCTCGAGATATTTTATTTTTTCAGGAAACTTTACATCAGTTAAATCATTGATCTGATTGGCAGAAAGGTTTAGATATTTTAAATTTTTAATTCTATTTAAATCCTGCGACACAACACTGATTTGATTGCTACTCAGATTGATTTCTTCTAACGCCGGAATTTCCAGCAACGCTTCAGGGAAAACATTCAGATTATTGGCGTCAAAATGAACCGTTTTTAATTTTTGCAGTTTTACAATATTCGGATTAATCTTTGTAAGACTGTTCAAGTTCATTGAAAAAGTAGTCAGTTTTTTCAGTTCACCAATTTCATCGGGAATAAATTTGATGCTGTTTTCATTAACAATCAAAATTTCCAATTCTTTCAAACTAAAAATACCGCTATCCATTTTCTCTAATTTGTTAGCCATTAGATTTAGAAAAAATAAAGAATCCATTTTCACGAGATCAGGAGGGATATTAAACAATCCTTTTTCTCTGAAGCTCATGCTGTAAACTGTTTTCTCACTTTTCAGGGCATCTTCAACATTGGTATATGTCGGAAATTTGATAGGGTCGATTTGTGCTTTGATAGTATATAGAGATAAAAAGGCAATGATGAGAATTAATTTTTTCATGAGAATATCTTTTGCAGGACATTTAATTTAAATATGATTTCGTAAAAACAAAAAAAGCCACCGACAAAGAAAATGTCGGCAGCTAAGAAAGAAATTAAGTAATTATTTTTTTAGAATTTTCACGGTCTTCTGGAATCCTTCAGCCTCGATGTTAAGCATCAAAACTCTTGAAACCTGAAGTTGAGAAGTAAAATCTAAATCTAAAGATGAATTGTTCCCTGAGAATTTCTTTTGGTAAACAATTTTACCGTCCATGCTGTATGCAGTCACTTCAAGATTTTTCAAAGCTTTAGGAGAATTGATTTTCACTAAACCTGATGTTGGGTTTGGGGAAACCGTAACTTCTGTTTCCTTAACAGTTTCAGTAGTTCCTAATACTGCAGTTGTGCCCAAAAATTGTTGTAAAGCAATGACCATAGTAGCAGATTTCCCTTTATAATCAATCACGTTTCCAGTTGCGTCAATATCTGTAGAAATCGTTGAAGAAGGATGTTGAACAGAGAAGAATCCAAATTTATGATCTGGTGTGAATGTAAGACCAGTAGGCTCTGAACCTGCAGGCATAGAAGCAAACAGTCTTACTTTCGGATTTGCTGCGGTATGATCTGGTGCAATTACCCAAATGTAGTTTTTACCACCATCCTGAAGAACCCAAAGATTCCCAAGTTCATCAAATGTAAGGTTGTCATTACCGTCTCCCCAAGATTCAGTTTTCACACCCTGTACAGTGTTGAATGAATATTGAGTAGTACCACCTCCTGCGAAAACTTCAACCTGGGAAGCTGTCATCCCGTTGTCTTGTAAACGATATATTTTGTCTAAACCTTTTGCTGTGAAGTAAATTTTACCATCAATCGGGCTTATTTCAACATCTTCTACTCCGTTAAAAGAAGTTCCTCCATACGATGCAGCTAAACTTGCTGTGTTATTCTGATCTGCCTGTGTTTTATTGGGAATTTGAACCCAAGTAGCTGTTGTTCCCACAGGGTTTCCTCCACTGATTCCCTGATCAAGTTTCAAAACATATAAATCACCTGATGCAAGATTGTTTGGTACATCCATCACATATTTGTATACCATGTTTGTTCCACCATCTTCACCGTAATAAGCTGCTGTTCCGGCATTGTTGATCACTACATTTTCGTGATTCATAATTCCCATCTGCCAAAGTTTATCCTTTGTTCCGTTAGAATTATGTGACATTACCTGAGCGGTTGCAGGATCAATTTCTACCAACCAACCGTAATCTTTGTAACCGTCTGCATTGGTGTCATTTCCGGTTACAGATTCTTCAGCGGTAACAATAGTTCCCCAAGGAGTAACTCCACCCGAACAGTTTCTGATGGTCTGAACTAAACTTGGTGCAGAAAAACTAACACCTCTTGATTTCGTTAAAGCCCAAAGTTTTGTAGTTGTGTTATAATTAATCTCTGCCATTGTCACTCCACCAGGATTGGTCTCGTGATTTACTGACAAATAACCGTCTGTGCTGCTTGCATTTTTTGCAACATACCCTGTAAAGTCATTTTGTCCGCCAACAAGCCCTCCACCTTCTGAATAAGGATCACCTTCTTTCAGAATCATCTGAAATCTATGCTCTGCAGGGATTATTAATTTTGCTGTCTGAGATGTAGGAACAATAGATGTAAAACAGCTGATATGTGTTCCTGTGCAAGTATTAGCAGGAGGAGTAATTACTCCTACGTTTTTAAGATAAGCATCAATCGTTAAATCTGAACTTGAGCCAGATCTATTGTGTAATTCGATTGAAATTCTGTTCACACCTTGTACAAACTTACTTTTCAGAATAGAAAATACATTGATGGCAGTTTCTGCTGACCCATCAATTGTTGCAAGAGAAGCTGTATTGTGTGTAATTGCTCCTGTAGGCATGTTATCTCTCACAACCTCTTCACCATTCAAATAAACGACGATACCGTCATCTCTTCTCACACCAAATTCCAGAGTACTGGTAAGGTCTGCCAAGTTTACAGTAAAATCTTTAACGAAATATGCAGTAGGTAAACCCGTAGCACCATTGTGTATGGTGGTTGTTACCGGATCCCCATAACCTAATGGTCCATTACCTGAAGACCAAGCTGAAGCATCAAAATTGGTGTTTTTCCAATTTGCTGATGGTGCTGCATCGAGATCATAAAATTTCCAAGAACTTTGCAATCCGAAAATTGTAGTCTGAGCCTGAAATGCTGAGCTTGTCATTAATACAAGTGCTGCAACTGAAAGTAGTTTTCTTTTCACTTTTAAATACTTTTATTTTTTCTGTTGCAAAACTATTTTATTATTGCGAGCCCCCTGTTAATAAGGCTTTAACAAAATATCCCTGAATATTAATTAATCTCAAACCTAATGTTACGGGGATTAACTTTATGTTAAATCGTCAATGAATTTTAATTATTTACCTTTTGCTTTGCTGATATCCGTTAAAGAATTCAGGAAGGCAATGATTTGCTTAATCTCAGTTTCCGTTAAGTTCAATTTATCTGCTGGTAATGTCTGGTTGTTAATATTTAAACCCAAACCTTCTGCCCCACCTTCATTATAAAAATCTAAAACTTCTTCTAAAGTATTGAATGCACCATTGTGAAAGTAAGGTTTCGTTAAAGCAATATTTCTTACCGTCATCGTTTTAAAAGAGTTTTCATAAATCCAGGAATCTTCTTTTTGACGTTGCTTTTTATTCTTCCTTTATCAGAATCGATTTCTAAAGGAGATATTTTAATTGGTTGTTTGGTTACACCCAAAACTTCAGATTCATTTTCATTAAAAAACGGTGGAACCAACCCTGAAAAATGAGGAGCAAAATGGCAGGTTGCACAGTTTGCTTTTCCCATGAACAGATTAAAACCTTTTTTTGCATCATCAGAAATCTCTTTTTCATCTCTCATAAAACTGTCAAAATCGCTATCAAAAGAATAGAGAGAAGCTACGTAGGAACTCAAAGCTTTAGAAAAATTCTGCTTGCTGATATCTCCGTTTTTAAATGCTTTTCGGAACGCTTTTTTGTATTCAGGTTTGTTTTTTAGTTTCTTAATGATGCTTTCATAGCTTGTATTAAACTCATCATTATTATAAATAACGTGTTCTGCCTGCTGCTCAAGATAAAAAGCACGCATATCGTAGAAAAATCTTTTGGCAAAAACCGCATTATACAGTGAAGGGGAATTTCGCAACACTGTTTTTCCTTCAACATTACTTAAAGATTTAGTTTTAAGATCTGTAAATGCATTTTCAGGAAGATGACAAGAGGCACAGCTCATTTTTCCGTTGTCGCTGAGATTTTGGTCGTAGAAAATTTCTTTTCCTAATGCTTTCAGATCGTCATTGTCTTCAGAACCTTTTAAAATGGTAAAAAAATAAGGATCTAAGAAATCACTGCTGAAAAAGTTTTTATTGGCAACATTCCAGCCTGAAAATTCTTTTAAGTCATCTGTATTTCCGTCCCAGTTTCCTAATTCTTCATACAACGGTTGCAGATATTTTTTATAAAACTCAATCCTGTCAAATGTTTCAAAATCTTTATTTTTATTTAAATAAAGAATACTTTCATCTATAAGTTGGTGAGCTTTCTCTGAATTGTAATTTTTAAAATAAGCATCATCCTGAATGTATTTTTTCATTCCTTTTAAAGCAAAAGCAGCTTCTTCAGAGATGTTTAATGAGCCAGGCGTATCAAAACCTGTTAAACCTAATGTGTAAATTCTAATCAACTCAATTCTTAAAGGCAATGTTTTGTTATTTCCTTTGCTTAAACCATTATTGATAGAGCTTAAATAGAAATTATTGTAATTGTTGTACAGAAAATCTGTGATCTCGATGATCTTATCTTTTTGTTCGGCTATTTCGTCAGAAAAAATCAATTCGTCCAAAACCTGCAAACCTTCCGGCGGAAGTGTGTAAGCAGTAGTTCCGGCAGCTTCAATTCTGAATAATGGTGCGGCATTGAGATGCGTTTTAGAAAATTCCGGATAATGATAAGCGATGAAAAATTCAATTTCTTTATAAGAATTCCGGGTATTTCTTAATGAACTTTGAAGCTGTTCTGCATTGATTTTATCGTCTTTAAAAAGATAAACGTCGGTCTTTAAACTTTCAAGATGATTTTTAAAACTGAATAAACCCTGAGCAACAAATGTTTTTTCGTTTCCAAATCCTTTATGAACCGGATTGAATGACATTGCGGCAATTCCGATGAATGCGATAAGAATAAGTAAAGGATAAGATCTTATAAAATTTTTCATCTGCAAAACTATCATCCCAACATTACCATAGTTTTAACGAAAAATTAAATAATGTTTATATTTTGCTTCATTTAATTTTCACTAATTTTAAATCCCTGAAAAATTCAGGTTCACAAATTTCAATCAAACTATAAAAATTATATGCTCAATAAACTCGCAGCCTCAGAACTGGTACTGAATGAAGACGGAAGCGTTTACCACCTGAATCTTTTACCCGAAGATATTGCCGATAAAGTAATCCTTGTGGGCGATCCCGATCGTGTTCCGAAGGTTTCAAAATATTTCGATACCGTAGAAATCAAAAAGAACAAAAGAGAATTCTATACCCACACCGGAACTTTACGTGGTGAAAGAATTTCTGTAATGTCAACAGGCATCGGAACTGAAAACATCGATATCGTGATGAATGAGCTTGATGCTTTGGTGAATATCGATCTTCAGAAAAAGGAATTCAAAACCGAACACAAATCTCTGGAACTTTTCAGAATGGGAACCTGCGGCAGCGTAAATCCTGATGTGCAGGTCGATAATATGCTGGTTACCCAAAATGTGGTAGGTCTTGACGGACTGATGCATTTCTATCAGGACTATCATTTTGAAAATGAATTTTCAAGAAACTTTTTAGAGAAATTCCCTTACGAAAAGATCAAGCCTATGTTGTATTTCTCTGAATGGTCAGAAGAATTAGGCGAAGTTTTCAAAGATGCAAAATACCACGGCAACACGGCAACTTTCCCTGGATTTTATGCTCCACAGGGAAGAGAACTTCGTTTAAAAGCTTTGGATGACAAGTTCCTCGAAACTTTAAATGACCTGGGCATCACCAATTTTGAAATGGAAACTTCTGCCATCTATGCTTTCTCTAAACTTTTAGGTCACAAAGCCATCACCGTCAACAACGTCATCGCCAACAGAAGACGCGGCGAGTTCTCAGCAGATCATCACCAGTCTGAAAAAAGATTGATTGAGTGGGTTTTGGAGAGAGTGATTCGCTAAATCTACTTGTATTAAAAGGAAAATACAAAAGCAGGATTCATGATCCTGCTTTTTTTATGATGTTTCTTTATTAAAGATTTTTCTCACCCTTATCTGGCGTAGTTGATTTTTTCGACAGTTTAGCAGCTTTTATCAGTTCATTCATGTCAGCATACAATAACTTCCAATCGTCGATGTCTTTCATAGCAGTAATTAAATTAAGAAAAGATTTTAAAATTTTCTCCAAATCTCTGCGAATTGCTGATGCAGTTTTCATTTGTCTTAAACTCGCATTCGCTCCTGCCTGTTCGGCAAATATGAGTTCAAAAGCATTATGCTTAGACTTCATTTCATTGAAAGCAGGAATTAACGAAAGTGCATTTAGTTTCTGAATATTCTCCGTTTTTTCAAGGTCTTCGATGAGTTTTTTCATCTGTGCGGTTTGCTGGGAGTAGCTTTGCTTGTCAATCTCTAATCCATAAAGCTTGAAAACCTGATACAAGTCTTCTGCAAACTGGTAGTTTGAGAGAGTTGTCATTTTGCGGTAGCCGTTGAGAAAGTTTTTCAAAACTCTGAAAGCGTTGTCTCTTTCCTTGTCTGCATCTGCTACGTTTACTCCCTTACCACTGTATATTTGTTTGGTGTACCCATAGTTGTGAGGTGGGAAAACGGCTGTTTTTGAATGTTTGAATTTTCCGTAGAAATACTGAAGGTTTTGAATTAGTGAGTTAATATTTTTACTGCTTGAAAGAAAAAATATTTATCTTATCTTCATTTAATAATAAAAAACTATGGAACTTAAAAAGTATGACGAAAAAAAAGATTTCTTACTCTTATTTATTATTCTACTTAGTGTCATTTTGTTAATTTATTCGTTTTATTATATTTATCAATATTATGGAATGAATAATTTAATTACTTCTGTACCTAAAAATAGAAATAATGATGGAGAACTATTAAATCCAAATGAAATTGGTGATAGTATAGGGGGAACATTAAATCCAATAATTGCTATAACTGCATCAATGCTAACATTTCTTGCTTTTTATATTCAATATAAAGCTAATAAATCCCAAAAGGAGATTTTTAATTTAAGTTTAGATAATGAAGTTTCAAAGTTAACCATAGAGAAGGAGATGAAAGAATTAGAGGTTATAAAGTACTACCAAACCAATCTAAAAATCTTCAAAACTTTAATAGAATCAATGATTGTTTATTTTGAAGAGAACGGAAGGTTTGCAAAGACATTTATTGAAGAAGAAAGAAATTTCCTATTGGGAAGTAACGTATTAAGATATTCTACAGATTCTAGCTTTAAATATTTTGAGAAATTGGAATTCCGCGAAATTTACAATTCTATAGTTTATTATTTTAATGAAAAATATCCAAGCATTGATTGGGAGGATGATTTCATTGAAGTCTTAAATATAATAGAATTTTATAATGAGTTTTTGAATGAATCTCGTGATACATTTAAAAAACATTCAACATCAAAGTACAATAATTTAACAGAAGTTGGATTAAAATTAGATGAAAAAATGGGTGACGTTTTTATTGATGAAAATTTAAATACTCATAGTTCTCTTTTGTCGTATTTAAAAATTATTCATAATCGAGATGAAAAGGGAAATTTTATTATTCCAAATGAAATTTTCTCTCAAAAAGGTGTAGATTTTCAAAGTTTACAAATTGAGTTTTTTAATAATTTTATTCCTCATCTTAGAAGTATATATGATACTTATAAAACAACACATTATAAAGATATGTTAGAAAGTTTTAGCAAAATGAATAAAAGTATTGGAACTGAAATTTTTCAGACAGATAATTATTTAAATGGTTTAGAATTAAATTATGAACAATATTACAATTTGGAAAATACGGATTATCCTTTACAAAAAGTTAAAGAATTTATAGCTAAAATTTATTTTGATTAATAGTAATTTATTGAAATAGATTTATAAACTAAAAAAACCTGCTCAACAGCAGGTTTTGTCAATTAAAGATATAAGATTTTAGTTACAACCATTGCAATAACTTTTATCGACGTATTCTTTATTACCTCCAGACGATAAATAATAACATCCACCTTTCTCACCTGTATACAAGGTATGTCCATTATAACTACAAGATTCTGAACTATTGCTGCTTCGGTCACAAGAGTTAATCGTAATTGTTAAGACAATCATTAATAATAATTTTTTCATAAGGTCAAGTTTTATAGTTGTTTAAATCTTTAACAAAAGTAAACTAAGGCTAAAAGGGAAAAATACGGAAAACCATAAAACAAGAAAAAATGCAACAAAAAAACCTGCTCAAAAGCAAGTTTTATATTTTAAAAGCTCAAACATTTTAATGTCCCGATTTAGCATCAGCATCCTGCTTCACATGACCCAGATATTTGGTACAATACGCCCCAAAAATCAAAATAAATACATAACAAAATACAGGAATAATAAATGAATGCTGAACTCCGAAAATATCCGCTAAATATCCCTGAAAAATAGGAACAATCGCACCTCCTAAAATCGCCATTACAACCAATGACGAACCTTGACTTGTGTATTTTCCTAATCCTGAAATGGCAAGCGTATAAATATTAGAGAACATAATCGAGTTGAAAATTCCGATTCCTAAAATGCTGTACATCGCCAATTCGCCGTGATTTAACATCGCTGAGATCAGTAACAAAACGTTGATTCCTGCAAAGATGGATAAAGTTCTTGCCGGAGCAGATTTTCCCACAAAAAATGCAACGAAATTTAAAGCAATAAAGACCAGGAAGAAACTGATTTGTGAAAACGTTAAATCAACAATACTGAAAATCACTATGAAAACCGCCGCTGCAGCTCCCAACATATACAATGCTTTCTTGCTTTGGCTGATTGAATGATTCAAAGAAATCGCACCTAAGAAACGTCCAATCATCGCACCTCCCCAATATAGAGAAAGATAGTTTTTACTGACTACTTCATTAAGATTCATAACCTGTGGCTGCTCAAGGAAACTGATGATGAAACTTCCTACCGCTACTTCCCCACCTACATAACAGAACATCGCAAAGACTCCGAATAAAAGATGTGTGTGCTGCAATGCGCCCAAACCTTTTACGGCTTCCTCTTCTTCTGTTTGAAACGATGGTAATTTTACTCTTGAAATTAATAAAGCAACCAGCAATAAGATTCCTGCAAAAATTAAATAAGGAATTCGTGTTGCTACTGCAGAGAACGAACCGTCATCAGCCGAGAAAAATTCAAAGATTAAATGTCCGCCCAAAACCGGAGCAATCGTCGTTCCGAAGGCATTAAAAGCCTGCGTCATGTTGAGTCGGCTTGATGCAGAATCTTCTGAACCTAACAGCGAAACGTAAGCGTTTGCAGTGATTTGAAGAACTGTAAATCCTAATCCAAGAACGAACAATGCTCCTAAAAATAGTCCGTAAGAAGAGAATGTTGCCGCCGGATAAAACAAGATACATCCGAATGCAGCCAAGAAAATCCCGAAGAGAATTCCTTTTTTGTAACCAACTTTGTTGATGGGATCTCCGCTTGATGTGGAAACCAAAAAGTAAATTAATGAACCTATAAAATAAGCTCCAAAGAAACAAAACTGTACCAACATCGATTCGAAAAATGTCAGTTTAAAGAGCTGCTTCAGGTATGGAATAAGGATGTCATTCATGCATGTGATGAATCCCCACATAAAAAATAAAAGCGTAATGGTAATCAACGGAATGGTATAATTCCTTTTTGATTGTACTTCATTATTGATCATATACATTAAAATTTAAAGAGTCTAAAGATAACCTCTTTTGTTTATAATATCTTAATTTGAGACAATAAATTTAAACTTAAGATTAATTTTTACTGAACCATTAAGATTTGTTTAGTTTTTAAGAATTATTAAGTTTTGTAAACAAAACCATTAAGTAAACCGCTGAATAAAATCTTTGATTTTTCTTAATAGAAACTTAAAAATTTAATTTTCTTAATGGTTTAAATTTTATCTCTCACAGATTTTACAGATTGAGCAGATTTTACAAATAAAGAATCTGCAAAATTTGCTCAATCAGCGAGAGTATAATTTTAAGGTTTCAAATCTTCAAACTGTTTGTCTGCAGGGAAAACGTGCTGTACTTTTTCAACGACCAATTCTTTAGGAACTGAGAAATCTGCGGTTTGTTTGATATCCAATGAAGATGCACCAACAGACACTTTGTAATTTCCTGCTTCAGCCACCCAAGCGGATTTTGCGGTAATGTAGGATGCCAAATCTTTCGGATTCAAAGTCAAAGTGATGGTTTGAGATTCTCCCGGTTTCAGATCTTTTGTTTTGGCGTAGGCTTTCAACTCAGATTTTGGTTTGTCGATCGATTGGTTGGGAGCAGAAAGATATAATTCTACCACTTCTTTTCCGGCAACTTTTCCGGTATTTTTTACATCAACTGTAACTTCTAATTTGTTATTAAAAGTTTTAGAATTCAGTTTTAAATTGCTGTAAGCAAAGTCGGTGTAAGATTTACCGAAACCGAATTCATAAGACGGCTTCACATTGAAGGTGTTGAAATAACGGTAGCCAACATAAATACCTTCTTCATACGTCACCTCTTTTGGATTGTCTGCAGGAATTCCCGGGAAATTCTTTGATGAAGCGTGGTCAGAATAATTCACAGGGAACGTCATCGTCAGTTTTCCTGAAGGATTTACTTTTCCGGAAACCACGTCAGCTACAGAATGTCCGCCTTCCTGACCAGGTTGCCAAGCTAATAGAATAGCATCAACTTTATCTTTCCACGAAGCGGTTTCTATAACACCACCGATGTTTAAAATCACAACCACTTTTTTCCCTTTTGCGTGGAACACTTTGGAGATTTTGTCCAGCATTTCGATTTCTTCCGTTGCAAGGTTGAAATCTTCGTTCACTACTCTATCACCGCCTTCTCCGGAGTTTCTACCCAAAGTCACAAAGGCAATTTCAGAAGTTTCTGCTTTTTTAGCCAGGAAAGCATCATCCATTTTCATTTCAGCCAATCTTCCCGGAAGTGCCAAAATGCCTCTTGCTTTTCGGCTTTCTTTTTCGACAGTTGCTTCTTTTTCAGCGAAAGGTTTGTATAAATCAACCAGTTCTTTGTCCAATTTGTAACCTGCAGCATTGAGACCTTCCAACAAAGAAACGGTGTGTTTGTTGTTGACACTTCCACTTCCCGTTCCGCCTGTAATCCAAGCGTACGAAGTCACTCCGAATAATGAAACTTCTTTCTGTTTATCGGCAAAAGGCAAAGCATTTTTCTCATTTTTAAGCAAAACCATTCCTTCTGCTGCTGCATTTCTTGTGACTTCAGCGTGCTGAACTAAATCTGGTTTATCGCTGTATTTGTATTGAGCGAAAGTTGGTGTTTTGAAAATATATTCTAAAATTCTTTTTGCATTCAAATTCGCCACTTCCTGAGACAATTTCCCTGAATCCAAAGCTGCCAGTAATACTTTTTTCTGAGCAGGAATTCCGGGCATCAAAAGGTCGTTTCCTGCATTCATTTGTTTTACCACATCAGAAATTCCACCATCTTTAATCGATTCAAATCCTGGGAAACCTCCGAACCAGTCGGTCATTACAATGCCTTTGAAACCCCATTCGTTTCTCAAAACCTGAGTCAGTAAATCTTTAGAATCTGAAGTGTAGACACCATTCAGTTTGTTGTAGGAAGACATTACCGTCCAAGGCTGGGATTCTTTCACCGTAATTTCAAAGTTTCTCAAATACAGTTCTCTCATTGCTCTTTCAGAAACGTGTGCATTGATGGTCAAACGGTTGGTTTCCTCATTATTTGCAGCGAAGTGTTTGATAGAAGTTCCCACACCTTGAGACTGAATTCCATTGACGATTGCCGCCGCAGTTTTTCCTGAAATTAATGGGTCTTCAGAGTAATATTCGAAGTTTCTGCCGTTCAGAGGATTTCTGTGGATGTTCAAAGCCGGAGCTAAAAGTACATCGACTCCATACTCCTTCACTTCATTACCCATTGCTTTTCCAACCTGCTCCAAAAGAGTTTTGTTCCAAGTTGAAGCCAATGCTGTTCCTACAGGAAATGCCGTTGCATAATAGGTTTTCGAATCATTTTCTCTCGTTGGCTGAATTCTCAAACCTGCAGGTCCGTCCGCAACAATCGTCGCAGGAATTCCGAATCTGTCAAAAGAATCTGTTCCACCTGCAGCTCCGGGAACCAGACCTTGTTTTGAATCTCCGACAGGTCCTATCAGCACTTCAATTCCGGGCATTCCGGTTCCGATTAAAAGATTCACTTTTTCTTCATTGGTCATTTGCTTGATGATGGCATCGATTCTTTTGTCCACCGAAAGACGAGTGTCTTCCCAAACGTCTAATTTTCCGTTTTTGTTGGAATCTTTAAATGTTTTTCCGTCAACCGTCACCGTTGCATTTTTAGTCTGAGCATTTGCAAACGGCGATGCAGCAAATAAAGCCAGGAATAATCCTGAATATTTTGCTTTCTGAGAAAGTCCTATCAGCGTTGATATATTCTTTTTCATATGTTGATATTTATATTAATTTGATTTTTTTGATAGGATTTTATCCCATCCTTTAGTAAAGCGTCCCTTTGGGACTTTATTGATCAATTTTAGAATTTCTCACATATTTTTTAAATGTTGCAGATAAAAAATCTGCTTAATATTCTATAAAAATTTGTGAAATCTCAACCAATCCAGATAGACATCCGACCATTTGTCAACAGGAAGATTCTGTTTTCCCATTCCGAAACCGTGACCACCTTTTTCGTAGATGTGAAGTTCGGTTGGCTGTCCTGCTTCAAGCCATTTGCTGTACAATAAAACTGATTTTGGAGCGAGTTTCAATTGGTCATCACTTGCTGCACAAATGAATAATGGCAACGATGCTGAAGGAATCGATGTATCTAAAATCTCCTGACTTGGTCCGCCATAAATAGAAGCTGCGAAATTCGGTAACGTTGAAGCATCTTTGCTGTGAAGAACGCTTTCCAAAATCACACTTGCTCCAGCAGAAAATCCGATGACGCCTAATTTTTCAGGATTGATATTTAATTCTTTTGCGTGGGTTCTGATGTAGGAAATGGCCGTTTTGATGTCGTCTCCAGCCATTACTTTGATTGGAGCTGTTTTTGCGTCAAATGCTTTTCGGTCTTTGATGCCTTCCATCATTTCTTTTGCAGGGTCGTTGGATTTTGTTTCCAATAATCGGTATTTTAAAACGATTGCCGTGATTCCGTTTTCTGCTAGTTTTTTGGCAACATCAATTCCTTCTCTGTTGATGGATAAACTTTGAAAACCACCACCCGGAGCGACAACGATTACCGTTCCGTTGGCTTTCGCCTTATCGGCTTCGAATAATAACATTGAAGGTTGCGCTACGTTGAAAACAACTTCTGTTTTGAACAATTCATTAAATTGCTGCGCTTCTTTTTGTGTCCAGTTTTCTGTTCCCGGCGCTTTTCCTTTGTATAATGGAATTGATTTTTGTGCATTGATTATGCTTAATCCTAAAAGAAATGCACTTGCTATGATTAATTTTTTCATTTTTGAATTGATTTGATTTTAATTTTTTTAACGCAAAGAGCGCAAAGTTTTTTTGATGTGATTCGGTGTTTTTAAGTTCGCAAAGGCGTTCTACTCAGCTAAGACAAACAATTAAATAACAGTTAGCTTGTCATTCCATAGGAATCTAAACTTAGTATTTCAATAAATAACATTGCTGAGATTGCTACGGAATGACAAAAATGCTGTTGATTTATCTCAATAATTTTAACAGCGAATTGCACGCAGCCCGACTTGAGTGGAGCTCTTTTTGTTATTGCGATTGATGAAAAGTTCAACTGATTGACTTCGTTTCTTCGCAATAATAAAAAAGCGGGAACCCTTCGACTTCGCTCAGGATAAACTACAGGCGGAAAAGCTGCCCCAATAAATATTTTGAAAGAAATGAGACCGAACGTAATGCCCGGTCTCAAGACATCAATTAACTAATTTTGATGAACTATTACTTATGATATTTTTGAGTTCTGGCATCTTTAATCACACCAGACCAGTTCATTCCGTAGCCGAAATCGTAGTTGTGACCTTCGGAATCTTTGTGCGTTTCCATATCGTAAGGAACGTCTTCTTTCTGCTTTTCAACCGTCGCCATATTCGCTGGCATCTGAAGCGGAAGCAATCCTGAAGGTTCGTATTTTCCGGTCACAATATCAACAACTGCCTGATTGGACACATTGAAATTCATCAGAATTGCATCTGCGTGTTTTTCAAATTCATTAAAAATCATTGGCTTAGAAGCTGTGATAGAAACGATTACAGGTTTTCCGTTCATTGCTTTGTAAGCATTTTCTATGGCTAACAAATCTGTGAAATTGGTCGCTGTAGAAGTTTTGTTTTTGAACGTTCTGTCGTGTACGTTTGGAGCAACAACCGGGTCTCCCGCTGCGATACTTTTTTCACGAGCTTCTGTTGCTGTATAAGTCTGATATTGAAGAGAAATCGGGACATAACCGTTGCCGCCTTCTCTGGCATCGATGTCGCTGTAACCGCCTTCTTCACTGTGTGGACTTTTCACAAAAACCAAGGCGAAATCAGCTTTTTCAGGGTCATCGGTTACGTTAAAAAGTTTCTTCACTTTTTCGATATCCACGGGATATTCTAAAGATGGTCCGGTGTAAATTCCCCACCAGTTGAAGGTTGCTGGAGAATATCTCTTCGGAATATAAGCCGTTTTTCTTTCCTTAATTGGAAGAATATTGGCTTTGTTTTTCAGCATCACGATTGATTTTACCTGAGCCTCGTACCCCGCTTTCATAAATTCAGGATTTCCGACGATTTTCTTGGTTTCTTCTGTGTTTACGTAAGGATTTTCAAACAATCCGGTTCTGAAGAAATTTCTCAACAAACGAACGGCCGACTGTTCAAATTTTGCACGATACGCTTTTTCGCCGTGTTCTTTCACGCCCATTTGATACGCTTCCAAAACAGGGGCTTTGTCGTTGTTTCCTCCGAATTGGTCAACGCCCGCTTCCAAAACTTTGTAATGACGTTCTGCGATGGATAATTTCTCAGCTCCCCAAGGTTTTCCGGCAAATCCTCCCGGAGATTTTGGTTCGTCTGCGGTGATTAACCAATCGGTGCAGACTACGCCGTCGTATTTGTATTTCCCACGAAGTAAATCAGTGATTAAGTATTTGCTATAACCGTTTCCTACATTTTCTCCGTTTTTCGTATCCTGATTGAAACTAATCGTGTAATAAGGCATTACCGCAGAAGCTTCTTTGGTTCCACCATTTAATTTGAAAGCACCTTCGGTAAAAGGTTTTACATGATTCTGAAAATTATTTCCCGGATAAACCGCATATTTTCCCATCGCCCAATGACCGTCGCGACCGCCTTCTTCAGGTCCGCCTCCCGGCCAGTGTTTTACCATTGCATTTACACTTTTGCTACCCCAGCCGTTTTTACTTCCGATGGTTGTCTGGAAACCGTCGATGTAACCTCTTCCTAAATCTGCGGTCAATTCAGGACTTTCGCTGAAAACATAAGCGATTCTGTACCAACGGGGTTCTGTTCCCAAGTCGATTTGTGGAGATAAAGCCGTTGAAATCCCTAAGGCTCTGTATTCCTGAGCAGCGATATTTCCGAACTTCTTTACCAATTCTGGGTCGAAAGTTGCGCCCATTGCCAAACCATCCGGCCAAAGAGAAATCTGTCCGCCTGCACCTTCATTAAATTCTGCTGTTACCGTTGCCGAATGTCTCGGGTCCGTACTGTTGTTGGCAGGAATTCCTAATCCTAAACCTTCGATGTAAGCCTGAATATTATTGCTCCATTTTGCGGCAATTTCCGGAGATTCTACTGTCGTTACCAAAACGTGACGAAGATTATCTTCTTTTAAAAATTTCTTCTGTTGGTCTGTTAAATCGAAAGCTTTTGCGCCACTTTCTTTGTAGAACTTTCCATTATATTTTCCTGCTCTGAAACCTTCTGCTGGAGCAGGAACTGATTGGTGACCGCTGTACAGCATCAACCCTGCAATCTGCTCAACCGACATTTTTGAAGCTAAATCTTTTGCTCTTTCGTCAACCGGAAGTCTCCAATCTTCGTATTTGTCAAGCTTTCCGTTTTTATTTAAATCTTTAAATTTATTTCCGCCAACCGTCAGAATTTTCACACCTGAATCTGCAGAATACCCCAAAACCGGACCTTTGGAATTGGTCACGGTTTGGATATTTTGAGAAAAAGCAGTGACGCCCAGAAATAAAGCGGCTATATTGAATACTGATTTTTTCATTGTTAAATTTTAGAAATTAAAGCTTACAGAAAACTGACCTGTCAATGGCATAATGTATGTTCCCGTCAACAGTTTTCCGTAGTATGGACTTGCATCGGTAATCAGTTCAGCACCGTTGATGGTTCCACTCGCTCCTCTTTGGTTCAGGAAGTTGATAACCGTTGCGCCAAGGTTGATGTTTTTGTTCACCGTATAACTTACCCCACCGAAAGTTTCCCATCTTGGTGCGAAGTAAAGTGCATTCGTAAGGTTTGCATATTGTTTTGAGAAATATCTGAAACTTGCCCAGAATCTCCATTTGTCAATCGTATAACTTGGGTCAATTTCCATCAGCACTTTAGCAACTCCCAACACATTGTTGTCGTTGTAATCGTAAGCTGTTCCGAAAGCATTGAAATTGAATTTCTTATACACAGGATTCTGTAAAGTCAATAAATAATGTAAATTAAATCCTTTGAAAGGTTTTACTACAAAATCGGTTGTCCATCCAATCGTCTGAATATCATAATAAACCGTAACGTTTTGAGCTTGAGTCGTATTTGCAGGGTTTACCAAATTATATCTGTTTAAGTTATTGTTCTTTTTAAGATAAGTCGCCTGAGAAATCAACTGAATGTAATCTGTGTTCCAGAAAATCCCCAACGCTCCCAACGGACTTTTAATTTTATTGGTATTCGGTTCAAAAGCCTGCGAATAACTTTCTAATCTTCTGTTTTCCTCGGTATATAAAGCGTTTGCGATAACTCCAAAGTTTTTGGTAATGTTATAAGTTGCGTTTAAACTACCTCCAATCTGGAAGAAACTTTGATTGATTTGATTAAACTGGCTTGGGTCTGTGAAATTAAAACCTACAGTTCTTGGCGTCAAAGAATATTCGCCATCAATGATATGATTTCTTAAATGTAAACCGTAACTTAAATTGAAGTTATCTGAAACTTTCCATTCGTCTGTTCCGTACACTGAAAGTTTGTTTTCTGTACCGCTGTGGAATTCTCCTCCTGCATTGTAGTTGTAAAAACCGTCTGCGTCAGTCGTCGTTCCGATCAGTCTTTGAGGCTGTGGCTCAACAGTCTGGAAGAAGAAAGATCTGTTTGATGTGAATTTATCTATATTGTAATATTGTTCTAAGACTCCAAAAGTAACATTATGATTTCCTAATTGTTTGTTTAATGAAAAACGTCCTGCAATATTGGTAATCGGCGTTGAAGGCGTATGCATTGCCAACTGAGTTCCAACCGCTCCTGTGTAAACCTGACCTGTTGAAGCAATCGTGTAACCCGCAGCAGCATTGGCATTGAAAATACTTAAAGGGATAATGTTCGAAGACTTCGCTGTTGCAAAGTGGGCTCTGGTTGAAAATTTGAAATTCCAGCCGTTGTTTAATAAATAATTACCGAAGATATCGATGTTGTGGGATGTATTTCTACTGTCGTTTCCGTCCATATTTGCCCAGTAGGTATTTCCGGAAAGAATGTCTTTCATTTTTATTTGTCCGTCTCTGACAACATAAGAATCTCTACCGATTCTGAAGTTGTCCAACTCGGTTACTTTTCCGTTTTCTCCATATTGGAAAACTGCATAATTGGTGATGCTGTAAGAATCTGCATATTTATATTGAATCGAAATCTTTCCTTTATCATCATTAAAATATTTGGTAACACCTGCTCTGAAAATTTTTGTTTCATCTACATTTCTGGTAAATCCCAATTTGTAAGTACTCGGGTCGAAATTGGCAAAAGCACCAACAGTGTACGTCCAGCCGTTTTTAGAAATTGGTCCGGAAACATTTACATCTCCCTGCAACCAACCGAAAGTACTCGTCGTGAATTTTCCTTTTAGTTTAAAATCTTTGGTTCCAGTCTGAGAATAAGAATTAACTGCAAAACCAAGATCGCCCATTGTGTTTGCAAGCTGATCCATTTTCAACAATCCTGTTTTTTCCAAGCCTACACTTTGTCTCCAGGTTTTGTTCGGAAGTTCCGGCCAAAAGAAATAAACGGCAGGTAAATCATTTTCAAGAATGGTAATTCCACCCACTGTTGATGGCAAACCGATGTTCACGTCTCTTGGACTTGTGTTGTTGGCTGCGTTCAACATTACGTTTCTGTTGTTGTCTTCTTTTGAAGAAGTGGTCACGGTTTTTACGCCTTCCTCTGTTTTTACAGCATTCAGTGCATTCTTTACAGCCAGCGTATCAGTTTTTTCTTGTCCAAAAACTGAAGCAAAGGAAAACATTAGTCCCAAAGCTGAAATTTTAAGTGTAGATTTTCTCATGTTTTATTATATAGTTTGTCTTTACTTTTTTTATCTTTTTTCAAGGCACAACATCTCCTGCACCCATTTTTGGGTGATTTCTACATTCATTAAAATTGTTTGGAATTTTTAGTAACCTGCTACTTTTTAAGCTTTTTTAATCAATAAACATACTTCATGTAAAACTTCAATCTAATTCCAAATTGTATTTCGACTTTAGGTGAAAAGAATATTCATTTATTGTCGAGCAATAGATATTCAAATAAGAATATCTTGAAATAAATAATTAATAATAGTGTTTTTTTCATTGTTTCATAACGAAACATTACAATTATACATTGTTTAGATGAATTACCAAAGAAAATATTAATAAAAATTAATATTAAATTTAAAATGCTGATTTTTAGAACATTAAAATTTAATACCAATAAAAAAACTCATTGATTCACATGGAAACTATGATAAAAATCAAGTTAAAAAATCCCCAAATTCATATTCTATCTACCATATTTCAGAAATTCTTAATTTTTTAATGTTAAATTTGTCATATTAGATATTCACAAAACAGTATATGGATTCACAACAACAATTTTTAAGTAAATCTGAAGAGGCTAAAGACCTTTACCTATCCCATCTGTCAGCCGATCCGGTAGTTTTTGGTTTTGATAAAAGTGAATTGAAAGTTCTACTCCTTCAGATGACCTATCGCAAACAATGGCTTTTGCCAGGCGGATATGTGAAAAAAGATGAAGATTTGGACGAAGCTGCAAAGAGAGTTTTGAAAGAAAGAGCCGGAATATCAGATGTTTATCTAGAAGAATTTGCTGTTTTTGGAAAAAAGAAAAGAAGTGAATTTTATTTCGAAGATTTTGATGATTCTCTATGGCACAAACAACGTTTTGTATCTATAGGATATTATGCTTTGTATAATCCTGACAATGCAAATCTAATCATTGACGAATTCAGTGATAAGTGCGAGTGGGTATATCTAAGCCAGCTAAACGAAATTGAATTGGCGATGGATCACCGCGAAATCATTGATAAAGCATTACTCGCTTTAAGAGAACGAATTTCGTATAAACCAATCGGTTATAATCTTTTACCTGAAAAGTTCACTCTTTCAGAATTGCAGAAATTGTATGAAACCATTTTAGGAAAAGAGCTCAACAGAGGAAATTTCTACAGAAAAATTAAAAATTTGGGTATTCTCAGAAAATTAGATGAGCAACGCCGTGGCGGTGCCCACAAGTCTCCTGACCTTTATTCTTTTGATGAAGATAATTATAAGAAAGCTTTAGAAAACGGTTTAAATAACTGGTAATAAAAAAAATCCTGATGTGCTCAGGATTTTTTTATGTTACAAACTTAGTTGTCTCTCAAACTCTTCAAAGTATTTTGCCAAATGAATTCCATCTGCTAAACCATGATGGGCTTCGATAGAAACAGGAAGATATTTTTTACCATCACGGATATTGAATTTTCCAAATGTAATTTTCGGAATACATTCTTTCGGATCAAAATTAGTTGGATGAAGCATGGCAGAAAACGATTTCCAAGGAATAGTCGTATGTCTGATATGATTGATCGGTAAAACATCATTGCTGATTCCTAATCCTGTTGAGTTTTGCACAGATTTTACTTCCTTTTGCAATTCTTTATTAAAAGTTTCGAAATCTTCTGAATAATGGAAAAATGAAAAACCAAATGTTCCGTCGGGTCTTCCGATAGTACCTCCGACGTGAACTTCATCATATAAAATTACTTTTCTGTCAACGATTCTAAGTTTCAATTCATCTACCGTATTGATGGCAATCATTGATTTGTGAAGATAAACAGCATAAAAAGAATGTCCTTGTTCTTTTGCATCATCATAAGCTTTTGTACAGTCAACTTCAGTTGTAAATCCGAAAAACGGACTTTTCATTTTTGAGAAGAATTCGAAATGTTCCTTTCTGTTCCAGCTTTCAATATCTATTACTCTCATTTTTATAGTAACCGTTCCTTTTTATTTATTTAAACAATAACATCCAAATTTTTCTCAGAAAAATCAAATTGTTTTTCCCATTCTTCAAGTAAGCTTAAAATGGGTAATAATGCCAAGCCTTTCTCAGTAAGTCTGTACTCTACTCTCGGCGGAAGTTCTTTGAATTCTTGACGGGTTACCAAATTGTCTTCTTCCATCTCTCGCAACTGATCTGTAAGAACTTTTCGTGAAATAACTGAAATTCTTGCTGCAATCTCACCGAATCTTAAGATGCGATCTTTAATGACCAGTACAATAATCGGTTTCCATTTACTACCCAAAGCCGACATGGCTTTTCCGAGAGGACAGCTGCAATGCTTAATCTTTTCTTGTCTCATGATATGTTAAATTAGTTATTAGTTACCGCTAAGTTACTAGTTTTTTTTAACTATATGATACAAAAGCAAACTATTATTAGTTACTTTGTGTAACAATTAGGAATTTAAACATTTAAATTAATTTAAAAAGATGAATATAGACGCATTATTTGCTCCATTCAATTATAAAAATCTGAACCTTAAAAACAGATTAGTAATGGCACCCATGACAAGAGCCCAATCTAATAATGGAGTTCCAACAAAGGCAATTGAAGATTACTATGCAAGAAGAGCTGCGGCAAACGTAGGCTTGATTTTATCAGAAGGTACAGTAATCAATCGTCCTGCCTCAAAAAACATTCAAAACATTCCCGATTTCTACGGAACGGAAGCTTTGCAAGGCTGGAAAAACGTAATTGATGCCGTTCATCAAAATGGTGGAAAAATGGGGCCGCAAATCTGGCACGTTGGTGATACAAGAAGTTCTGAAGCTTATCCGGAAATTCCGATGGAAAAAGCTTCTACCATGTCTTTGGAAGATATCAAAGATACAATCGCACAGTTTGCAGCATCAGCAAAATCAGCTAAAGATTTAGGATTCGATTGTATCGAAATTCACGGAGCTCACGGTTATTTGATCGATCAGTTTTTCTGGGAAGTTACCAATACCAGAACAGATGAATATGGCGGGAAAAACATTAAGGAAAGAAGCCGTTTTGCAGTTGATGTCATTAAAGCAATCAGAGCTGCGGTGGGCGAAGATTTTACCATCATTATCCGTCTTTCTCAGTGGAAGCAACAGGATTACAAAAGCAGATTGGCAACAACACCATCAGAGATGGAAGACTGGCTTTTACCATTGAAAGATGCCGGAGTTGATATTTTCCATTGTTCTCAGCGTCGTTTTTGGGAACCGGAATTTGAAGGTTCTGATTTAAATTTTGCAGGTTGGGCAAAGAAAATTACGGGTCAGCCAACGATAACTGTAGGTTCTGTAGGTCTAAAAGGCGATTTCATGAGTGCATTTGCCGGTGAAGGAAGCGAAAAGGCTGATCTTTCAGAATTGTTGCGCAGATTTGAGCGTCAGGATTTTGATCTCGTTGCTGTAGGCCGTGCATTGTTGACAGATCATCAGTGGGTACAAAAAATAAAAGAAGGAAGAACCGAAGAAATTTCAGATTTTTCTGCCGAGAGCCTTGGCGTATTGTATTAATTTGATTTTAATATTTAGTGAAACTGTTTTCCTTAAATATTTACCAAAAAGAGTTGTTTAAAAGCAGCTCTTTTTTTGATTGATAAAATTTGTCCCTTTGTAAAACAGACCAATTGGTATTTTATGAAAAAATCTGAAGCAACGCGTCAAAACATTCTTCAAAAAGCATTTGAATTAATCTACAGCCACGGTTATCAGACGACTACGCTGATTCACAGAATATTTCTTTAGGAACAATTCGTGAAAGTTACGTCGAACTTGATCCTGATAAAACGTATATCACGGTTTGTTCGCACGGTTTGAGAAGTGTAAAAGTTGAAAATATTTTAAAAGAAAAAGGTTTCAAAAAAGTTTACAATGGCGGTGCGTGGAGCGATTTTGCAGAAAAACTTAGATTTAAAATAAAAATTCCGAAAGAAATAAACTCTTCCGGAATAATAATCTGAGAAAATCTACAAAATAATTCTTATTGTTTCGTAATTTTTAAATCTTTGAAATAACCGATTGTCCCAATATCCACCCAAAGTCCAATACTTCCAGATTGCGTTTTTCCCTTTCGTTCATTCACAACAAATGACGGGTGCTTTTGATTATTGACATATAAAATTGCAACTCCTTTTTTCAGTTCAATCCGTAACGTAATCCACTCATTCAAACCTGAGTCTGCATACGTTTCATATTGCCCTTTAAATTCTGGTTTTCTCAATTTTTCAAACTTAAAATCCGGATATGCATAATATTGTACACTGTGATTTCTCGCAAATTGTTGTTCAGACCTAGCCGCTTTTGGTCTTAAATAAATTGATTCAAAAGCAGAATTATCTTTATTAATATTAAAAGCTAAGCCTATAAAACCTTGTGCAAACTCAAATGGAGAAGGATTTTGAATCTGACTGTACACCTTTACCTCAATTACTCCATTATCAATATTTGTATTCGTTAATTTTAAGAAAGTCGCTTCGTCAACCGTATTCTCCAGATGATTGACATCGAAAGGTATTTTGTCTAAATCTCTTTCAATCTTTAAAACTTTATCACCTTCAAAATCAATGACTGAAGCCGTTACATTAGAAATTTTAAACTCCTTATTTTCAAATTGTATCGTTTGAGCATAAACATTTGTAATAGTCATACCCGTAATTATCAATGATAATATTTTATTCTTAAACATTATATTTTTCCTTTTGCTTCAGTTAATGTAATTGGTTTTCCCAACGCACCGAACTCGTGAAGGTCTCCAAAAACTTCAATTCTGATTGATTGATTAATGCCACCGATTCTTAAAGGCTCAAATCCACTATCATTAATTAAACCCTCTACTTCAGGATTGATACTTTCATCATCAGTAGCATAAAATAAAACTGATTTCTCCGGATTTTGATAAGCAGATTCTGATAAAGAGGAAGCACCAAGAGTTCCTAAAGCCTTAACTAACATTGCATTTTCAGGTAAAAATTTCGAATTGATTTCTCCGGCAGATTCATTTTCGCCAATGATTTTTTTGAAACCTCCATTTTCATCCGGAGAAATTGGATTAGAAGGGTCAACAATAATTTTTCCTTCCAAATCTTTTGAATATTCTTTTAAAAATCCTTCAATCGCTTCAAACGGTATGGCTAAAACCAAAATTTGTGCATTTTTTACAGCATTCGGAATATCACTCGGAAGAACATTATTTCCCCATTTTGCAGATAATTCTTTTGCTTTTTCAAGGTTTCTGTCGGCAACGATAAACTGATTTTCAGATTTTGCAAGATTTCCCGCAACTGCCTGTCCAATATTCCCTAAGCCGATTACGGCTACTTTTGATGTTGTTGTCATTACTATTTATTTTTAAAATTTATAATGCAAATTTCCATCAGAAGAAAGGCTTTTTCCAATGAACTGAATTAAGAAATGGTCTTAATCTAGATTAAGATTTTTCTTTAAGAAGTTTAGCTTTTAGCTTGCTTAAAAATTCGGGTGTAATACCCAAAAATGAAGCAATCTGCGTTTGTGAAAGCCGGTTGGAAAGATGAGAATAGGTTTTCAGAAAAGAAAGATACCGGTCTTCGGCTGTCGAACTTATGTTTTGAAGCAATCGATTTTGAAGTGTGACAAAACTGTCTTCAATTAAAACCCTGAAAATTCTGTCAAATTTTGGAGCAGAAATATATAGCCTGATTAAATTTTCATAGCTAATCTGAAGAATCATCGTATCTTCCAACGCATCGATGCACAATTCTGAAGGTTTTTTCTGATGAAAACTTCCAATATCACTCAACCACCAGTTTTCTGAAGCAAATTGAAGGATATGTGTATTTCCTTTTTCATCAATTTTATACATTCTCAAACAGCCACGAACAACAAAATTGAATTGATTACAGACATCATTTTCCTGCAAAACATATTGTTTTTTCCTGTAAAGTCTCGATTTAAAAAATTCTGTCACAAGTTGAGTTTCTTCCGCATTCAAAGGAATTATATTATTAAAATAATTTAGTAATGGCTCTGAAGAAGCTTGAAGCAGATTATCTTTCATCGAAAAATTTTACAAGACAAATTTATGATAAGTTTTAACAATTGGTTAGCTTTTTGAATAGTAAATTCCAAACCAAACACACTCTTGAAACTCATCACATTCACAAACAAAGGTATTTATTGTCCGCAGGGGAAATTTTATATTGACCCTTGGCGACCTGTAGATTATGCGGTCATCACCCACGGTCACGCAGATCACGCCCGTTGGGGAATGAAAAAATATCTTTGCCATCACTTCACAAAACCTATTTTACATCAAAGAATTTCTCCGGATATCGAATGTCAGACTTTGCAGTACGGCGAAGTTTTAGACATTAATGGTGTCAAGCTTTCTATGCATCCGGCTGGTCATATCATTGGCTCGGCGCAGATTCGTTTGGAATACAAAGGGTATGTGAGCGTTGTCTCTGGAGATTATAAAGTTCAGGATGATGGTTTAAGCACGCCTTTTGAATTGGTAAGATGCAATGAATTTGTGACTGAAAGTACGTTCGGACTTCCCATTTACAACTGGCTGGAAGTTCCGAATTTAAATAAAAGACTTCAGAGTTGGGTTTTAAGAAATCAGGAAAATCAGAAGACTTCTGTGTTCATCGGATATTCTTTGGGCAAGGCGCAGCGAATTATGAAAGCCGTTGAAGGAATGGGAAAAATCCACGTCCACTACTCGATTGGAAAGCTGAATAAAGCCTTTGAGGAAGTCGGAATTGTGCTTCCTGATTATGAAGTTCCCGATTTCAGAGAAAGCATTAAACACGTTGCTGGTGATATTGTCATCGTTCCGCCCGCTTTGTTGGACAGCAATGTCATCAAGAAAATTCCTGATGCGGCAACAGCGATTTGTTCAGGTTGGATGCAGGTTCGCGGTGCAAGAAGATGGCGAAGTATGGATGCCGGTTTTCCAATGAGCGATCACGCCGATTGGAAGGGTCTGTTACAGGCTATCAAAGCGACAGAAGCAGAAATCGTTCACGTAACTCACGGACAGACCGAAGTTTTTTCAAAATATTTAAACGAAATCGGAATAAATTCTGACGTAGTAGAAACCTTATACGGAGATGACGATGATGAAGTCGTCGAAAAAGAAACCATCGAAAAACCTGAAGTATGAGACATTTCGCAGAACTCATCAACGCTTTGGAAAGCACGAATAAAACCAATGCTAAAATCGATGCCATCATCGATTATCTTGAGCGTGCGCCTGATGATGACAAATTGTGGTTCATCGCCCTATTTACGGGGAAAAGACCCAAGCGAAATGTCAACACCAACTATATGAAAGAATGGGCTTTGGAAATCATCCAATTGCCGTTCTGGCTCTTTCAGGAAAGTTATTCTTCGGTCGGCGATTTGGGTGAAACGATATCATTGATTCTTCCTCCGCCAACTGAAAAAATCGAGAAAACACTGTCTGAATGGATGAATGAAATCATCGGACTGAAAACCAAAACTGAAGCCGAGAAAAAAGAGTTTGTTCTCAATTCCTGGAACGGTTTAGATTATACCGAACGGTTGATTTTCAATAAATTATTGGGCGGAAGTTTTAGAATTGGCGTTTCATCGAAAACTCTGATTAATTCTTTGACTAAATTTTCAGGACAGGAAGCAAGCACATTGATGCACAGCTTGATGGGAAAATGGCAACCCGATGAAGTTTCATTTAAAGAATTGATTTCGGCTGAAAATATAAATCCCGATAATTCAAAACCCTACCCTTTTTGTTTGGCTTATCCGCTTGAAAAAGAGCTGGAAGATTTGGGAAAACCCGAAGAATGGCTTATTGAATATAAATGGGATGGAATCCGTGGACAAATCATCAGAAGAAATGACGAAGTTTTCATCTGGTCGCGTGGTGAAGAACTCGTGACCGAGCAATTTCCCGAAATTGCTGAGACCATAAAAGCGATGAAAGGCAACTTTGTGATTGATGGAGAAATACTTGCGGTAAAGGAAGGTAACGTTTTAAATTTTAACGAATTACAAAAACGATTAAACCGTAAAACTTTAACTAAAAAAATGCTCACTGAAATTCCAATTGAAGTTTTTGCATACGATATTTTGGAACTCGAAGGAACGGATTTGAGAGAAAAACCCATCTCTGCCAGAAGAGCAATGTTGGAGGAATTATTATTAAATGAAGCTCCCGAAAACATCAAAATTTCTCAGACAATTGATTTTGAAGACTGGAGCAAATTAGATTTAATCAGGGAAAACTCAAGGGAAATCAACAGTGAAGGTTTGATGTTGAAACAGAAAAATTCGAATTATCATTCCGGACGAAAAAAAGGCGATTGGTGGAAATGGAAAATAAGCCCATTGACGATTGACGCCGTCTTAATTTATGCTCAAAAAGGTAGCGGAAGACGAAGTGCCTATTATACCGATTACAGTTTTGCCGTGAAAAGTGGCGATAAACTGGTCACTATTGCCAAAGCCTATTCCGGATTGACCGATAAAGAAATAATGGAAGTCAGCAAGTTTGTGAATAAAAATGCAATTGAAAAATTCGGTCCTGTTCGTACTGTGAAAGCTGAATTGGTTTTTGAAATTGCGTTTGAAGGAATTGGCTTCAGCAACCGACACAAAAGCGGTGTGGCATTGCGTTTCCCAAGGATTTTAAGATGGAGGAAAGATAAAACTGTAAATGATATTGATGATATTGATGATATTAAGAAATTGATACAATAAATTTTTAAACGCAATGATCGCAAGGTTTTAATTTAAATTTTTGAAAACATTTCTTGTTCGTAAGGGCACTGCATTCAGCAAATGACAGCAAAATTTCTTAGCTGAGTGAAACGCCTTTGCGAACGAAAAATATGCAGAAGAATGTCAAAAAAACTTTGCGCTCTTTGCGTTTAAATAAAACAATTACTAAAATTTGAGCAACTACGAAAATACCGAAGGCTTTAAAATCATTCAAAACTGGATGATGGAAAAAGGCAACTCGCCATTTAAATTTCAGGTTGATACCTGGAAGAAATTTGGTAGTGGCTATAGCGGAATGGTGGTTGCTCCGACCGGTTTTGGGAAAACTTTTTCTGTATTTTTAGCTTTAATTTCAGATTTTCTGACGAATCCTGATAAGTATAAAAAAGGGCTGAAAATGATTTGGATAACGCCACTTCGTTCGCTTTCCAAAGATATTGCCAAAGCAATGCAGGAAGCGATTGATGAGATTGGCTTGGATTGGGCGGTTGGTGTAAGAAACGGCGATACCGACCCGAAAGTCAGACAACAGCAGATTAAAAATATGCCTGAAATTCTGGTTGTCACACCTGAAAGTTTGCACTTGTTTTTGGGACAGAAAAATCATCAGCGATTCTTTAGTAGTATGCATTGCGTTGCGGTGGATGAATGGCACGAATTGCTGGGTTCCAAGCGTGGCGTTATGGTCGAATTGGGAATTTCTCAACTCTTTCATTATGTTCCGAAACTTAAAATCTGGGGAATTACAGCAACCATCGGAAACCTTGATGAAGCGCAGGATGTTTTGATTCCTTATGATATTAAGAAGACAAAAATTACGGCTAAAGAACTCAAGAAAATTGATATTATTTCGGTTTTTCCGGATGAAGTTGAACTTTTGCCTTGGGCAGGGCATCTCGGACAAAAATTAGCCGATAAAGTTGTTCCGATTATTCTGGAATCTAAATCGACCATCGTTTTTACAAATACCCGAAGTCAGAGCGAAATGTGGTATCAGCTTTTACTGAATGCCTATCCTGATTTTGCCGGACAAATCGCCATTCATCACAGTTCAATTGATGCGCATTTAAGAATTTGGATTGAAGAAAATTTAAGTTCAGGAAAACTAAAAGCGGTTGTTTCTACATCATCATTGGATTTGGGAATTGATTTTAAACCAGTTGATACCGTAATTCAAATCGGTTCTGCGAAAGGTGTTGCCAGATTTTTGCAAAGGGCTGGACGAAGTGGTCACTCTCCTTTTGAAACTTCAAAAATTTTCTGTGTTCCCACGCATTCATTAGAACTGATTGAAGTTGCTGCCTTAAAGGAAGCCGTTAAACAGAAAGTTATTGAACCTCGTGAGCCGGTAGTTCTGTGTTTCGACGTTTTGGTTCAGTTTCTGATGACATTGGCGATTGGCGACGGATTTTTACCTCACGAAGTTTACGAAAGAATCAAGAAAGTCTACACGTTTCAGGAAATCCGAGATGAGGAATGGAAAGCGATGATAGATTTTCTCACGATTGGCGGAAGTGCTTTAAAAAGCTACGAAGAATATCACAAAGTTGTCGTGATGGAAGATGGTTTGCACAAAGTGACTTCCAGAAAAATCGCAATGCTCCACCGAATGAATATGGGCGCCATTGTTAGTGATGCGATGCTAAAAGTTAAATTTATTTCCGGAGGTTACATCGGGATGGTTGAGGAATATTTTATTTCGAGACTGAAGAAAGAAGAGAAATTTATCTTGGCGGGTCGGGTTTTGGAAGTGGCAATGATTAAAGATATGACTGTTTTCGTTCGGGCTTCCAAAGGAAAAGCGCAGGCTCCAAGTTATCTGGGCGGACGATTGCCTTTGAGTTCTAATTTGGGGCATTTTTTAAGAGAAAAATTATCAGGAGCGTTGAATCCGAAAGCTTCTGAAAAGGAACTGAAATTTCTGCATCCACTTTTAGCCAATCAGGAAAAGCGTTCACACATTCCTAGAGAAGATGAATTTTTGATTGAATTAATTAAAAATCGTGAAGGATATCATTTGTTTATGTATCCATTCGAAGGGCGTTTGGTGCACGAAGTAATGGCAGCTTTGATTGCCTACCGGATTTCAAAACTGGCTCCGATTTCTTTTTCGATGGCGATGAATGATTACGGTTTTGAATTGTTCAGCGACAAAGAAATTCCACTCAATGAGGATAACTTAGGTAAGATTCTGACCAGAGATAATCTGATGGTTGATGTGATTTCGAGCATAAATTCAGCAGAAATGGCAAGACGGAAATTCAGAGATATTGCGGTAATTTCAGGAATGGTTGTGCAAAATTTTCCCGGACAGCAACGTTCAAATAAGGCTTTGCAAAGTTCAGCTGGTTTGATTTTTAAAGTTTTGGAAGATTACGACCCGAATCATTTTCTCGTGAGACAGGCTTATACGGAAGTTTTTAATATGCAACTTCAGGAACAACGTTTAGTAGAAGCATTTAAACGGATTGAAAAATCGAAGTTTATTTTAAAATATTCCAATAAATTTACACCTTTGAGTTTCCCGATTAAAGTTGACAGTTTGCGCCAGACTTTGACCAGTGAAAATCTGGATTTGAGAATTCAGAAATTAATTAAACAGTCTGGAAGAAATATTAAAGACGAATAATTAAAGAGAAATAATATCCATAAAGTTTGTCATTCCGCAGGAATCTTTGTCATTCCGCAGGAATCTCAACGTTATAAATAAAGCATAGCTTAGATTCCTACGGAATGACAAAAATGAGAATAGAAATTTTCAATGAATATAGCGACCAAAAACATAACAATTCAAAACGAAATTTTCACTTTAACTAATCAAAGAGCTTTGTATTGGGAAAAGGAAAAGTCTTTAATTTTTTCAGATTTACACATCGGAAAAACCGCACATTTTCGTAAAAACGGAATTGCTTTGGCGAATCATATTATGAAAAATGATTTGGAGCGTTTATCTATCTTAATAGAAAATTTTCAGCCTGAGAAATTTATTATTGTTGGAGATTTATTGCACGCAGGAAATAATTCTGATGTTGATATATTCTGTGAATGGAAAAATCAATATTCGGATATCAAATTCTGTTTGGTAGAAGGTAATCACGACAGAATTTCGAAAACTTTAGAGAAAAAATTGTGTTTAGATTTTAAAGCAGATTCATTGGAAATTAATGATATTTTATTCGTTCACGATTTTCATAAATCTAATTCTAAATTTCAAATCACAGGACATATTCATCCTGGTTTTGTTATTAATTCTCCGGTGAAGAAAATCAAATTACCTTGTTTTGCTGTAACTTCTAAACAACTGCTATTACCCGCTTTCAGTGAATTCACAGGTCTGGATACAAAAAACATCCCTAAAAAAGGAATGTATTTTGTTTTTACAGATTCTGAAATTTATGAGATTTAGATGAAACTACAATTCATCAAACCATTTGTAGATATCGACTGATGAAGAGATATTCAGTTTTTTTCTGATTCTGTTTTTTCTGTTTTGTATTGCTTTCGGGTTACATAAGTGTAGGTCGCAATTTCTTTTGTCGTTAGATTCAATTTCAGATAAATACAAAATATCAGCTCCGAATTTTGGAGATTGGTTTGTATTGCTGCCAGTTTTTCAAAAAAATCCGGATTTGAAGTTTTGAATTTACTCAAAAGGCGCGGTGAGTTGTCTTTAGCAAGTCTTATAATTTCCTCTTCTGCCAAATTTTTCATCATATTTCTCAATTATATTTTTTTCATTTCAAAGTATTACATCTATTTAATAATAAGTTTTCAGATATATTTCTACCATAAAATGATTAATTATCATCAAATATATTAGATTATACCGTTGACTTTTTATGATTGAAATCAAGATGTCAAAATTAAATTAAACTCGAATCAAAAACTATGTGGTATCTGTGTGGTAGCATATTAATTCACTATTAATAAAAATTATTTTTTCTTTACATTTTATTAAAACATCCCTATTTAAAGTAAATACAAGGAATAATAATTAGTGTTTTAAATCAATTTATGATTAATGAAGATCTACTGTTTTCTAATGGTGCAGAATATAAAAATTTTAAAGCAAACGAGATAATTTTTGCAGAAGACGACACACCTTCCTATTATTTTCAGATTACAAAAGGTAAAGTGAAAATAAACAACTTCAACGACCAAGGAAAAGAGTTTATTCAGAGTATTATTTCTAAAGGTGGAAGTCTGGTGCCAACTGCCCTATTTTCTACAAAATCTTATCCTTTAAATGCTATTGCCATCGAAGATTGTACATTAATCAGACTGTCAAAACATAATTATCTACAGCTTCTAAAACAAAATCCCGATTTGTATGAAACTACTTTGAATTTCATTTCAGAAAATATGTATTACAAATACATTATGATGCAAAGCATGTCATTTCAAAGTCCTGAAAACAAGCTCAAAACGTTGATGAATTATCTTAAAAATCAACATCAGGATCAGTCGCAATATTCATTTCAAATTCCATATACTCGTCAGCAATTGGCTTCTCTCACCGGATTAAGCGTCGAAACCGTCATCAGAGTCACAAAAAATATGGAGAAAAATGCTATCCTCAAAATACAAAACAGAAAGATATTTTTCTGATACTTCCTGCTTTTGATTTTTAAATCTGAATTTTTATCCATTTATAATCAATCCGCCGTTGGGATGCAAAACCTGTCCGGTGATTTGCACAGCCTGATCTGATGCAAGAAAAAGAAAACTTGTAGCAATTTCTTCTTCAGTTGCATTTCTTTGTAGTGGCGGTTTAGATTGATCTTCTTCCTCTTCATCAAAAGTTTCTTTAGTAAGTGGTGTCGCCACTGGTCCTGGTGCCACTGCGTTTACCCGAATTCCCTTGGGTTTAGACTGTAGTGCCAATGATCTTGTGAATGAAACAATTGCTCCTTTCGTTGCAGAATAATCTAAAAGCTCCGCATGACCTTGATAAGCTGTAGCAGAAGTAGTATTGATTACAGACCCGCCCTCTTTTAAATATGGAAATGCAGCTTTTGTCAATAAAATCATCCCGATGATATTTGAATTAAAAGTTGTACGAATGTTTTCTTCCTCCAAATTTTCAATACTATCACACGGAAATTGAGTTCCTGCATTATTGATTAAAATATCTAATTTCCCGAACTCTGAAACGGTTTTTTCAATTGCTTTTTTACAAAAATCAGAGTCATTGATATCGCCTTGTAAAATGATTGATTTTCTTCCTAAAGAAATGATTTCATTCATCACTTTTGCCGCACCTTCTTCATCCGAATGAAACATAATGGAAACATTGGCACCTTCTTTAGCAAACAGTAGCGCCACTGCTTTTCCTATTCCGCTGTCGGCTCCTGTGATGAGTACTGATTTGTTTTCTAACTGCATTTATATTTCGCTTTTGTTTTGATTTAAATTAATTTAAAAGAAAATTTTTCTATTGTCAATTTTCACTGTAAAATCTTTCTCCATTTTTTTTATGGTTCTGATAACCGTTTCTACACGAAGTCCCGTAAGATTGGCAATCTGCTGTCGAGTCAGCTGAACCTGAAATGATAATGGAATATCGTCACTGTGAAAACTTTTTAAATATTCTAATAAACCCGTCAATCTTATAACCGGATCATTTGAAGCTAAATTTTGCATCATAATAAATTGATAATGCATTCTTTGAGACATACAAGAATTGATTTGAACAGAGGTTTCCGGATGTTTTTCAAGAAGATTCAAAAAATTAGGTTTAGCCAATTTTATTACTCTGCAATCTGTAATTGCTTCAGCGTTGATTGGATATCTTTTGTCAATAAATAACATAGAATCTCCGAAGCTTTGGCCAGATCCTAAAATATTGTGTATAAATTCTCGGCCTTCATCATCCTGATTATTTTCCTTTACTTTTCCCTCTACAATTTGAAAATAATACAAAGGAATTTCACCTTGTTGAAAAAATCTCTCACCTTCTTTGTATGATTTTATTTCACCTCCGAAAGCTTTTAAAAGATCTTCATCTAATTTAGTACAGCTAATGGTTTTCATATCATTTAATTAGTTTATCGAATTTTTAAGACATATTTTGTGCCAATTTCCCTTCAAGCATTACTTGATTTAGTAAAATCAACCTTACAACCTTAAACTTAATTTACAACAATTATGATTTGAATCATAATTTATCAATATATTTAAACTATTTAATGTATTTTTAAATTATTTTAAAGTAATTATCATTTTTTGAGCTGTTTTTTAATTTTTGGTTAGATTTTTGAAGTTGAAAAATCAGTTAGAATATTTTTCTAACGTAAGAGAAATCACCACTTCTCTTTTTTTATTAAATCACACTTAAATATTAATATTATGTCAACAGAAAATCTAACGCACCTCGAGGCGATTAAAAAATTAAAGAACTTTCAGAAAAGGCAAGAATTTGTATGTTTGCTACAGATCTTGAAACTTTACCGATTACTTCAAGACCAATGGGGCTTCAGGAAACTGATGACGAAGGTAATCTTTGGTTTATCAGCAGCGAAGAAAGTAACAAGAATTTTGAAATCAGAGACGACCGCAGAGTACAGCTTTTCTTTATGAATAACAGCAATTCTGAATACTTGTCAATCTACGGAGAAGCTTCAATTTATAAAGATAAAACTACCATCGAAGAAAAATGGTCAGCAATGGCAAATGCCTGGTTTGACGGTAAAGAAGATCCGAATGTATCGATCATTAGAGTAGAGCCGAAAGAAAGCTATTATTGGGATACCAAGGCAGGGAAATTGGTGAGTATGCTAAGTTTTGTGGCTGCTGCAGTGACCGGAAATAAAACTGACAATTCAGACGGTGTTGAAGGAAACGCAACGATTTAGAATTTTTAAAACTATAAAAATGTAGCCATGATTTTTGAAGACCAACCGCATGCTGTTCGCCAGGAAATGAACAGCATGCCACACGAAAACCTGAAATTCATTACCAATATCATCAATTTTACAGGTGACAAATCTTTCATTCTCACTTCTTTGCAAAAAATTCAGAACAGCACACTCTGTGAGATTAAAAGAAATACCATCGATAAATTCATCAAAGAATACGCCCTCAATTTTGACGGATTTGTTGAAAACGACATCAGTCTTCATCATAACTCAAACCAACAAGTCTGTCCTGTTTTTGCGAAGAAATCTTTCGATAAAGTAATGATGGAGCAGGAATATCTGAATCGATTGGTAAGTATTTTGAATCCGGATTAATGATTAATCCGTTATAAAATTTTTTCTTGCCAATTCTTTTCTCACACGGCTTAAGCTTTCGGGTGTAATTCCTAAATATGATGCAACCATCCATTGTGGAACCCTGAGAAGCAGATCAGGATACATTTTGATGAATTTCAAATATCTTTCTTCTGCTGTTTCACCCAATAAAGAATTGATTCTGTCTTGTAAACTCTTTACATGTTTCTGAAGAACTAAATCATTTTTTTCAATGCTGTTAGGAAATTCTTCCAACAACTTATTAAAAAAATCACGCTGCAAAACTGACACTTCAGAATCTTCTACCGCTTCAATATAATAGTTTGATTTCTCACTGAAATAAAGACTGCTTCGGTCACCAATTAGCCAGTTTTCAGGAGCAAACTGAATAATATGCTCCTTACCGTTTTTATCAATAGAAAACATTCTTAACAGTCCTTTTTCCACAAAAAATGTATTGCGGCAAACTTCACCGTATTGTAACAAAAATTCGCCTTTAGAAACTTTTTTTGTTTCGTATTGTACACTGCAAAGGCTTAACCGTTCTGCGGGAACTTCAAAAACTTTTGCTAAATAATTGGTCATATTACTCATGAGGTGATCTGGCTTAAAGTGATATCTTGATGTGATGCATTATTGATTTCGTCACCATTTTCGATGACAATCAATTGCGGACTTTCGTGTCTTATCCCGAAATCTTCAGCGATCTTATTCGAAATATTTCTATGTGCCAAAAGGTCTAAAAAATAAAGTGTAGCACCATGCTCCTGAGCCTCTTCAATTTCTTTTTCAAAATTTTTCAAAACCGTTTTACTGATAAAACAGCTCGTAGAATGTTTGAAAATCGCAATTTTTCCAGAATACGATTTTTTAATAGCTTCTTCCAAATCTTTTTCAGACTCTATTAAATTCCAAAAAGATTTTGACTTATTTTCTTCTGCCTTTCCGCCAAATATTTTATCTAAAAAACTCATACATTAAATTGTTTTAAATGGTGATTGAGGTGTTTATATTCCATAAAACCCCAATCTTTTTCTTTCATCGTTCCAAATAGTGCGTGATCATTAGGTAAATTATGATTTTCATAAGCTTTTACGTATTCGTTCAGCGTATTCAAAAGATTATTTTTTGCTACCTTAAAATCACACTCAAAATTAACGATTAGTTTTTGAAAACTCGGCATATTATGCGGAATTCCGTTATTGAAAATCTGAATTTCTTTTTTAGTTAAAATTCCTATTGCTCTGAATATAAAATTTGGCTTAGAAAGATGAACTTTCTTCAATGGAACTTTTAAAATCAATTCGCAATGAGTCAACATTTGGGCAACGTTCATCCTACCCCATTTTCTATGAGAATTTTCAGAAAGAAGAGAGATTCTTGAGATAATTTCATTCAAATCATTGCTGTTATGAAGACTTTTTTTCACCAAACTTTTTCGTTCTTTAAGTTTTCAATGTGTGCAAAATGATGATTGCAATGCCATGCGTAAAGCGCCAAAAAATATCTGAGATTATAGTCATCTTCCTTTTCAGGATGGCGGAAAGTTTTTTCAAACTGCTTGTTAGTCATCGTTTTTAATAAGACATACCATCTTTGATGAATACCTTTCAGCATTCTCATCGCTGGTTTTACCGGCATACTTATGCTGTCCTGAAGTTCTGCCCACTTTGCTTCATCGTAAGGTTTTATTGTTGGATTTTCTTCTGTTAAAGCTAATTTAAAACGAATAAAACTGTTCGCATGACTGTCTGCAAGGTGATTCACAAGTTGCCTTACCGTCCAGCCGCCTTCTCTGTATGGCGTGTCTAATTGCTCATCTGAAAAATCTTCAATCAGTTTTTTTAGTTTTTCAGGAAAATTTTTGATGACTTTGATATGGCTTTCCAGCTCAATGTCGCAACTGGTATTATTTTCTTGGAATTTTCCGATGGGAAATTTTTTATGCTCTAAATTATTCATAGTTGATTTTTATTTGAGTCTTGCTTTTCCATTTTTTTTAAGCAATTTCTGATTGTAAGTTTTTTGTAAAAATATCAAAAATTCGAGAATTTGAATATGAAATAAACTTTAATTATAAATATTTTGCCTGAAAATTTTAGACAAAAAAACTCCAATTCTTTTAAAAATTGAAGTTTATTATAAGTTTAATTAAATACATTAATAACCGTGTAAATCAATACCTTCTGTTCGTTGTAAAGTGATTTTCTTCCCCATTTTCTTCTGAATCACTCTGAAATGTTGCAATTCATCATCCGTCAGAATATTGATGGCAGTTCCTTTTTCACCTGCACGACCTGTTCTACCAATCCGATGAATATAATCTAAAGGCGAACGTGGCAATTCGTAATTAATCACACAAGGCAAAGACTCGATATGAATACCGCGACCAATCAAGTCGGTTGCTACTAAAATCTGAGCACCATTTACTTTAAATTCTTCCAAGTTATTTCTACGGGCTCCTTGCGATTTCTGACTGTGAATAGCAACAGCTTTAATTTTATTTTTCTTCAGTTTTTCAACCAAATTGTCAGCAGATTTTGTAGACGAAACAAAAATCAGTGCTTTTTCAACTTTCTTTTCTTTAATTAAATATCTTAAAAATGGACCTTTGTCTTCCGGAGCAACGTGATATGCCAATTGCTCAATATTGTCGATTTCAACTTCTTCTTTTTTAATTTCAATCAATGTGGGATTCATTGAAATACGTTTCTTCATTTCAGAAACCTTGTCATCTAATGTTGCAGAAAATAACGTCGTCTGTTTCATGACAGGCATCATGCCGAAAAGCTTATCCATCTCTTCCCCGAAACCTAACTGAAACATTTTGTCGGCTTCATCAATCACCAAATGTTGAATTCCCGAAATGCTCAATGCATTATGATCGATCAAATCTAAAAGACGACCAGGTGTTGCAATAAGAACCTCTACTCCAAACATTCCTTTCATCTGAGGATTGATAGAAACACCTCCATAAACTGCCATTGTACGAATCTCACGTTTCAAGTTTTCTGTAAAAGCTCTGAAAACTTCATCAATCTGAATCGCTAATTCTCGTGTAGGAACCAATATCAAAACCTGAACGTTACGGTCTTTTTTCACTTCTGCATTTTGCAGTTTCTCTAAAATAGGCATTACAAAACAAGCTGTTTTTCCGGAACCTGTTTGCGCAATTCCCATCAAATCTTTTCCTTGTAAAATTACAGGAATTGCCTGTTCCTGAATTGGAAATGGTTTTAAGTAACCTAACTTTTTAACAGAATGAATAATATTGCTTGATAATCCTAACGACTCAAATGACATAAAATATTGATTTATTACAAAGATAAGCTATTGATATTTGGTTTATACCTCGAAAATGAAATACCGATTGTAATAATTTTAACAAAATAAAGATTTTAAACTTTTAACCTTTTAATTTCCATAAGGTTTGTGATTCCGGAGGAATCTACATATCGCAAATAAAATATCGTAGTAGATTCCTCCGGAATGACAAACTGAGCATTCATTTTTTAGCATCAATAAGCTTCTTCACATTTATAAAATTGGTTGAGAACGATATTCTAAATGCCGTTTTGTCCGATATTTAAAATTTGGATAAATTTTTGAATATTAGATTTTAATAAATTATTAAAAAAATCAACCATAATAATAAGTATGAAAAAAGCATTAATAATAGTCGATGTTCAGAATGATTTTTGTGAAGGCGGAGCTTTGGCCGTTCCGGGAGCGAACGAAGTAATTCCGTATATCAATCTTCTGATGGAAGAAAATGAATATGACCAAATTGTTCTGACTCAGGATTGGCATCCTGCAAATCATAAAAGTTTTGCAAGCAACAACAATAGAAAAGTTGGCGAAAGTATTATTTTAAATGGTGTTCCGCAGTTTATGTGGCCAGATCACTGTGTGGAAGGAACGTTCGGGGCAGAATTTCATAAAGATCTGAACAGAGAAAAAGTTACTCATGTAATTCAAAAAGGAAAAAATACTGAAATTGATGCTTACAGTGGTTTTCAGGATAATAATCACTTTATGAAAACCGGTTTGGATGACTTTTTAAAATATCATGATATTCAATTGGTTGAAATTGTTGGGCTGGCGTTAGATTACTGTGTAAAATTCACGGCTACAGATGCTGTGGCAAACGGCTACGTAACCTGTCTTCATTTTAACGGAACACGAGCTGTCAATGTAAAACCAGATAACGGTAAAGATGCCATTTTTGAAATGATTCAGAAAGGGGTGACGGTTTTGGGGTAATCTGTTATAAGTTTTGAATTATTAATTATGAGTTCATTCTAAACACAAACTAAACTGATAATTTATCACAAAAAAAGACGCAGAATTAATTTTCTGCGTCTTTTATATTTTAAACTTAAAAGCTTTATTAAAGCATTTTCAAGTTATTCACTTCTAAATCTGTAAGGATTCTCCAGTGTCCTCTTTTGATGTTTTTCTTCGTCATTCCGGCAAACATTACTCTGTCTAATGCTTCCACCTCGTATCCTAATCTTTGGAAAATTCTTCTGATAAGACGGTTCCAACCGATGCTGATTTCCATTCCAATTTCATTTCTTGGTTTCCCTTCGATGAACGAAATTTGATCTACAACAGCAATACCTTCTTCCAAACGAATACCTTCTACAATTAGTTTCATGTCTTCATTGGTCAATTTCTTATCCAAAGTTACATGATAGATTTTTTTAGAATCAAAAGATGGGTGCGTCAGCTTCTTCGTCATGTGACCATCATTGGTCAAAAGAATAACTCCCGTTGTAGAACGGTCTAGTCTTCCCACCGGGAAAAGACGATATGGTGATGCATTGGCAACCAAATCCATTACGGTTTTTCTTGCTTTGTCATCTTTGGTTGTAGAAATATATCCTTTTGGCTTATTCAAAAGTACATAAACCGGTTTTTCCGGAGTGATACCTTGTCCGTCGAAAACTACTTTATCCGTTTTCTCAACCTGATATCCCATTTCGGTAACCACCTTTCCGTTGACCTCTACCAATCCTTGAACGATTAAGTCGTCTGCTTCTCTCCTGCTGCAAATTCCTGAGTTTGCGATGTATTTATTAAGACGAATCGTGTCTTTATGAACATCCTTTTCAACCTTTTTGAATCTTCTTTTTTGTACAAAAGATTTTGCTCTGTCGTCATCTCTGTCAGTTTCGCTGCCAGGTCTTCTTCCATATTTTAAGCTTCCTCTTTCGTATTTATCTCTGGTATTAGTACTTCTTACACCTCCCCTTTTAGATCCGAAAGATTTCTTTTCTTCACCTTTGTTGGATACAAATGGTTCTTTTTCAGTTTTTGAGTATTTCTTTTCCATTCGACTCTCATAGCTAGTATCAGATCTCCTAGAATCAGGTTTTGAAAAAGGTGTAGAGCTGTCTGTATCTCTTTCGCTTCTGCCGAAAGGCTTTTTCTCAGATTTTGATGAGCCATTGTCATCTCTATCTTTTGGCTCAAAACTTCTTCCGCCAGTTTTAGAGAACGGCTTTTTGAAAGATTTTGAATCTGAAGAATTTCCAGATTTAGGAGAGCGAGGACTGTCCGAATTTCTTGTTGAAGATCTCGGTTTTTTTGGTCTTCCTGAATTATTATTGTCTCTGCTCATTCTAAATATTTTTGCAAAGATAGTGATTTAGTTACGAGTTAGAAATTAAGAATCATAACTTTGTACAATTGTTTGCTTATTAATTTATTCAAAAATCAAAAAATGATTACTTTTTTAGACCAAAATTTTTCTCAGCTCAACGATTTTATTACTCAAAACACATTCAGCAAAATATTTATTCTTGTAGACGAAAATACGCATGAATACTGTCTTCCTGTACTTTTGGGAAATTTGGAAACAGAAATCAATTTTGAAATTCTGGAAGTTGAGCCTGGTGAGGAAATGAAAAACATTCAGACGGTCACTCAATTGTGGGAAATTTTAACAGAAATGCAGGCCGACCGAAAAGCTCTGATCATGAATCTTGGCGGTGGCGTAATCACCGACATGGGTGGTTTTATTGCTTCTACCTATAAAAGAGGGATTCAGTTTATCAATATTCCTACTACTCTTCTATCCATGTGTGATGCATCTATTGGCGGAAAAACTGGAATTGATCTGATACATTATAAAAATATGGTAGGAACATTCAGTTTTCCGGAGCAGATTTTTGTGTATCCTCAGTTTTTAGAAACGCTTCCTTATAAAGAACTGCGAAGCGGCTTTGCCGAAATGCTGAAACATGGTTTGATTGCAGACAAAGCTCATTGGGAAAATTTAACTCAAATTCAGAAACTAGACGTTGAAGGTATTCTTCCACACATTCAGACTTCAATGGATATTAAGCAGGAAGTTGTAGAGAAAGATTTTCACGAGAAAAATATAAGAAAAACCCTGAATTTTGGCCACACAATTGGTCATGCGATAGAAAGCTTATGTTTAGAAAAAGAGAATCCTATTCTCCACGGTGAGGCTGTAGCACTGGGGATGATTTGCGAAACATATCTTTCTTATTTGGAAGGTTTGATTTCAAAAGAAGATTCAGAATTGATTATCGAAAACATTCAGAAATATTATTCATTTATAGATTTAGATGAATTTAAAGATGACGATATTTTCAGATTATTATTAAATGATAAGAAGAATGCAGACACGAAAATCAACTTTTCCTTACTTTCAGGAATTGGTTCTTGTGTTTTTGACCACGAATGCAAGACACAAAACATTCAAAAATCATTGGATTTTTATAGAAAACTGAGTAATTTTTAAGCTAAATTTAACAAATATTATTTATAGCATATTATTTTAATACACAATTTAAATACTTGGTTTTGAGCTATTTAAAAATATATTTTCAATTTAATGATATCTATCATATCTTGTAAAGACCCATAATTTTGATTTTGGCAAACAATTTGAAAGATACCACTCGTCAAAATGAAAAATTTGACAGTAAAATTTAAAATTAGGAAATAGTAAATATTAAAAATTTAAAGTTATGAAAAAGTTAATTTTAGGACTAGCAATTACAGCAGGTTCATTAGCATTCGCTCAGACAACAACAACTAAATCAACATCTTCATCAGATGTAAGATTCGGTGTTAAAGGTGGTATGAACGTTTCTTCATTATCTAAAGATGCAGGTCTTGAAGACCAAAAATCAAAAATCGGTTTTAACGCTGGTATTTTCGCAACAATTCCGGTAGCAGAATCTTTTAGTATTCAGCCAGAGGTTTTGTATAGTCAGTATGGAGCTAAAATAGAAAGCACAAACGAATTTACAGTACTTGGTACAACAACTAGAAATGTTGAATCTTATTCAACAAATCTTGATTACATTGCAGTTCCTGTAATGTTCCAATATAATTTTGTGCCAAACTTCTATGTTGAAGCAGGTCCTGAATTCGGATTTTTAGTTGGAGCTAAAAATAAAGGTGATAGAACTACTACCGTTACAACAGGTTCTAACACTTCTACATCATCAGCAAGTTATAGTGACAAAATTGATAAGGATAATTTAAATACATTCAATTTTGGTATCGGTCTTGGTGCTGGTTATTACTTCACAGATAATATTGGTATCACAGCGAGATATGTTGCTGGTGTAACTGATGTTGCTAAAGACAGACCAAATGGTTCTGATGCAGTAAGAAACAATACTTTCCAAGTAGGTTTGGCTTACAAATTCTAAGGACTGTAAGTTTTTAGACAAATTTTAATTCAATATACGTGAGGTTAGGTTTTACATAACTCCTAACCTCTTTTTTTTGGCAGAATCGCCATTCTCACATCATGACATTCTCGTTTCATTGGTGTTTAAAATGAATTTTTAAATGATAATTAATTGTTCAGTAATTAAAAATATAATTACTAAGCAACACTCTATTTAATATTAAAAGAAAGATTATGAAAAAGTTATTTTTAGGATTGGCAGTTGTTGCCGGATCATTTGCATTTGCACAAGAGGTAGAAACTATATCAGCTCAGCCACAACCACTTCACGTTAAAGAACCCGTAAGATTTGGTATAAAAGGTGCTGCTACAGCAACTCAATTTAGTGAACAAGAATTAAATGGTAAAAATCAAAAAATAGGCTTTAATGCAGGGGTTTTTGTAAATATTCCTTTATCAGAGAAATTTGCTTTACAGCCGGAGGTTTTATACAATCAAATGGGAGCCAAAAGTGTAGTTTCTGATACGGAAATTATCACCGGTGCCACAAGTGTAAGAACAAAAACAGATTTCACAACATCGCTAAATTATGTTTCTGTACCACTAATGTTACAGATGAAACCATCAAAGAATTTTTATATTGAGGCAGGTCCTGAGTTTAGTTATTTTGTAGACGGAAAAAACAAAGGTGAGCAAACAATTGCAACTACAACTGCAGGCAATACGGTTACTCAGACACAATCGTCATCAGAAAGCATCAACAAAGACGATATCAAAAAATTCAACGTTGGTTTAGGTCTTGGTTTAGGATATTATTTCACTCCTAATCTTGGTATCAATGCGAGATATGTAAATAGTCTTACTCATATTGCCAACAATTCGGATGCAGTAAATGATGCTCAGAAAAACATCAATACCAACAGAGGATTTCAGTTAGGTTTAGCTTACAAATTCTAGTAATAGAAAATTTTATTTCAACGAATAAAATCCGTCACATAAAATTGTATGACGGATTTTTTTGGTTTAAGTAAAATTTAATAATGCTTCTTAAAAACTCATTAATCGTTACATAAAAATATCCGTGAGTTAATGAAGCAGAACTGCCATTTATATTTTCAAGTTAATTTGAATATTTAATAAAGAACTACGCAACCCCATTTGTAAAGGTATTGGATAAAGCACCGAAGTTTATTCCTCTGTTTGTACCAAATCTGCCTATGATATAAGAATTTCACTTAAAAAAACAAATCATCATAATTCTACAAGTATAAATTCAGACAAGCGTAAAAGATTATTTAAATTTTATGAAAACTTTAACTATCACATTTTTTTTTAGGAATAGTTCTTGTTTAATCTAATATATAACACTTAAATACGACAATATTATGGACAATCAAGATTACAACAAAGCAGAAAAAGCAGTAAATAATACAGAAGATGCATTAAGAAATACTGCAAGTGACGCAAAATGGAAAATCAGTGATTTAGCTGACAAGGCAAGAGATTATATCAAAGAAAAACGTGATAATGATCAGGAAGCTAATCAGGAAGACTGGCTAGACAGAGTGAAAGCTAATGCTTCTGAAACTTGGGAAGACATTAAAGATGGCGCAAACGATGCATGGGAAAAAACAAAAGATGCTGCTGAAGATGTGAAAGCAGAATGGAACAAGAAAACGAATTAGAAAAATTCAGTCTTTTAAATATATTCAAAGAAAATGGAGTCTTTTTGCAAAGGCTCCGTTTTTTATTATGTCCTAAACATAAATTATTGCTACATTTGTAGATATTAAACATTAAAAAATTATGTCATACGGTTTACTTAAAGGGAAGAAAGGAATTATTTTTGGAGCCCTTAATGAACAATCTATCGCATGGAAAGTTGCTGAGAGATGCCATGAAGAAGGCGCTGAATTTATATTATCTAACGCTCCTATCGCACTTAGAATGGGAGAACTGAACGGATTAGCTGAAAAAACAGGTTCTGAAGTAATTGGTGCAGATGCTACTTCTACTGAAGATCTTGATAAACTTTTTGATGCTGCAATCGCAAAATTTGGGAAAATAGATTTTATTCTTCACTCGATAGGAATGTCCGTAAATGTAAGAAAGGGAAAACACTATACTGAGATGAATTACGATTGGACAGAAAAAGGTTGGGATATCTCAGCAGTATCTTTCCATAAAGTAATGCGTACAGCGTGGGAAAAAGACTGTATGAATGAATGGGGAAGCATTTTGGCTCTTACTTATATTGCAGCTCAAAGAACATTCCCAGACTACAATGATATGTCTGATAACAAAGCATACTTAGAAAGCATTGCAAGAACTTTCGGATACTATTGGGGTGACAGAAAAGTGCGTGTAAATACTGTTTCTCAGTCTCCTACCGTTACTACTGCAGGAAGCGGAGTAAAAGGTTTCGGAGGTTTCTTAGGATATGCTGAAGATATGTCTCCACTAGGAAATGCATCAGCTCTTGAGTGTGCAGATTACTGTGTAACTTTATTCTCAGATCTTACCAAGAAAGTAACGATGCAGAATTTATTCCATGACGGAGGATTCAGCAGCTCAGGAGTTACGCAAAAAGTCATCAGCAAGTATGACTAATAATTGATTATTAAAAAATCTTATGAGCATTTATAAAGGCTCATTCAATAAATAAACCCATGAATTTTTCATGGGTTTTGTTTGTTTATTATTTTTTATTACCATCCGGAAAATTCACCTTCCACGTACCCTCCATTCACATATCTGGAAGTATCGTTTGTATGCCATGCATATACTCCCACTACCATAAGCATCAACTAAAGATAAATTGTATTCCAAAGAAATTGATTTCTAACTTTTTAATAAAAAAGTTTATTATGATACTTAATCATATTAAAATAAATCCAATAATACTTACCAGATTTTATTTTTAATTAATATTCTTACCAAAAAATCTGTTTCACCTTTTAGATGACTGACAATTTTAATTATATTTTTCTGAACTGCAGCTTCAGTTTTAAGATTGTTAATATATTTGATGAGTTCATTTCTTCTGGATGGCACAAGATTTTCAAAATTTTCTAGCGCCATAGGATTATTTTTAATTGCCTTATCCAATTCCGGATGAATGGTATGAGTTCTTTCAGCATCATCGTAAGCAATTGAAACATCAAGAATTTCACTAATTCTTTTTGGTGAATTTTCTAGCATCGTTACATTGATATACAACCTCCATTCTCCAAGATATTTCATTAAATTTTGTCTGAATTCTTTTCCATTCACAAATCCTTTTACAGGAATTGGGCTCTTATTTTTCCCCGCTTTTTCGAATATTTCATTTAAAATTTCTTCAGGTACAAAAACAAAAGGATTGATTCCTATAATCTCTAATTTGGCTGTGAAATGATTATTTTCCATGAAGAACAAAGTTACATTTTTTAGAATATAGATAGTAAATTTCAGACTCTCACACAAACCCGTTTTGTAATACAATCTCAATATTTAATTACAAAGTATTCATTATCTTTGCAGTAATAAATCTATTATACATAATGAAATTTTTTATTGACACTGCAAACCTAGAGCAAATTAAAGAAGCTAAAGATCTTGGGATTCTGGATGGTGTAACCACAAACCCATCATTGATGGCTAAGGAAGGAATCAGAGGAGCTGAAGCGATTAAAATCATTACAAAGCAATTTGTGAAATCGTAGACGGAGATATATCTGCGGAAGTACTTTCTACAACTTACGAAGAGATGATCAAAGAAGGTGATGAATTGGCGGCAATTCACCCAAATATCGTGGTAAAAATTCCAATGATCAAAGACGGTATCAAGGCGTTGAAATATTTTTCTGACAAAGGAATCAGAACTAATTGTACTTTAATTTTCTCTGTTGGACAGGCTCTTTTGGCTGCTAAAGCAGGTGCTAGTTACGTTTCGCCTTTCTTAGGAAGATTAGATGATATTTCTACAGACGGTTTAAACTTAATCGAAGAAATCAGATTGGTTTTTGATAACTACATGTACGAAACTGAAATTCTGGCAGCATCTATCCGTCATTCTATGCACATTATTGACTGTGCTAAAATCGGCGCGGATGTGATCACTTCACCACTTCCTCCAATCTTGAGTTTGTTGAAGCACCCATTAACGGATAGCGGATTGGCTCAGTTTATTGCAGATTCTCATAAATTAGCTTAATCATTTTAAGTTTTAAATACAAACGCCCGAAACTAAAGTTTCGGGCGTTTTTTATTGTAATAAATCGAGCTCTAAAAGATTATTGTTTTTCTTATTGGCCTCCATTTGTCTTTTATGGCTATCCCTTAAAACTTCATCCATATCAACGGGATTTCCGGAAGCATCTTTCATATCTGAAAACAAACCTTTGGGAGCGAATTGTCTTGCTGCTTTTGTCGGATCTTCTCTGTAATCTACAAATGCCTTTTTAAATTTTTTATAATCTACCTCTATCAAAGGTGTAATTCGTTTTTTCTCTTTAAAACTTATAAATGAAATATTTTTATTTAATTTTCTAATTCCCTTTAACTCATAAATATGAGATTGAGTGTTGTCTTCAAGTTTAATAATCAACCCTGGCAAACTGTAGAATTTATAGGGACCGTCTTGTATTGGAATCTCTGTTGTAAACCAAGCAGTCCAGGTTCTGCCGGCAAAGTTGCAAGTCGCTTTTTTGAGCCACAAACTCCCCTACTTTTTCTTTTTCGGGTGAGATTTTCCAATCTTGTTTTCTGCTGTCTTCAACAATATACTCATCACTTCCCAGTTTCACAAAAGTATTCACGTGATAGTCGGGATAGCTTTTTTCAACCATGTGCTTAATCTTTCCTTTTAAAGCCAATTTTGTCAAATCAATATTAGTATTTCCTTCTTTTATTTGTTTTTCCACTTCAGCTTCCCTCACAGAATCAGCTTCTGCTAAAGGCTTGCTATAAAACTGAGAACCTTTTGAAAAAACATTTAAAACCATCAATTCTGTTTCGATTTTATTTCCTTCCGTAGAATCCTTAACAAATTTGTACTCGTAACTGAAACTTTGATTTTGAGCGTAAAATAAGATACCTAAAAAAGTATGATGACCCCTTGGAATAATAACACTTAGTAAGATTCTTAGTAGTCCGTAACTACGTTACCTACACAACTGCCTACCCCTCTAAATATAAAGAGATAATAAACTTCGATCAAATCTTTTTCAATTTTATTTCGCATAAGGTTTTATAAATCGATATTTTATCCGCCCATAATTATAATACATTTTCTCCTTATCTCTACTTCTAACATTGAGCTTATATTTAATAAATGTAATTAGAAGAATAATTGAAGTTAATAGAAATATATTGAGAGAATACTTTCTAAAGTCAACCATTGAATGATCTAAAAATAAGCATTTTTTTAATTCATTTGGCAATGCAACGAGTACAATATTGACAAAGAATATGAAAATTATTATTTTATTTTGTACAGTATTCCAATCAAAAAATTGGTTTAAAAATCTTGCCATAGTAATACTCTTTTAAAATTTAACAAAGCTCTTCACAGAACAATTGTTAAGTGGTAATTTAATTCACAGGATGAGTATCTAACTTTCTTCAACATGACCTACTTATTAAAAATTTATCTTTAATAAGTAGGTCATTGATTTAATGGAGAAAATCTCTATTTATATAGAGAAATATTTTATCAATGAACGCCACAAAGATAGTAAGTTTAAACTATTAATCAATAATTGTTTTATTACGAAATAATTCATTTAATACAAAAATAAATGTTTAAAATATAAACATTTATTTTATAAAAAACATTACATATTTAATAAAAATATTTACATATAATTAATAATTTTAAAATAATAAAAATACAATTATTCATTATTATTTGAGATATTTTAAAAAATTATAGTTATGTTCATATTATTTATCTTACATTTGCAAATGCATAAAATACATATTTTCAGTATTTTATATAAAATATCATTTTTACACCCTCTATATCCAACCACTTATTATTACTCAAATTGAAGTTAAAATATTCTGAAATAAATTATTTCAATATTTTAAAATCTTTAAAATTTATTTATTATGATTAAGAATTATATTATTTATTATTATCAAAAAACATTACTGTTCACATTGCTTGTATTCAGTATATCAATAAATTCCCAAGTTGGAATTGGCACAACAACACCAGACGCAAGTTCTATCTTAGATCTAAGCTCGACAAGCAAAGGGATGCTGGCTCCAAGAATGACCACAGCGCAAAGAATCGCAATAGCATCGCCCGTTGACGGATTACTAGTGTATGATACTACTTTGAAGCTTTTTTATTATTACGTTAGTCCAGCAGGATCATGGTCTGCTGTGGGAAGCAGTTTAACCGAAAGATCAAATTTTAAACGTATTAAATCTACAGACGTCTTATCTACGGTACTCTCCGCAGAATTAACAGCCGGTGCAGGAGCAAAATACGTCATGAACCCCAATACTTTATATGAAATTAATGGTCAGGTACAGTTTAATTTTCCAATCGATATAAATAATTCATATATACACGGTCTTGACACCAACAATGATATCATTATCCGACCTACCGGAAACATCTTTGAAGGTGCCATCGGTGGAAGTATAAAAAATGTTACATTGATCGCTTCAGGAGGAAGTGTATTTAATCTTAGTGGTACCGCTGCACAAAACCTTGTTTTTAGAGATTGCGTGGTTGCTGGTTCCAATTCAGTAGGAACAATTTCAGGCTTCGGTCTGGTTTTTTTGAGTATTGTTCAATTTTCAGCGAATACTAATGGAATAACTTACAACAATATATCACAGTTATTACTTAGTAATTTAGGTTGGTTTGCTAATAATTCAGGAACTTACGAGAAGCTGACCGGCACATTTAGTCTTGTAGAAAAACAAGGCGGTTTCACCCATGTAGAAAGTGGTACAGCAACTGGTTTTGATGTTTCTACGGCTGGTCTCTCAGTGGGGAGCGGAATTCTTGAATCTCTAGTCTTTACCGGTACCAATATAGGAGGCTATGTTAAACCATACGCTACAGGGATATTTCCGGGATATAATTTTAATAACAACTGGATTGTAAGATCTTCCGGAATCCCTACGGAATCTGACAACAATGCAGTTGGAGATTTTACCGTAGACTATGCTGTCGGAAGTGGTATTGGCGTTAGTTTCAACACAAGTAACCCAAGTAATATCGTAAAAATCGGTAGCATAACATCAATTTCCACATCTAGCAATTTATTTAGATTTTCAACAGACGGCGCAGTCCCGAATAGATTGAAGTACCTGGGTAAAAACAAGAGAATATTTCAAATTACAGGTTCTGTATCATTTCAGGTACCTGCAGCCGGAACGTATATAATTTATATTGCAAAAAACGGAACCGTATTGAGTCAGTTTAAAGTGTATGGAAGAGGTTCAGCTGTCAACGATATAGTTGTGATTCCTATTAATGCAACCACTGAACTTTTAAATAATGATTATATAGAAATATTTGTTCAACGGTATTCAGGATCTACCGGAGATATCGTAGTTCCGAATATGTCAATTACGATTAAATAATTTTCAAAGCTTTTGAAAAGCTATATGATGTAGTGACACTACATTAAAAACAAAGCCATTCTATTGAGTGGCTTTTGTTTTAAGTTCAAACTTTCTATTTACGTTAGGATAGACACCTTTAAAATTGAAGTTGAAAAAATATTCCCTGATTACTAATCACATCTATTATAGTATCTATTAATTGTGGAAGAGTGTAAAACGCAGTCTAAACAGAACTGCGGATATCGTCAATCTAACGGATATATTCTTTTTTCATTGGTTAATATTCTTGCAGAAGCTTGTGAAATTCTTGAGTGAGAGGTAGAAAAGGAAAGCCAGCTTTTGTCCAGTATTTTTCAACATCGGAACTTTTTACAGAATTGAGTACGAATTTTAATCTAGAAGCTCTGCCTCGGATATGAAGAAAACGGGGTTCATTTTCTGATTCAAAGTATTCCTAATCTCTCTGTAAATGAAATTTGCATGAAAGTAAAAAGTATCACGACTAAAGAAATTTCCAAACGTTTTCCAGAAGTTAAGACAAAATTACGAGGTGGGAATTTTTGGATCAGCGGTTATCATGCCAACACAATTGGTCCGTATACAAACAATTCGGTCATGATACTTCCTTTTTAAAATCAATTATTCAAGTAAACAAGAAAGATGTTACTGAAACTAGAGTACCTTCTTCTCCACCTTTTTTCCACATTTATATCGTTTTAGTGTAAAAGCTGTATGTTTGTCATGAGTTATTTGAAACGTATTGAAAAACGAAGCAGCTAAAAACATTACTAAATCATTAACTTGTTTTTCCTAATGCTCTACCCACAAATGTTTTTTTTAAACAGTAATATTCTTATTTTAAAATTAGTATGAATAAAATTTAAAAAATAATTTTATTTTTACTGCATGAAAACTGACCATAATAGAAACATTGAAACCCTTAAAGAACTTGTCGAAAGCAAAGACTTTATACCCAATCTATCCGTAGACTGTACAATTTTTGGTTTTCATGACAACATTCTAAAAGTTTTGTTGCTTAAATACCATGATCTCGATTTGTGGTCGCTTCCCGGCGGTTTCGTTTTTATAGATGAAGATCTAAGAGAAGCAGCGGATCGCGTTTTGTACGAAAGAACACATCTTAAGGGCTTATTTTTGGAACAGTTTCATACTTTTGGCAGATTAGATCGTACCCAAAATAATATCCACAGAACTTTGATGGAAAACAAAGGTCTTGAAGTACCAAAAGACCACTGGATTCTACAGAGATTCATCACCGTAGGATATTGCAGTCTGATTGATTTTTCTTTAACCAATACATTTCCTGATGCTTTTAATGAAACTTGTGCATGGTTTGAGGTAAACAAGCTTCCAGATATGGCATTTGATCACGACAGAGTAATCGCTGAAGGTTTGGAATATTTACGCAAAAACATTGATACTCAAATCGCTGCAAGTAATCTTTTACCAGAGAAATTCACCATGAAAGATTTACAATCACTTTATGAAACAATTTTAGGTGAAAAATTCAGACGAAATAACTTCCAACGTAAAATATTGAGCATGAATTCATTAGAAAGAATGGAAAAACTTTTCGACGGTTCTGCTAATAAGGCTCCTTATCTCTACAAATTCATCAAAGAATAGTTTTTTTATTTTTCTTAAAAAATTTTCGCAGACCAAGTGAAAAGTATTATTTTTAGGAAAATTAAATTACATGTCATATTATCCTCTTACAAGCATTCCCGATTACTACGGAATTGATGCTTTACTTACCGAAGAACACAAGCTTATCCGCCAGTCTGTAAGAGATTGGGTTGAAAGTTTTGTAATGCCGAATATTGATCAGGCTGCCCAAGATCACACCGATTTACCAAATTTGATGCAAGAATTGGGGAAAATCGGAGCTTTAGGCCCTTACATTCCTGAAGAATATGGTGGTTCTGGTCTTGATCAGATCTCTTACGGTTTGATTATGCAGGAATTGGAGAGAGGAGATTCTGCTGTACGTTCTGCAGCGTCTGTTCAAAGTTCATTAGTCATGTTTCCCATCAACGAGTTTGGTTCTGAGGAGCAGAAAAGAAAATACTTACCCAAACTAGCTTCCGGTGAAATGATTGGTTCTTTCGGGTTGACTGAGCCAAATCATGGTTCAGATCCTAGTTCTATGGAATCTCAGTTTAAAGATATGGGTGATCATTATCTTTTGAATGGTGCTAAAATGTGGATTACCAACTCTCCCCTTTGCGATATTGCCGTTATTTGGGCTAAAAACGAAGAAGGAAAAGTGCAGGGATTAATTGTTGAAAGAGGCATGGAAGGCTTTACAACTCCCGAAACACACAATAAATGGAGTTTGAGAGCTTCTAAAACTGGAGAATTGGTATTTAATAATGTAAAAGTTCCTAAAGAAAATCTACTTCCGGGAGTTACAGGATTGAAAGGACCTTTATCTTGTTTAAACTCTGCACGATACGGAATTTCGTGGGGCGTAATTGGTGCTGCAATTGATTGTTATTGCACCGCTGTTCAATATTCTAAAGAAAGAAAACAATTCGGAAAACCGGTGGGTGCATTCCAGTTGCAGCAAAAAAAATTAGCTGAATTTTTAACTGAAATCACTAAGGCTCAATTACTTTGTTTACAATTAGGAACATTGAAAAATGATCACAAAGCGACACCAGCTCAAATCTCGATGGCGAAAAGAAACAACGTAAAGATGGCAATTGACATTGCAAGAGAATCTCGCCAAATTCTTGGCGGAATGGGAATTATGGGAGAATTTCCGATGATGAGACACGCTGCCAATTTAGAATCTGTGATTACATATGAAGGGACGCACGATGTTCATTTATTGATTACAGGTCTGGATATTACAGGATTTAATGCTTTTTAAAGAGTTGAAAAACATATTGAAGAAAAGTCTGATCAAATGATCAGACTTTTTTCATTTTTATAAATTAATATTCAACAAATAGCTGTTTTTAATTTTAAATATTTATTATTTACAGGAATTTTTTAATTTAACTGAAAAATATAAACATGAAAAAACTAACTACTCTATTTTTAGGACTTACAGCTTCATTCTATTTTGCACAACAAGCAGGAGACGTTTTCAATTTCGAACAAAAACTTGATCTTACTCCTCAAGGAGTTACAGGATTTCTTTCAAATAATCTTGGCGAGCAGAACTCTCCGGATTTTGTCAATTATCTGAATAGTTTTAACACTGGTTTAAAGGCTTACAAAATAACCTATTATACAAAAAACGAAAATAATAATCTTGTAAAAGCGACTGGGCTTATTATGTACCCAAACGTCAACTACAAACTTTCTACTGTAGTTTCTGATCACGGAACAACCGACAGCCGCGAAAATGTTCCTTCTAATCTCAAAGGTGTTCTGTATGCAGGTTTTGTAGTAGAGCTCTCTTATGTTTTAAACGGATATATCTTAATGGCTCCTGATTATGTTGGAATGGGTTCCGGAGAAGGAGCTCATCCTTATGTGCACTATCCTACCGAAGCCTCTGCAACAATAGATTTTGTAACTGCAGCAAATAAAGTTTTGACTCTGTTAAATGTGAAACGATACAACGAATATTTCTTGGCCGGTTATTCTCAAGGTGCTCATGCAGCAATGTCAACCTTAAAAAAACTGAATATTTCAAATCCTTCCAATCTGAATTTCAAATATGCTTATATGGGAGACGGACCTTATGATTTTTCGGGTGTAACGCTTCAGAAAGGTGTTTTGGAGAAAGATGTTTATCCGTTTACTTCTTTCATCGCGAATGTACTCAATACTTGTAATAATACCGGGTATAAAACTTACACGAATAGTATTTCTGAAGTGATTTCCTCAGAATATCTGGATAAATATAATTATCATGTACTTCAGGACAATGGTGGATTACTTTGGGGGCCGCTTTTATGGCGAAAACTTTTCACCAATAATTTTATCAATGATGTTACCAATAACAACAATAATAAATTGAGACAATGTCTGAAGTCAAATGACGTTTATGATTGGCACAACAAAACACCCATGACTTTAGGACATTCTACAGTTGATTTGGCAATTCATCCCGAAAATACTTCAAAAACTATTGATACTCAACGAGGCTATTACGCTTGGTGGGATCTGAATAAATATAAACTTGAATCATTTTATTGGGGTCCTTTAGGACATATTGGCGGAATTGTTCCATTTGTTTTAGCATCTAATGTGAAATTCAATACATTAAGAAGTGGCGGACTTTTTAATCAATGGGCAATGCTAACCTCTAAACAGGATAATAATCAGCCGAAAACTGATCCTCTTTATGCATCTCAAATAAAACCGGATTTACAGAGTATGACTCTTTTAGAAGTCACGGATATGAACCAAGAAAAACCAGAACGCAAATCGGTGACTGATAATGATTTATCTTCATTAAAAGATGGTGTTTATCTTTTGAAATTGTCTGAGAATAATACAGTAAAGACAATTCCATATATCAGAAAAACTCCGGACTTGATAACTGAAAATGAAATCATTAAATCTGAAAACAATAATATTTTAAGTTTAAAAATAAATACTGAGGAATTATTATCAATCAATATTTTTGATAAAAATAAAAACTTAGTAAAATCGATTTCAAAAAATGAATATCTAAAAGATGGAGGTATAAATCTTAATATCATTGAAAATCAAAATTATACATTTGAAATTGTTACTCCTTTTTATAATCTTCAGTTTAATAAAAATATTGGAAATAATGAGTCTTTCGAAATTGCAGACATATTTACAAAAAATCGACAAATTATCATTCAATCTAAAAATAATATTAAAAAAGTAGTTATTTACGCAATTTCAGGAGTTTTAATTGAAAGCCAAAATCTTAATCAAAATAATTTCGAGTCTAAAAGCTTAGAATCAGGAGTTTATGTAGTACAAATTACTTTAGAAAATCAAAAAATAATCAATAAAAAATAAAACTATAACCAATCTAGATAAATCTTTTTCAATAAATGCACCTCATTTCTGAAGTGCATTTTTAATTAAAATAAGATCTTATATTTTCAACAAAATTAATATCCGGATTTAGAATTTCCATAATCAGGCTTTTCACAGACTGCATGGCATCATCGAGATTTCCTTGAGCAAACTCAAGAGAAGCAACTCCTTTTTTAGCATCAGCAAAACTCCAGATTCCTGTCTCGATCGGGAATCCCCAAAATTCAGGTAAACTTTGAATAACATATTGATAAATACATAATTGTAAAGCCTGTTTTTTATCGTCTTTATGGAAATAATCTTCGATATTTTCAGAGTCGATTTTTACCGTTAAATTTTTAATTTTTGCGGTTTTATAATCTATAATCCTAACGGTGCCGTTCAGTTTATCGATTCGGTCAATGAATCCAAAGAAGGAAACTTTGTCATTTTTAGTTTCATCTAGATAGAAATCTACGCTTTCAAATCTTCTTTCGATATCGATTATTTCTAAAGAATTTCCTTGCTTTATCAATTCCAGATCATAATTCAGAATATTCTCAATCACTTTTTTCGCAATTGCTTTGTGAATGAAATTCATCCCTTTATTATAAAATTCAGGTTGATGTTTTAGCTTTTCAATAGCAATATTTATATATTCATCAATTTGTTTAATTGATTTCTCTAAATCATTTTCTTTTAAAACTTTACCTTTTATAATCTCATAAATTTCTTGAAGCGTATAATGGACAAGATTCCCGTAATTCCTTATGGAAAGTTCTTCTTCAATTTCGTCTGTTTCGGAAGTATTTAAAATTTTAGATAAATAAAAATCAATCGGATTATACAAATAGCTTGTAAGATGAGAGGCAGAAACTTTCTCCTTCCATTTTTCAAGCTGCTCCATTACAATATCTGTTTTCGTAATTTCAATAGGCTGACTAGAAATAGGTTCAGAAGTATTTTCAACAATCAAATGTTCGATATTGTGATTGCTTTCCATCTCAATCTGTGTGATAAAACGGCTTTTTTCGCCTGTATTTACTCCGGAACTCAAAGCATTAAATAATAAATGAACATTCTGAGCATCCTGAATCAAACGGTAAAAGTGATAGGCATAAATACCGTCATTTTCAAGAAATGTATGCAAATCAAAGTGCTTTCTGATATCAAACGGAATATAGGTGTTCTGTGAATTTCCTAATGGTAATTTTCCTTCATTTACAGAAAGTAAAATCACATTTTCAAAATTAAGCAAACGGGTTTCTAAAAGTCCCATTACCTGCAAGCCTTTCAAAGGCTCTCCCTGAAAATCGATACTTTCTGAATTGATATGCTGATTAATCAAAATCTCCAAAGTATCCATTTTTATTTCAAAACCGTAGGGTGTAATCTGGTTTTTTATTATCTTAAATGCATTTTCGAAGTGAGATACGTTTTCATATTGTATATCATCAAGTTCCATCCATTTAATACGCTGGCAATATTCAATTAAAATATCTAAAAAAAGATATCCGGAATCAGCCTTTTGAAGCAAATTAAAATATGACAGATCACTCAATAATTCCTTCAGAAGATTGGCAGAAATGTAGACAATATTCCTTTCTTCAATTTTAGATTTAAAATCATTGATGACCTTTTCATCATCATCAGTTCTCGGAAGCTCTTCCAAAATCGGAAAAATATCACGGTAATAATAGGAAGATTTATTTTTCTCTAATTGTTTTTGAAGATAAAAAAGCTGCTTGACGGCATTTGAAAAAGAAAGGTTCTTCAGGGGGAAACCCATCGTTATGTTCAGATTTTCAACATCATGCATCACATCCAGACTTGCAGGCAAAAGATTTTCGTCAAGCAGAACTACAGCGGTATTGGTAAACGTTTTATTATCAATATCTTTAAATAAATCAGGAAGAACTTTTGTCTGTGTTACATTCCCTGAAACTTCATAGATTTTAATGTTTTTTGGCTGGTTAAAATCATCTTCAATCCAACTGAAAGCTCTACTGTCATTGAATTCCTTCCATAGTTTATGGTTTCGAAGAAACTTTCCGGCTTCTTGTCTTTCGTCATCAAAATAATAATGGTCTGCCTGAAAAAAACATTGCGCTTTATCCCACTGCAGAAGATTTCTTACTAATTTTTCTTCAACTGGCGTGAACGCATTAAAACCACAAAAAACAAAATGCTTATCCGTATTTTTTGCAAAATCAATGATTTTTTCCTTTGCAGATTCATGAATCATTCCCGGAGTTGCCCAGTTTTTTTCTTTTAATTTTTGCTTTAAAACTGGCAGAAAGACATTCATATTTCGCCAAAAATTCAGAAACTTTTTTCTCGGAACTTCTTCTTCATCACCCAAATCCTGCGCCCACTCTTTAATACGCTCTTCATCAAACATATATCGCAAAACCGCAACATCACTTTCAGAAAACTTCAGAATATCGTCCCAATCTTTCTGTAAAGTTGGAAACCACTTCAAAAATTCAGCAAAATCATCTTTTGGAATTAGATTTAAACTTTTGTAAACATCAAATGCAAAAAGCCACAATGCAATCCCCTGAATCTGTTGCAGATCGACGATATCAACAATTAATTCTTCAATCGTAAAAAAGCTGGGAAGAAATCCCGAATAATTGTTTTCTTCTAAAATCTGCCTGATAAAAACGATAGGTCTTTTACCCGGCAAAACGATATTAAACTGAGACAAATCTGTATTTTGTGCCAGCAGCTCGTTTATGATTTTATTTAGAAATTTCAAGGTTTTTGGAAGTTTTTTAATTGTTCAAGCTCGTTGCTTATCAGCGTATCATATTCGGCTTGTTTTTCTTTGTTCATGCCATGTTCTGTAACGCCATCATATAAAGCCTGAAAATTTTTATAATCTTTGACAATCCTGCTGTACATGGTCTGAAAATATTTGTCGTAATCGCTTGTAGTTTTTATTTTTTCTGCGATTTCTTTTCGGATTTTTCTGGCAAAAATTTCTGCAATATCAAAATGTTTCTGCTCGTGATTGAGAACATAATCATTGATTCTTTTGTCGTCTTTCCAGGATTTATCTTCGTTAAAAATTGTTTCTATGGTTACTTTTGCATCACCTTTCGGGTTTGATGATTTTATGACAGAATATGCCCAGCCACAATGGGTGTAAGCAACAATATCTTTCCCTCGCTGGTTATTAATCTTACTCTTAAAATTATTCCATACCAACCTCTTATCTTCCTTCCACTCTATTCGCTGACTCCATAAAGTATTGGAAATCAAAAGTAAAACTAATAATACGTGCTTCATTATTCTACAACGATTGTTTTGGTAATCCATGTATTATTACCATTCCAAAATCTAAAAGCATAAGTACCAACCTGCTGCGGACTAAAATTTAATTGATTAGCAGATTTATGAGTTCCTTGCGTACATATTCCATCGGTTTTGAATTGATATGCCGTTACATCTCTACCAAAATTTCCGTTATGAATATAATCATAACCATAAAATCCCTGACAACCAGATGTATAATTAGAATACGTTCTTATACTTTGAACCGAATAAACATCCATCGTATCATTTACAATAGACACACTGTCGATCTTTACTTTATCTACAGACTCAATCGTTTCGTAATCATCATCATCCTTACAAGACATCAATGAAACTGAGGCAAAAGCCAAACATAAACCAATATTTAAAAACGATTTCATAGTATTATAATAATTTATAATTATTAAACGTAAATTATCAAAAATTATTCCTCTAACCTATTGAATTAAGAATTAAAATTACCTTTTGATAAATAAACCACTTTCTTGGTGTCAAAAAATTCTTCTTCAAAATAATTTTTCAGGTTAAAAAGTTCACACTTCAGTCCTGCCAGCTCTTCAGCCAAATCTCCACCTTTCAAATATAAAACCCCATTGTGTTTAGGGTTAATCTGTTCTTTTTCAAATTTACCTTTTAACCATCTTAAAAATTCCGGCATCTGCGTCACAGCACGGCTTACAACAAAATGAAATTTCTCTTTCACTTTTTCAGCTCTGCCGTGAATTGCCGTCACATTAGTTAACCCGACACCTTCTGCTACAGCATTCACCACTGTAATTTTCTTCCCGATAGAATCAATTAGCGTAAACTTTGTTTCAGGAAACAAAATTGCCAATGGAATTCCTGGGAAACCACCTCCGGTTCCAATGTCTAAAACTTTAGTTCCGGGAGCAAATTCCATAATTTTGGCAACACCTAAAGAATGCAGAATATGCTTTTCGTAAAGCGATTCCATATCTTTTCTGGAAATCACGTTGATTTTTTCATTCCATTCACTATAAAGGCTTTCTAATTTTGAAAATTGCTCGATTTGTTTTTCGGAAAGTTCCGGGAAATATTTTTGGATTAACGCTACTGACATACGATTGAATATAAAAAGCAAAAATAAGTTTTATTTCATATTTAGTGAATGTTTTTTGCAGATAATATAGAAATAAAGGTATTTTTCTATACTCAATTTTTAAAATATATCAGGTCACATTTCATTAACATTTAGTTTTTATCTATATTTGTTAAAACGACAAAAAGAATACATGAATAAACTTTCAGATAGAGTAAATAGATTAGGATACTCTCAGACTTTCGTAATGTCAAACAAAGCCAGAGAAATGAAGGCTAATGGTATTGACGTCATTTCTTTAACATTAGGCGAACCGGATTTTGATGTTCCCGACAATATAAAACAGGCAGCTTTTGATGCCATCAATGAAAACTATAGCCACTACTCGCCTGTTCCGGGATTCTTGGAACTTCGTCAGGCAATTTCAGATAAATTAAAAAGAGACAATCAATTAGATTATAAACCGGCACAAATTTGTGTTTCAAACGGTGCAAAACAAGCGATCATTAATGTTTTAGCAGCAATTATCAATGATGGAGACGAAGTGATACTTCCTACTCCTTATTGGGTAAGCTACGATGAAATGGTAAAAATGATGGGCGGGAATTCTGTAATGCTTCCTACTTCTTATGTTACTGATTTTAAAATCACTGCAGAGCAGCTGGATGAGGCAATTAATGAGAAAACCAAAGCAGTTCTTTTCAGCTCACCATGTAATCCTTCAGGTGGATATTATACATTTGATGAATTAAAATCTTTAGCAAAGGTTATTGCAAAATATCCTCATGTGACTGTAATTTCAGATGAGATTTACGAATACATCAATTACGAAACGAAAACCACCTCTATCGCTCAGTTTCCTGAAGTGTACGAGCAAACCGCAGTAATCAACGGTATGTCTAAAGCTTTCGCAATGACAGGCTGGAGAATCGGATATTCTGCATGCCCTGAATGGTTAGCAAAGGCTTGCGAAAAAGTTCAGGGACAAATGACAAGCGGCGCAAACACCGTAGCTCAAAGAGCTTCAATTGTTGCTTTAAAAACAGATCCTTCAGAATACAAATACATGATTGATGCTTTCGAACAGAGAAGAAATGTCATGTTTGATTTAATGAAAGAAATCCCCGGCTTTAAAGTTCTTTTACCAAAAGCAGCCTTCTATTTCTTCCCAGATATTTCTTATTACATCGGAAAAACGTTGAACGGAACTGAAATAAAAGATGCGGATGATTTTGCGATGTTTCTGTTAGAAGAAGCTCACGTTGGTTGTGTTGGCGGTGTTTCTTTCGGCAGTCCGGAATGTATCAGATTCTCTTACGCAGCTTCTGAAGAAGAATTAAGAGAAGCAATGAGAAGGATAAAAGACGTTTTGGAAAAAGCAGTTTAATTTCATTTCTTTTTAAAATATAATTTCAGATTTAGGTTTAAACTTAAATCTGGTTTTTTTTTGTAATAGACAAAACCTTTATTTAATTCAAAAACAAAACTCTAATAAGTTGAATTCTATTGGTTTTAAATTCACATAAACTATTTTCTTTCAAAAACAATTATAGATTTTATTTATCAATAAGTAATTTTTCAATAGATAAAACAATGTATATTTGCACCATTAAATATTAATCAAAAATTAGAAAATTATGTCTTTAGTAGGTAAAAAATTTCCAAATGTAACGATTGACGCAATGTCAGAAATGGGTGATGATCTTAAAATCAACATCTTTCAAGAAACTACAACTAACCAACAGAAAGTTCTTTTGTTCTGGTACCCGAAAGATTTCACTTTTGTTTGCCCAACTGAACTTCACGCTTTTCAAGAGGCTTTAGGTGAATTCGAAAAAGAAACACGAAAGTAATTGGTGCTTCTTGCGATACAAATGAAGTACACTTTGCTTGGTTGAACGTTTCAAAAGACAACGGTGGTATTGAAGGGGTTACTTATCCGCTTTTAGCTGATACTCACAGACAATTGGCAAATCTATTAGATATTGTTGATCAGGATCTGGAATTTGACGAAGAAGGAAATGAGTTTTTCACAGGTTCAAACGTAACTTACAGAGCTACTTATCTTATTGACGAAACTGGAAAAGTATTCCACGAGTCTGTAAATGATATGCCTTTGGGAAGAAACGTAAAAGAGTATTTAAGATTAATCGATGCTTACACGCACGTTCAGAAGCACGGTGAAGTTTGCCCCGCAAACTGGGAAGAAGGAAAAGATGCAATGAAAGCTGACAGAACTTCTACTGCTGAATATTTAGCAAAGAACTAAGATAAATCAATATAACAATGTAGCAATCTAGCAGTATACCAATTTTAAAATCTCTTTTTTAATTGGTGCATTGATAAATTATTAGATTGCTACATTGTTTATTTTTTCCTAAAAATAAACTTATGTATACAGAATTAACTGAAGATACGCTTCAAAATATTGTAAGCGACAATGAAAAAGTAGTTGTACAATACGGAGCAACATGGTGCGGAAATTGCAGAATTATGAAGCCGAAATTCAAAAAATTAGCTTCAGAAAATGATGCCATTCCATTTTTATATGTAGATGCAGAAAAACTTCCTGAAAGCAGAAAATTAGCTAAAGTTGATAATTTGCCAACGTTTGCTATTTTCAAAAATGGTGAATTGGTAAATCAGGTTCAGTCTAATCAGGCAGAAAGTTTAATTAACTTATTTAACGAATTGTCATAATGAAATTACCCGTAATCAGACAGTTTTTCCAAAACCAGACTCCTGAAAATCTTGAAAAAACTTTAGAAGTTTTGGAAAGCTTCAGCGAATTCAGAGGAACAAGCGAAGAAGATTTAAATGTTGCCGGAGAATTGATTACCAATATCTGCGGAGCTCTGGAAGTTCACGCCAACGTACAAAATGGAATGAGCGAAAAAGATGCTTTAAACTCTTTTGCTCAAAAGGTTTTAGGATCAATTGATAAATAAGATTTAAAATCATTTAAAGATTTAAAATTAAAATATTTAAGAATTTCTATTCTTAAAAACAAAAATCCCGATGAAATAACATCAGGATTTTTTTGGTTTAAGTGTTTTGAAAAATTTAAAATTCAAAACGTATAATTTATAACTTTTAATTAGCTTCTTCTGCTCATCAAAATTCTCAAGATATACCAGAACAGCAACATGATTGAAGCAAAAAGCTGTAAAGAAGCTCCCACATATTGATTGGTTGCATAAGAATCTTTCAGTTTACTGGTTTGATATAAAATTGTTGCAGAAGCCAAAATTACCATCCCTACAGAGAACCAAAGTCCAAGGTCAAAACCAAAGATCATTCCGGCAACGATTAATCCGATTGCAATAAAACCACCGATGGTAATAATATTTCTCAGGAATGAGAAATCTCTTTTAGAAGTAAAAGCTACTGCAGAAATCCCGGCAAACATTGCTACCGTTAATGTTGCTGCCTGAAAAATCACTTGTCCACCGTCAGTATAAGCCATTGCAATGTACATCATCGGCAAAAAGATAACGGCCTGAAGCAATACATAGAAACCTAATCCTAAATATTGTATTGATCTGCTTTGCGCCATCGACCATTTTGAAGCTAAATAAGAAGCGAGCCAAAAAACTCCAAGGACTAAAAGCCAACTGTACTTCTGACCAATCATCAGGTAAATATATTCCGCAGGAACAGTTTGCAGCAAAACCGTTTCAACACCTACAAAAGCCAAAATTGCCAATGCAACGTGCAAATAGGTTTTCTTGTAAAAACTTGCCTTTTCAACATCTGTTGAATGCGCAACTAAAACATCTGTCATCATATTTATATTTTAATTTTTTAAAATTTATTTTGTTTAAAACATTTTCATAGGTTTCACCCCTAATATTTTTCCTTCATTATCAAATAATACTACAATAATTTCTTTCGGCGGATCTGAGTTATCATCAGAATATTTATATTGAAGCATAGGATAGTGTTCACCATCGCCAAGTAATTGATATCCGGTCATGAAAATTTCTCTTTTTCTCTCGAAGTGATTATTTTCTAAAAGTTTTTTAAGATCATCATTCGTTGCCGTATCTTTAATCTTATCTGAAAGCATATTTTTCACCGTGTCAAAATCAGACTGCTTCAGTGTATTAATGAATTTTGAAAAAAAATCATTATATAATTCTATATTCTCTTTTGATAAATCTTTTACCTTTTCTGATCGTTTATTATTTACATATACCCTAATTCTATGTGTAGGAGCAATTGTAACCATCCCATTTTTATTGTAATATTCAGACAATGTGATGTAAGAATTTATTTTTAGACTATCATTAATACTCCACTCATCTTCTCTGTTAACACCTTCTTCTAAGATTAGATTCTTTAAATTTTCTAAATTTCCATTCTGTACACTTTTGCCGTATTTTTTCGAGATCTCAGTAATAATATCCTGATATTTTTTCACCATTGCTTTATTAAAAGCCAATGATTTTTTCACATTATCTCCTTTTTCAAAGTTAGAAACATCCCATTCGTAAAGTATTTCAGACAATGTGGAATCTTCTTTATATTGAGTATAAAACACAAGAAGATTAGGAATATCTTTTTCTTTTCTTTCAAATATTACAGGTTGCAAAACTGGTCGTATAGAAACATAATCTTCATTTGATTTAAAAAGCTTGCTTCCCAATTTATTTTCATATTCAATAAAATTCTTCAGTTTAATTTTCTGAATCTCTGTTTGAATTAAATTTTGCGAATAATAAAATTGACTTATAAATAATAAAAAACAAAAAATATTTTAATCATATTATATTTTAATATTTAATAAAACTTATTTTGTTTGTTTATAAGGCTTGATACCCATAATTTTTCCATCTTCTTCAAAAACAGCGGTAATAATTTCTTTCGGGTCAGGCTTTGTCTGATCGTCGGAATATTTATATTGAATCATAGGGAAATTTTCACCACTCATGAAAGACTTATAGCCTGTCTTGTAAATCACTATTTTTCTGGTAAAATTAATGTCTTTAGTAAGGTTTTCGTAAACCTTATCAGTTACCATCGATTTTGTTTTTTCAGACATCAGGCTTTCCATTGCTTTTTTATCTGATGCTTTCAATGCAGTGATAAATTGCTCAAATTTCCCATTAAGCAGTTCTTTTTGAGTCTTATTAAGCTCTAATTTCTGTTCAGTCGTTCGATTATCTTTTATTACTTCCGCTTTTTTCACCTTTTGAGCAAAGCTCATTTGAAATGCTGCAAAAGAAAGAATGATTGCTATTTTTTTCATTAAATATTTTTTCGTTGATAGGTAAATTTAGTAATAAAAATCAAGAGACTGTTTAAATTTTAAAATTCTCACCGACTTGAAAGATGATGCAAATTTTCTTTACTAAAATAAATCTGCAAAATAAGCTGAATCTGCGAGAGAAAAATAAATTTAAATAACCTCCAAAAACTGCATCGTATCTACATTATCTGCATACGTATCAAGTCCAGGGTTTTGAGCTTCACCGAAATATACTGTTTCAATTCCCAAATCATTTTTACCAACGACACATTGAATATCTTCTTCATTTTCATTAATGAAATTCGTAACTTCATCCAAAGAAGAATATCTGCTGAAATGAATCACAGACAAAGGACTGAAAAGTTTCTCATCTTCTTTCAGCATTACAAAATTATTATCCCAGAATTTATCCTGATTCAAAAGATAAACTGCTCTGTTATAATCGTAATTGTTGGCATATTTATTATGATTAACAATTTCTTTGAAATCAATAAAACTTTCAAAAACCCTATCAATAACAAAGTCTTCCGGAATAAAAAGTCTCGTCACATTTCTACAACCTAAACCAAAATACTGGAAAATATCCTGAGCCAAAAGCTTCAGTTCTTCTTCTGTCTCATCTCCTTTGATAACGGCAACTGAAGTTCTGTTTTTTCTAATAATACTTAAATGATTTTTAAAATAATATTCTAAATATCTCGCCGTATTATTGCTTCCTGTAGCGATTACAGCATCAAAATCTGTCAATCTCTCAACAAACTCATACTCAATTTCATTCTCAGAAAATTCTTTCCATTTTTTTAATAGAAAAGGAATCATCTGTTTGTCTTTTGAAGATAATTTGATCAAAGGAATATGATTGCTCAAAACCACCGAAATCACATCATGCCATCCCACCAAAGGAATATTTCCGGCAAGGATTAATCCAACCTTTTTTGTAGTTTTTGATGGTGAATAATTGCTGAGCCAAGATTTCAAATTATCCTCTGTCAACAAATCCGACCATTGCTTTAAAGCATATTTTTGATTTTCTATGGTAAACCACGGATTTTCTATTTCAGACTTTTTCACGACCGATTCAAATTCAGAATCATTTTCGTTAAAATCTTCATTATTTTCTGCTAAATAGCTCTTTATATAATCACTTAATTTAATAAGTCCTAAAACTTGTTTTTCGATATTCATAATTACTGTAAAAGTGGGGAATATTTTGTAATTTTGTGCAAATTTAAAAAAATTAGCGATGGCTATTAAAATAACTGATGAATGCATTAATTGCGGAGCCTGCGAACCAGAATGTCCGAACAATGCAATATATGAAGGAGCAGTTGACTGGAAAGCTTCCGAAGGTACCGAATTAAAAGGTACTGTAACATTACCATCGGGGTTAACGGTAGATGCAGATGCACCACAAGAGCCCGTAAATGATGATGTTTATTTCATTGTTACTGATAAATGTACAGAATGTAAAGGCTTCCATGAAGAGCCACAGTGTGCAGCGGTTTGCCCTGTAGACTGCTGTGTTCCGGATGAAGATCATGTAGAATCTGAAGAAGCGTTATTAAACAAAAAAGCATTCTTACACGGTGAATAAAAATACGCCGTCTCATTTTTCTTGAGACGGTTTTTTTATCTTTATATTTTTATAAATCAAATACGAAATAGCAGATTGAGAAATCAGCAAAATCTCAAAAAACAAAAAGTAAAATTATGAGCAAAAAGCACAATTTCAGCGCAGGACCATGTATCTTACCTCAGGAAGTATTCGAAAAATCGGCAGCAGCGGTTTTAGATTTTAACGGAATCGGTTTATCACTTCTTGAAATTTCGCACAGAAGCAAAGATTTTGTTGCGGTGATGGATGAAGCTCGTGCAATTGTAAAAAGACTGATGAATCTTGGTGATGATTATGAGGTTTTGTATTTGGGAGGTGGCGCAAGTCTTCAGTTTGCGATGGTTCCTTACAATTTGATGAAAGTGGGTGGCAAAGCTGCTTATTTAGATACAGGTACTTGGGCTGCAGGAGCGATCAAAGAAGCTAAAAAAGTAGGAACAGTAGATGTGGTAGGTTCTTCAAAAGAAGAAAACTATTCATTCATTCCTAAAGATTATACAATAGGTTCAGAATACGATTATTTCCACTGTACTTCAAACAATACGATCTACGGAACTCAGATGAAGTCTTTCCCTGAAGTTGATACTTTAATGGTTTGTGACATGAGCTCTGATATCTTCTCAAGACAATTAGATTTTTCTAAATTTGATTTAATCTACGCAGGAGCTCAGAAAAACATGGGACCTGCAGGAGTAACTTTAGTGGTGATCAAAAAGAAATTTTAGGTAAAACAGGAAGAGAAAATATGTTCTCAATCTTAGATTATTCTCAGCATATTTCAAAAGAATCAATGTACAATACTCCACCCGTTTTCCCTGTGTATGCATCTTTATTAACATTACAGCATTTAGAAAACAACGGAGGAATTGCTGCTGCTGAAGCAAGAAATGAAGCAAAAGCAAAACTTTTATATAACGAGATCGACAGCAACCCATTATTCGAAACATTCTGCGTTCAAGAAGACCGTTCTTTGATGAATGTTTCATTTAAATTAATTGACGACAGCAAAAAAGAAGAATTTGATGCTGCATGGAAAGCCGCAGGAATCAGCGGATTGAACGGTCACAGAAGTTTAGGGGGATACAGAGCAAGTCTCTACAATGCCTTACCTATTGAAAGTGTGCAGGTTTTGGTGGATGTGATGAAGTCAATAAAATAACTTAAATTAGGCAACGCAAAAATTGAAAGATGACAAGATTAAAATTATTAAGCAAAATCATTGAATTTTTTAATAATTAATCTTAAAATCCTTAAATTGAAAAAAATATGAAAGTCTTAGCTAACGACGGAATTTCCAAAGCAGGAGAACTTGCTTTAAAAGAAGCTGGAATCGAAGTACTCGACAACAGAGTTGCGCAGGATCACGTTATTAATTTCATTAATGAAAATAACGTAGACGTTCTTTTGGTGAGAAGTGCTACCAAAGTAAGACAAGATTTAATTGATGCTTGTCCGGGTCTGAAAATTGTCGGAAGAGGCGGTATCGGGATGGACAATATTGATGTAGAATATGCCATTGAAAAAGGTTTATACGTAATCAACACGCCAAACGCATCATCAAGATCGGTGGCTGAGTTGGTGTTTGCGCATTTCTTTTCTTTAGCAAGATTTCTTCACGAATCCAACAGGTTGATGCCATTGGAAGGAGATACTCATTTCAATGCTTTGAAAAAATCTTTCAACAATGCTTATGAGCTTTCAGGGAAAACTTTGGGAGTGATAGGTTTTGGAAGTATTGGTCAGGAAGTGGTGAAGATGGGAATTTCTTTAGGAATGAAAGTAAAAGTTCTGACGAGAAAACCGAAAACAAAAACCATCAGTTTGAGTTTTTTTGACGGACAAACTGTTGATTTTGAAGTCACATCAACCAACGATTCTGATGCTTTCTACAAAGACACAGATTTTATCAGCATCAACACGCCTAAAACGAATGAATATGTTATAGACACTCCCGAATTTGAAAAAATGGAAGATGGTGTGTTTATTGTAAATACTGCAAGAGGCGGTGTCCTTAATGAAGTAACTTTGGTTAATTATATTGAATCAGGAAAAGTTGCCGGAGCAGCATTAGATGTTTTCGAAACTGAGCCGACTCCAGAATTGATTTTATTAATGAATCCTAACCTGTCTCTCACCCCCCATCTTGGCGGAAACACCATCGATGCTCAGGAAAAAATAGGTATAGAGCTTGCCGAACAGATTATTGAGATTAAAAAGAAACTATAAATTATATATGCCAGTTTTTAAACCTTTCCGTGGAATAAGACCTCATAAAGATCATGAGTCTACATTTCCTACTCATCCTTTAGATAATTTCACACAGGCTGAAATCGCTGAAAAAGCGCAAAAAGAAAAGACTTACATCAATATGATTAAACCATATGTTGTAAGTAAATCTAAAGATGTAGACCGGAATTTAAGGAAGATACGTACAACGTTTGAAGAACTGATGGAGGATAAAACACTTGTTCAGGATAGTTCGTCATACTATCTTTATGAGCAGATTTACCCTAACAAACAGATTTTCAGAGGGCTTCTCGGCTTGGCAAATATAGAAGATTTCTGGAACGGAAAAATAAAGAGACACGAAAGTACCATTCCTCAGAGAAAAGAGAAATTAGCTCATTATTTAGATAAAGTAAACCTTCAGGCAGAACCTGTATTATTAACGTATCCATCCAATTCAAAAATTGAATTGCTGATGAATCATGAGGAGAAAAACGTTCCGATTTTCAATCACGTTGATACAGTTGGAATCAGACACAAAATCTGGCGAATAGATAACCGTTTGAAACTACAGCAGTTCAAGGAAGTGATCGATCAGATCGATTCTTTCTACATTGCCGACGGTCACCACAGAATTGGTTCTACTGCGCTTCACGCAAAGCGTTTGAAAGATAAAAACAAAAAACATAATGGAACTGAAGCATACAATTTCGTGTATAGTTTCATAGTTTCCAACCAATCAATCAAAATTCACGACTATAACAGAATTGTGAAGAGCATCGGAGATTTGACGACAGACGAATTTCTGAAAAGTCTTGAGAAATATTTCTTAATTCACGAAAAAGAACAAGCTCCATACTATCCATCGCAGAAATTCCACATTTCTATGTACATCGATGGGAAGTTCTACTCTCTTCACGTAAAGCATGACCTTCGTTCTCAGGAGATGTCTTTGGATAATTTAGATCATCATCTTTTAGATAAATATATTATAAAAGATATTTTGAAGATTGAAGATTCAGATAGTTCAGACCAGATTTCTTACATCAAAGGAAGTTCAAACATTGAAGGAATCAAGCTTTTAAAAGAAAAAGTAGACAGCGGAGAAGGAAAAGTAGGTTTTGGAATTTATCCTGTAAGTTTTAATGATATGATTAAAATATCTGATTTAAAACTCCGTATGCCTCCAAAATGTACGTTCATTGAACCAAAATTGGTAACCGCATTGTTGATGTATGACATGAAGTAATTAGCTTTTAGCTTGTTGCTCAACAATATTTAAATCTAATATTTCCTCAAAATTATTTTCTTAAAACCTAAAGAGAATAATTTTGAGGATTTTTTTATCATGAAATTTTATTTAAATTAAAATCTTCGTAGTCTTTGCTAAGTGGAACGCCTTGGCGAACTTAAAAACAGTTAGTAGTCAAAAAATCTTTGCGTCCTTTGCGTTAAAAAACCTCAGTAAAAATCAATATCTGTCAGACTTACTGAATTTTTCTTTATTTTTATGCACCGAAAAGAAAAAGGTCAGTACAATGAAAAAAATTCTGCTCATCATATTTCCACTCTTTTTGAGTGGATTTTTATTTTCTCAAAAGAAGCCAGTCAAAAAGCCGAAGCCGATTCCGAAATTCAATTATATCGATGAGTTCAAGAAAATTTCAGATGAAATCATGACTAACGGAACTGCGTACGATAATCTTGGCGAACTGACAAAAGGTGTCGGACCGCGCTTCAGCGCAACTCCTGGTTATGCAAAAGCTACCGAATGGGCAGAGAGAAATCTTAAAGAAGCTGGCGCAGAAAACATATGGAAACAAGAAGTTAGAGTTCCTATTTGGATCAGAGGTAGAGAATCTCTACAGATCAAAGCCGGAAATGGTGAATGGAAAAACATCCGTATGCTTTCTTTCGGGAACTCTGAAGGAACAGGCGGAAAAGATATGATCTACGATATTCTTTTGGTAAATGATGTTCAGGAGTTGGTTAATTTTACGAGTGCGCAGGTAAAAGATAAAATTATTTTCGTCAACTATCCTATCGATCAGAAATTGATCAGCACAGTAGATTCTTATCTTATTGCCGCTAAATCTAAATTGCTTTCCGCTTCTGTGATTGGTAAAAAAGGAGCAAGAGGTTTAATTATAAGATCACTGACGACGGCTTCAGACGATATTCCTCATGCAAAACAGATTTATTATGAACCAGAAGATAAAGTGAAAATTCCGGCAGTTACGATTGGAGTAAAATCTGCAGACGAGTTGGAGAAGCTTTTAAAAAAGCAAACCGTAAAAGCAAAATTAAATATGACCGCCGAATCAAAAGGCGAAACCATCAACCATAATATCATCGGAGAAATCCCCGGAAAAAAAGATGCTAAAGTAATTGTTTTAGGAGCTCAGCTCGATTCATGGGATTTTGCGGAAGGAGCGCATGATGACGGTTCGGGAGTTGTTCAGTGTCTGGAAGTTTTAAGAGCATTTAAAGCATTGGGTTACGATAATAATCACACAATCAGAGTTGTACTGTATGCAAACAGTGAAAATGGTGGACAAGGCAGAGAAACGTACGCAGCGCAGGTTAAAAAGAAAGAAGAAAAACATATCATCGCTTTAGGTTCAGATTCCGGAGGATATTCTCCGAGAGGATTCTCCCTTGATATGTCGCCGCAAAGACGCCGCCTGATTTTCCCGTGGAAAGAATATTTCCTTCCTTACGGAGTGTACGATTTTGACCAGACTTATGCGATTCAGGATATCGCTCCTCTGAAAAAACTGGATATTCCATTAATGGAATTGGTCGTCGATACCCAAAGATATTTTGATTACCACCACTCGGAAAAGGATACTTTCGACAAAGTCAACAAAAGAGAATTGCTTTTGGGAGCGGTTGTGATGACGCAGATGGTTTTTATGATTGATAAAAATTGGTAGTTTAGTAAAATGATAAACTTTCGTAAATATTAATAAAATTGAAAAAAGAAAAATTTTTGTCCCGACGTATAATTGCTGGTTTAATAGATTACACAGTGATATTTTTTGTAACATTCACATATATCAAATATTTTGGTGAGGTAAATTCAGAGGGTGAATTTTATGTGAGCGGCGTAAAAGCACTTCCAGTTTTTATTTTTTGGTTTGTATATAATTGCGTTATTGAAGTTTATCTGCAATCAACATTTGGAAATTATTTAGTAAAACTAAAACCAGTAGACGAAAAAACTGAGCTGGATATAACTATAAAACAGTCATTTTTAAGACACATTGTTGATCCCATTGACATGTTCTTTTTCGGTTTAGTTGCAATAATCATCATTACAAACTCACAAGAAAGTAAAAGATTAGGTGATTTGTTAGCCAAGACTAAAGTTGTAAAAATTTAATAATCATTTTAAATTAATATTTTAATAAAAGAATTCATTTTTCTCGCCATCAATATCATGAAAAAACTTGTAGCAACAATTATTCTACTTCTAAGCCTAAACTTATTCTCTCAATCCAAAGAAGACTCCATCCAATTCAACAGAATCTCAACCGAGATTTTAAATAAAGGAAAAGCTTACAATGAACTTAGAGATTTAACGAAAAACATCGGTCATCGTTTAAGCGGTTCCGAGGCATATGAAAAATCGGTTCAGTGGGCGGCGCAGAAACTTCGTGATGCCGGAGCAGATAAAGTATGGCTTCAGGAAGTGATGATCCCCGTTTGGGAAAGAGGAAATGAATCTTTACATATCAAAACTAACAGCGGAAAATGGACAAAACTCAAAATGCTTTCGTTAGGAAATTCTGAAGGTACCAAAGGAAAAGATGTTTCAGGAGAGATCATTATGGTAAAATCTTTTGCTGAATACGAAAAACTTCCTGCCGAAAAGGTAAAGGATAAGATTGTTTTCTTCAACTACCCTTTCAGTCAGTCGTACATCGAAACGTTTAAAGGATATAGCGATGCATCTGCATACCGTTCAACTGCTGCAATGTTGACCGCACAAAAAGGTGGAAAGTTTGCCATCGTGAGATCGTTGTCATCCGCTTTTGACGACGTTCCACATACCGGAGCGATGAGATATAAAGATGATGTTGCAAAAATTCCTGCAGTGGCGATTGGAAATACTACAGCCGACGAGCTTGAAAATTTATTAAAATCACAAAAGATCACCGCAAAACTCAATTCCAATTGTGGGATGAAAGGCGAAAAACTTTCTCATTCTGTCATCGGTGAACTCACTGGTAAAAAAGATAAGAGCGTCATTGTTGTGGGCGGACATTTAGATTCGTGGGATGTAGGCGAAGGTGCACATGACGACGGAGCAGGAATCGTTCAAAGCATTGAAGTTTTAAGAACATTTAAAAATTTAGGCATCAAAAATAATCATACCATAAGAGTTGTCTGCTTTGCCAACGAAGAAAATGGTGTAAAAGGCGGAATACAATATGGAAAAACAGCAAAAGAAACCGGAGAAAAACATCTTTTCGCTTTAGAGTCTGATGCAGGTGGATTTTCTCCGAGAGGTGTAGCCCTTGACATGGATGATAATAAAAGAAACGAGATCAAAAGTTGGTCGCCTTTATTTTTACCGTATGGCGCTTACGATTTTGAAGGCAGATATTCCGGGACAGATATTTATCCGTTGAAAGATATGGGAGTTCCGACGGCTGAGCTCGTTCCGGATTCTCAAAGGTATTTTGATATTCACCACACTGAAGAAGATACATTTGAAAAGGTGAACCGAAGAGAATTGTTGCTTGGTGCGACGGTGATGACGCAGATGATTTATATGATTGATAAGAATTGGTAGATAAAATTTTATCGCATGAAAATAGTATACTTTTTATTTTATATAATCCCGTCATTATTCCAATTCACGTCAAATTTTTCTAAATCATTTCGTTTGTTAGGAGGAAGTAACATCTTTGCATGATACATCGGTCGATTACCTCTCACTTTCTCAAGATATTCACTATCTAAATCTGATTTTCTAAAATATTGGATTTCAATTATGGTACAATCCTTTTTTGATTTAAAAATATAGCAGTTGACATCATACAAATCGGAATAAATCTCAGACAAAAATTTCAATACTGTATCAATATCTTTTGGAACTTTCTCACTATTAATCTTCCTTTCCTTAGTTCTTAATTCATGAAAATCAACATACTCAAACTCATTAATATCTGTCAAAATATAAAGATACTTATCGGAAATTTTATTCCAGCATTTCTCTTTCGTTAGTATTATTAATGAAGAAACTGTTCCATTAATATTTACTTCTAAAATTTTATATGAATCAGAATTGTTCATCAACATTAGTATCTTTCAATTCAAATACTCTTTCTTATCAACCGTAAAATCCAGAATCTCACCATCCCTTTTTACTTTAACTTTAACAGAGTTAGTATTCTTTTCAACTCTGTTTAAGAGATATTCACACGAAGATTCATTATTTAAATTTTCAAAACTGGTATCGTTGATACTTACAATTTCATCATTAATCTTGATAGGGAAATCTTTCTCCGGAAACACCAAAACTACCCTAGCTTTAAGATCGATAAAGCGGTAAGCAAAACCAAAAGATTCCATTTTTGAAGGTGTATTTTTAATGCGGTGTAGATAAACTTTATGATTTTGCCAGTCAATAACAAATTTGAATTTCTTCAGAAACTCATTTCCAAGAAGGCTTGAACTTCCTGTCATTACAATTTCATTCTCAAATTTTTGTGCTGCCAATTCTAATTCTTTGGGTCTGAAATAATAAGAAGAAACCGGTTTTCCTGCCCCATAAGCGCCTACAGAGTTCATACCAAATGTTTCTAAATATTTTATTTTGCTGTTTTTAGGATCAAAATTATTATCCGAAATCTTGATGCTTCCTGTAAATCCGGTATCGAAAGTCATATTTATTTTCTTATCTAAAATCTGAGCTTCTATAATCGGTGTTTTCTGAAGTTTTGTATTAAAATTAAAAACCGTTGCATAATCTACCGTCGAAAATTGTTTTAAATCTGTTGCAGCCTCCAACAGGTTTTCGGAATAATTGATTCTCCAAAATAGCTTTGCCATTTGGTTTGCACCAATAATACCGTCAATTTTCAGACATCCAAATTCATGACCTTGAAGATCCATCACCATTGCACCAATATTTTTAAAAACAATCTGGTCAATGGTCATTTCGGGCAATAGGGTAAAAATCTGTTCCTGTTTATTTTTCTGTGAATCTCCTACTTTGCTTTTATGCTTTTTCTTAAGATTCATTTCGTTATAAACTGCGTGAGAAATCACTGTCGGTGCACCGGTATCAAATAAAAACTGATAAGGCTTCCCATTGATGGTTACTTTCACTAGAGGCAATTCATTTTCAAAAGTGAGATTAATCTTCTCTACAGGATTTTTAAGCACTGCTTCCCCGCTTTCGAAAAACCTTTTCCCCTGTGCAGAAACCGTTGTGATGTATAATATCAAAAACAAGAATAGACTTTTCTTCATGCTGGTAATTTATACTAAAATAGAGATTTTTTTTGTAATATTTATTTGATTTATTAAAAGTGATAACTTCGGAAAGGAAGCTGACAAGATGGTAGAGACATCTTACTACCTCGGAATGCCACCTTACAAATTCGGAATATCATCTTGCTACCTCGGAATAATAACTTACATTCTAAAATGAGAACTACCGAGAAAGGAACATTTTTTAAAAGATATTAATTAATTAATTAATTATATCAATCTCGTTTAGTAATTTGCCATTTGATAAAATTGAACAAATGAAATTTAGCAGCTTTTTTTTCTATTAACACAATTAAAGTATTAATCACTTTAAATCTTATCCAAAATCTTCTTTGGAAGGATCTTTTTCAGCTGAGACTTATATTCTTTCTCGGCTAATACAAGTTTCCATGATTTTTTATCTTTCGAAATGACAACCGCTTTCATCGGCGCATTGATAATGTAAGAACCTTCTTTTGCGAGATACTTTACACTACCCTTTCCGTATTTTGCAATCAACATTTCTCCGATCTTATTTTTCATCTCATCGCTCATGGAGCTGACATCGCCTTTGAGTTTTAAATAATAACTGGTCAAAGAAAAATATTCACCATCGATGAGTTCGGGTTTTCCGACGGAGGCAAACTTCATATCCTGCACATCAATCTTTACAAATGGATTATTGTAAGTCATATTCAGAAGCTGGGTAACTTGATCTTTGGGAACGACTGTGAAAAATTTAGGATAAATACAACTGACGGTCTGGTCTAATTTTTTGTATTTAATCGTGTTGGCGAAATAAACTACAGACTTTCTGATTGCCTGATCATCGGTTTTCACCTTTGTTTGAGCAAAAGAAATGTAAGAAAATATAATGAATGCTAATGTAAGAAGTCTTGTCTTGTACATGATGATTTTTAAAGATTGATTGATGAATTTTATCCTGTAATCAGGCTTTCAAATATATGTAATTTTAAAACTTAAATTCTCATAATTCTTATGCACTAAATCTATTTTTATACCATATGCTATCCGATTTATATCTGTAATTTTGCAGGCAGTTATTTTTAAGAATGAAAACATTATTACGTTATTTAAAACCTCACAAGTGGTTGATGATTTTGTCATTGGTTTTGGCGACCATCAATCAGGTTTTTTCTTTATTTAGTCCGGCAATTACGGGAAACATTCTCGATCAATTGGTGACGCATCCCAATCATTTTGATAAAGAAAAGGTCGTATCCAGAAGCCTGGATCAATATCTATACGGAACCGATATCTATCACGGAGCATTTTACTTTTTAGGATTACTGATAGGAACTGCGATGATCAGCAGAATTGCTAAAGCTTTTCAGGATTATGTGGTGAATGTGATTACCCAAAAGTTTGGGGCTAATATCTTCACTGATGGATTGCAGCATTCGATGGCATTACCTTATCAGGAATTCGAAGACCAAAGAAGTGGTGAAACGCTTTCAATTCTCACGAAAGTAAGAGAAGATTCTGTGAAATTCATTACCAATTTCATCAATATCTTCTTTGGGATTTTAGTCAGTATTATTTTCGTTTCGGTGTATGCGATTCGTCTGCACTGGTCGATTATGCCGGTGTATGTAGTCGGAATTTTCCTCATTGCTTTTATCACCAATTTATTAAGTAAAAGAATTAAAAATATTCAGAAAACAATCGTTACCGAAACTACAGGATTGGCTGGGAGCACCACCGAAAGTCTTCGTAACATCGAGATTGTTAAAAGTTTAGGTTTAACGAAACAGGAAGTAAAACGTCTGAATAATAATACTTATAAAATTCTTGGTCTCGAACTTAAAAAGGTGAAAAGCATCCGTTCTTTAAGTTTTATTCAGGGGACGATGGTGAATTTTCTGCAACAGTTGATTACCCTTACTTTATTGTATTTAATATTTAAAAATGTCGTTACTCCGGGGCAATATTTATCATTGATGTTCTACGGGTTCTTTATTTTTGGACCAATGCAGGAAATCGGAAATATCATTATCTCTTATCGTGAAGCTGAAGCATCGCTGCATAACTTCGATAATTTAATGAAAAAACAGGTGGAGGAAAAACCACATACACCAAAACAGATTGGTGCGGTTCAAAAATTAGACTTTAACCATGTTTCTTTTCAACATCAAAGTGCTTCTTATAAAGCATTGAATGATATTTCATTTGAAGTGAAAAATGGAGAAACCATTGCGTTTGTCGGCCCAAGTGGCTCAGGAAAAAGTACGTTGGTAAAATTATTAGTCGGATTGTACAGGCCAAAAGAAGGCTCTATTTTTTATAATGGAATCAACGGGAAAGAGTTCGATTTTGATGAACTGAGAAATCAGATTGGTTTTGTAACGCAGGACACACAGCTTTTTGCAGGAACAATCAAAGAAAATCTATTGTTCGTCAATCCGAATGCTACTGATGAAGATCTAGATTTAGCTTTAAATAAATCAAGTGCTAAAACATTAATTGAAAGAGCCGAAAATGGAATAGACACCGTCATCGGCGAAGGCGGACTGAAATTGAGCGGTGGCGAAAAGCAAAGAATTGCCATTGCCAGAGCTTTATTGAGAAAACCTAATTTATTGATTTTTGATGAAGCAACTTCTGCTTTAGACAGCATTACAGAAGAGGAAATCACTTCAACCATAAAAGAAATTTCTGAAGAAAAAGAACAAATTACTGTACTGATTGCCCACCGATTGAGCACTATTATGCACGCAGACCGAATTTATGTTTTAGAGCGTGGGAAAGTAATTGAAACAGGTTCGCACGAGAATCTTTTGGATTTAAAAGGATTGTATTATGCGATGTGGAGACAGCAGATTGGGGAAAGAAAGGTTACAAAACAAGTTTAATTGATTATAATTAAGGTGACTATCATTTATTAGGATAATCCAGATATCCAAAATATCAATATGAAGCATACTCATCATCAAAACAAATATGCTTCGATCTATATAGTATCTATCCATTTGTACAGATCTCTATCAGCAGATATTCCGAATGATTTCCTTAGTCTGCTTTTTCTCGTCTGAACTGTCCGCACTGAAATATGATTGTATTCCGCTATATCTTTTGTAGTAAAACCAAGTTTGAGAAGAGCGCATAATTTGAACTCCTCAGATGTCATAGCACTGTTCATTTCCATGAGGTTATCATATAAATTTGGAAATGAAGATTTTATTTTGGGTATGAAAGTGATATCGTCATTCATGGCCAGTTTTACTAAATTCTCCAAATCTATATCGTCTTTTCTGTTAAGCTTTGCACGCATATCAGAGATTATTTTTTCGCTCCTGAGAATCTTCTGGTATAATTCCAAAATCGTAAAGTGTTTTAATAAAATAAAATATCCAAGACCCGCCAACCCCATAAATACTACTATAAAAGTAACAAGTCTTTGATTTTTTAAAAACTTTATATTTCCTGTTTCTCCAATCCTGAATATCCTGAAATCATAAAAGTGACTTATGAGAAAAAGAACAAATGCGGTAGCAAAAACAAATATGATATACTTCGATGTTTTCCTTGTATTAAAAATAAACAGTGAAGTGATAAACAGTAAAAAATAATATAATGACAAACCATTTTCAAAACCTGATGTGGATGAAAAAAAGAAAACCAACAGCATAGAAAATTCGATAACGAATAGCCACATCAGGGTATTTTGGCAAGCTTTTGTAAAAAAGAAAAGAAAGAGAAAAACAAATCCCAATACAAACAAAACCAAAAAATAATTCCTGAATCCAAACAGCAAATCCCTGAATCCACTCAAAAGCAAAATAATCCCAATAGAAAATGCGAATAAATTCAATAGTTTAGCATCTAGACGCTTAAATCTGTCCGCATCGGGATCAATATGCAGATTCTTTATATAATTCAATATTCGACGCAACATTGTTTATAAATAATGTAAAAAGGTAATATTTATTTAGTAATAAACTTTATATTTTTAAAATTAATTTTTCGTAAAATCAAAAAAATACAACCAAAATCTTCGTTAAAAAACTTCAGACATTCCCTGAATGCTTTTCATTAAACAAAAAACAGCACGCCCTTTTATACCACAAGGTCTTTTTTCCACTTGGCCACCGTATTACGGCTTAATTTAAAGTGGATTGCAAGTTGGGTATTGTTGAGTTTATTTTTTTTCTGGTAATCAAGTATTTTAAGAATATCTGTTTCTCTATAAGAACGGTGCTTCTGATTGGCTATAAAAATTTCTTTGTCTGGAATGCCGAAAATTTTCTCATTCAGTTCTATAATATCCACAACAGATAAGCTTTCTTTCTGTAATAATCGCAGACAGCAATTTCTTTTATCCGGAAACTCTTTTATAATAATGTCGTTATATATTCTCTTATAATCAGGGATTGATTTTTTCATAAGTAGTTTTCATTTTAATTTTACATCACTTTTCTTCTTTCAAATACAGTATGATGCCCCTTCTGTTTTCCAACCAACTCTTAGATAAAATGTAGAACCAGAATCGGCAGGATAAAAATTAAAGTCCTACCCAAGAAGTTCTGTTATTTCTTTTTTGGTTTTCCCAACAGGTATTTATATTTATTTATACTTGCTTATCCACTTAGAAAGAGTACTTTTTGGTATTTTATAACGTTCTATTACTTCAAATTTTGACATTTCTCCTGACTGTATTTGTTTCAGAATGAAATTAATAACTTCTTTTGTATAAATGTTTTTGCGGAACTGAGGTAATATTGTTTTTTTTGTTTTTGTACTTGTGTCTGCCATCGTTGGGGCATACAATATCAAATGCTGTGAATACAGCCTGAAAAAATCATATTCTAATAGTTTGCTCCATTTCAACAGATTTTCTGTTTCTATACTTGTTACTTTGTACATTCCCTTTACTTCCTGTTCCGTACATTTCATAAAATTACAAATTCGGGGAAGTTCTATCCCACGTGCTGCAACTTCTTTTTCAATCACTGGTCCTATCAGGATCTCTTTAAAATTCATTTGTTTGTATTTTTAGAATCTTACAGATTTTTTAATCTGTATCTATTTTATAGGTTTATATATAAACCGGCAGACGAATTCGTCTGCCGGATAAAATAATGTAATCTGTTCTATTTTTATATATCTTTCGTGTCAGCAGGAGTAATTCCCATAACTATACACTCAATAGCAACAAGATTTTTAATAAGGTTTGAAACTTATTATTAGTTAGACATTCTTTGTGCGGTCATAAAGACACGTCGGATGTTATTGGCAGGGATATTATCATTGAGGTTATCTACAGTAACATAAACGATAATTCTGTACCAAATTCCGTCTACAATTAAATCTACTGTTTCTATCTCCTGAGAATCATCACTAGAGCTAGAAGCTACTACAGGAGTTGAACCACTATTCATATTATCTCCCCAGTTAAGGAAAATACCATTATCTGTTTCCAGATAACCTCCTGGAGCTAATAAAACGTTCGCACGGCGCTGGCGATCTACACTCGATAATGCAGCATACCAAACTTTAATGTTAGAACTAAAAACATTTACCAAACGAGGATTGTAGGAAACAGTTCCGCTACCTGCATTGGAACTAGTATTAAAATTAAGATCCAATCTTACTTTACCGCCTAAAATAGCATTATAGGTACCGCCGACTTGTGCACTTAATAATCCTGTATACGTCGCTGGTAATGTAAAAGTAAAGAATTGATATTCACCAGGAGCTAATACTTTTCCGAGACCAACTGTTGCACTACAGCTTTGTCCTCCAATTGAAGGAATATTAAATGTTGTTGTAGTCGGGCTGGATACCGTTGGTGTCCCAGAAATGGTATAGAGTAAATTACCAGATCCTTGTGCAAAATTACCTGCTGCAAGTGTTGCTGTAAGTCCGTTTACAGGTCCTATAGATTGTGCAGCGTATATTCCTCCATTTCCAGCGGTATAGGGAACTGACATTGTTCCGTTATAAAGAGTACCTGCGGTATAGGTAATCGGAGTAAGAGTAGCGTTTGTACAGTCCAAACTGCCTATCGTACCAGGTGCTAATGAGCGCCCATCCAAAGGTCTCCATTCGATACCGTCCCAATATACGTATCCTGTATAAGAAAGACCAGCTGTTCCTTCATTGAACACCAATAAACCAGTTGCAGGACTTGGAATTGTAGCCACATCTTTATATTGTATTAAAGGGACTCTTGGCCCTAAAAATCCTTTTTGCTTCCTGTAGCAAGCTGACTCACATTAAGTTCCAAAAGAGCAGATGCTACAGGAGATGTCCCAATACCCGTAGATCCTGATGCGGTTACAATAAAATCATCAGCTAACTGTACTGCAGTTGGGGTTCCTGTGGTTGCATTATTTTTACCACCATCTATATTGAAAATCCCCTGTGGGTTTTGTGTGTTAATACCCACCTGACCGAAAGCTAACGAACCGATCGTTAATGCAAAGAATATGTAAAATTTATTTTTCATTTTGTTTGATAATTTTAATTTATAAAAAGGAAAAGAGCTTTACAATTACTCTTTTCCATGAGTTGATATATTGAATTGTGTTTTTAATTATGTGAATATGCCATCATTAAAAAAAGGAGGAGGGCGAGTGTGTTTTCCTGAAAGAATTATTCTTTCAATTAATTCACTTTTTGTATAATTTTCATCAAAAATAATTTTCAATAATACCGGAAGCATTCTATATTCCTCCCAAAAGATTACTTCTTTTGCCTTATAAGTACTGGTTGTAATAACAGCAATTTTTCCTGCATAACCACTGGAAATTATGGAATGATTTTCATCCTTGGATATACGGATTTCAACTTTATCATCCCTTTTTGAAACCAATTTTCGTGTTTTTCTTTTTTCAGTCTTTTCTACAGTTTTTGCTAAAGAAGTTTTTGAAGGTATTTGTAAAACCTGACTGGAAGGAATAACAACTTTGACATTGGATAATTCCTCTACATTATATACGGTCGCTTCTTCTGCTATATATAATAGCGCTGTACTGTTTTCATTCTGCATATTGAAAGGAATGCTGTCTTTTATATTTAGGCTCGTGTTCTTTCCTACAAAGACTTGTGCATTTGTATTATGTGCATTATAAAAAATACAGCATAGCAAAAAACGCATACCAAATGCATATTTTATACTGCTACCATTTTTCTTTAAATACATTTTACCTTTTAATCAAAGTGCAACATTAGCCTAATTTTTACCTGAACTAAAGAAAAGAGATACGCTACAGATGCTTTGTCAACATAAATAAACATACTACAGAGATACGCTAAAGAAGAACGATAAGAATTTAAGGTGCTTATTATTAATAAGTTATTGCAACTAAATGTATTTTTATTTTGAATTCATAAAAATATTCCCAATGGCAAAGCTTAGCAAGGAATCATAAAGTATATCCTATTTTAAGATAACAAAAACTAAAATTCATGGGACGTGGAAAATCAAACTTTAGCAATATATTGGGTAAGAAAACAATGCACAATCCAGATAATCTATTAAAAAAAATCCTTGACTTGTTAATTTTCTATTTCGTCGTCTGACTCTTAAAGAAGAGAAGAATAAAAATTATACTTCTCACTTTTAAGACAGACGGCAGGAGATAAGTTGTTTAAAAATTTAGTGGGGGGAGGGGGAAATATCTCAATGTTTTCAGAAATAGTACATAACCTTACTATAGCGTTGTTCTATTAACATTGCAATTTTTAATTTAATTAACATTATAGCTATTGTATTGAAAAATGATAAATTTTAATTATATGAAAAAAAACATCTTATTACTAAAAGTTCTATCTTAATAAGCAGAAACGTATAACGGTAATCCTAATATGTATACAACCCTATATATCAATTAATTAAATTACAAAACTAACATTTTCCACATTTTGGGTTTGAAGCAAACAATAAAAAAACAACTACTACCTCACGAATTTAATCGTTAAATATTTTCATTTAAATGGAATTCTCATTTGATTTTAATTATGAAAATTTATTCATTCTTGGCAAAAAATATATAATTAAACCACAAAGAAAGCGGTCATATAAATTAATCCACTTCATCAAAAAAGCCGTCTCTCACGAGACGGCTTTCATTATTTTATATCAATTTCGATTAAGGAACTTTTACCAATTCCACGTCGAATATTAACCATGCATTTGCTGGGATAACTCCTCCTGCAACTCTTTCTCCGTAAGCCATTGCCGGCGGAATCAAAAGTGTAGCCGTTTCTCCTTCTTTTAATAATAGGATACCTTCGTCCCAACCTTTGATTACTCTTCCAGTTCCTACAGGAAACTCAAGAGGTTCACCTCTTTTGAATGAAGAATCAAACTCAGTTCCGTCAACTAATTTACCTGCATAATGTACAGAAATATTATCACCGGCTTTAGGAGCTTTTCCTTCAGTTTTCTTAGTGATTTTGTAGTAAAGACCAGATTCAGTTACCTGCATTCCTGCTTTTGCATCATCAACCATTTTCTGCTGATTTGCTTTGAACTCTTCTTCCTTTTTCTTCTTTTCAGCTTCTTCTTTAGCGATGAAAGCTTTATTGTTTTCAGCGATTTTAGCTTTACCTTCAGTGAAAGTTTTTGCCGCATCGTAACCTTTGTACTCATCTCCTTTGCTGAAAATACTTACTTTTTCAAGTACGATATCAGTTTTTGGTTTATCCTGAGCACCTTTTTCAACAACAGCAATTGCATCAATCACATCATCACCTTTTACAACTTCTCCGAAGATTGTGTGTCTGCCATCTAACCAAGGAGTAGCAATTTCAGTAATGAAGAACTGAGAACCGTTGGTGTTTGGTCCAGAGTTAGCCATTGACAAAATACCTTTTCCTGTATGTTTAAGGTCGTTTTTCTCGTCTTCAAATTTATATCCGGGATCTCCCATTCCTGTTCCCTGAGGATCTCCTCCTTGAATCATGAAATCTTTGATTACTCTGTGGAAAATCGTTCCGTCATAAAAAGGAACACCTTTTGCCTTTGATTTGTTATCAATTTTACCTTCTGCAAGACCAACAAAGTTAGCCACAGTCACTGGTGATTTTTTGTCTTCAAACTTTACAATCAAGTTACCTTTTGTAGTTTGTAGATTAGCATAAAGTCCGTCTTTAAGCCCTTCGTAAGTTTCTTTGTCTACGTTCATTTTCTTATAAATTGGTGTACAACTTAGCAGCGAAACACTTGCTGCTGCCAGAATTATATTTTTGTTAAACAATTTCATTCTATAGAACTTTTAATTTTATAATTAAAGGAATATCGTTATCTATTTTATTTTCGTCTCCAAAAGTACCGTAAGCTAATGTTGATGGTACAAGAAGCGTTACTTCTTCCCCGTCATTCATATATCTTAAAGCATTTTCTACTGCTTTCAACTCATCAAAATGCCCGAATCTCGCATCGTTTCTCTGAATAGATTTGTCATAAATTTTAGTCTGATCAAAATCAAACAGATCATAAGAATACGAAATCGGAGAATCATCCGGTCTTCTTTGTCTTTTGTCAAAACCTTCTACGGTCGTCCAGTAATTAAGCTGAGTAGGATAAAATTTAATATCCTGACTATTCACCCAATCCTGAATCTGCTGTCTTTCTAAAGTATTGAGATTTTTCATTCTGTTTCTGGAAACATCAAGATCACTCTGGCTCAATACACCACCCACCGGAGGATGCACCTGTGGGGCATTTCTTTTACAGCTTAAAAGTCCTAATGCGGAGATGAGAAGTATTTTTTTCATAAAACTTTTGCGAAAATACGCATTTCGGGAATGATTAACAAAACTTGAGGAATTTATTAAAATAAAGTTTTAATATTTTTTTGAAATTTTAAAATGTCGAATGTTTCTAAATATCAAAAATAAATTTGAACTAATAAAAACATTCTTTGGTTCTCGCTGATTTTGCAGATTACGCAGATAAATACAGTTAGATGAAAATCTGCTTAATCAGCTTGATATGAGAGAGAATAAATTTAAACTTTTAGATTTAAATTAAAAAAAGCCAAGAAAAAATCCTGGCTTTGTATATATTATTAAATTGATTGAAATTAAGCTGTTTCTAAAACATCTTTTTCAACTAGAACTCTCCATCCGAAAGGATCTTCTGAATGGTTGGTCTGTAAATCAACTAAATCATTTTTAAGTCTCACTGCAAAACTTTCTTCGTCTGAAAGTCTTGGTAACTCCAATTTTTCGCCATTGTAACCCAAGGCCTGAAAAACCGTTGTAACAACCGCTGTACCTACTCCCCAAACTTCTTTCAAAGTTCCGTTTTTCTGAGCTTCAACAACATCTTTTACTTTTATTGCTTCTACTTTTACTTCAAAACCTCTTTTCTTAGCCAACTGAATGAAACTGTCTCTGGTAACTCCGTCTAAGATTTTCTCAGAAGTGGGAGGTGTAAAAATCGTATCGTTGATTCTTACAAAAACATTCATTGTTCCGCTTTCTTCGAAATATTCGTGAGTAGCATCATCTGTCCAGATGATTTGATCATAACCTTCTTCCATCGCCAACTGAGTTGGGTAGAAAGAAGCTGCATAGTTTCCGGCTGCTTTTGCCGAACCTACTCCACCACTTGCTGCTCTTGAATAATGATCAGAAATTTTCACAGATACAGGTTCTGTATAATACATTTTTGCAGGTGTCGCCACGATTGCAAACATATATTTATTGGCAACTCTTGCTTTCAAAGCCTCTTCGGTAGCAAAAATTAGTGGTCTGATATATAAAGAATTACCTTCACCTTGAGGAATCCATTCTCTATCCATATTTACTAATGCTTTAAGACCATCTAAAAATATTTCTTCGGTAACTTCTGGCATTGCCAAACGTTTTGCAGATTTATTGATACGCTCAAAATTCTTTTCGGGCCTGAAAAGGAAAACCTGTCCGTCATTGTCTTTGTAAGCTTTCATGCCTTCAAAACAAGCCTGTCCGTAATTTACACCCATCATCGCAGGAGTAAACAAAAGGGGACCATAAGGAACCAATTTCACATCGCCCCATTTACCATCCTCATATTCACAGATGATCATGTGATCACTGAAAGTATTTCCGAACGAAAAATTATTGGGATCGAAAGTAGAAATTCTAGAGTTTTCTGTTTTTTGAATTATCATTTCTTAAAATTTTTATGATGTTCCACAAATTTAACATAATTTTTCAAATATAAAAATTTTACATTAAATTTGAAAAAAAATACTTTGGAAAGAGAAATCAGAACCACAAACGACGGAAGTAAAACATTGTTTATCAATGAATTAAATGAAAACTATCATTCACACCATGGTGCGTTACAAGAAGCCGAACATGTGTTTATCAAAAACGGATTAAATCTATTAAATGATTACGAAATTAACATTTTAGAACTCGGTTTTGGAACAGGTTTAAATGTTTTGGTGACAATTAATGAATATTTAAAAACTGACAAAAATCATACTATCAACTATTTTACACTCGAAAAATACCCGATAAATGAATCTGAGATCGAAAATTTAGCCTACTTCGACCTTTTTGATAACCCAGAATTAAAAAATATTTATCAAAAAATTCATCAAACTGAATGGGAGAAATCAGAAGAAATCATTAAGGGTTTTAATTTAAAAAAGATACAATGTGACTTTTTTGACCTGAAAAACATTGATTTACCGAAGATTAACCTGGTTTATTACGATTGCTTTGGCGCACGAGTACAGCCTGACCTTTGGGAAAAGCCTTTATTTGAGATGGTTTCAGATAAAATGAGTATCAACGGATTGTTAACAACATATTCATCAAAAGGAAGTGTGAGAAGAATTCTGAAAGAACTTAATTTTAATGTGGAAAAAAAGCAAGGCCCACCGGGAAAAAGAGAAATGATCAATGCCATAAAGTTATAGGTGATGAATGATGTCTTATTAGTTATAGTTGGTAATCTAAATAAAAATTACATATTTTGAAAACTCATAATTCATAATTGATAACTCTTAACTTTTAACTATTTTCCTTATTTTAGCTTTACAAAATATTACATATGATTGATAAGATTAACGTGAGAGTTTATGCCTGTGCAGTAAAAGACAATAAAGTTCTCACGCTTTTTGAAGAATATGCAGGACAACCTTTATTAAAGTTTCCTGGTGGCGGATTGGAATTCGGAGAAGGATTAACAGAATGTCTTCACCGTGAGTTTGATGAAGAACTCAACGTAAAAATAGATATCGTAGAACATCTTTACACGCAGGAAGATTTCTTAGTTTCCAGATTCAGAGAAAATGAGCAACTTCTTACTATATATTATATGGTGAAAATTACCAATGAAGAAGATTTTCTGATTCTCGACCCTTGCATAGAAAAAACAGAATGGCTTCCTATAGATACAGAAGTAAATCCTTTTACCTTACCGGTTGATAAAATTGTTTTTGAAAAATTAAAAGAAAAATTCCTGTAAAATATTTTTACAGGAATTTTTATTATTTTGAAACTTTAAAATCTCTAGCTCCGGGATAAGGTTGCAAATAACCGGAATTCCAATTGGATTGCAATAGAGATTCTAAAAATTCATCGGTTCTATTTTTATGTGGATTGTATCGGTCTTTTAAATCGATATCTGCCAATTTACCTTTTACATTCCACCAGAAAGCACTCCAGCCACCACGCATTTCTTTAATGATTTCAAAAACATTTTTGCCGGTTGCTCTGTTCATTAATTTTGCAAAAACCTGACCTTCTGTTGTCGTTAAATCTCTTAGTTGCTTTTCATATTGATCTGCAAGCATATTTTGACGGTCTTTGATATATTTCCTTTTAGCTGCGGTATCCATAATCTTCATTTCAACCTGAATATCTCTGTATTGCTGCAATGCCGTTAGGAATAATGGATAAACTCTATATAATTTTTTATTTAGGAAGAAATAATAATTCTTATCCAATTGATTATTAAACTTAGGTTTATTAAGCAAAACCAATTCATCCATCACCACTACAGTCTCACCGTTAATCTCATAGATTTTAGCCTTCTGACTTTCATCATAATAATATTTATTGCCAAATTCATCAGTTTTTAATAATTCTGGTGGATATTGATTCAATGGTTTAGCAATAATAGAATCCCTTTGCTGCCCGAATGCAGCAACACCAAAAAAGAACAGAAAAAGAAAGGTGATTTTATGAAATTTCATTATTTTTACACGTATTATAACGAAACTTAACTACAAAAATCATTCCTCAAATATGAAATTCGAGAAGAAATCTTTGAAATTTTTAGAAAAATATTTAAACACTTCATCACCAACCGGATACGAACACAGAGGTCAGGAAGTCTGGATGGATTACATCACTCCATACGTTGATAAAATCGAGGTAGATCATTACGGAACCTGCTACGGAATCATTAATCCTGAAGCCGAATTCAAAGTGGTGATTGAAGCTCACGCTGATGAAATTTCTTGGTATGTCAATTATATTACAGATGACGGATTGATTTATGTTATCAGAAACGGAGGTTCTGATCAAACGATTGCCCCTTCAAAAATCGTCCATATTCATGGTGATAAAGGAATTGTAAAAGGAGTTTTCGGATGGCCTGCTATTCACACAAGAAGCGCAAACCAAAACGAACCGACACCAAAAATTGAAAACATTTTCATTGATTGCGGTGCAACTACAAAACAGGAAGTTGAAGATTTAGGAATTTTCGTTGGATGTATGATTACCTATCCTGACGAGTTTTTCGAAATGAATGACCGTTATTTTGTCTGCAGAGCTTTGGATAACAGAATCGGAGGGTTTATGATTGCTGAAGTTGCAAGACTTTTAAAAGAGAATAAAAAACAACTTCCGTTTGGTTTATATATTACCAATTCCGTTCAGGAAGAGGTTGGCTTGTATGGTGCAGATATGATCGCTGATACCATCAAACCAAATATTGCTATTGTAACAGATGTTACGCATGATACGACAACTCCAATGATTGAGAAGAAAAAAGAAGGCGATCAGAAATGTGGTGATGGCCCGGTAGTTTTCTTTGCACCAAGCGTTCACCATGTGATCAGAGAATTGATTATTGATACTGCAAAAAAGAAAGAAATCCCTTTCCAAAGAGCTGCTGCAAGCAGAGCTACAGGAACAGATACTGATGCGTTTGCACATTCGAACGGAGGTGTACCAAGCGCATTGATTTCATTGCCTTTAAGATACATGCATACTACAGTAGAAATGGTTTCAAAAGAAGATGTAGGAAATGTGATTCAGTTAATCTACGAAACATTATTGAAGATTACACCGGAAATGAAACTGAAGTATCATTAAGATGAAAAGTTTTTTCAGTCATTTAATACGAAAGCCAACTTTTGTGTCAATTATAGCGACATTATTTTTCGCCTACGTATTATTTTTAATGATATATAAAATTTTTAATCCTCCAAAAATAGGATCTGCCTACAATATGATTCTTGAAACACTATTAATTATAAGTATTGTTCCACTAATATTGTTTGTCATTGATAGATTATTGGTAATTAAAATAAATAATATTAAGCTAGCAATCATAGAAGCGATATTGATCTTAGGCATATTTTCGTATTATTTTCTATTTGTCAATCCATTTTAAAAAGTAAAAGAAATATAAGTAAAAATGAAAACTAAACTCATCGCTCCTTCCCTATTATCCGCAGACTTCGGGAATCTGCAAAGAGATATCGAAATGCTCAACAATTCTCAAGCCGATTGGCTACATGTTGATGTGATGGACGGAAGATTTGTTCCCAATATATCTTTTGGTTTTCCCGTGATGAAAACCATTCAGCAACATGCAAAAAAATTCGTAGATGTGCATTTAATGATTTTAGAACCCGAAAAGTATGTTGAAGAATTCATTGAATACGGAGCAGATTTAGTTTCTATACATTACGAAGCGTGTACACATCTTCACAGAACTATTAATTTAATTCAGAGCAAAGGCGCGAAAGCTGGTGTTGTACTTAATCCTTCTACGCCTGTTTTAATGCTTGAAGATATTATTGCCGATGTAGATTTGGTTTTATTGATGAGTGTAAATCCGGGATTTGGTGGTCAGAAATTTATCGAGAATACCTATAAGAAGATTGCAGAGGCTAAAGATTTAATTTTAAGCAATAATTCTACAGCTTTAATAGAAATTGACGGCGGTGTAAATTTAGATAATGCTTCTAAATTGTTTGAAGCGGGTGCTGACGTTTTAGTTGCAGGCAATGCAGTTTTTTCAGCCGAAAGTCCGGAAAGAACAATAGAGCTTTTAAAAGTATAAATCAAAAAACTGCTTGAAAGCACTAAGGTTTGTTAGTTTCTATTTTGATGTTAATTTATCTTGTTTTAACTAATGTAAAGTTCTGATTTTTTCAAGATTAAGACCACCCGTAAAACAAAGAATTTTTCACAATAACAATGTTTCTACACAAACTAAACAATTATACCAAAACATTTTTGCGAAATTGATAACATAATTTTAATTATTTATTATTATTTTAATTAAAAACTATAATCATATTATGATTGATTGAAATATTTTTAATGACGAAATGGCAGAAAAATTTCAATTAATTACTTAAAACAAAAAAATCCGGAAAATTTCCGGATTTTTTTATTTTTAAGAGTTTTGATTAGAAAATCTCTCTTCCTGAAAAATGAAATTGTGCTTCGATAAGAGCATTCTCATCAGAATCAGATCCGTGTACAGCATTCTCTCCGATACTTCTAGCAAACATTTTTCTGATAGTTCCTTCAGCAGCGTCAGCAGGATTTGTAGAACCAATTAAAGTTCTGAAATCTTCAACTGCGTTATCTTTTTCCAAAACTGCAGCAACAATTGGTCCTGAACTCATGAAGTCAACCAATTCTCCATAAAATGGTCTTTCAGCATGTACTTCGTAGAATTTTTTAGCATCAGCAACAGTAAGCTGAGTTAATTTTAAAGCTTTGATTTTGAAACCTCCTTCTGAAATTTTCCCTAAAATAGCTCCGATGTGCCCATCAGCAACTGCATCAGGCTTAATCATAGTGAATGTAATGTTAGACATAAATGTATATATTTTTTAATGGCACAAAATTACGAAAAATATCTAAATATAATTTTAATTTAATTTTAACACAAAATAACATTTATTAAGAAATATGACATCTATTTTTGGCACACAAATTGCAACTATAAATTCGATTCTCATGTTTAATTTGAGTTTTCATGGTTATTAGTTTTTACCCAGCTTCGGCTGGGTTTTGTATTTATAATAATCCAATGATTTTATTATATATTTCGCAATAAGGAAATACAAATCTTAAGACGCAAATAAATTATCGATTCAATTCGAATCAATAAAGCAAACTCACAATGAATTTTTAAAGCAGTAAAATTTAGTTTTGAGAATTTTCTTCAGCCTCCTCCATCAGTTTGATATACGTAGAATATCGTGAATGTTGAATTTCACCCGTCTCTAAAGAATCAAGAACGGCACATTTTGGTTCGTTGATATGCATACAGTTGTGAAATTTACACTCTTTTCTCTTTCTGAATATTTCAGGAAAATAGTGCTGAACTTCTTCTTTTTCAATATCAATCATTGCAAACTCCCTCACACCGGGAGTATCAATTACATTTCCACCGAAATGCCAAAAATGCATCTGAGCAAAAGTAGTTGTATGTTTACCTTTAAGATGAGTGTCTGAAATTTCTGATGTACGTAGATTTAGATCAGGTTGCAATGCGTTAACTAAAGTAGATTTACCACATCCGGAATGACCGAAAAATACAGAAGTCTGGTCTTTTAGAAGGTCTTGTAAACCTTCCAGATTAAGTTTAGAATAAGATGAAATCTCTAAACTGTCATAACCAATTTCCTGATACAAAAACTGAATATCTTTTACCACTTCTATTTCTTCCTCATTCAAAACATCCATTTTATTGAAAAGAATAAGTGGTTTGATGTTGTAAGCTTCACAACAAGCAAGGAAACGGTCCAGAAAACCGAAAGATGTTTCAGGATGTTTTAAGGTAAATATAAAACAAGCTATATCAATGTTTGAAGCAATGATGTGTGCTTCTTTAGAAAGGTTAACGGCTTTCCTGATCAGGTAATTTCTACGTGGATCGATTTTCGTAATCCATGCAATATCATCCTGTTCCAATTGAAATTCAACAAAATCACCCACAGCAAGAGGATTGGTCAGTCTGGTTTTGATCAGCTTGAATTTACCACGAATTCTCGCCTCAAAAATTTTATCGGTTCCTGTTTCCAAAACCTGATACCAGCTTCCTGTAGATTTAATGATTTTTCCTTTCATATATATGAGTGCAAATATAAGGAATTAGGATTTAGGTAAAAGGATTTAGTTTGAGCTATTAAGAAGCAATTTTCAATTCTAAATCCTTAGACCTATTTCCTACTTTTATTTTCTGTCGATCATAATATTATTTTGCTTTTCAATAGATTCTTCATGAATCGCTTTGAAAACCTTTTCAATAAAATCCTGAGACATTCCTGTTTCTTTTGCCTTTTGGATGGCATACTCAGTGATTACTTTCCAACGTTCCGGCTGGAAGATGGCGATATCATTTTCTTTTTTCAGCTTTCCTATTTGTTCTGAAATTTTCATTCTTTGAGAAAGCAGTTCTATCATTTGGAAATCAAGATCAGAAATCAATGTTCTATGTCTTCCCATTTCGTTATCGAAACCAGCTATTCCTGAATTTCTCACTTTTAAGTTTGAAATCAATTCAGCCAAAACTTCGGGGGTAATCTGTTGAGAAGCATCACTCCAAGCTTCATCCGGATTAGAATGCGATTCGATGATAGCTCCTTGGTAACCAACATTTAAAGCTTCCTGCGTAATATCCGCCAAACCGGTTCTGTTACCACAAATATGCGAAGGATCGATGAGCATTGGAATATTCGGGAATTGACTTTTAAAATCTAAAGCAATCTGCCAATTGGGATTATTTCTGTATTTTGTCTTTTGGTACGTTGAAAAACCACGGTGAATGACACCTAAATTTTTAATATCTTGTCCTAAAAGCCTTTCTAAAGCCCCAATCCATAATGCTAGATCCGGATTTACAGGATTTTTGACCAAAACTGTTTTCTTAGTTCCTTTCAAAGCTTCTGCAATTTCCTGAACAGTAAAAGGATTTACTGTTGATCTTGCACCAATCCAGAGAATATCAACATCGGCTTCCAAAGCTGCTGCAACGTGATGCGCATTGGCAACTTCTGTAGCGGTTTTAAATCCGTATTCTTGTTTTACTTTTTTTAACCAATTTAATCCAATAACTCCAACTCCTTCAAAACCATTTGGTTTCGTACGCGGTTTCCAGATTCCTGCACGGAAAATTGGAACCTGAGCATTGGTATCTTTAATTCTTTTTGCTGTTTCAAGCATTTGAGCTTCACTTTCAGCACTACATGGTCCTGCAATCATCATCGGTTGGGGAAACTCGTTGATCCAGTCGTTTTTTAAATCTATTAAGTTCATATTGTAAAGTATTATTTTATTTAAATTTTATATTCAATGACAAAGCCTTATAAAGTTAATTTATAATTCTTTTCAAAAAATGGGTACAAAAATGTAATGAAATTGGGGATGGGAAAATAATAGATTTTCCCGAATTTTTTGAGAAAGAAATTTAGTTAGCTATACCAATAAAATCGATAATAGTTTCTGAAATTTCTATAATAAATAGTAGCAAAACTAAAATAACTGCTAAAGAAATTAGCAGGTGTAAAATTAGACAGATATGGGAATAATAATTTTTCCACTTTAATCGTAAGAATTGTCTATTTCTAGTTTTTTATAAGTCATTAAATTTGGCAAAAAAATATTTTTGAGCACAAATATTTGACAAAGATATAAAATTAAGTTAAATCAAACTTCATTAAATCATCAAGATCTTTTAATAAAGGATTAATCTCTACAAACCTTTCAAACTTTTTCTTGGTTGTAAGTACCTCAATCTTAAGATTTTGAACATCTTGTTTGTATTCAATTTTGATTGCGTAATTATTTACTTTTCTTTTAAAATGATTGAAAAATTCGCCACTTATTTTGTCAAATTCCACTTTTGCAGACTCTGACGGGTACTGAACCTGAATCATTTTCTCATCAATCTTTTCAAGTTTGAATGACTTTATTGCATTAAATACAAAGGGATCTTTTGCACGAAGATTCATCAACATTAGATTCCATTCAGACTGAAGATCAGTTTCTGTGAAATGATGTTCTTGTAAATTATCATTTGTTACGGCAACGATTTCTTCAACTTCTTGTTTTTCTTCTTTATTTATAAAAGAATTGATGCTGAAACCTGATGAAGATTTCGGTCTTGATAAAGGTTTTGAAGCAGTTTTAATAGTTATTTCCGCAGATGGCTGTTCAGTATTCTGAGGTTTTACAATTACTTCCTCTTTTTTTCTTCAATTTCGATTTTTGAAGGTAATTTCACTTCCTGCTTTTCATGAAGAAAGGGAGCTAATATTATAAACTTTTTTTTTAGCAACATCTCCACCTGCAGTGAGAGAAGCCAATTGCATCAAAGCAATTTCTACGGTAAGCCTTGGGTTCTTTGAATTTTTATAATTAATATCTGCGTGATTGCAAATCTCAATTCCATCGATTAATTGCTGGGCATTCCATTTCTGAGCCTGCTCGACAAATTTCGTTTTGGTCTGCTCTCCTACTTCAATTAAATCAATTGTTGAAGCATTCTGAGCCATCATTAAATCTCTGAAATGATTTCCTAAACCTGCAATAAAAATATGCGGGTCGAATCCTCGTTTTACTATTTCATTAAAAGCAAAAAGAACTTCAGGAATTTTATTTTCTTTAGCAAAATCTACAATTTTAAGATACTGATCGTAATCTAAAATATTGAGAACTTCGGCAGCTTTTGCCAACGTAATATTCTTCTGTGAAAACGTAGAAAGTCTGTCAAAAATAGAAAGTGCATCTCTTAATGCTCCATCTGCTTTTTGAGCAATTAAATACAAAGCATCATCTTCATATTTAATATTTTCTTTTTCAGCAATACCTTTTAAATGACTTTGAATATCAAGAATTGTAATTCTTTTGAAATCATAAATCTGACAACGAGACAAGATGGTAGGAATAATCTTATGCTTTTCAGTCGTTGCAAGAATAAAAATTGCATGAGCCGGCGGTTCTTCCAAAGTTTTCAGAAAGGCGTTGAATGCTGCGGATGACAACATATGAACCTCGTCAATAATATATACTTTATATTGACCAACCTGCGGAGCAAAACGCACCTGATCAATCAATTCACGAATATCATCAACAGAGTTATTGGATGCAGCATCTAACTCATATATATTATATGCGAAACCATCTTCTGAAACAGAACCGTCTTTTTCGTTAATTTTTCTAGCTAAAATTCTTGCGCAAGTCGTCTTACCTACTCCACGAGGACCACAGAAAAGCAGAGCCTGAGCTAACTGATTTTCTTCTATAGCATGCTCTAAAGTATCTGTAATATGTGATTGCCCAACAACGGTGTCAAACTGTTGGGGGCGGTATTTTCTTGCAGATACTATAAAGTTTTCCATAGCCCAAAAGTAAGAAATATTGTTCTAATTTGAAAGTATAAATTTTCAAATTTAGCTGTATGCAAAGTCAAAATTTTAGAAAATAATTATTTCTTCTGATAAGCGAAATCTATAATATCAACGATAGCTTTCTCAATTTTCTTCCTACCGTCTTCAGATTTTGTGTCTATTCCACAGAAGGTCGTTCCATTGTGTGCAGTGTAGAGATTCAAGTGATAAATTCCTGCTACAAGCAACGCTGTAATTGCTCTGTACTCGTCAGATTTTTCGCCGAAATGTGGATCTGTAATGCTTGTGAATAAACCTTCACCCACTTCTTCACGTTGTTCGAATAATTTTTTAAGAATAGGGCGGTTTTCAGAAAGTTCCCAAACGATAATTTTTTGTAGTTCTTTGTTTTTTCTTAAACTTTCATATTGATTAAGCAAAGCAATTTTTGACATCTCCTTACCACCGTCTGAAAGATCTACATTCAGCTCTTTTTCGTCTACTCTACTCCAATAATCCTGAGATCTGATATACTCGTCAATAAGCTTATCAGTACTTCCGAAATATTCGTATATTAATTTTTTATCGAAACCGGCAACGGCCGCAATTTTACTAACCATTAATCCTGAATAACCTTTAGTTTTCAAAATTTTCCCAACTGCGTTAAGCAATTTTTGTTTGGTTTTCTCTTTATCCCTGATAGGACCTTGTACAACTTTTCTAGGCATCGTCTATTATTTAAAACTGCATTAAGCAATTAATTATTTTTAATTCGAAATCAATAGGAATTAAGAGTATTGAACCCTAAATGACTATTCATTTTCTTTTAAATATTACTCTTCTCATAAAAAAGCTTGTAGAAATTATACGAATTTCCCACTTTTTTGAAAAGATTTATAATAAGTACGATATTAATATTGTTTTGGATTTGGCTTAACTCTAAATATTTATTTCATAAAAAAGTGTAATCTACCTGGTGTGAGGAGCAAAGTTATCAAAAAATAGTTATCATTATAATTTAACGATTATGATTCACCATTTTGAGAAAATTGCTTAAGTAAATTTACATATTAATCTCTTATGTGCAAATATTTTTTTGTATAACTAAAACTGTACCAAATAAAGGTAATTTCAAAAGTGCTTTTTTATTTATTTAATGTGAAAAACTCCACATTCATGAAAAATTAAAACACAATTTATTCAGTTTATCATTAATTACATACCGAAAAAATGATTTGATTATGAAATTTAATAAGCAAATTTTATACAAATATAAATCATCTTTTACTATTTCACAATAAAACATTGGTTATTGACTAATAATAGTTTAAAGATAATATTTCAAAGTTAAACATATTTAATGATGCTTCAGAGTTTAAAAATATTGGTACTCTAATTTTAAAAGCATAATTCATCTTCATTAATTTGTATATTTTATTTCTAATACTTAAGATAGAATTACCTAGCATTTTTATATAAATAAATTCATTTTTTAACTAAATTAGCACCACACTTCACAAAAATCTATTAAAATCATAATCTAATACACTAGAATGAGAAGGCTTTTGCTGAAATTTATATTTTTTTCTATATTAACTTCGAGTTTTTCTTTAAAAGCTCAGCAATCTGCGCATATAGAAAAATTAAGACAAAAGATTTCTACAAATTCAAAACTATTCACAAGCAATATTGATAAAGCTTATCAGCAGTTAGAACCTTTATTAATAGAATCACGCAGTCTGAAAGATTCACTTTCTGAGATGAAGCTACTTGATAGAAAATGTCGTTATTTCTACAGCAAAAATCTAATGGACAGTCTCATTGTTTCTTCAGAAAATTTACAGCAAAAATCCCGTGAATTCAAAGATGCCTATTACGAAGCAATGGCCAATGTTTATTTGGCAGAAACCTACTCCATCAATAACTTTCATGATAAGGCTATTATATATTTAAATAATGCTTATGAGATTCTGCAAAAAGACCAGTCGAAGTCAAAAAAAATATTTTATGCGAAAGCCAATATCCTGAATAGCTATTCAAATATTTATTTGGATATCAATCAGCCGAGAAAGGCTGCAAAAAAAATTCTTGAAGAAATAGCAACGGGAAAAGAACTTAAAAATCCTAAGGAATATTCTGATTTTCAATATTTAAACTATTCAAATCTTGCTAATATTTACATTCAATACAATATAGACTCTGCTGATTATTACGTGAAAAAATCTATGGAATTAACGCCCATAGAACTTCCTTATGACAAGGCAATGGTTTCCAATCATATTGTATTGGGAGAAGTAATGAAATACAGAGGTGATTATAAAAATTCAATTTCAAATTTTCATAAAGCGCTTTTCTTTAGTCAAAAAAACGGCATTGAACTCAATAAAAGTAATATCTATACTGCTTTACAGGAAATTTATAATAAGACAGGAAAGATAGACAGTGCAGAATATTACCAGCAAAAATTAAAGCAATTGGATCTGAATATTCTGCAGAGTAAATACAATTCGCTTCAAAAAGTAATTGAAAAAGAGAAAATTGAGGACAATCAAAAAGATTCTCAAAAAATTGTATTTTGGATTATTGCTTTTGCAGTTCTTATAGGAACTTTCGGGTTTATTATTTTTAAATATAAAAGAAAAAGCAAAAAAGCAGAAGATCTCAATTTACAAGAAACATACAAGCATCTCATCAATCTTGTGAAAAATAAAGATGAATCTTTTTTATTTGCATTTGAAAATATTTTCCCGCTGTTTTCTAATAAATTATTGAAAATTAATCCTGATTTACAACAATCTGAAATTGAGTTTTGTGCACTTCTGAAAATCAAATTAACAACTAAAGAAATTGCTCAGTATACTTTTATAGAAACTCGTACCGTTCAGAATAAAAAGTACAGATTAAGAAAAAAATTGGAAATTCCTGCGAACGATGACATTTATCAATTTATAGATAATATTTAATAAGCTTAAAAATTTTCAATGTAAAAAGCCATTGTCGTTTAATAAATGATAATGGATTTCTTTTATTAATATTTCATTACGAAACAATTAGATCTTGGACACATTATTTTAAATTAAAAACTTAATTATTATTTAAAAATTCGCACAACCTATATTGCAAATTAATCATCAATCTTGCTTATAGCTCATGGAGTATCTAATGAGTATCTGATTTCATTTTAAATTCTTCAAAATTCTTCTGTTTCATCATTCAACACCATACATTTGTTAAACATTCTTCATGTAAGATTTGTCCATCTTTTTTCATTCCTGAAAATTAAAAAAGTAATACAATAATTATAAAAATCTAAAATTTGTTACCATGAAAAAAAACTCCTTTTTTACATTTAGAAAAACACTCTTAGCCTGTGGGGTTATTCTAAATTTTATTTCTTTACAAGCTCAGCAATGGGAAAATGTAGGTGCATCAGCCAATGTCTCTGCAGGTAATTCTAGCTACAATAATTTGGTAGTTGATGCTTCCGGAAATTACTTTTTATCATACTATGATGGTTCTGTGGCGAAAGGTTCTGTACAAAAATTTGATGGATCATCTTGGTCATATCTTGGAGGAGCTCCAGGAATAACTTCAGGTACTGCTCTTTACAACTCCCTTTCAATAGATGCTTTAGGAAATGTTTTTTATACTAATCAGGGTACAGGATTAGAGGTTCGTAAATTCAGTGGCAATGCGTGGTCGCCCTTGACAAGTGCTACAACCAATGCAGTTAATTATCATGCATCTGCCGTATCACCAACCAACACTTTATTCACCTATGCTTCAGATGGTTCCGGAACAGTAAGACGATTAGTAAATAATACATGGGAACAAGTCGGAAATGCAGGATTTTCTGGCGGTGCTACTTTTGCAGAGATGGTTATCGGTACAAATAATAAAGTATACACCTGTAATGTCTTAAGTGGAGTAAGAGTTTATGAAAACTCAACTACTGCAACCTCTACAGATACCTGGACAATACTGGGAGGTGCGATTGTAGATGCTTCGTCTTCGGGGGAGCAATACACTTCTGATATTGCAATCGATGGCAGTAATAATATATATGTAGCTTATATATCTACTTCTGCTCTCGGAAGAAAAATCAATGTGAAAAAGTGGAACGGTACTGCCTGGTCACAAGTTGGTAACGCTAATTTTTCATTGAAGGCTGTACAGCATCTTGCGATTGCCGTCACTTCAAGCGGCAATCCTTACGTTGTGGCAAGTCAATGGGATAGCAGTGACGGAAATCATTTAAGAAATACGGTTTATAAATTTGACAGCACATCAAATACCTGGTCTACATTAGGAGGAGATTTTGTTTCGGATGGACAGGTTACTTATAATGATTTGTTCGTAGATTCTACCAATAATTACTTGGTTTTAGCATACTCACAGGGTTCAACAAGAGTGAAAAGAATTTCGTTATCTGCTTTATCAGTAAGTGATACTAGAAAAGAAGTTTCCGCTATATACCCAAATCCTACTACAGGAATTATATATTTCAAAGGGGATGACAAAATAAAATCTGTTGAAATTACCAATACCGTTGGAAGAATAATTAAATCTAAAAACGATGCTGAGAAAGTAGATATTTCAAACGCACCAACAGGAGTTTACTTCGTAACTATCAAAACATCAACAGGAAAGACTACAACTAAAAAAATCATTAAAAATAAATTTCATATCATAGTTTAGAATTAGTTAGAATTAGGAGAATAAGACTTTGCGTGCAGAGTCTTATTTTTTTTGAAAATAAATCATATCATCACTTTATGGAATCATTTTTGATACAAAACAATACATAAATAAACTATTAAATTAAAAAATAGTATATTTATAAACAATTAAATTTAATGAAATGAATATTGATTTAGTAAAAGATACTGTAGCTCTTCTCGAGGAATTTAATTTGAATAATACCAATTCAGATTATCCATCAACCATTGAAGGCTTTAAAACCTGGATTTTTAATCAGGAATCTAAAAAACAATCAATACAAGATAACGACACAGATTGGGAAGGAAAAGAAAACGGAAGAACTGCAGAAAGTGCCATCAGCACCTTATTAGTACACCTTAATCGATATGCAAAAACATATTCAAAGTCAGCAATTTCAGATTCTGACTTTTCTACTCAGGAAGATTTTATTTATTTAATTACCCTTAAATCATTTGGGACAATGTCTAAAATCGATTTAATTAAAAAAAACATTCACGATAAACCTGTGGGAAATCTTGTGATCAATCGACTTCTGAAACAAGGATGGATTGTGCAAGATGATTCTACACAAGATAAAAGAATCAAATTAATTCACATAACAGAAAAAGGTTTGAAAGCTCTTGAAAATCAAATGGAAAAGATTCGTCAGGCTACAAAAATTGTTTCAGGAAATCTTACTCGTTCAGAAAAAATCGACTTGATTCGGATTTTAAATAAACTGGATCATTTCCATCATCCTATTTATAACAAAAATATTGACAGCAAAGATCTTATAAACACCGTTTATAGAGATTTTACATTTGAAAATAATTAATATGAGTAAGATAGCAATCATAGGCTCAGGATTTTCAGGATTGTCGGCTGCTGCTTACTCTGCGCAGAAAGGTCACGAAGTTCATGTATTTGAAAAAAACAGCAGTTTAGGTGGAAGAGCAAGAAAATTTGTTACAGATAAGGGCTACACTTTTGATATGGGCCCAAGCTGGTATTGGATGCCGGATATTATTGAAAACTTCTTCTCAGATTTTGGTAAAAAAACGTCAAACTTTTTTGAACTAATTCCGCTAAATCCGCAGTTTGAAATGGTTTTTTCGGACGGAAACATGCAGATTCCTCATGATTATGAAGAGATGAAAAATCTTTTTGAATCTACAGAAAAAGGCGCAGGCAAAAAGCTGGATGAATTTATGAAAGATGCTCAATACAAATATGAAGTCGGGATGAAAGATTTCGTCAACAAACCTTGTCATTCCTGGTTCGAATTTGTTTCTCCAAAGATTGCTAAGAGTGCTTTAAAACTTGATTTATTATCCAATTTCCACAAATTTGTCAGAAAATATTTTAAAGATCCAAAACTCATTATGTTGATGGAATTCCCAGTAATTTTTCTGGGAGCCGCCCCGAAAGACATTCCCGCATTATACAGTTTGATGAATTACGGTGGTTATAAACTCGGAACATGGTATCCGATGGGCGGATTTTCAAAAATCATTGATGCAATGGCAGATGTAGCGAAAGAACAAGGGGTTCAATTTCATCTAAATTCAAATATAGATTCAATAAAAATCAATCAAAATAAAGCTACTGCCGTTTCTGTGAATGGAAAAGATATTGAATTTGACAGCATAATCGCATCGTCAGATTATCATCACACAGAAAACAGTTTACTTTCGAAAGAATACAGGAATTATACGGAAGATTACTGGAAAAAAAGAACTTTCGCCCCTTCATGTTTAATTTATTATTTAGGATTTAACGAAAAAATTCCAAATCTGAAACATCACACTTTGTTTTTTGAAAATGATCTGGATTTGCATACCACCGAAATATACGATGATAAAAAATGGCCTACAAAACCATTATTTTATGTGTGCTGTCCATCTAAGACTGACCCAAATGTCGCTCCTGAAAATTGTGAAAATGTTTTTCTCTTAATGCCGGTTGCAACTGGATTGGAAGATAGCGAAGAAGTAAGAGAAAAATACTTTAATGAAATGATTCTCAGACTTGAAAAACACACTGAAACATCTGATTTAAAATCAAAATTGGATTATAAAAAAAGCTATTGCATCAAAGATTTTAAAGAAGATTATAATGCTTATGAAGGAAATGCATACGGATTGGCGAACACGCTTTCTCAAACGGCAGTTTTAAAACCTTCATTAAGAAATAAAAAAGTAAGCAATTTATTCTATACCGGACAGTTGACGGTTCCGGGACCAGGAGTTCCACCGTCAATTATTTCGGGAAAAATTGCAGCCATCGAAGCCACCAAATAACCAAGAATACTATGAAAAAACTATTTGACGATCTCTCTTACAAGATCAGTAAACAGACCACAAAGCAGTACAGCACCAGTTTTTCATTGGGTATTTTGGCTTTGTCACCAAAAATTAGAAATTCAATTTACGCTATCTACGGATATGTGCGTTTAGCGGATGAAATTGTCGACAGCTTCCATGATTTTGACCGTTCTACTCTATTGGCACGCTTCAGAGAGCAGACGAATCAGGCTTTGGAAGAAAAAATTTCTTTAAATCCTATTTTGCAATGCTTTCAGGAAACCATTCATCGGTATGAAATTGATGTACAATTGATTTACCAATTTCTCGACAGTATGGAAATGGATCTTCAGAAAATTGATTACAATTCAGATTTATATAAACAATATATTCTCGGTTCTGCAGAAGTTGTTGGTTTAATGTGTCTTCATATTTTTGTGAACGGAAATAAAGAGCAATATAAAATACTGAAACCTTCGGCGATGAAATTGGGTTCGGCTTTTCAGAAAGTCAATTTTTTGAGAGATTTGAAAGATGATTATCAGGTTTTGGGGCGCACTTATTTTCCTAATGTTGATATTACTGATTTTGATAATTCGGTGAAAGAACATATTGAGAATGATATTCAGCAAGAATTTAAAGAAGCTTTAGAAGGCATTAAAAGTTTACCAAACTCAGCGAGATTTGGCGTTTATTTGGCGTACAGATATTATATTTCGTTATTTAGAAAAATTAAAAGAACTCCGGCAAAAAAAATTATCAATCAAAGAATCAGAATTTCAAACGGAAGAAAATTTTCGCTGATGATGAGCAGTTATGTTCAATACAAAATATCTTATTTATAGAATCTAAAATTTACCTTAAATCAAAAAGATGGTACACCAACTTAAAAGAGAACAACAATTAAACTGTGATATAGGAACTGCCTGGAAATTCTTTTCATCAGCCAATAATCTTTCTAAAATCACTCCGAAAGACATGAATTTCATCGTTCGAACAAAATTGGAGAACGACGAAATTTACGAAGGAATGACTATCGATTATTATGTTTCACCACTTTTAGGCATTAAAATGGATTGGCGAACAGAAATTACACAAGTCGATCAAAGCAGAAGTTTCACAGACTTTCAAATGAAAGGACCTTATAAATTGTGGAATCATTTTCATGAATTTATTCCAAATGAAAAAGGTGTTTTAATAAAAGATACCGTGGACTATGAACTTCCGATGGGATTTTTAGGTGAAATTGCTCACAAACTTTTTGTGAAAAATAAATTGGAACAAATTTTCAGTTACCGTTTTAATATTCTGGAAGAAATGTTTAATTCTAAAAAAGAATAAATAATGAATTTTCTAATAGTTGTTGCAACATTTTTCATCATGGAGGGCATTACGTGGATGGTTCATAAATATATAATGCATGGTTTTTTGTGGACGCTTCATAGAGATCATCACGACCACAGCAACGAAGGAGACTTAGAAAGAAATGATTATTTCTTTGCAATTTTTGCAATCCCAACAATTGCTCTGATGTATTACGGCACAATCAATAATTTCAATGCTTACTTCTATATCGCTATCGGGATTACATTATACGGAATGGCATATTTTTTCGTTCACGACATCTTTATCCATCAACGTTTTAAATTTCTCAGAGACACCCAAAATCCTTATTTATTGGCTATAAGACGTGCTCATAAACAACATCACAAGCATACTGGGAAGGAAATGGGAGAATGTTTCGGGTTTTTGTGGGTTCCTGTGAAATATTTTAAAATGTATTTTAATAAAAACAAAAAGTAATCATGTGGCAATACACGTATTTGGCGATTAATTTTTTCACTGTGATTATCTGTTTTTTATTTTCATTTCATCCGAAAATAAAGTTTCACAAACATTTTAAAGCGTTTATTATGGCTTCTTTTTCAGTAGCTTTATTTTTTATTGCTTGGGATGTTTGGTTTACTGATATTGGAGTTTGGTGGTTTAATGACCGATATCTGATGGGAAAAAGATTGTTTGGACTTCCGATTGAAGAGTTGATGTTTTTTATCTGTATTCCTTTCTCATGTGTGTTTACTTATTTTTGTTTAGATAAATTTTTCAAACTCGATTGGAAAGAAAGTCTTGAAAAGATATTTGTAATCGTTTCAATTATAATTTTACTTTGTTTAGCGGTTCATTTTGAAGACAAAATTTATCCTTTCGTTACGTTTCTCACCACAGCGATCAGTCTTTTCATTCTATGCTTTATTTTAAAAGCAAGATGGATTGGTAAAGCTTCCTTTATTTATTTAATACTGATGCCCGGCTTTCTCGCAGTCAACGGAATCCTCACAGGAACCGGGCTCGACTCTCCTATTGTCAATTACAATCCTGAGAGAATAATTGGATTAAGAATTTTAACAATACCTGTCGAAGACACCGTTTATGGTTACGAAATGATTCTATGGAATATCTTTTTATTTTATAAATTTAAAAAAGAAGAAAACAATCCTGATTTGATATAGAAAACTGAGATTTAATGAATATTGAAGACCTTTTTAAGCTAAACTGGGTTTGAAAATTTAGTTAACAACTAATTTACCTAAAATTTAGAATTATTTATCATATTACATACCACATGAGCAATGCGAGGCATAGTATTTGCAAACTATTAATCAAACCACACTATTATTATGAAAGTAACAGATTTGAAAATTAAAAATCTGGTAGATTATAGAGGCCAGATTTTCACGATTACAGAGATTTTTCACAATGAGAATAATGATTATTCTGTAAAGATTGAAAATGATTATCAATCTTTGGCAGTACCTGCAGATTCTATCAACCCTATCAGCATTAATGAAGATTGGTTAGTAAAATTTGGGTTTTCAAGAACTTATAGTTCAGATCACAGAATCAGATACGAAAGACCAGAATCATTTATCAAGTATGATATCGATTTAAGTTCAAAGAAAATCGTTGAAGGTTTGAAAATTTATGGAAATACAATTAAATGCAAGTACATTCATGAATTTCAAAATATATTCTCTTGTCTTTTTGGAAAAGAAACAGGAGTTTCTATGAAGAATATATTTAAAAACGAAGCAGTAGCATAGAAACCACCGCCCAAATCAAATTATATATATTCTTACAACAGAAAATCCCCAGCTTACTGGACTGCCCCAAAAAAGTTAGACACTTTTTAGGGGCATTTTTTATGAAAAGAAAATTTGGAACAGGCTTTAAATTATAAGTCATCAGGGAGTATCAAAAAGAATTTATTTGTTATTGATACTTTGGGAAGATTGTTGTCTATAGACCGTTTTTAAAACAATCGATGAGCTTAGAAAAGAAATAAAACAATACATCACTTATTACAACAACGACAGAATAAGGTTAAATTTAAAAGGAAAGAGCCCGATACAGTACCGAACTCTTTCATCTAATTATATTGTTTAATTTTGTCTAACAATTGGTGGCAGTCTAAAGTTTCGGGAGTTTTTTATTGTAGTAAATCCAGTTCCAAAACATTATTGTTCTTAGCATTATTTGCTTTAGCATTTTTTTCCATGTCACGCATCATTTCCTCAATGTCCAAAGGCTTCCCTTTTTCATCTATCATCATTATTTTATTACCTCCAGACATCATTTGACGCATACCTTTTGTTGGATTTTCTCTGTTATCTTTAAACTGTTTCTTGTATTTTTCCTGATCTATGGCAATTATGGCATTAAAACTTTTCTTTTCTCCGTCACTTTTCCATTCTTGATCAGACCGTAATTTTTTGATTTCTTTCAGAACAAATGAATGCGATTTAGTTTTATCTTCAATTTTAATAATTAATCCAGGCAAACCATTAAATTTGTAAGGGCCATCCTGAATGGGAATGTCAGATACAAACCAGGCTGTCCACGTTCTTCCGGCAAAATTACAGGTTGCTTTTTGGGCATTTAAATCTCCAATTGTTTCTTTTTCCGAAAGAATCTTCCAATCCATTTTGCGATTATCAGAAATCTTGTATTTACTCATATCAAGGTTATCAAATAAATTTATTTTAAAATCAGGATAAGATTTTTCAACTACATATACAACTAATCCATAGTCAATTCCGCTAAAATCTTTATTTTGATTTTTTACAATCTCCAAATGTAGAGAATCTGCTATTTCTCTTTTCTGGCTGAAGAATTTCGAACCTTTTTTGGAGACATCAAGATACATGAGCTCAGACTCTTTGTCATTCATTTTTGTAGAGTCTTTTACGAATACATATTCGTATGCAAATCGTTGGCTTTGTGCAGTAAAATATAGACTTAAAAATGTAAAAATAGCAATTAGTAATGTTTTCGTTTGTATCATTTAAAATATTTCTAAATTATTTTAATAAGTCTAATTCCAGCGGATTATTATTTTTCTTGTTTGCTTCAACCTGTTTTTTTTCTCTGTCCTTCATTATTTGATTGGTATCCATGATCTTTCCAGAAGCATCTTTCATTTCAACTTTCCCGCCTTCTGCTAAAAGACTTCTTAATCCTTTATTAGGATCTGCCCTATTATCCAAATAAACTTTCTTGTATTTTTTATCATTTAAAACAATTAATGGCTCATACCTTTCTTTGTCTTTGAAACTTTTCCATTCATTTTCATTACTGAATTTCCTCACCCCTTTCAGTTCATAAGTATGAGATTTTGTTTTGTCTTCCAATTTTACAATTAAACCAGGTAAACCATGAAATTTGTGTGGCCCATCCTGAATTGGGATGTCTGTAGTAAACCAAGCAGTCCAAACTCTACCGACATAGTTGCAAGTTGCTTTCTGAGTGTTAAACTCACCCACTTTTTCATTTTCAGGCAATATTTTCCAATCTATTTTTCTAGATTCTTGGATCATATATTCCGAAGAACCCAACTGTGTGAAAAAGTTTACAGAATAATCAGGATAATTTTTCTCAATTTGATATCTCACTTTTCCTTTTGCCTTAAATCCAGTTAAATTTATGTCCATACTTCCACCTTTAGACTGTTTTTTAAATTCCTCATTAATGATTGAATCAGAATCAAAAGTATCTTTACTGTAAAACTGAGAACCTTTAGAAAAAACATTTAAAAGCATCACTTCAGTTTCAGCTTTATCTTTTTCTGTGGAATCTCTTACAAATTTATATTCATAAGAAAATCGCTGATTTTGGGAGTAGGTTGCGATGCCTAAAAAAGAAAGCAATCCGAAAATAATTTTCTTCATTTAAATTTTTTCACTAAAATAGGATATTATTCTCTATTGGCAAAGATTCTTAAGTTAGAAGTTAGAAGTTAGAAGTTAGAAGTTAGAAGTTAGAAGTTAGAAGTTAGAAGTAAAATTAAGAATTGAACGATTAAGTAAAATTTAAAACAAAAAAACCTCTCGAGATGAGAGGTTTTTAGTATAATATAAAAAGAAAATTACAGTAACAATGTTAATGGACTTTCTAAATATGTTTTTAATGTCTGCAAGAACTGAGCTCCCGTAGCACCATCAACTACTCTGTGGTCACACGCTAATGAAAGTTTCATAAGATTCCCTACTACAATTTGACCATCTTTTACGATTGGTTTCTCAACAATAGCACCTACTGAAAGAATTGCAGCATTTGGTTGATTGATAATACTTGTAAAGGTTTCAATTCCGAACATTCCTAAGTTTGAGATAGAGAATGTAGACCCTTCCATTTCGTTTGCTTTAAGACCTTTAGATTTTGCTCTTCCAGCCATATCTTTCACAGCAGCAGAAATCTGAGTGTAATTCATTTGGTCTGTATTCTTTAGAACCGGAACTACCAATCCGTCAGGAATCGCAACTGCTACTCCAACATTGATGTTTCCTCTGTGAATTACTTTATCTCCTGCCCAGCTTGAGTTCACCTGCGGATGTTTTCTTAAAGCAACTGCTGTCGCCTTAATAATCATATCGTTGAATGAAATTTTAGTATCTGGTAATGAGTTGATTTCTTTTCTTGCCTCAATCGCTTTATCCATGTTGATTTCAACCATTAGATAATAGTGAGGAGCAGAGAACTTACTTTCAGCAAGACGTTTCGCAATGATATTTCTTACCTGAGAGTTTGGAGTTTCTGTATCTTCTCCCTGTACAAAGCTTAAAGCAACCTGAGCAGCAGCATTATTTTGTGCCGGAGCAGCTTCAGATTTTTGTGAAGGCTGATAGTTTTCAATATCTTTTTTCACAATTCTTCCGTTTTCACCAGAACCTTGAAGACTGTTGATGTCAACGCCTTTATCCTGAGCTATTTTTTTAGCTAAAGGAGAAATAGCTACTCTGTCCGATGAAGAAGTATTTGCAGTTTGTGCAACCGATTTCTCTTCTGCTTTCGCTGCAGATTTTTGCTCAGCTGGTTTGTCTTCAGATTTTGTTGCCGGTTTTGCAGCTCCAACTCCTGAAACATCAGTTCCTTCAGGGCCGATAATTGCCAAAACACTGTCAACTGGTGCAGCTCCGCCTTCTTCAACACCTTGTTTTAGAAGAACTCCATTGAATTCAGATTCAAAATCCTGAACTGCTTTATCTGTTTCGATCTCAGCAAGTAAGTCTCCTTCTTTTACTGTATCTCCAACGTTTTTGTGCCATTTAGCTACCTTACCTTCTGTCATTGTATCAGAAAGTCTTGGCATTGTAATTACTTCTACTCCTGCAGGAACTTCAGCTGAAGTTTGCTCAACGCTTGTAGATTCGTTTTCAGTTTTAGATTCTTCTTCAGATTTTTTCTCTTCAGAAGCACCTTCAGCCGCCGGAGCATTTCCTCCTTTTAAAGAAGAAATATCTTCACCTTCTTGACCGATAATTGCTAAAATAGAATCAACTGCCGCAGCAGCACCTTCTTCAACTCCTACAAATAAAAGAGTTCCTTCAATTTCAGATTCGAAATCCTGAACCGCTTTATCTGTTTCAATTTCAGCTAAAATATCTCCTTCCTTTATTTTATCTCCTACTTTTTTATGCCATTTCGCCACCTTACCTTCCGTCATCGTGTCGGAAAGACGTGGCATTGTAATAACTTCTGCCATAATCTATATTGATTTGAGATTCGAGATTCGAGATTTGAGATTAGATAGCCTCAAATTCAAATATCAAATTAATTATTAATTTTTAGTTTTCTAATTTGTCTAAGAATGGATAATCTTCCTGAGCGTAAACATACTCGTAGATTTTTTCTGCGGTCGGGTATGGAGAATTTTCCATAAACTCGATGCACTCTTCTACAAAGTCTCTTGATTTGTTATCTGTAGCTTCCAATTCTTCTTCAGTTGCCCAGTTGTTTTCTAAGATTCTCGCTTTGATTAATTCTATTGGATCGTCTTTTTTTGCAATAGCAACTTCATCCTTAGATCTGTAAGGCTCAGCATCAGACATTGAGTGACCTCTGAAACGGTACGTTCTTGCTTCAATGAAAGTCGGTCCGTCTCCTCTTCTAGCTCTTTCAATAGCTTCGTAAGCAGCTTCAGCCACTTTCTCAGGATCCATTGCATCAACGGCTAAACAAGGCATTTCGTAACCTAATCCTAGTTTGTAGATATCTTCGTGATTAGCAGTTCTTTTTACAGAAGTTCCCATCGCATATTGATTGTTTTCAACCACAAATACTACCGGAAGTTTCCAGTTCATTGCCATGTTGAAAGTTTCGTGAAGAGAACCTTGTCTTGCAGCACCGTCTCCGAAGAAACAGATGTTTACCGCTTTTCTGTCGAAATATTTATCTGCAAAAGCAATACCTGCTCCCAAAGGAATTTGACCTCCTACAATACCATGACCTCCGTAAAATCTGTGTTCTTTACTAAAAATGTGCATAGATCCACCCATACCTCCTGAAGTACCTGTAGCTTTACCACAAAGTTCTGCCATGATTCTTTTTGGGTCTACTCCCATTGCCATCGGATGAATGTGACATCTGTAAGCAGTGATCATGCTGTCTTTAGTTAAATCCATTGCATGCGTAAAACCAGCCGGAATAGCTTCCTGACCGTTGTACAAATGTAAAAAACCTCTGATTTTTTGTTTTAAATAAAGAGAACGGCATTTGTCTTCAAACCTTCTCCACATTGTCATATCTTCATACCACTTCAGGTATACCTCTTTAGAAAATTCTTTCATGTGCTAGCTTCTTGCTTATTTATTATGAAATAGTTGAGCAAAAATATAAAAAAAACTTTGTTTTTATTATATATAGAGCAATTGTTTTTTTAGTTATAATGTTATATTTACATCACAAACTTCAATATGGAAGAAAAAAAGACCTCATTACTACACATTGTTTCAAGAATTATTTCAGATTTTTTTAATCCTTTAGTTTCTTTGGTTATCTATTTCGTGTATTTCAGTATTCAGAATTACACCTTTAAAGAAGCTTTCACACACTTTTTGCCTATTTTACTGATGACCATTCTTCCGGTAATTATCTGGATTGTCTGGAATGTAAAAACAGGTCGATATACCAATATGGACGTATCAAATAGAGTTCAAAGAAAAACATTGTATATTTTCATTGCTGTCTGTATTGTTTCTTATTTGACGTTCAATTATATTAAGAATGGCTTTATAGATTTCGTGATGTTGTTTATTTTAATTCTTCTGTTCGCATTACAGTTCAGTAATTTATATATTAAAAGCTCGATGCATACTGCATTCAATGTATTTGTCTCTGCGTTATTCTTTGCATTTGATGTGAAAATTGGTTTTGCATGGCTTGCGATTGCAATTTTGGTCGGAATTACGAGAGTTATTCTGAAAAGACATACCGTAAAAGAAGTATTTACGGGAGCAGGCATCGCTGTTTTGGTTTCTTTTATTTATCTTTATTGCAACAATAAGTATCAGCGCAATGATATACCGACTGAAGTGATTCCTGTGGAAACTACAATCAAATAAATACTTTGCGAAAAAGCGATACCCTACTATTTTATAAAATTTAAATATGAAAATAAATCATCTTACATCAGCAGAAGAGAACTTAATGAAGCTTTTTTGGGACTTAAATTCTTTTTATTTAAAAGATGTCATGGAGAAACATCCTGAACCAAAACCGCATCAAAATACAGTTTCTACTTACCTGAAAATATTGGTTGAAAAAGGTTATTTATCTACAGAAAAAGAAGGCCGTATTTTTAAATACAGCGTCATCGTTCCTTTTGACGAGTATAAAAAATTTATATTGAGAGAACTCACGCAGAATTTTTTCAATAATTCTGGCAAAGAAATTTTAGAATTTTTGTTTAAAGAAAATCTGGTATCTCAGAATGATCTTAAAGAATATTTTGATCTTAAAATTGAAATGAAACCTGTAAAAGTAAAAACTCCAACTCTCGAATATGCTGAAGAAATACTGAATCCTAAGAAAGATAAAAAAGGAAAGGATAAGAAAAAGAAGAAGAAAAAAGATTAGTAGTTTAGTTATTAGTTTCTGGTTGTTAGTTTAAAACAGAAAATTAATTCAATACTATTTTTTCTTACAATAAAGACATAAAAAAAGCGGCTTAAAAGCCGCTTCAATTTTTTACCAACGACTTCCGCCGCCTCCGTTACCTCCACGGTTGTTGTTGTTTCCGTAACTACCACCACCAGAGTTACCTCCTGAACGGTTGTTACCATAACTTCCACCTCCGCTTCTGTTATTATCAAAACTTCTTCTTGGTTTTTCTTCTCTTGGCTTAGCCTCAGACACGTTAAGAATCTTTCCGTTAAGTTCTTTTTGATTAAGAGCTTCGATAGCTTGAGCTCCTTCTTCGTCACCCATTTCTACGAAACCGAAACCTCTAGAACGACCAGTTTCTCTGTCTGTAACAATTTTAGCAGATGATACATCGCCAAATTCTGCGAATAAATCGTGCAACTCATATTCTTTAGTTGCGTAATTGATGTTTGAAACAAAAATGTTCATTGTAAAAAAAAATTAAAAATTAATATAAATTCTGGTATAAAAGAAAAGCAACATAATAATGAACATAATATTGATTCCTGATATAAACGCTTGCAAGATACAATTAAATTAAATAAATCAAAACTTTTTTTAAACTATTTCATCTATTAAAGAAAATTTAATATAAGATTGTAGTAATTTAGCTTTAAATCAAACATTTACATGAAATATTTACAATCAATACATCCTTAAAATACACCTCAAAACCATTAAAAATAGATATGAAATACCACACTACAAACTCTATCAATACGTTTATTGAAGTTGCAGAAGACTGCCCTGTTTCAGAAAGTCAGATTCCATCTGAAAAGAAAGAAAAAACAGTTGCGAATTTGCAGTATGGATTTTTAAGCAAAAATCCATACAAATACACTTCAGACGATCTCAGTTTCAAATATTATATGATTAAAAATGACATTTCAGACAAGGAAAAAGAGCATGAAAGAGATAAGTTCTTTTCCAAAGGTCAACCTTGTCTTCGCTGTTCAGCTCTAACAAAAAGATATGGATTTGGATTCTATCATAATGCAGAAAATAAAGTCGAAATGATTCCAATTGAGAGTGAAAAATATCAGAATTTCCTAAAAAATGATTCGTTCAAAAAAGTAAAAGCGATGCGTTCCAAGTGAAAATAATTGAGTTTATAAATGCTCTCGTTTTGATTAAAACATGATAAACACACAAAAAATTCAGTTTTAAACATTAAATTTGTGTTTCAAATATCAATTTCATGAATTATCACACCAGAAAATGGGTAAAACCTGAAGATTTAAATCCTAACCAATCACTTTTTGGAGGAAGACTTTTACAATGGATCGATGAGGAAGCAGCTTTGTATGCTGTAATTCAACTTGAAAACAAAAAAGTGGTAACAAAATATATCTCAGAAATCAACTTTGTAAGTTCTGCAAAACAGGGGGATATTATAGAAATTGGAATTGAAGTTTCAGCTTTTGGGTCAACTTCATTAACTTTAAAATGCGCTGTAAGAAACAAAATGACCCATCAAACCATCATTACTGTTGACAGAATTGTAATGGTAAATCTTAATGAAGACGGAAATCCTTCACCGCACGGAAAAACAAAAGTAGAATTTGTAAAAGACCGATTGGGCAACCCGTCATGAAAATTCTCATAAAAAATATGGTTTGCGACCGTTGTATTTCCGCCGTTGCTGATATTTTTAAAAAATCTGAAATTAAGGTTCAATGTATCCAATTAGGAGAAGTTGAGACTGAATCTGACATTTCAGAAAATGAGTTGCTCCCAATTGAAAATAAGCTTGAAGAAATTGGCTTTGAAATTTTAAAAGCCCCCTCTCAACAACTTATCGAAAATATTAAAAATCTTGTTATTCTAAAAATAGGAAGATTAGATACAGATGAAAATTTTGTTTTATCAAATTTCCTAAGTAGTGCCTTACACAAAGATTACAGTTCTTTATCTAAAGTTTTTTCGCAAAACGAAAATGTCACTTTAGAGCAATATTATATTCTCCAAAAAATTGAAAAAGTTAAAGAACTTCTTTTCAACAACGATTTTACTTTAACCGAAATTGCCGGACACATGGGTTATAAAAGTGTGCAGCATCTTTCCTCGCAATTTAAAAGTACAACGGGCTACACCCCTACTCAGTTTAAAAAACTAGAAGTTCAGAACAGAAAACCGTTGGATCAAATTTGAAAAGCGAATGAGTCATCAGTTATTTAGTTACAGTCTAACAACTTTAGCTAACTAACCAAATTCTGTAACTATTATCCTTAAATTTATAACAGTCTTCCATTTTCATTTTGGAAATTTGTAGAATAAATTTAAGATAATGCAAAAACAATATAAAATACTTGGGATGACCTGCTCAGGTTGCCAAAATAAAATTTCAGAAAAACTCAACAGTCTTGAAAATATAAATGCAGATATTGATCTCAAAAGCAATACAGCGACCATCAATTCTGATCGAGAAATTAAATTAAATGAATTAAATAAAGCCTTAGAAGAAGCAGGAAATTATAAACTTGAAGACCCACATAATCCAGATAAAGTTTTTGTAAAACCTCAGGATAGAGTTTCTCCATCTTCCGTTTATTATTGCCCGATGGAATGCGAAGGCGAAAAAGTATATTTTAAGCAGGGCGAAAGATGTCCGGTCTGCAACATGTTTTTAGTTCCGATTGAGGAAAAATTGGCAAAAGATCCCAATTTTAAACCTACTTTTTCTAAAACCAATTTACCTGAAAATTTTAAAGATCATATCGGTGATTATTACTGTCCGATGTTCTGTGAGGGTGACAAAATTTATGATGAAAAAGGCGACTGTCCGGTTTGTCACATGCATTTAGAAAAAATCACGGAAGATTTAGTTAAAAATTCAGTTTCAAATCATCATTCGCATTCCCACAATCATCAGCATCAGGAAAAACCAAAAGTTACGGATGACATGGCGGGGAAATATTATTGCCCAATGTTTTGTGAAGGAGATAAAACCTATGACTCCAACGTTGGCTGTCCTGTTTGCGGAATGGACTTGGTAAGATATCCTGATAAAAATGGTGACAATCAAGAAGATGAAACGTTCAATATTTTAAAAAGAAAATTCATCACTTCGTTAGCATTCACAATTCCCGTTTTTATTCTTTCGATGGGCGGAATGTTTATTGATTTTCCTTTTTCACATCAAATTCAAGGTTACATTGAACTTGTTTTAACGATTCCTGTGCTGTTCTACTCAGGATGGTTTTTGATGAAAAGAGGATTTATTTCATTTAAAACTTGGAACCTGAATATGTTTAGCCTGATTGCTTTAGGTGTTTCCGCTGCGTTTTTGTTTAGCATTGTTGCTTTACTTTTCCCAGATATTGTTCCTCACGAAATTCGAGGGCATAATCATAAAAGCCCGTTGTATTTTGAGGCAGTTTGTGTCATTATCACCTTAGTTATTTTAGGTCAGCTAATGGAAGCTGTTGCTCACAAGAAAACAGGAAATGCCATCAAAGAATTGATGAATCTTTCTCCGGATGAAGCCAATTTAATGGTAAATGGCGAGGAAAAAAAAGTTCCGCTTTCAGAAATAAAAATTGGAGATCTATTAAAAGTAAAACCCGGCGAAAAAATTCCTGTGGATGGAAAAATTACGGAAGGAAATTCTGTGGTTGACGAAAGTATGATAACCGGCGAACCTATTCCTGTAGAGAAAAATCTGGATGACAAAGTAACGTCAGGAACCATTAACGGGAATCACGTTTTTATCATGAAAGCTGAAAAAGTGGGCGATGAAACGTTGCTTTCAAAGATTATTAAAATGGTCAACGATGCGAGCCGAAGTCGTGCTCCGATACAAAAACTGACGGATAAAGTAGCAAAAGTTTTTGTTCCGGTAGTTATTTTAGTTGCGGTTATTACCTTTATTTTATGGCAGTTTTTTGGACCGGAAGGTAAAAAAAGTTTGTTTGCTTTTGTGAATGCCGTTGCCGTTCTCATCGTGGCTTGTCCGTGTGCTTTAGGTTTGGCAACGCCGATGTCTTTGATGGTAGGAATTGGTAAAGGAGCTAAGAATGGTATTTTAATTAAAAATGCCGAAGCACTTGAACAAATGAATAAAGTAAACGTTTTAATTACCGATAAAACAGGCACTTTGACTGAAGGAAAGCCGTCGGTTGAGCATATTGAAACTTTAAATAATGATCAAAATTTAGTTTTAAAGTTAGCCTATTCTTTAAATCAAAATTCAGAACATCCACTGTCAAATGCAGTGATTAAAAAAGCAAAATATGAAAATATTTCGGCTGAAAAAGTAAGTGATTTTGAAAACATTTCTGGGAAAGGTGTGAAAGGAACTATCAACGGAAAAACCGTTTATTTAGGAAATGAAAATTTACTGACTTCAAATCAAATTCTGATTCCTGAAATTTTAAAACAGAAAGCAATTGAAATTCAATCAAAAGCGCATACAATTTCTTACGTTGCGCAGGAAAATGAAGTTTTAGGTTTAATCAGTTTTACCGATAAAATAAAAGAGAGCTCGAAAAAAGCAGTCGAATTACTTCTGAATGACGGAATTGACGTCATTATGATGACAGGCGATAATGAACATAACGCAAAAGCTGTTGCAGACGCTCTTGGAATTAAACATTTTAAAGCCAATTGTCTTCCTGAAGATAAATTAAATGAAGTCAAAAAACTTCAGCAACAAGGAAAAATAGTAGCGATGACCGGCGACGGAATCAACGACTCCCCTGCTTTAGCGCAAGCCAATATCGGGATCGCCATGGGAACAGGAACCGACGTCGCTATTGAAAGTGCAGAAATTACCTTATTAAAAGGAGATTTGATTGGTGTTACCAAAGCAAAAATTCTAAGTGAAAAGCTTCTTAAAAACATCAAAGAAAATCTATTTTTCGCCTTTATTTATAATGTTCTGGGAATTCCGATTGCGGCAGGATTGTTGTATCCTTTTTTCGGAATATTATTGTCTCCAATGATCGCTGCAGCGGCAATGAGCATCAGTTCTTTGTCTGTGATTTTAAATTCGTTGAGATTGAATTCTGTTGATTTGAATGTGAAATAAATCTTCGTTGAAATTTTCTCTCGCAGATTAATTTGATTTAAAAAATAATAATCTTAAAATAGTTTAAACTAAAAGAATCTGCTTAATCTGAAAAATCAGCGAGAAATAAATTAATTGAATTTTGAAAATGAAAAAAGAAAATCTTTACATTGGGTGCTCGGGTTTTTACAACAACGATTGGAAGGGAACTTTGTATCCTGAAGATGCCAAAAGTAAAGATTATTTAAGTTTGTATTCTCAGCAGTTCAATGCTGTTGAAATCAATTCTACATTTTACAGAAAGCCAACTTCCAAAACACTTCAAAAATGGTTTGATGAAACTCCGGAAGATTTTAAATTTTTCATTAAAATTCCAAAGATCATTTCACATGAAAAAAGACTGGAAAACTGCAAAGAAGAAATCATCGAATTCTGCATGCATATTCAAAGCAATTTAAAAGAAAAACTTGCCGGATTTTTATATCAGTTTCCACCTTCGTTTAAAAATACGGAAGAAAATTTAAACCGGATTTTAGAAAATATTGATTTTCAATTTTTAAATGTTATTGAATTCCGTCATGAATCTTGGTGGAATAATCAAATTTATAAAATTCTAAACGACAATAAAATCATTTTCTCTGGTGTAAGTTTTCCGGGAAACCTTTCAGAAGATATTGTAATCAATTCAAATGATGTACTTTATTATCGACTTCACGGAAAACCTATACTTTATAAATCAGAATATTCAGAAGGTTTTTTAAATAATTTGGCAGAGAAAATTAAAAATTCAGGTTTGAAATCATTTATATTTTTCAATAATACCTGGGGGATTTCGGCGATTAAAAATGGTTTATATCTTCAAAAAATTTTGGCTTAATAATTTTTATTAAAATTTAATTAAATCTAAAAATTTCTCACAAATAGTGGTATTAAAATTGCTAAATTTAAAACTTGAAAATTAACATTTTTTAACAATTTAATATCCATCAATTTTTATGAAAAAAACTTTTGCGGAAAAGTCTTTTAACAGGACTTTTCTAGGGATGGTTGCAGTGTTCGGTGCAACATCAATTTTGTTTACAAGTTGTAATCAGAAAAAAGACAAGAAAGAATCTGAAACGATGATTTCTAAAGAACCTCCCGTCGCAAAGCAAGTTTTGAAAATTGATGATGATGAAGTCATGTCAGACAAAAGAGTTATCTATCTCACTTTTGATGATGGTCCCAATCGCGGTACTGAAAATCTTCTTAAAATTCTTCATAAACGAAATGTTTGTGCCACTGCATTTTTAGTGGGCGAACATGCCAACGGAAGCAAACGACAAAAAGACGACCTCGAATCTCTCAGAAAAGACAAATTAATCGAATTGGCTAATCATAGTCACACCCATGCTCACAACAGATACACAGATTTCTATCAAAATCCTGCAATGGTTGTGCATGATTTTGATACTGCAAAAGACAGTTTAAGATTACAGAATAAAATTGCCAGAACTCCTGGAAGAAATATCTGGAGACTCAATAATATTACGAGTACCGATATCAAAACTTCAAATGAAGCTGCAAACAGATTAAAAACTGCAGGTTATAAAGTAATCGGCTGGGATCTCGAATGGAAACCCACCAATAAAATGCAGCTTAAAGATAATCATCAGGTCATGCTAAAAAAAGTGGACAGTATCTTTTTTAATGATCTCGAAAAAACTTCAAGACATCTGGTTTTTCTTACTCACGATCAATATTTAACGGATGCCGATTCTGTAAATGAATTGGATTTATTTATTGAAAAACTACAAAAAACCAATCGTTTTGTATTCAGAAAAATTTCAGAATACCCGAAAATTAATGAAGTTCTGAATTAATAATTTTACCACAGAGAAACAAAAGATGTATAATGCTTTAAGAGAGTGTTGAAAGTTTAAAACTCTCGCTGATTTTGTAGATTACGCAGATTAATTTCAATCAAAAAAAATCTGCGTAATCCCTTTAATCTGCGAGAGATTTTTTTAATGATTATCAATAATTTCTATAAAGTCATCAACTGCTTCGTCGCTCGTATTCCATGAGGTAATCAAACGGATGGCAGATGACTTTTCATCGATATTTTTCCAAACATAAAATTCAAATTTCTCTAATAAAATTCCAATAAGCTCATGGCTTAAAATTGGGAAAATCTGATTGGTAAAGGTGTCAGATAGAAAAGATGCTCCCTTTTGCAGTAAAGCATTTTTTATTTTCATGGCTTGTTGGTTGGCGTGTTTTGCCAGATCAAAATATAAATCATTCTGCATCAATTCTAAAAACTGAATTCCCAATAAACGACCTTTTGCCAACAACGCTCCTTTTTGTTTGATATTAAATGCAAAATCTTCCTGCAACAGCAGATTGTTGATGATAATCGCTTCGCCTAGTAACGCTCCGTTTTTTGTTCCACCAAGATAAAAAACATCGGTTAATTTCGCTACATCTTCTAAACTTAAATCGCTAATTTCGGATGTTAAAGCATGTCCTAATCTTGCTCCATCCATGAATAAATACAGATTATTGTCTCTGCAGAAAAGGGATAAACCTTCCAATTCATTTTTTGTATAAACCGTTCCAAGTTCAGTAGAATTAGAGATGTACACCAGCTTCGGCATTACTTGGTGCGGAATATTTTTGTGATTTTCCAGGACAGGAATAATATCGGATGGAGTTAATTTTCCGTCTTCTTTTTCAATGCTTAAAATTTTATGTCCTGTCGCTTCAATCGCTCCGGTTTCATTATTCAGAATATGTCCAGTCGCCGCAGAAATCACACATTGATAAGGCTTTAAAATGGAAGAAATAACAATAAGATTTGCCTGAGTTCCACCTGAGACAAAATAGACATCAGAATCTGGATTATTTATTTTTTCTTTAATTAAATCTTTAGCTTTCACTGAATACTGATCTTCTCCATAACCAGCCTGCTGATCGAGGTTATAATGTACAAGTGCTTCAAGAATTTTGGGATGACAACCCTCAGAATAGTCGTTTTTGAATGAAAATTTCATTGTGTAAAATTAAAAAAACTTAAAATAACAAGACTCAATTTTAAATATTATTTTGTTAGATTTGTAACGAAAATCATCTAACATTTTGAAGACAACATTAACCGAAGAAAATTATCTGAAGGCTTTGTTTCATTTAGTTGACAATGAAGGTAAAGTGACGATTAACGAACTCAGCAAATTCCTCAATGTGAAAATGCCGAGCGTTAATAATATGATGAAGAAATTTTCAGAAAAAAATGGGTTATCTACGAAACCTACAAACCACTGAAAGTTACTGAAAAAGGCAGACGTGAAGCTGCATTGGTGGTCAGAAAACACAGACTGACCGAAATGTTTCTGGTTAAAAAAATGAACTTCGGATGGGAAAATGTTCATGAAATTGCCGAACAGCTGGAACACGTTCACTCAAAAATATTTTTTGATAAGATGGATGAAATTTTAGATCATCCCAAATTCGATCCTCACGGAGAACCTATTCCGGATAAAGACGGAAATATTATCTCGATGGATTTACAGAAATTAAGCGACTGCAAAGTTGGCGAAAATGTCATTTTTGCTTCTGTAACCTTATCGGATGATGCTTTTCTGAACTACCTAACCGAAAGAAAACTTCTCCTGAATACTAAAATAAAGATCATTAAAATTGAAGATTTTGATAAATCTGTAACCGTTGAAGTTGACGGAAAGCACGAAGTTTTAAGTAAAAAAGCAACGGAGAAAATTCTGGTTAAAAAATAAACTTTTGACTTTGAGAGTTTCAGCTTATGAAAAATTAATTATTCTGAAGTTGACTGAAACTCTCAAAGTCAAATTATCCTTTTAAAATTTCGGATATTTTTTCAATTTCTTCCATCGTATTAAAATAATGGGGAGAAAGCCGTATCGCTCCAGGCACATTTTTGTTAGTAAAGTCAATCAGTGCAGAATTTTTATAACTTACAGAGAAGAATACATTATTTTCTGTAAGGACTTTCTGAATATTCTCTAAATCATTATCCGCACCACAAAAAGTCACAATACTGCTTAATCGATTTCCCTGATCTAAAACCTTAAAACCTGAATTCTGAAGATTCTCTCTTAGTTTTTCGGATAATTTTCTGTTGTAATTTTCAATATTTTCCAACCCTACATTGTTTGCATATTTTAAAGTTTCAGTGAAGCCTACAACTGAACCGTATGAATGCTCAAAATATTCAAATCTTTTTGCAGTTTTAAATAATTCATAATCATTAAATTCTGACCAATATGCGCCCATTGCATCCAAAAGCAGGGGGCATAATCTTTCTCCAAAACTCGATCTGAAACATATAAAAACCCTGTACCTCTTGGTCCGCGAAGAAATTTCCTTCCGGTTGCCGTAAGAAAATCACAGTTTATTTTTTCAACATCGACGACCATTTGTCCAACAGACTGACACGCATCCACCAAATAAAAAATATCATATTGACGGCAGATTTTGCCCACAGCTTCTACATTTTGAATCAACCCGGAATTAGTAGGAATATGAGTGACAGCAACTAATTTGGGATTATATTTTTTAATTAAATTTTCAAAATCCTCCAGATCTAATTCGTTATCGGGAAGATTTTTCATTCTGAAGATTTGTACATTCAGTTTTTTCTGTAAAGAAATAAATGTAATCTGATTGGAAATATAATCGTCTACCGTGGTAATAATACAATCGCCTTCCTTGAAAATAATACTCGACAAAGCTTTCGCAAAAGCCTCGGTTGCACTCGCTGCAAAGCCAATATTTGAAGGCTTGCAGTTGATTAATTTTGCAGTTTCTTTGTAAAATTGTTCCAGTAAATCAACATTTCTGTTGGCAACTTCGTATCCTCCGAATTGTTCTTCCTGATGAAAGTAATCAACCATCGATTCTACGACGATGCTAGGCATTAATGAAGAACCTGCGCTGTTTAAGAATATTTTGTCAGACAATCCTTTTGTATCTTGTCTTATTTTTTCAATGTTCATTTTAGATAAAATTACAGAATTATTTTTATGAATTTCACTCAACAATTTTACATAAAAAATCCCGAAATATGAATCGCGGGATTAAGTATTTTTAAGTTTAAATTGCTAATCTAAAACACTCCAACCTCTTTTCGGATTGGTGTTTGAAGAAACTTCCTGTTCATTAACAATGATGTTTTCTTTACGCTGACCGATGTAATCAAGTTCGCTCAATTTAGAGAAAATAATTTCAAGACTTCTCAACATCTGCTGAATGTATAATAACGGTTCGCCACAGTTGTGATGATCATAATTGGTTTCTGCAACCGTTGATAATTGGTTGAGTAGAGTGTGAGGCGCAATTTCGCTCCACTCTAAACTGTAATTGAGCATTTCTTCCAATTCTGCAGGTACTAAAACCTGAGTTGCATTGTACATTCTTAAAGCCAGTTTCGCAAAAGATTCGATCAGAAAAACAGGTGCCTGGTAAGGAATTACATTTCTGAACTGGAAATACATATCTCCAAATGTATTTACCAAAACTGTACACAATGATTTTACATTTAAGGCTAATGCTGTATTTTGATTTTTATGGGAAGCTTTCTGAATGATTTTAAATGCGTACTGTTGTAGATTTCCAATTGATTTTGCATAACCATTGTAATAATCAATCAATGCAGGATGACTTTGTACTGAAGTACAAGGTGGAATAAAAGTAGAATTCACCTGAGTAATATTTCCTTTAAAATCAACCTTTCCTACCACCAAATAATTTCCTCCTGAATAACTGCTGTTCAGTGAAGAAACCGGAAGCAATTCGATATGATAATTCGCATGAGCATTCGGATGTCTTGGGGGAATTTCTTCCGGATCAATATCACCAAATGGAACTTTATCAAAAGGATTTACCGAAATAAGAATATAATATTCGCCATCGATGTTATCTTCCTCCATATTCATCGACTTCGCTAGCGATTTTACACTCACTCTCCTGTCTTTAAGTTCAATTCTGTAACCGGCCAATGTAACGGCGCTGCAATGTTTAATAACAAGCTGAACATCGTTGGTTGCCGTATTATGAACATCAAAGATAGTTTTGTCTGTAAATTCGTTCGGAATTGGCAACAATCCGTAGTTATATGTAGTTATGGCCAAAGAATTGGCGTCTCTAATCGTATCTATTAAGAAATTATCCTGATCATTAAGATGTCTCTGGGAAACTTTCATCCCGTCGACCCAGTTGATTGCAAAATGTTTGATTGGCTGTATCATAGTAATACTTTTTTAAAATTTGTGATTATGCTTTTCTTTTTCCTTCTTCCTCATGCTGAATCACCCTTTTACAGATGACCACTTCATTTTCAGAAATACTGTTGGTGTTGATATCCTGATCAAAATCGATGTATTTTCTGAAACTGAAAAAAGATTTTTTGGTGTAAAATATCCAGTAATATGATTCTTTCGCTTCGTCTGACAAGTGAATGATTGATTTCGGATTTTTATGATTGTAATCGTCTACCACACGGAAAAACCAGTCTCCGAAAGTGACTCCTGTCGGTAAAGTTTTAGCTTTAATTCTAAATCGGTTGGCATCTTCAAGATTCTTGCTCAATTCAACATTTAAAACCATTAATCGGTCAAAATCTGCTCCTTCAAAATCCGGTGGTTTCTGATCTGGAGAATATTTCCAGGTTTTATAAATATCAACCGGAATACTGATAAACTGAATGTAGCAGTAGTGAAATACCATAGGTACAAAAAAGATCAAAGCACTGGTCGCAGACATAATCGGATATCCCTGATCTTTACTGATCCAAGTGAAAATGAGTACGAATAAGTAAGCTCCCAAAAGAACACATGTGATCGAAAGTACAGATTCAAATAAAACGCTTAAGCCAAATGACTGAATATGTTTTCTAAAGAATCGATGCATTAAATTAACATGAAAGATTCCTAATAATAAGTAGATCGCCTGCGAAATCAAGTACCAATAAGGATTAAATAAATTCCTTGAGAATCCAAAAAAACCTGGAATTGCCAGGCACAAACTGCATAGCAAAACATAGATGATAATAACCTTAATTTTAATTGCAGGCTGATTTCGTCTGATGGCACCCATGATGCCCATCATAATTACCGCCAATAGTGGCACTAATATAAATCTTAAAAATACACCTTTTACTGATGAAAATTCCATTTAATTCAATTAATAATGATTGTGATTGATGATTGTAAATATAATAAAATATTTTACAGAAAAGTAGAGAAACCTAGCCTGTTAGAATTTCTTTCGTTATCTTCCAGCATAAACGAATATTCTTTCTTTTCGGTGACAAAATTTTCTTCAATATCTACGTGTACCGGTAAACAATAATCGTACAGAGCCTGAAGAACTTTTCTGAAAGAATTCCCTGGAATATACTTTTTCATTTCATCATACGGAATCGGGCCTACATTGACGATCCAATTTCTTTCTCCATCCATATGTTTTCCACTTGGGATGTACGTTACGCCTAATCTTGAGTTCCCCAACAAAATAGAATCGTCTTCTTCCTCAATTCTGTCGATAACATTTGGAGTAAAAGTAATTTCTACAGGAACTCCTAAAAATGAATTCATACAACGCTCGAACCATTTTTTATCGCCTCTTATCTGATGGAAAAAAGGTAAAATATGAATAAAAATATACGCATTCTTTTTATCAAGCATCTTTACAACCGGCCAAAGCTCTGAAAACACCGTCAAAAGTGAATCGGTATCGCTTGCGAGATCAAAATCGTATTCTTTCAGCAAAGCGCCGATTTCTGTGAAGAAAATTTCAAGTTCGAAAGGCATGAAAAATTTTCGTGCATCCTCTTCTACTCGTTTTTGCTTTCGGATTTCATTTACTACACTTTCAACATTTTTTCTTGAAGTGTTAAGTGATGGCGGGTGAAAAAGTCCTTCAGGTAAATAGTCATAAATACCTTCTCTATAGGTTTTTATGCTTAGAACTTCTTCATCAAAACCAAGATATTGACTAGAAATACTTTTGATATCCTTTAAATAAGCCCGGTCGTTACTTCCGATCCTGTCGATAAAAATATTGCTTACTGCCCGATGGTATTTCAGGAGATTGACGGCAACCGCTTCAGCTTTAAAATCTGTCTGCAGTTTGTTATAATGCATATCTACAATGCTATTGTCGTACATACTTTGTGATTCGTGATTTTGGTTGTTAGTGTAAAGATAATATATCTCTCAAATTTGAAAAAATATTCTTTTACAAATGTCTAAATATTTTGTTAATCCAATTTAGTGATAAATTTAGAATTTAATAAGTAAAACAACAGTTTTTTTAATTAAAATAAGACAGATTAAATTTATTTAACAATCAATAAATATCACAAGAAAATATTCCGATTTTACTCTGATTTTGAAAAGTCTATCCTATCTTTGCCATCTAAAATTATTATTAAAAAATGAAAAGTATTTATTCTAAAATGCTGCTTTTATTAATGATCTCCAGCTCAGTATATTCTTTTGCGTGGGGATTGACAGGTCACCGAGTAATTGCAGAGATTGCAGAAAACCACTTATCTGGTAAGGCAAGAAGGGAAATAAGAAAAATGATGGGGCAAGAACGTTTGGCGTATTGGGCAAACTGGCCAGATTTTATCAAGTCTGACACTACAGGAGTGTGGAAGCAGACTTCAGTATGGCATTATGTGAACATTGATCCACAAGCAGATTTCACATCATTTGAAAAAAATCTGAAAGCTCAGTCAGGACCAAGCCTATATTCGCAGATTAAAACGTTATCTTCACAAATCAAAGACGAAAAAACTTCTGAAAAAGACAGAAAAATTGCTTTGATTTTCCTTATTCATATGATGGGAGATTTAGCACAGCCAATGCATACAGGAAGATCTGAAGATTTGGGAGGAAATAAAATTAACGTTACTTATTTTGGAGATAAAACAAATCTACACTCAGTTTGGGATGGAAAGTTGGTTGATTCACAAAAATATAGCTATACAGAATATGCAAAGCTTTTGGATATTAAAACGAAAGATGAAGTAAAGCAAATTCAATCAGGAACATTAGAAAACTGGTTATACGATTCTCATCAGATTGCCAATAAAATCTATGCACAAACTCCGAATGACTCAAAATTGAGTTACGATTATCAATACAAATTCAACGATACCATGGAAAGACAGCTTCTTTACGGAGGCTTGAGACTGGCTAAAGTATTGAATGATCTTTTTTAAGTGTCAATAATGAATGAGTGAATTTTAAAAATCAATTTTTAATTCGTTATCAATTATATAAAGTGAGACTTCGGTTTCACTTTTTTTGTTCCGTCAGTTCGAGTGTTTTTCGGAGTGAAACGTAGAAAAATGTATCGAGAACCCATGAACTTCTAACAAATTCAGTCATTGATCAAAAACTTCTCGATACGCTTTTTTGAAAGCTACTCGAAGTGACGTAACTGAAAATACTTGGCTAAAAAGTAACACATCATTTCTCATTTATAAAAACATGAGCCATAATTTACAACTAAAAATCCAGCATTATTTTAATTAAATAAAAAATAATTAAAACATGTGTAACCTTTTGATCGTTTCAAACGTATAATATACAGTAACTCTATTTTTGAGAATAACGATAAATGAGACAATTAAAAATAACCAAGCAGGTTACCAACAGGGAAACCGCTTCACTAGACAAGTATTTGCAGGAAATTGGTAAAGTAGAATTGATTACCGCAGACGAAGAGGTAGATTTGGCACAAAAAATCCGCGCCGGCGATAGAGTCGCATTGGAAAAATTGATTAAAGCCAACCTTCGTTTCGTAGTTTCAGTATCAAAACAGTACCAAAACCAGGGTCTTTCTCTTCCCGATTTAATCAACGAAGGGAATTTAGGATTGATGAAAGCTGCAAAAAGATATGATGAAACAAGAGGTTTTAAATTTATCTCTTACGCCGTATGGTGGATTCGTCAGTCGATTTTACAGGCTTTGGCTGAGCAGTCGAGAATTGTAAGATTACCGCTGAACAAAATTGGTTCGATAAACAAAATCAATAAAGCATACGCTCACCTTGAACAAGAAAACGAAAGACCACCTTCTCCGGAAGAATTGGCTGAAGTTCTTGACATGAGTGAAGAAGACATCAAAGAATCAATGAAAAACTCCGGAAGACACCTGTCGATGGATGCTCCATTGGTAGAAGGTGAAGATTCTAACTTGTATGACGTATTGCGTTCCGGAGAATCTCCAAGCCCGGATAAAGATTTGATGCTTGAATCTCTTCAGATTGAAATTGAAAGAGCATTGAACACGTTGACTCCTAGAGAGGCTGATTTGGTAAGATTATATTTCGGACTGAACGGTAAGCATCCAATGACTTTGGAAGAAATCGGTGAAACTTTTGACCTTACAAGAGAAAGAGTTCGTCAGATCAAAGAAAAAGCAATCAAAAGACTGAAACACAATACCAGAAGTAAGATTTTGAAGTCTTATTTAGGTAAATAATTTTTAGTTTAAATAATTATTAAGCGGAGTTTGAATTTTTCAAGCTCCGCTTTTTTTATATTTGAATATGGAAATTTATTTAATTTTTGGAATAATAATTTTTATCATTTTCGCAGGAAAATTAGTATCTCACTATCATAACAAGAATAAAGAGAAAAGATTTTTGGAATCTTTATCAGGAAAAAAAATTGTCAAACTAAGTGATATTGACACCGATATTGATGTATCAAGTAGTAAATCCGTTTACAATTACCAGATTAATAAATCAACAATTATTCTTTTGGATAACCACATTTTTCTACTTACTAGAAGTAAAATTTTCAATATAGCTCAACCTATCTTACAAATTAGTAAAATTGGAAATAATGAAAATTTTCCGTGTGTTTGGGAAGAAATTAATTACATTTCAAAGCAACAAGTAGACTATAAAATTAGAATAAAAGGTTTTTCGAAAAGAGGACTAGCAAAGATCGATTATAGAATTATATTAGATTTCACTAATACAAAATTTGATTTAACTTATTTTAAATTTCAATAATTTTAAATGAATCACATCTCAATCATCGGAGCCGGAATTGGCGGTTTGACTTTAGGAAATATTCTGAAGCAACAAAATTTAGACTTTACCATTTACGAATCTGCACCGGAAATAAAACCTGTCGGAGCAGGAATTATGATGGCCGTTAATGCAATGCAGATTTTGAGAAATTAGGATTAAAAGAAGAAATTGAAAACGCTGGAAACAAAATTCATGGAATTTTTATTACGGATGAAAAACTGAAAACCATTTCAACAACGAATGTTCTGGCTTTGGAAAAGAAATTTAATTCTTGTAATGTTGCCATTCACCGAGCAGATTTACAGAATATTTTAGCTTCAAATATCGGCTTTGAAAATTTACAGCTGCATCACAGTTTACAAAAGATTGAGAAGAATGAAAATTATCATTTAAACTTTGAAAACGGAAATGAAATCGAAAGCAAAATCGTTTTTGGAGCAGATGGAATTCATTCTAAAGTCCGTAATCAAATTCTAGAAACCGGAACCATCAGAAATTCCAAACAAAAATGTTGGCGCGGACTAACCAATTTTAATCTTCCTGAAAAATATCTTCATCATGCTTTAGAAATATGGGGAAAGGGAAAACGCTTTGGTTTTGTGAAGCTTTCTGAAAATAAAGTGTATTGGTACGCTTTAATCAACGAAAACAATTTCACAGCAAATACTGATTTAACTAAAACTTTCAGAGATTTTGATCCGTTAGTTTTACAGATTTTGGAAGCAACAAAACCAGAAAATATTATTTTAAATGATATTATTGACCTCGCTCCTATTCCAAAATGGTTTGCTAAAAACCTTTGTCTAATTGGTGATGCAGCTCATGCAACAACTCCGAATATGGGGCAAGGTGCGTGTCAGTCGATTGAAGATGCTTATGTGCTTGGAAAATTATTAGAAAATAACAAAAATTTCAATTCAGTTTTTGAAGAATTTCAAAATACCAGAAGAAAAAAGTTGATTATATCGTTAACACCAGCTGGAAAATCGGGCAGATTTCTCAGTGGGAAAAAGGAAATACTTTAAGAAACTTCGTGATGAGATTAATTCCTGAAAGTACTAATCAAAAATGATTGAGAAAATTCTACAACTGGAAATATGATTTTTCAATTCTCTGGCTGCCAATTCTTTTCCTTCTAAAATATTTAGGAAATTTAAAACAAGTAAATAAAAAAGGCTGCTTAACAATTAAAGCAGCCTTTGTATTTAATAGGTCAGCGTAATTCCGCCACCCCAGCCCATTTCATTGTCATAATTTCCGGAAACGGATAACCATTTTTGTAGAATATACCGTATTCCCGAGGTAAATTCTCCATCAGAATTGATACTGAAATTCCCTCTCAATCTTCTGGAAATCGGAATATCTTCCCGGCTTAATTCCAATAATACTTTCCCATTGTGATCAACACTTGCATCTGCCGTGATCAGCATCGGCAAAATATATTGGGCTCCAATAATGAATACAGTCTTATTTTTCGAAGCTTTTTGTTGTCCGAACCAGGTTTTCTTTCCATTAAAATCTTCTCCCATTTCTTCAGCCATCTGTCGCTCCATGATTTCATGACTTTTTTGAATCCTCAAACCTGCATAAGGAATCGCCCATTGAAATTTTCCTAAAAACTGACCGACTTTAAAGTTTCCGTCAAAATGATCAAACTCCCAATTCGAATGAAATTCATTCAGATTTGCCCATCTCGGTCCGAACATTGTCATCGTTTCTGCATGCATTTTATTGCTGTGAAGATCGACCATGGCCATCGAACTTATCATTCTGTTATCTTTTAAAAAGCTTTTCCAGGCTAGCTTTCTGTTGGGCAGCTGCGGATTAGGTTTTGAGTCTTCGTAACTGAAAATCCTTCCCATTCCCGCCATCATGTGATACAGAATATGGCAGTGAAAAAACCAGTCGCCATCTTGATTGGCTGCAAATTCAATCGTATTGGTTTCCATCGGCATAATATCTACAACATTTTTTAGGGGTGAATATTCTCCTTTTGAATTGATCAGCCTAAAATCGTGACCGTGTAAATGCATCGGATGCCGCATCATCGAGTTATTGTACAAAGTAATTCGCAAAACCTCTCCTTTTTTCACTAAAATCTTATCGGTCTCTGTAACCGTTTTATTATCTAAAGTCCACAGATAATGATTCATATTTCCTTCCAGCGTAAATTTCATTTCACGAACATTTTCTGTAGGAAGAATTGTTTTTTCGGGAGATTTTAAAATATTATACGATAATCTTTTGATCGATTTTTCCTCCATATCCATTCCTGAGTGATTAGAATGATCTGCTTCTTTTTCTGATTTTTTTTCTTTAATCCCCATCATTTCATTCATGTGCTTCATCGTCATTTTTCGCTGACTTTCAGAAAGTTCAGGATACATCACTTCATTCATGTCCATCATCTGATTTCCCATGACCATGTTCATCGGTTTCATATTTCCGCTCATCTTCATCATGCCGTTCATCATTTTCATCCCCTCGAAAAGCTTTAATCTCGGTAAATTGGGAACTTCAATTTTCTCACCTGAACCTAACCATAAAGAAGCGTGACCAATTCTGTCTTCTGACGTCGCACGAAATTCAAAACTTTTGTTTTCTGGAATGGTGACTTCAATATCATACGTTTCCGAAACGCCTACAATCAGACGATCTACTTCTACAGGGACGACATCATTTCCGTCATTTCCTACTACTTTTATTTTTCCGCCACCGAAATTTAGCCAGAAATAAGTAGAAGATCCTCCATTGGCGACTCTCAAACGTACTTTGTCACCCGCTTTTAGATTTGAATATTCAGAACTTGGAAGTCCGTTGATCAGAAATTTATCGTAATAGACATCGCTTACATCCATTGCTTCCATCCTCTTCCATTCATTCAGGGCTTTTGTTCCGAAGTTTCCGGATTTTATCGCTTCCCAGTAACTCTGGACTGCATTTTTTTTAATTGCATACCAATCGGTATTCGCCATATGAAGCCTTCGTGCAATCTGCATCGGATCTTCGTCACTCCATTCACCTAAAAGCACCGGAATTTCTTTTGTGTATTCCGTTTTAGGCTCGCCTTCTCTTTTATTGAAAACCAGAATTCCATTCATCCCGATTTGCTCCTGCAAACCCTCGTGTGAATGATACCAATACGTTCCGTTCTGCGAAACTCTGAATTTATACAAATGAGTTTCTCCGGGCTCCACAGGTTTTGTTGTCAGGTAAGGAACTCCGTCGTGCTCATTCGGTAAAATCACGCCATGCCAATGGAAACCTGTATTTTCCTTCAGCATATTATGAAGATAAATCTCTGCAGTATCTCCTTCTGTGAAATATAAAGTCGGAGCCTGTAATTTTCCATTTACGGCGATTGCTCTGCGGTTTTCTCCAGTGAAATTGACAATCGTATCTTTTACATATAAATCATAGCGAACTGTTTTTCCGCCAAAAGATATTTTTCCATTTTCGGAATTTCTTTTTAAAACAGATTTCTCAGGTTTAGGTTCAGGCTCAAATTGAGCATTATTTTCAACTTCTCCTAAATCCATTCCGCATTTTGGACATTTCCCAAGTTTGTCGGAAACGACTTCAGGATGCATCGGACAAGTGTAGCTTATTTTAGACTGAGATTGAGACTGAGGTTTAGTTTGAGTGTTTGAATCTAAAATCGGTTTAGCACTTAGAGTTTTATTAATCTCATTAGATTTCTTACCACTGCTTACTTTTTTAACTTCAACTTTTCTCGCAATCTCAGGCTTATTCTTAGCCTTGATTTTTATTTCTGATTTTACTGTTGCTTTCGGTATATTTTTTACTGATGGTTTTTCTGTAACCTTAGGTTTTATGACGACGGTTTTCATCATCAAAGTCATTCCGCATTTAGGACAGTCACCGGGTTTTGATGCAATGACATCTTTATCCATCGGACACGTAAAATATGTCTTAACGGATTGTGAAAAACTGAAAACAGAGAACAAAAGCATCAGAAACATTATTATTTTTTTCATAATATTTCAAAATTCTTTATAGCTGAATATTAATCTAACCTATTAAAGTAGATTTTAATTAAATATATTCAACTGATTATTTTACAAATAAATACAATATTTATTTAATCTCTGATTTTACAGAACCACAAGAAAGCATAGAGCTGCCGTAATAAGGATTGATGATTTTTTTCTCGTTGCTCAGCCAGCTTCCGTCTGCCATCGGACAAAACTGAATGAAAATCGGACTTTCTGAAACTTTAAACTGCTTCGCCAAAGCAATCATGTTGTCTGAAAGATTAAAGAAACTCTCTCTTTGAGCCGCAATGTCTTTAGCATTTGAAATCGCTGTTGCATCTTTCTTCAGAGTACTCACATTCCCTTCAGAAAGAACTTTGTAATCGATAGCTGAAGCAGTTTTAATAAACTCTGTTGCAGCTTGAGAAGTTTTGTCGGCATTATCTGAAGCCAACGCATTTTTGATGGTAATATAGTTTAGGTAAAGCTTTGTTACCTGAGTGTCAGATTTTAGCTGAGCTGAGACAGATACGATTGCAAATAAAGAAAATAGGGCTGTAATGATATATTTTTTCATTGTTTTAAGATTTTAGATTGAATAATAATTTGAAAATCGCATGATGCGACAAAGTATGTCGTTCATTATGATATGAATATCAAACGACTAACAAATTTTAAATTCTAAAATTACAATGATGAATAAAGATCGGAACCGGCCGGTTTTCCGGTGGTGCATTGATCTGAATTTGAGTGAATTTTGTAGCTAAAAATGATTGGTCTGTAAAGAAAAACTGATGATTTTGAATTTCTGAAACAGTTTGCAGAAATTCAATTTTCAAGAAATCTGATTTTTGAGAATCTTCAACTTTCACCAATTTTATTTCGGTTTTGCAGCAGTCTCTCTTTTCTTTCGTTCCGCATTTGCTACAGGTATCATCAGATTTTTGAGTCACTGAAACCAATTCTTTCATACAATAATGCATGCTAAAAACTGCTCCGGAAGAAAAACCGAAGTAGAAAATAGAAAATAGTATGGCAAGAATCTTTTCATAAGCTGAAACAAAGGTAAAAATATCCGTTGAATGATTGTTACAAAATTAAGGGGTATTGTTATAAAATTAAGGATAAAAAAAACTCCTGAAAATTTCAGGAGTCATTGTATATTTTTGATAAAATTTAAGTTTTTATTTAATCTTAAACTCAAGCTTGACATTAAAGAACCTTCCCGTCAAACGTACTGGAACTGGGTACATCAAATTCGTATTCGCATCAGTTATCCATTGGTTAGAAACTGTGTTGTTAATATTAAATGCATTAAAGACCTGAACTCCTAATGTTAATTCATCAAAATTACTCAAGAAACCATAAGTCTGTTTTTTTCTTTAGCATCTACAAATGCATAAGAAAGACCTAAATCCACTCTCTTGTAAGAAGGCAAAGTTTTCTGATACTGATAAGGATCTGTGAAAACCGGCGCTCCGTTTGGTAATCCCATTGCATAGGTTAACGTAAGATTCACACGCATTTGCGGAAATCTTGGCATATAATCCTGATAAAACATTGCAAATCTGAAACGTTGATCGGTCGGTCTTGGAATATCTCCTCTTCCGTCAATATTTTCATAAATCCTAGCATAACTCGCAGACAACCAAGAATCTACTCCTGGAACAAATTCACCAAACAATCTGGTATCAAGCCCATAGGCATAACCTGACGCATTGTTTTTACCGGAATAACGGATTCTTACATTATCCATATAATACGGAATAAGGTTATCCATTTTCTTGTAGTATGCTTCTGTCGTTAATTTAAACGGACGGTTGTCGAACTCAAATTCAAAATCATTGGCAACGATTGCCTGAATCGAACGTTGAGATTTTATATTCGCATTAAAATTTCCATTTAAATCTTTAATTTCTTTATAGAAAGGTGCCTGGTAATAAATACCTCCCGAAACCCTGAACAACATATCTGTATTCCAATCAGGCTTTATGGCAAACTGTGCTCTTGGTGAGAATATGGTTTCATCATTAAAACTCCAATGTGCAACTCTCGCCCCAGCGTTTACAAAAACTTTGCTCGAACCCCAGTAGAACTTCTGCGAATACTGTCCATACGCTGACATTCTAGTCGGTTCGATATGATTATTACCCTGAATGCTGTAAAATAGATCTAAGTCTGAAGCATCGGGAAATCTCGGATCATCCGGAGGTCTTGGCATACTGTATCCAGATGAATCTACTAATTTATACTCATTGGTTAAATCACGAAGATTTTCTTTTTCATATTTAAAACCAAATTCAATATCTGTATTTACATTCGGTGAAAAACGAGTTCTGAACTGCGTTCCGTAAGTTCTTACAAACAAATCATTACGAGCATGTTCAATCTGTCCGCCTATATCGTAAGATGTAATCGGATTCCCTGTAATCGGGTCAAAAGTCTGTAAAATATAACTCGAAGCGATTGTATAATATTCTTTTTCTCTGTTTTGATAAGCAAAACTGTCTAAAGTAAATCTCCATTTGTCAGACGGTTTATAGTTCATAGAGAACGTTCCCATCATGTTTTTGTACTGATCGTTTTCTTTACCGTTGTAAAAAACAGAAAGATTAATTGGCCTCTGCAAAGAACCAAAGTCTACACTTCGCTCTTTGGGAAACATTTCATAGTCGTTCTTTGAATAATATCCGATGAATGACATGGTAAATTTATCACTCACATGATAATTAAGATAGGTCTGAAAATCGTAGTATACCGGGTTAAAATCAGTATCTTCATTCAAAGTATTCAGTACCAAATTGGTATTTCTATATCTTCCTGAAAATAAAGCTGTTAATTTTTTATTTTTTGAAGCTAAACCAGTTGTTAATCTTCCACCAATTAAACTTGCTTCTCCTGAAATTTCAAATTTTTCAGGCTCACGGTAATAAATATTTAATGCTGAAGACATCTTATCACCATATCTTGGCTCAAAACCGCCGGCAGAAAAATTCACTGTAGAAACCATATCAGGATTGATGATGCTTAAACCTTCCTGCTGAGAATTTCTTATCAAGAAAGGTCTGTAGATCTCAATATCATTAATGTAAATAAGGTTTTCGTCGTAGTTTCCACCACGCACCATGTATTGCGAAGACAGTTCTGTGTTGGAGTTTACAGAAGGTAACGTTTTAATAATTCCTTCGATCCCTCCGGAAATGCTTGCCACATTCTGAGCATCTTTTGCAGATATTTTTACAGTGGTAAGGTCATTCGTGCTTCCTGTTACTTTTTTCTGGAAAACGACTTCCTCAATATTTGTTGTTCTTGTTGTATCTCTCTTTTTGGTTTGGGAGAATACTAACATCGGAACCATGAGGCTCAGTGGTAAAACTAGTTTTTTCAAAAGAAATTATTTAGAATTCTAAAATTAAGGATTTTTTAACAATTACAAAATGGATTCTCTAACTCTTGTTAATTTTTGTAATAAATCTTCTAATAAATCCAGTCGAAGCATGTTGGCTCCGTCAGATAAAGCAGTTTCCGGTGTAGGATGTGTTTCGATGAAAATTCCGTCCGCACCCACTGCAATTCCTGCTTTGGCAACGGTTTCTATCAAATCTGGTCTTCCTCCCGTAACTCCTGAGCTTTGATTAGGCTGTTGAAGAGAATGCGTAACATCCAAAATTACAGGAGCGTAAGCTCTCATCGTAGGAATTCCTCTATAATCAACAATTAAATCGGTATATCCGAAAGAATTTCCTCTTTCAATGATGGCTACTTTTTGATTATCTGAATCAGTCACTTTCTGAACTGCAAATTTCATCGATTCCGGAGAAAGAAACTGTCCTTTTTTTAATGAAACACATTTTCCGGTTTTTGCTGCGGCAATTAATAAATCGGTTTGACGCACTAAGAATGCCGGAATCTGCAAAACATCCACATATTGCGCCGCCAAAGCTGCGTGATCGTTTTCGTGAATATCTGTGGTGGTTGGAATATTAAAAGTTTCCCCAACTTTTTTAAGAATTTCCAGAGATTTTTCTTCACCAATTGTCGTAAAAGAATCTACTCTGCTTCTATTGGCTTTCTTGAAACTTCCTTTAAAAATGTAAGGAATATTGTATTTATTGGTCAGTTCAATTACTTTTTCTGCAATTCTCAATGCCATATCTTCACCTTCGATGATGCATGGTCCTGCGATTAAGAAAAAGTTTTTTGAATCTTTGTGCTGTATGTTGTCTAAGTACTGAATCATTTTTATTTGAATTTATTTTAACTAAACAGTTTTAAAAATTTATGCTTGCTTATTGAATTTTACTTTTTTTATCTTTAATGATACCTTCTAACTGCTTGATATTATTTTGATATCTACCAAAGCTGGGCTGTGATTTTAGTTCTTTTAACCATTTATCGGCAATTAAAAAATCATTATTGTGAGCACTGGATGCGACCATATTAATCATCGCTTCTGCCTTATTATTTTCTGTGGTAAAAGAAGAGATATTCTTGGTCAGAAAATCATCTGCAACTTCTAATTTATTTTGATGTACTAGTGAGTAGATGTATTCTTTTTTATCAAATCATCTGCTTTCTTATTTTTAATTGCTTCTTGGCTTATCATTTCTGCCTCTGGAAATTTTCCTAAAGCATTGTATGAAAATATCAATTCAAAATATAACGCTTCTGTTTTAAAATTATTTTTATGTAATTCTAAAAGTTTTGGCAATGCTAACTGCGGGTTGTTCGCACCGTTAAGCTTGCTTGCTCTGTCCAGGATTTTCTCATTCTCTGGCTTTGAACCTTTATAATTTCCCAACCATTTAGGCGGTGACTCTAAATTCAGTTTTTTCACTACATCATCACTCAGTTTAGCTGTTTTAAGATTGAAATTTCCAATTCTTGAAATCAGCATTGATGATTTGTGAAACTCATCAGTAACAACTTTCAGTTTTCCATTTTCAACAGCCAAATCTCCTAAACTTCGGAATGAATATCCAGCCATTTCATCAAAATAGATAAATCCATAGCCATACTTTGTGTCAGTTTCCTTCTTTTGTAAAGCAACATAAGAATTTTCAGAATCTATAACATTCGAATCAAATTTCAAATCCGAAACTGTTTGCGAAAACATCGAAACGCTTACCACCAAAAATGAACTAATAAAAATTTTTCTCATGCGTGTGTTTTTTTCAAAATCTTCTCAAATGTATTAATATTTCTGCTTGTAAACTGATCTTTCATATTTTTTCTGCCTAAAATTTTCCCGAAAGTAGAATCTAAAGTATTCCCTTTTGGAACCTGCCAATAGAAATTTCCGTTGACGATTTTTGCATCTTCGTTTTCGGGTTTTGAATCAGCTTCAAATTCTTTCATTAAAACACTTTCTACATCTTTATTTCCTATAAATGTATAAACGTGTAAATCTTCATTTTTATCAAACGGATTTGAATTCCAAAAACTTTCAATTTCTTCTTTAGATTTCACAAAAAGAAACGCTTCGTAATTAAAATGCTCCGACATTGCTTTTTCAAGAATCATTTTTAAATCTTCAACTTTTTGATCTGAAGTAAAAATAATATTTCCCGACGCCAAAACCGACACAACACCCTGCACCCCTACATTTTTAAAGACTTCACAGACTTCTGCCATTTTCATATTCGTGCCTTTTACGTTGACACCACGGAGGAAAGCACAGTATTTCATGGGTTTAGGTTTAAAGTTCTGAATTATTTATCTTTCATTCTTTCGTAAAGATTGTAATCCGTTCCGGAAGGCTTCAGTTTGTAAATTTTCTCTAAAATCTTGTTGTCACTTTGCAAATGATTCTTCACACGGAATTCATTTAACAATTTATAATGTGTTTTATAATAATATGCATCCTTACCTTCAAATAAATTATTGTAAGAAAGCAAATATTTTGGCTGTCTTTTTTTAACGGTATTAAGCCAGTAATGAGGTTTATCTTTTTTAATTTCTTCCTGAATCTGTTTGTCAACCAATCCAACTTCATCGATGGTTTTTAAGCCAGAAAAATAAGGAATGTATCCCGCAGGTTCGAGTAAAATCCATTGTTTTTTGTCTTTTTCGTAGTTGTTTAAAAATAATCCGATCGATCTTCTGTAATTCCACTCACCGTTTCCGGTTGCGATAGAATGGATTGTTTGGAAAGCCAGCATCGGTAAAATATAGAAAATAACCAATGCCGAAAGCCACCAGTTTCTTTTTACTTTTTGTTCTAAAACAAAGATTAAAACCGGAACGAACAGTAAAATCTGTGGAACCCAATAATACCAGTCGAAAAGGCTTTTTTGTGAAAGAAAAATAATCTGTTTCGTCCATGCAAACAGAAAAATAATCCATAAGAAATAATTTCTTTTTTCTCTCTGTCTGATTAAATAAATAAAACATAACAACTCAAAAACAGCAATAACAATCGTCACCGGATTGAAGTCATCGGGAAGCTTCAGCATTCCCCAGAAGTTTCCATAATTTAATCTGAAATATTCGAAATCCTGATGCAAAGTATACACTCTGTCGTACGCCAACTTTTTAGCAACAATCGTATTATTCACAATTTCACCAAAGTAAAACCAGTTGAAAGCCAAAGCCGCAGAAACTCCTAAAATTCCACCTAGAATATAGACCCATTTTATTTTTCTGTTCCAAAAAGTATCAACCAAAAAGACAATTCCGAGGAAAATTACGGTATCAATTCTTGTGAATAAAATCAAGATTGGAAATACAATGAGTGCCCATTTTTTTCTTTTTTAAAGCCATAATAGAGCAAAGCCATTTCGAGGAAGAACAGAATTCCGTATTCCATTCCGAGAATCGAGATCTTTATGGAAGGCGGCAGAAGCCCAAATAAAAAGATGAAAATTGCTTTATGCCAAGGATTTTTTAATAATAAATGAGAAAGAAATAAACTTCCAATCGTAAAAAGAATGGTGTTTAGAATCAAGAGAGGTTCGATAAAATTCTCTTTCCCAAAAATTAAATTAAAAAAATAAGAAACGAAAACATACAGATGTGTTGTAGAAGCTGATATTTTGGTATCGCCATTGAAACCAATCACTCCGTAATCCAATAAATTTTGGGCCACCCGCCAAGTGATGAAAGCGTCTTCCTGAATATGGTGCGTCAATAGAAAATAAAGTTTTGCAATCACTGCAAAGATTACAGCATACAGCGGGAGATTTTTACTAGTGTTTTCGGCCATCGCGTTTTTTTGATGCACAAATATAATTCTATTATTCTTGAATATCAACAATAAAAAAAACGGAACCGAAGTTCCGTTTTGAAGTATTTTAAAAATTGATTTTTACTGTGTCGCTTTGATAATTGCTGAAGTAATCTGATCTTCTTTTTCTTTTGAATAAGTAGAATCAAATGGCTCCATAATATCAAATAAATACTGATAGAAAGGGGTGATTTCCTGTACTTTCTCAGATTCTTTCATCGCTTTTTCTTTGCCCATCTGCTGAAGATCTTTTACGAAAACATTGAATTTCTTATCAATTGGTTCGATAGATTTTACCAGGTAAGCGTAAGCTTTTTCGTTTTGTCCGATCTTTTTATAAGCATCCGTCACTGCAGTTACTACAAGAGAATATTCCATTGGTTTTGATCTCATCTGTCTTCCGGTAAATGCCTGCTCAGATTTACTTAAACTTAAGTAATAATCGTACTCTTCAAAAATTCCTTTCTTCAAGATTTCAGCTAATTTTAATGCTTTTTGCTCTTGAACGGCAACGATGTAACCATAAACCATTGAACTTAAAGAACGTGGATCATTGTATTTCTCTGCAGGAATTTCTTTTGATGCTAAATCTAAAATCTCTAAAGCTTTCGCTTTCTGTCCAGATAATGCTAAAGCTGCTGCTGCTCTACTTGCAGAACTTCTGTAGCTGATAATATTTGAAGTAGCTGTTTCATCAAAATGAACGTTCAGATCTTTGAAATTACCCCACTTGAAGTTTTTCACAACATTATACAATGAGTTTGCATCTACTCTACCCATTTCTCCATCACTGCTTCTTGGTGTATGAATTGGTACTAATCTATAACTGAACCCGTCAAACTGAAGATACTCATCTAAGAAGAAAATGTTTTCGCTTTCATACACTCCGCCTGAAGAGAAGTTAATCGGACGTTTCCAATCGAAGTTTGCCAAAATATCAAACATCATCAGGTTGTTTTTGTATAAAGTTCCTGATTTGTAGTCAATCATAATTTGATCAACTGTATTTGGAACATCAGCAGCATTAATGATTCCTGCTTTCAAAGCATTCTGCTTGTTTACCGGTAAAATAAATTTGCTTACAGGTAAGAAATTGTATTTCTCATAACGCGCTTCCCCAAAGATCATTTTTAAAATCTCATCTTTTTCAGGAGACTTCACTTTAAGGAAATTCACAGCTTCTTTTAACGTCATTGAATCCTGAACCAAATATTTCTGGAACGGCTGTAAAAGATTTGCCGGAGCTCCTGACTCTTGGAGATTGGCTAAAATATTCTTCCAGTCATCTTTTTTCATCAGATAAATCTGGTCATTAGAACCATCTCTGTAATCGTCGTGGGTCAACTGACTTGGGATTCCGCTGGCGTTGTATGTTTTTCTTTTTACCTGATCGATATTCCAAGGGGTTGAAAGAAGCGTAAAGTTCACCACCTTCACATCATCACGGAATCTTTCAGTTTCCTGCATTGCCCAAACCGGATATGTATCGTTATCTCCATATACAAATAAGATATCATTTTTTGGCAAAGATTTCAACATTGAATATGAATAATCGTACGCTGTATATCTTCCACTTCTGTCGTGAACATTATAGTTCTGGAAGCCCATCATCAAAGGAACTGCCATTAAAACAACTCCAAAACCGATGTTGGCAGCATTTGATTTTACTTTAGACTGCAAGTACCAGAGAATTGCTCCAGCACCGAGCCCTATCCATATTGCAAAGGCATAAAAGGAACCGACCACTGCGTAATCTCTTTCTCTTGGCTCGAAAGGTTTCATTCCGGTGTAGAAAACAATTCCCACACTCGTTAATATAAATAAAGATAAAAGGGCATAGAATCTGCCAAAATCTCTCATAAATTGGAAATAACATCCGATAATTCCTAATAATAAAGGTAAGAAGAAGAATGCTACTGTACTTTCGTTATGAAATTTCGCAGGCATTGCATCCTGATTTCCTAAATTGAAGTTATCGATAAAAGGAATTCCGGAAATCCAATTTCCACTCGTATTTTCACTGCTTCCTTCCAGATCGTTTTGTCTTCCTGCGAAGTTCCATAAGAGATATCTAATGAAATAGTATCCATTCTGAAAGGTGATGAAATAATTCATATTCTGAGCAAAAGAAGGTCTTTGAACAGTAATTAATTCATAAGGTTTTACCTTCAAATAATCCGCGGCAGTTATACTTCCATCTTCATATTTACCTCTCAGTTCGTCAAAAATTTCTTTAGCCTGCGGATCATCAGCAATATTTTCATTGGCATAATTAAACTGAAAATCTGGCGCTCCGTACATAGAGATATAATTTCCCATTACAGCTTTGTCTTCGCTGAACATTCTCGGCATCAAGCTCACATGAGCTGGATTGAAAACATAGTTAAAACGGTCACTTGTTTTTCTGTACGTTCCAGTTTTCTCATCTTTTTCAAAAACTTCGCCTGTTTTTGTAGTTTTAAAACTTCCGTCTTCATTCTTTTCAATCCCGCTGTTATCTAAAAATGCAGTATAGTTTTGACCGTAAATTGTTGGCCAGTCACCATATTGCTCTCTGTTGTAATAATCAAGCATACCAATTGCGGTATCCGGATCATTCAGGTTCATCGGCGGATTTGCATTAGCTCTGATCGGAATTACCATCCAACATGAGAAACCAATCATCATATATACTACCGATAAAGCAATGGTTTGAAAAATATTTTTCTTCGCCTGTCTCGCATATTTTAGAATGAAATAACAGATAGCAACCAATATAATGAAACCGGCAATCGTTCCTGAGTGGAAAGGAAGACCGATACCATTGACAAAGAATATTTCAAGTTTTCCGAATAATGACATGATTACCGGGAAGATAATTTTGAAGACAATAATTAATATTCCTAATGTAATAGCATTTGCCCAAAGGAAATTCTTCCAGGTAAATTCATAATTTCTTGCATAGTATACTAAACATATTGCAGGAATTGCCAACATACACATCATGTGAACACCTACAGAGAGACCTACAACAAAAAAGATTAAAATAATCCATCGTTCATTATCTACTTCTTTGTACTCGTTCTCCCATTTGGTGATAAGCCAAACCAAGATAGCAATAAACAATGAAGCCATTGAATAAACCTCTCCTTCTACCGCAGAAAACCAGAACGTATCTGACCAGGTAAAACAAAGAGCTCCAATTGCTCCGGCAAAAAGAATAGCAATTTCCTGATGTTTTGTAACTTCCTCAAAATCTTTGTTCAGAAGTCTTCTTACAAAATGGGTAATCGTCCAGAACAAAAACAGAATTGTAAATGCACTGAATAATGCAGACATTGCATTAATTACAATAGAATAATTTTCACCTTTTCCAAACGCAAATATTGCAGCAACCGCACCCACAATCTGGAACAAAGCTGCTCCCGGCGCGTGCGTTACCTCTAATTTTACGGCTGAAGAAATGTACTCACCACAATCCCAAAAACTAAAATTGGGTTCTATCGTTGATAAGTACGTGAAAAATGCAATGACGAAAATCACCCATCCGAGAAGGGTGTTCCATTGCCTAAAAGTCCAGTTTTTCATAGTATAAAATCAATTAGTGCGAAAATAAGGTTTTTAGATTAGTTTATATTCGATTTTAACAAAATTTAAAAAATTGGCGTGCTTTTTGTCAACGTTTCGAAGCTGTAATCAAAAGCTTAAAAGAGATAATTCTACTTTCAGCACTTATAATTTCTGAAAAGTTTAAAAATTATTTATTTTTTTGTATTTTTGCGGTCAGATTTTATTTGAAAAAAATAACAAATAATGAGTAATGTTTACGATAATATTCTTGGCTTGATTGGGAACACCCCTTTAGTGAAACTTAATATAGTAACTAAAGAGATTCCTGCAAAAGTTTATGCCAAGTTAGAATCATATAATCCTGGACATTCCACAAAAGATAGAATCGCACTTCATATTATTGAAAACGCTGAGAAAAAAGGTTTATTAAAGGAAGATTCTGTAGTTGTAGAAACTACTTCCGGAAATACTGGTTTTTCACTGGCTATGGTTTGTATCATCAAAGGATACAAATGTATTTTAGCAGTAAGTGACAAAACAAAAGCTGAAAAAATAGCTTATCTGAAAGCTCTTGGTGCCACAGTATATATATGTCCTGCGAATGTACCTGCGAATGACCCAAGATCATATTATGAAGTAGCAAAAAGAATTGCTGCCGAAACCCCAAATTCTGTTTATATCAATCAGTATTTTAATGAATTGAATGTTGATGCCCACTATCAGACAACAGGTCCTGAGATTTGGGAACAGACGGAAGGGAAAATTACTCACCTTTTTGCATGTACAGGAACTGGCGGAACATTATCCGGTTCTGCAAAATTCTTAAAAGAAAAAAATCCAAACATCAAAATCATCGGTGTAGATGCTGACGGATCTATTTTGAAAAGTTACCACGAAACCGGAAAAATTCATAAAGAAGATGTTCATCCTTACCAGATTGAAGGAATGGGGAAAAATTTAATTCCTTCAGCCCTGCTTTTTGATAAAGTGGATGAATTTGTGAGAGTCAACGACGAAATGTCTGCGTACAGAACCCGTGAAATTGCTTTAAAGGAAGCTATTATGGGTGGTTATACAACGGGAGCCGTTACTCAGGGATTGATACAATATGCTCAGTCTCATGAACTGACTGAAAATGATTTCGTTGTCATGATTTTTCCTGATCACGGATCAAGATACATTACAAAAGTGTACAGTGATAAATGGATGGAAGAACAAGGATTCATCAACAACTGTTTCCACAACTATGATGAAGTTTTCAAAACAGAATTCATCAAATAATAAGAATTTATAAATACAAATCAAGCCTTTTCGTAAATTACAAAAGGCTTTTTTACATAAAACATACTCATACAATGGTAGATATTTTTGAAAGAATAAAACAAAATCCGGGACCTCTTGGTCAGTTTGCAGATTACGCAGAAGGATATTTTGTATTCCCAAAATTGGAAGGTCCGATTGGCCCGAGAATGAAATTTCAAGGTAAAGATGTAATTTTCTGGAGTGCTAATGATTATTTAGGATTGTGTAATCATCCTGAAGTTTTGGAAGCTGACGCAAAAGCTGCTGCAGAATTCGGAATGTTTTATCCGATGGGCGCTAGAGCAATGTCCGGAGAAACTCAACAACATCAGCAACTGGAAAAAGAATTGGCAGAATTTACTCAAAAAGATGCTGCTTATCTTTGAATTTCGGTTACCAAGGGATGGTTTCATGTATCGATGCGTTGGTGACAAGACATGACGTGATTGTTTATGATGCAGATTCTCACGCTTGTATCGTTGATGGAGTTCGTCTTCACATGGGAAAAAGTTTCACTTTTAAACATAATGATATTGAGAGTTTAGAAAAAAACTTAGCAAGAGCAACCAAAGTAGCTGAAGAAAACGGCGGTGGAATCTTAGTGATTACAGAAGGTGTTTTCGGAATGAGAGGAATGCAGGGGAAACTGAAAGAAATTTGTGATTTAAAATCTAAATTCAATTTCAGACTTTTGGTTGATGATGCACACGGTTTCGGAACTTTGGGTAAAACCGGAGCCGGAGCGGGTGAAGAGCAAGGATGTCAGGATCAGATTGATGTGTACTTCTCAACTTTTGCTAAATCGATGGCTGGTTTCGGAGCTTTTCTTTCAGGAGATGCAACGATTATCAGATTTTTAAAATACAATCTTCGTTCTCAGATTTTTGCTAAATCTTTAACAATGCCAATGGTTATTGGAGGTTTAAAAAGATTAGAATTGCTTAGAACACGTCCCGAAATTAAAGCTAAATTATGGGAAAATGTTTACAAACTTCAAAACGGATTGAAAGAAAGAGGTTTCAATCTTGGAAATACCAACACTTGTGTAACACCGGTTTTCATTGAGGGAACTACGATTGAAGCGACACTTTTAGCAAAAGATTTAAGAGAAAATTACGGTGTATTTACTTCAGTTGTAGTATATCCTGTAATTCCAAAAGGAATGATTTTATTAAGATTAATTCCTACAGCTTCACACACAGATTCAGAAATTAATGAAACTTTGGCAGCTTTTGGAGGCATCAAAGAAAAATTAAATTACGGAGTTTACGCAGAAATGGAAAAGCAAATGAATATCGAGTACAAACAAATGTAATTATGATTTTCAATTAAATATAAAAACCGTTAGAATCTTCTAGCGGTTTTTTTATTTAAATTTTAAAACATTAAGAAGATGAAAAGATTAAGTTTAATTAAGATTTAAATAAATTTGAATGAAGCAGTCTGCTTAATAATCTTTAGATATTAACTTCATAATTCTTACCATCTAACTTTCTTAATGTTTATTTTTTTAAATCATTCAAAAATTTTCTTCATTTTCCATTTAAACCCATAAATTTGCAAAAAATTACTTTTGAAAGATCTTCTTCTCATCACTCCACCTTTCACGCAACTCAACACTCCTTATCCTGCTACAGCTTATATCAAAGGTTTTCTGAATACCAAAAATATATCAAGCTATCAGATCGATTTGGGGATTGAGGTGATTTTAGAATTATTTTCAAAGGAAGGAATTCGTAGAGTTTTTGCAAAAGAAATTGATTTAAAAAATACATCCGAAAACTCTCAAAGAATTTTTGTGTTAAGAGATGAATATATTAAAACCATCGATCAGGTTATTCTTTTTTTACAAAATAGAAACCCAACTTTAGCCAGACAGATTTGTTCTATGAATTTTTTACCTGAAGCTTCCCGTTTCAATCAGCTCGATGATATGGAATTTGCTTTTGGAAATATGGGTTTGCAAGATAAAGCTAAACATTTGTCTACATTATATTTAGAAGATTTATCTGATTATATAGTTGAACACGTTGATTCTGATTTCGGTTTTAGCAGATATGCCGAAAGATTAGGAAAGTCTGCCAATTCTTTTGACGAATTGTATGCTAAACTAAATTCAAATCAAACTTTTATTGATGACATTACTTTAAAAATTCTTCACAAGAAACTGGAATTGGTTCAACCAAAATTGGTTTGTTTTTCAGTGCCGTTTCCCGGAAATTTATATTCTGCTTTTCGATCAGCAAAATTTATCAAAGAGAATTATCCTCACATTAAAATTGCGATGGGCGGTGGTTTTCCAAATACCGAATTGCGGGAAGTTAAAGACAAAAGAGTTTTTGAATTTTTTGATTTTATCACTTTAGATGACGGAGAAGTTCCTCTTGAATTGGTTTATGAGAATTTAAACAAAGATGAAAATTCTGAGTTTAAACGAACTTTTTTAATTGAAAATGAAGAGGTTGTTTATAAAAACAATTCCACAAAGCACGATTACAAACAGGCACAAGTTGGAACACCAGACTATTCTGATTTACAGTTAGATCAATACATTTCAGTGATTGAAATTGCCAATCCGATGCACAGTTTGTGGAGCGACGGGAGATGGAACAAACTGACAATGGCGCACGGTTGCTATTGGGGAAAATGTACTTTTTGTGATATTTCTTTAGATTATATAAAAATTTACGAACCTATTTCTGCCAAAATTTTGGTTGACAGAATGGAAGAATTGATTTTAACAACTGGTGAAACCGGATTTCACTTTGTGGATGAAGCGGCTCCACCGGCTTTGATGCGTGAAGTTGCTTTGGAAATTTTGCGAAGAAATCTCGTGGTAACCTGGTGGACGAATATCAGATTTGAAAAAAGCTTTACTAAAGATTTATGTTTTCTTTTGAAACTTTCTGGTTGCGTTGCAGTTTCGGGCGGACTTGAAGTTGCAAGTGACCGATTATTAAAATTAATCGATAAAGGAATTTCTGTCGAACAAGTTGCACAGGTAACAAGAAATTTCACTGAAGCTGGAGTGATGATTCATGCGTATCTGATGTACGGCTACCCTACTCAGACGATTCAGGAAACTGTGGATTCTTTAGAGATGGTTCGTCAGCTTTTCGAGATGGGAATTTTGCAAAGTGCTTTTTGGCACCAGTTTGCGATGACTGCTCATTCACCTGTGGGATTGAATCCTGAGGAATTTGGAGTTACACCGATAAAACAGGAAATTTTATTTGCTAACAATGATATTGATTTTACAGACAAAACCGGAATCGATCACAGCAAATTTAGTTTTGGTTTAAAAAAATCTTTGTTCAATTATATGCACGGAATTAATTTTGAATTACCGCTGCAAAATTGGTTTGACTTTAAAATTCCAAAAACAACGATTCATCCTGATTATATTCACGATTCACTTTTGGAAGAGGAAAATTTTACATTTAAAGGAAATTCAAAAATTATTTTTCTGAAGAAAAACGTAATCGCTGAGAATTACATAAAAACAAAAAAACAAAACTCTTGGGCGTACAAGAGAATTACATTCCATTTAAAAACAAATATTATTTCTGTAGATTTTGAACAGGAAAAAGGAGAATGGCTGACTAAAGTTCTACAAGAAAATACGTTTGAGAATCCGAAACGGATTACTTTGCAACAATTGAAAACTGATTTTGAAAATAGCTTAGAAGATTTTGAATTGTTCTGGTTTTCAAAACCGATGCAGCAGTTGAAAGAAAATGGAGTGATTTTGAGTTTATAGGTTTTCGGAATTATTTTTTTTATAACTTTTACAAATAATTGATATCCGGTAGGAATCTCGGCAGTTATTCTATGATAAAAAAGTTTAGATTCCTACAGAAAGATAAAGTGAACGTCAATAAAATTTATATAAAATAAAAATCCTGAAAATTATTTTTTCCAGGATTTTTTATGTTTAGGCTAAAGCCAATTGAATTTTATTTTTTGATAAACAGCCTTCCTTCGACAGGCTCAGGATGACATGCAAGTTCCTATTGAAACAATATCATAGTTTTCATTAAAAAATTTGTATGAAAAATTTACTTTTTATCTTTTTCAACTCCATCTTTTACCACATCACCTACAATTACTTTTTCCTGAATTTTTATAAAATTCGGATCCAGAATTGCCATGCGTTCTGCGATAGCTTTATAAGTTGGATATTTTAAAATTGAAGCTCTTCCAGACATTTCTCTGTACAGCGTAAAAGTTTTTCCGCCGGCAGTTTTGATTTGTTTTGTTGTCGTAATGTACTTTCCGATGTACTTACTTTTAGCATCATAAATTTCAATGTCGATAAAAGTTTTGTCAGTAACACGATCATCTGAACCGAAACTTACTGGTAAATTCGTGAAATATCCAACCGGAACGCCATTGCTTAAAATCTCACCAACACTGTTGACTTCAAGATTTAATTTATCAATTTTTGTTCGAATTGTGTATGCTTCTTTCGTTTTACTATCAAGTTTTCGTTTAGGCATATTTTTAAAAAGTTCATCCAGATTTTTGATGTTGATTCCTCTTTCATCAATAATTTTTAAACCTTTTATACAAGTATACACTGCAGATTTCTCATCACCCGAAAATGCAGATGGTGATATATAATCTAAATCTAAGGTCTTTTCACGATTGTAAACCCTATTAATTTTAACGTAACTGTCTCGTACTGAATCCACAACACTTTTATCAACAAATTCAACAGTGAAAATCGGCGTTTCCTTTAAATCCATAAATGTATATTCATTAGATTTATTGGTAATTTTGGCTACGTGAGTTCCGTCGAGACTTACAATTCCTCTTTTAGTTTTAATAATTTGAGCATTGCATATAAAACTCAGAACTGTAAAGAATAAGATTAAACTTTTCTGCATGAATCAGATTTTATAAGGCATAAAAAAAGTGTAACAAAGTTACACTTTCTTGAAAATATATTTAGCTTCTCAATTTAATTATTCGCAAAGGATAATTCCTTTATCGTGATTAAATTCTATCACACCGCTTTTTATAGGATAAGAAAAAACAGAGTCTTTTTCATTTTCTTTAGTAAAGTTTTTAGCAAAAGCTTCGTTGATAGAATTTGCATACAATTTAACTTTACCTCCAACTAATGAAGAAACGATTCCTGCGTGGTTTTTCATGATGTGGAATTCACCATTTTTTCCAGGCAACAATACAGAGTTTACCTCTCCTTCAAAAACTACGTATTCTGGTGTTAAAATTTTTATATTCATTTTAATTTAGATTTAAAGATTTCAGAATTCAGATTTCAGACATAAAAGTCTCATGTCTAGAATCTGACATCTTGTGTCTAATTAATTTATTATGCGTTGTCCGCTAACATTTTTTGTCCGGCTTCTATCGCTTCTTCGATAGTTCCTTTCAAGTTGAAAGCAGCTTCCGGTAAGTGATCCAATTCACCATCCATAATCATGTTGAATCCTTTGATAGTATCTTTAATATCTACCAATGATCCTTTAAGGCCTGTAAACTGTTCTGCAACGTGGAAAGGCTGAGACAAGAATCTCTGAACTTTTCTAGCACGGTAAACTACTGATTTATCTTCTTCAGAAAGTTCTTCCATCCCTAAGATTGCGATGATATCCTGAAGAGCTTTGTATCTCTGAAGAATTTCTTTCACTCTCTGAGCACAGTTATAATGTTCTTCACCAATGATTTCCGGAGCCAAGATTCTTGACGTAGAAGCCAATGGATCTACTGCTGGATAAATACCTAATGAAGCAATTTTTCTATCTAATACAGTTGTTGCATCTAAGTGAGCAAACGTTGTAGCAGGAGCCGGGTCAGTTAAATCATCCGCAGGTACGTAAACCGCTTGTACTGAAGTAATTGAACCATTTTTAGTTGAAGTAATTCTTTCCTGCATCGCACCCATTTCAGATGCCAATGTTGGTTGGTAACCTACCGCAGAAGGCATACGACCAAGAAGCGCAGATACCTCAGAACCAGCTTGTGTAAAACGGAAGATATTATCTACGAAGAACAATACGTCTCTACCTTGTCCTGTTTCACCACCGTCTCTGTAGTACTCAGCTAATGTAAGACCAGAAAGTGCTACTCTAGCTCTTGCTCCTGGCGGCTCATTCATCTGTCCGAAAACGAAAGCAGCTTTAGATTCTTTCATAACCTCTAGGTCAACTTTAGAAAGATCCCAACCACCGTTTTCCATAGAATGCATGAAATCATCACCGTATTTAATAATACCTGATTCTAGCATCTCTCTCAAAAGGTCATTTCCTTCTCTCGTTCTTTCACCTACACCGGCAAAAACAGAAAGACCACCGTGTCCTTTTGCAATATTGTTAATCAACTCCTGAATCAATACTGTTTTACCAACACCTGCACCACCGAACAATCCAATTTTACCTCCTTTTGCGTAAGGCTCAACTAAGTCGATTACTTTAATACCTGTGAATAAAACTTCTGCAGAAGTTGAAAGTTGATCAAATTTTGGAGCTGGTCTGTGAATTGGAAGACCACCTTCCTTAGAAATATTTTGAAGCCCGTCGATAGCATCCCCAACAACGTTGAATAGTCTTCCGTTTACAGCTTCACCGATTGGCATCATGATAGGATTACCATATCCTATAACTTCCTGCCCTCTTTGAAGACCGTCTGTAGCATCCATTGCGATACATCTTACTGTATCTTCACCAATATGTTGTTCTACCTCTAAGACTACTTTTTCACCGTTCCCTTTGATAATCTCTAACGCGTCATAAATACTAGGAATTGCTTCCACATTATTAAAAACTACGTCGATTACAGGACCAATAATTTGAGAAATTTTTCCTTTAATTTGGTTTGCCATTGCTAAATTTTTTCTTGGTGCAAATATAATGAATCTTCACAAACCTGCAATTGCTAAAAAAAAGATTTTTATCATGCTTTTTCAATAATTTATCATTGTAAAAATTTACTAGTTTACCAATCATTTTGCGGCTGAGAACATTGGTAAATTGTTATATCGATACATTGTTACATTATGTTTATATTTGCTGTCAAAATTTTTCTGTTTTGAATATCTTCAAAAATTTTAAAGATTACCACTCTGAAAAGCCTCTAGCATTGTCTTTAGGTATGTTTGACGGGGTGCATCTTGGTCATAAGTATATTATCAACGAGTTAAAAAAAGTGGGTTCTGAAAATAATTTGGAAACGGCAATCCTTACTTTCTGGCCACATCCTCGTTTTGTTTTTAATCCTAATGAAGATTTAAAGCTTCTTAATACGATAGATGAAAAGAAATTTTTGATGGAAAAATACGCCATCAAAAATTTATTTGTAAAAGAATTTGATGATGAATTCAGAAATCTTACAGGAGAAGAATTTGTACGTCAGATTTTAATTGAGAAATTAAATGTCAAATATTTAATCATCGGTTACGATCATTCTTTCGGGAAAAATAAAAGCGGAAATTTTGAATTGCTTCAAAAACTGTCAACAGAATTAGATTTTGAGGTCGAACAAATGGAAGCCATCAATATTCACGAGAATAATATCAGCTCTACCAAAATAAGAAATGCACTCTTAGCAGGAAATATTAAAGAAGCCAACGAAATGCTGGGTTACTCCTACTCGATTTCCGGAACGGTGGTTCATGGGAAGAAATTAGGTAGAACAATTGGTTATCCAACTGCTAATATTGAAACTGAGTCGATTAAGCTTTTACCTAAGAAAGGCGCTTACATCGTTGAAGTTTTTATAAAAGATCAACTATATAAAGGAATGTTGAGTGTCGGAACAAACCCAACCGTCAATGGAGAAAAACTAACTATTGAAGTTTATATTCTTGATTTTGAGGGAGATATTTATGATAAAAACATCACAGTGAAATTCAGAGATTTTCTGCATGAGGAAATTAAATTTGAAGGTCTTGATAAGTTGATCGAAAGACTGGATGAGGATAAAAGGCTAACTGAAGCTTTTGATTTTTAAAATAATTTTTTTTAATTTTCTAATTCCAGAGGATTTGCATATTTTTTATTTTCTTCTCTTGCTTTTTCTCTTTCTCTTAAAATTTCTTGTCCTTTTACAATTGTGGTTTCGTAGCTTGCCAGGACACCAGCTACATTAGCATCAGCATTTCTTTTTGCTTGTTTTAATTTTGGCTGTGTTGTTTCTATCGCTTCAGTATATCTTCTTTTCTTAATGCTGATTAGTTTTCCTTTTAATTGAGAATTAGGTACAGATTTTACGAGTTCAAAATCAAAATCTCCTTTATCATCTGTTATTTTGATAATTAATCCCGGTAATCCGCTAAATTTCATCGGACCATAGGGAAATGGGATTTCTGGGGAATACCATGCAATCCAATGTCTTCCTTTAAAGGTAACTTCTGCTTTTTTACAATTAATTGTATTGATTACTTTTACTTCATCTAAAAGTTTCCAATTTTTTATTACCGATTCTTTATAGGTGAGTAATGACATTCCTGCATAATCAAAATACTGTATATCTTCATTTGATAGTATGATGGTAAAGTTAAAATTCGTTTTTGGAATCACTACTCCATTTTTCCAACTAAGAGTTGTACTTCCATCGGAATTATTTGTTGCTTTTCTAGAACTAGCCATTACAGAATCACCTTTCAGCGATACAGTACTTGCAAAAAACGCACGATTATCTCCTATTTGTAATGAGAAAAATTCTTCATCCCTATAATCAGTTCGTGTGTCGAATTTAGCCTTTAACAGATAAGTAAATTCACCACGTAAAGTATCTTTTTTGTTCGATTGAGCATATATTAAAACACTACAAAATAAAACTAACAGATGAAATAGTTTTTTATGGTAATACATAAGAGATGTTTTATAATAAAATTGCACTTACTGAGTAATTATTACAACTATAAGTGCATCGATGTAAATTAATTACGCAAGATTGTTAATGTCAGAACCACTATAAGTTGGTTTCTTACAGTAATTTTTTTCAATTGCTTCAAACCATGCCTCTGCTTGTTCAAATGTCCAATTTTGGTTAGTTGTAGCAGTAAAACCACAAGAAGTTTCTGCAATATAAACTTTACCTGCCTTTACTGTTTTAAGGTCTTCACGAGATAATTTTTTAAAATTTTTAATTGTTAATAATAAATTTGTGTTTAAACTTTTTTGCGCATTTGCATTATAACGCTTCAAAGAAAAAAAATGAAAGTGATATTCACAATAGTAATTATCACTTTTTATTCATAAATTTATTACGTTAAATAACTGATTACATAAAAATTAAATTTAAATACAAGTTCAAAATAAATAAAATAATCAAATTATATTAACTGAAAATCAATTTAAGAATTCTCAATTTCCTCTTTTGCTTTTTTCGTTAAAGATTTAAACACCAAATCATAAGAATGATTAATCATTTTTAGGACAAGTTCTCTTTTCAGTCCATCTAAAGAAACAGAATTCCAGTGGGTTTTATTCATGTGAAATGCTCCTGTAATCTGATGATGTTGTTCTCTCAATTCGGCACTCCACTCCGGATCGGTTTTTACTGCGATTGTTAAAGGCTGTTTTTCTAATGACATCAACAAAAACATCTTCGTTCCAACTTTCATCACAAGCGTTTCATTATCAAAAGGAAAAGTTTCGGTAACTCCTTTTTTAGACAAACAGTAATCTAAAATTTCGTTGGCATCCATTTTTATAAGTAATATTTAATAGGTAATGAGTGATGGTAAAATAATTAATTCTTAAACTTTGGTCTAAATTTAGTAAATTTAAGAAAGAAATCTCAGGATTTTAAACAACCATAAATCAAAATTATTATGAAAGCTTTGGTCATCGGTGCTACAGGTGCTACAGGAAAAGATTTGGTACAGCAACTTTTACAGGATAAAGATTTTGAAGAAGTAGATGTTTTTGTAAGAAAACCTTTAAACTTTCAAAATGAAAAATTAAAAACTCACATCGTTGATTTTGAAAAACCTGAAGACTGGAAAGATTCAGTAAAAGGTGACGTTGCTTTTTCATGTTTGGGAACGACCTTGAAAGATGCAGGAAGTAAAGAAGCCCAAAGAAAAGTCGATTACGATTATCAGTTTCAGTTTGCAAAAGCCGCCAAAGATAACAATGTGGAAGATTATATTTTAGTTTCTGCCTATGGAGCTAATCCTCAATCTAAAATTTTCTATTCTAAAATGAAAGGCGAACTAGAAGATGCGGTGAGAAAACTTCATTTCAATAAAATTACTATCTTCAAACCCGGAATGCTTGAAAGAAAAGATTCTGAAAGATCCGGCGAAGTTTTAGGAAGCAGAATCATCAAATTTGCCAATAAACTCGGACTATTTGAAAGTCAGAAACCTTTGCCTACAGATGTTTTGGCGAAAGCAATGATTAATTCAAGCAAAATAAAAAGCAACGGTTACTCAAGTATCAAGCTGGGAAATATCTTTGGCTTTGCCGAGAAAAGCAATGAGTGATATTTGCGGATGGTCAATTTTCAGAGATAAATATCCATTAGAATACAAAATAAACTCCGCTTAGAAATAATTCTAAGCGGAGTTATTGTTTATAAGTATCTTCTACTGCAAATGCTTTGTAATCGCTTTGTCCGTGGGTTTTGTAGTACTGATAAATGAATCTATCAACTTACCATTTTCATCAACCAAAAATTTAGTAAAATTCCAAAGAATGCTTGTATTTTTCACTCCGTTTAGTTCTTTTTCGGTCAGATATTTAAAGATTGGTGCGGTATCGTCGCCTTTTACGGAAACTTTTGCAGCCAACGGAAATGTTACGCCATAATTTTTTTGACAAAAAGCTCCGATCTCAACGTTTGAACCAGGTTCTTGTCCACCAAAATTGTTTGCAGGAAAACCTATTACAACCAATTTATCTTTATATTCATTTGATAATTTTTCAAGATCAGCATATTGTGGCGTGAAACCACACTCTGATGCTGTGTTTACAATAAGAATTTTCTTTCCTTTGAAGTCAGCGAAATTGATTTCTTTCCCTTCTTCAAGAGCTTCTACTTTGTAATCGTATATTGTTTTTCCCATAAGTTCTTTACTTTTAGCTTTAGAAACGTCGGTCTTTTTCTGAGCGCAGCTGTTAAAAAATGCTACGAAAGAAAGTAATATTAAAAGATTTTTTTCATTTTTATTTATTTTACAGCTTTGCTGCGATGTTAATTCAAGTATTAAAATTTAAAAATATTGGCAGGAAATACTTTATTTATTTCCACTTTGTTCAGTAGCATAACGTAGTCTCCGTCTTTTTTTGTGCTTGCAGATTCTATTCTGAATGGCATAACCAAGTTACCAACTTTTTTATAATCTGAATAATTTAATGTTTCTTCTTTTTTTATCTCTTTTAAAAGCATAAAAGATTTAGTATCAAAATAATACAGATTTTTATTAACATTTTTAGTCAGTTCTACTTTGTGACAATAGATATCTCCTACTTTTTCTTTACCTAGATATTTAGCTTCAAAACCTTTGTTTTCCCAATCGATAAAATCATTATCAAAACTTTCTGAAACATATTCCGGATAGACCTGAAGTTTATTGGCTGCGTAATTCATTGCATACCCTTTAGTTCCGTCGTATCCTTCAATTGCGGTATCTTTTCCGTTGATTGTAAGAACCGTTTTGGTTAAATTAGGTCTTTGCTGATATATTTTAATAGGATATTCATCTTTAATTCCCAAGATTACTTTTCCCTGAAGTAATACTGAATTTAAAAGCTTCCAACTCGTTAGTCCTCCGGATAATTCAATATTTTTATCAATGATTTCTTTAGCCGTCTGAGCGAAAGATAGTTGCGAAAATATAAGGACGAATACTAAAAGTAATTTCTTCATTCAATCAATTTTATCAATTCAAATATAGGTCTTTCTTATCTAATGTAGCAATGTGGTGGTCTAACAGTGTAACAAAATATCCCAATTTTGTAATGTATTATTACTTGTTAACTTTATTTTACCTTTTTCTTAGGCTTTAAACTTTTCACTTGGCTCTTTTTACTTTTTATTTAGCTCTTTACAACAACTTCTTCGCCTTCTCCAAATCCTCAGGCGTATCAATCCCTACTCCGACGAAATTGGTTTCTATCAGCTTGATTTTCATGCCATATTCAAGGTAACGGATGCATTCTATTTTTTCTGAAATTTCCAAAGGTTTCATTTCTAATTTTGAAAATTGAAGCAAAGCATGTTTTCTGAAAGCATAAACTCCGATGTGTTTAAAATAATCAACATCATAAGAAATTTCACGGTGAAAAGGAATCACAGAACGGCTGAAATACAAGGCAAAACCATTATTATCAGTTATCACTTTTACATTATTCGGGTTTTCAATTTCTTCTTTTTCGTGAAGTTTTATTTTGAGGGATGCTAAAGAAATTTCCTGATTGTCATCTTCTTTAAAAACCTGAATCAGTTGTTTTAAAGGTTCTAATTTTAAAAACGGTTCGTCTCCCTGAACATTGATCACAATATCACAATCAATGTTCTGCACAGCTTCTGCAATTCGGTCGCTTCCCGTTTCGTGTTGCCCGGTCATTACTGCTTTTCCGCCGTGATTTTGAATTTCATTAAAGATCAATTCAGAATCTGTTGCGACGAAAACTTCATCAAAAAGTCCGGTTTCTACAACATTTTGGTAGGTCGTTGTAATAACTGTTTTTTCACCCAAAATCTGCATCAGTTTTCCGGGAAAACGGCTGGCTTCATAGCGCGCAGGAATAACAGCGATAATTTTCATTTTATTAATTTCTTTTTTTCTAATTAATTTTGGTTGTTCAACGTCGAATCTCACGCAGCCCGACTTGAGCGGAGCTCTTTTTGCCGAAACATCGTGAAGGCAAAAAAGCGGGAGTGGAAGGCGGAAATAGCTGCCCAAACAATTCTATTCAAAATAGTGAATAGAAATAAAAATTGCCGAAGTACAAACCTTCGGCAATTTATGTGATTTTTCTTAAAGTTCAAATTCTACAATAAATTAAAAACTTATTTCAAATTATTTAAAGCATTCTCCAATTTCGGCATCATTACTTCAATTTCATTGATATCTAAGCCTCCAACAGAAGCTCTGAACCAAGGCTCAGATTGAGCTTCCCCAAATGCTGAGAAAGGAACTAAAGCAACTCCTGCATCATTGATTAAATAGAAAACTAAGTCTGAAGAATTCTCAATTACCGTTCCGTCAGGTTTTGTTTTTCCGATGTAATCCAATTTGATGGTCAGATACAGTGCTCCCATCGGTTCGATGCTTTCTACTGCCAAACCTTTAGCTTTTAAATCCTGAATTCCGTTGTGAAGAACTTTTAAACTTGCTTCTAATTTTCCTTTAAAATCATTGATAAATGTGTTTACATTATCAGCATTCTGGAAATATTTTGCCGTTGCTTCCTGCTCCGGTTTTGGTGCCCAAGCTCCCACGTGAGTCAATAAAGCTTTCATCTTGTCAATTACATGAGAAGGACCAAATCCCCATCCTACACGAACTCCAGTCGCTGCAAGACATTTTGAAATACCGTCAATATAAATTGTAAATTCTCTCATTTCAGGGAAAAGTGAAACGGGATCAACGTGTTTTGCGCCAAAAGTAAGATTAGAATAAATTTGGTCATACATTACGTATAACGGCTTTTCGTCTGCTCCTCTTCTCTTGTTTTCTTCTAAAACAAGCTGACAGATTTCTGAAAGTTGTTCTTCCGTAAACATCGTTCCTGTAGGATTCAACGGAGAACAAAGTGCCAACAAGGAAGCTCCACTTAAATGTGGTTTAAGCTCTTCTGCAGTCGGTAAAAAGTTATTTTCGGGAGTTGTTTTTACCTCGATAGCTTCTGCTGAAGTAAGATATGTGTAATGGTTGTTGTTCCAAGATGGTGTAGGATAAATCACTTTATCACCTTCGTCAACAATTACTTTATAAACAGCGTAAATCAAGGGTCTTGAACCTGCTGTAATTAAAATATCATTCGCATCATAATCAAGGTTCCATCTTCTTTTAAGATCATTAGAAACTTCCTTTCTTAAAGATAAAAGTCCGTTTGCAGGCGGATAATTTGTTAAATTATTCTGATACGCTTTCTGAATTTCTTCTTTCAACTCTGCCGGAATCGGATACAGGTTAGAATTCAGGTCGCCAATGGTAAGGTTGGCTATTTCTGCTCCTTTTGCCTTTAAATCATTTACTTCATTACCAATTTTTACAATTTCAGAACCGATCAGGTTCGCCGCTAATTTTGAAACTTTCACTTTTTTACTTTTTAGGTATTATATTTCAGGTTGCAGGGATTAGGTTTAGCTACTAATTATTGATCATTATGCTTGATTTTAACGCAAAGTTTGCAAAGCTTTTTTAACAGCTAACTGTTTTTAAGTTCTCAAAGGCGTTTGACTGCGTCGAATCTTCGATTTCACTCAGCAAAGAAAACAAAGTTTTCAATTATGATAAAGATTATTACAACTAGTAAAACTATTAACTAAAATCTAATTCCTGCTACCATATTTAATTTAACTGAATATCTTTTCTTACTTCTTCTATTTTTGTTCTAAAGATTTTAATGTTGCTTTAAAATCTTCTTTTGAGTTTAAATTTTGTTTTACAGAAACATAAAATTTGATTTTCGGCTCTGTTCCTGAAGGTCTTACACAAACTTTTGTTCCATCTTGTGTGTAATAAATTAACACGTTTGATTTTGGAATATCATCCATTACATGTTTCTTGTTTCCAGAAACTACAAAATTCGTTTGCTCTTTAAAATCTTTCACTTCTTCTACAGGCGAACCAGCCAATGATTTTGGAGGATTTTCACGGAAATTTTTCATCATATTCTGAATTTCCTCCGCTCCGTCTCTACCTTTTTTAACGATATTAATCAAACCTTCATAATACATTCCGGTTTCTTGGTAAATCTCGATCAGGTATTCGTACATCGTTCTTCCGTTGGCTTTGCACCAAGCTGCAATTTCGCAGGCTAGAACAATACTTCCACAAGAATCTTTATCACGAACGAAATCTCCGGTCATGAAACCGAAACTTTCTTCACCACCACAAATAAATTTTTCCTGACCTTCAAAATCACGGATCATTTTTCCGATCCATTTGAAACCTGTCAGTCCAACTTTGCAATCAACACCAAATTTTTTGGCAATATCAAAGAAAATATCTGAAGTAACAATTGTAGAACCGATAAATTCTTTCCCAGTAATTTTATTTTGCTTTTTTAATTGGTCTAAAATATAATACGTTAAAATTGTATTACATTGATTTCCATTCAGTAACTGAATTTCACCTTCCAGATTTCTCACGGCAATTCCCAATCTGTCTCCATCAGGATCAGTACCGATGACGATGTCTGCGTTGGTGATTTTAGCTAAATCCATTGCCATTTCCAAAGCTGCCGGTTCTTCCGGATTCGGAGAATCTACCGTTGGGAAATTTCCGCTTGGAATCATTTGTTCTTTAACCAAATCAACCTTTTTGAAACCTGCTTTTTCCAAAGCTTTCGGAACTGTAGTATAAGTTGTTCCGTGAATTGACGTGAAAACAATATTCAAATTTCCTTTTCCAACATCTTGGTAAGTAGAGTTTTCGATACAGGCATCGATGTAAACATCATCCTGCTCCTCTCCGATCCATTCGATCAGATCATCATTTCCATCAAATTTAATTTCTTCAAATTTTACAGAATATACTTCATTGATAATCGCTTCGTCATGTGGCGGAACAATTTGCGCTCCGTCATTCCAATATACTTTATACCCGTTGTATTCTGGCGGATTGTGAGAAGCTGTCAATACAATTCCTCCATTACATTTTTTATCACGAACGGTGAAAGATAATTCAGGAGTCGGTCTGTGATCTTTAAAAAGAAGAACTTTAATTCCGTTTGCCGTTAAAACATCAGCAACTAATTTTCCAAATTCTTTTGAGTTGTGACGCACGTCATAAGCAATGGCAACCTTGATTTCCTCACCTGGAAATTGCTGTAACATATAATTCGCAAGTCCCTGTGTTGCTTGACCTAACGTATACTTATTTAAACGGTTGGTTCCAACACCCATAATTCCACGCATTCCTCCCGTTCCGAACTCTAATTCTCTGTAAAAAGAATCTTCCAAGTCTGGAGAATTGCTGTCGATTAAAGTTTGAACAGCATCTTTTGTTTCTTTATCAAATGTATCACTTAACCAAAGTTGTGCTTTTTCTAATGTTGTCATATTTGTATTTCGTTCTTTATAGTTTGATTTTATTCTTCAATTATTGCCATAGATTTTCAATTCAACAAAAATAATTACTACAATTTTTTATTTTCAACTCTCGTTGTTTTTTCCACCTTAAAAGCTCTGATCGGATCATTATAATACAAAAATTTAGCTGTATTCTGAATGTTTCCTTTTAATGAATCTTTCACGTTAACTTCTGCATAATTTCCGTTTTTGGAATCTATGTTTAAATTAACAATTTTCCAGTATGGAGCAATCAAACTTGCCGTATCGGAGATCTTTATCACTGCATCTTTAGTTTCACCCAAAAAATTTGCACGGCTTCTGTTCAGCATTTCAACTTCTGCTCTTCTTGTGTTCACTGAACCCATAAAAGTAGCATTATTTTTTAAATTGAGTCTAAAATTATCGGTTTTAATTTCGCTCGAAATATTCATTTCAACAGAATCCGAAAGAGAAACTTTTTCCAGATTGTATTTGGAATAAATGGTGACATTGTAAAAATCTACCCCTTTTGTACCTCTGCTTTCTTTGATAGAAAGTGTTTTGTCATCAACGTCAATATCCAGATTATCAGCAATATTCGGATATGTTTCTATTTCAACAAAATTTTTCGGACCACGTGCATAAAACACACGGAATTTTCCGTCTAAATCTAAATTGACAAATTCTTCGACATCAATATCCTTTTTCTCAAGATTTCCTTTCGGGGAAATTTTTCCGCAAGAAACCATTATAAGAACAATTATAAATTGAAAACTTCTTTTAAGCATGTATCATTACATTTAATAGTGTATAAACTAGGATTACCATAATTATTAAGGCTATAATTAGCGGTTTCCAAAGAGTCTTTTTAGGATATTGATCTTCATTTGGAAAGTATTTTGGTACAAAATAGAAAGATAGAATTCCGCCACCAAATAGTCCAAAAATATAAGCTAAAGACCCACTAGGACTTTCTAAAACATTTATAATTATTATGCTCAAGATAGCTAATAGCATTGATATAGCTAACACAAAATATGCCTCTTTTTTCTTTTCAATAGTAATTAAATTAAAAAAAAGCAACACTCCTCCGAAAATGACAGACATAAAAATTGAAAATCCTAAAATTGAATTTTTGGAATATATTTTTGGGAGATTGTTTTCCATTTTATATCACTTCGTCAATATTATAATTCTTGTGCTCTCTATTCGTTCTGATAATCATTTCGCCCAAAAATCCTGCAATAAAAAGCAAGGTTCCCATCAACATCATCGTTAATGCAATAAAAAACCAAGGATTATTGGTAATTAAATGTCCGTAAATTCCTCTTGCAACATCAATCAGTTTTGAAACGCCCAACCAAAATGCTGAGAGAAAACCTACGATGAACATCAAAGTTCCTACTGCGCCAAAGAAATGCATAGGTCTTCCACCAAAACGACTTACAAACCAAAGCGTTACCAAATCTAAAAATCCACGAACGAATCTTTCAGTTCCAAATTTTGATGTTCCGTAAGGTCTTGCCTGGTGCGGAACTTCTTTTTCCGTAATTCTTCTAAAACCAGCATTGGCAGCTAAAACCGGAATATATCGGTGCATATCTCCGTACACATCGATTGATTTTACGACCTGTTTTTTATATGCTTTGAGACCACAATTGAAATCATGCAAATACACTCCGGAAACTTTTCTAGCAGCTGCATTGAATAATTTTGAAGGTACATTTTTGGTCATTACATTATCAAAACGTTTCTTTTTCCAGCCGGAAACGATGTCGTAATTATCTTCAATCACCATTCTGTAGAGCTCAGGAATTTCTTCGGGAAAATCTTGCAAATCGGCATCCATTGTAATGATCACATCACCGTTTGTTCTTTCAAAAGCAGCGTGTAAAGCCTGAGATTTCCCGTAATTTTTGGAAAATTTTATTCCGTGGATCTGTGGATGCTGCACTTTTAAATTCTCAATAATGCTCCACGATAAATCTGTGCTTCCGTCGTCGATGAACCAAACTTCATATGATAAGTTGCTGGTTTTGCAAACATTATCGATTCTTGTAAAAAGCTCTTCGAGAGATTCTTCTTCGTTAAGCAACGGAATAACTATAGATAAATTCATTTAATTTCAATAAAAAATTATTCTTCAATGATTTCTTCAGGCATTGTTTTCTTTCTGAAAAATGCCCCGAAAAATACTGACAAAACTACGTAAAATATAAGAATTGCTGCAAAATATCCTGAAAAATGACTTGCTGTCAACATATCTTTTCCCTTAACTGTTTTAGGGTCAAATCTCTGAAGACCTTCCTTGTATTTTTGCTCTAGTTCATCGATGTCTTTTTGATGTTTCAAAATCTTTTTTGCAGACAGATATTCTTTATCCAATTCTGATTTTTGTCTTTGGACATACTGATAATTCAAAAGGTCTTTTGCATCTCTATCAATGAAATTTAAGAATGAAAAAATGCTTACAATTGATAAAATTCCACCAACAAACATTGGAACAAAAGCTCTTTTAAAAGCTTCTCTAAAACCCATTCTGTGGGTATTCCAACGAGATTTTACAGACCAAAAAGCTGTGAGTGCATAAAAAATGGGTAACACGAAAGCATTGACTTTCAATGAAGTATCAAAATACTCAACGCCTGAGAAGAGGAAATAAACTACAAAAAAGATCAACATTGTAGCAGCATAAAGCAAAATTCCTAAGATTACTGGACTTTTCGTCATAATTCTAATTTTTAGAAAATTTCTTAAAAAATATTACTCTAAATTTCAGCGGTTTAGCTGTGATAAAGGGGTTTTCTAAGATTTTTTCTTTAATAATATTTTTAAGTTTACAATTAATTCCTATCTTTGCAACGGCAAGTCCTAAACAACCAGCTCCTAAGAACCCTCCAGGGTGGGAACGCAGCAAAGGTAATTGGTTGAGCGGTGTGATTTAGGTAGCTTGCCATTTTTTTATTTTTAAAATTAAGAGATTAAGATGATTTTATTTAAATTACTTAATCTCTTAATTTTTTGTTATATATCGAAACTTTCGCCCAATTTTGGAAGAATCAATTCAACATTTTTATCACTAAAATTTTTCACAGCATTCTCATGATCAATCTCAATTGCCGGGAAAGTATCAAAATGACATCCGATTACTTTTGGAGTTTTCAATAATTCTGATGCTGCAAAAGCCGCTTTTCTTGAACACATCGTGTAATGACCACCAATCGGAAGGATTGAAAGATCTAAATGACCATACAATGCAGGAAATAACTGCATATCTGCCATTACTCCGGTATCACCAGCCAAATACACGTTTTTACCTTCAGGAAGCCTGAAAATATATCCTGCAGGAACTCCACCATAACTTCCGTCAGGGAATGAACTTGTATGATGAGCCGGAACCATAGAGATTTTCAAATCACCGATTTTCGCTGATCCACCTAAATTTACATCATCTTTATTTTGAGCATCTTTGAAGTATGCACAGATTTCTGGCTGGCCAATAATGGTAGCTTCAGGATAGTGTTGCAAAACCTCTCCGACGTCAGCAATGTGATCACCGTGGGCATGAGTGATCAAAATATAATCGATTTTCTGAGCCGAAATATCAAATCCTGATTCTGCTTTTTTGTAATTGTAAAAAGGATCACAAAGAATTGTTATTTCTTTGTAAGTGAACAAGAAACAGTTTTGTCCTAAGTATTGTATTTTCATTTTTTAATTTATTTTATTAAACTCTAATTACACAAATTTTCTCATGAATAGCACTACTAAAACAGTGCATTTGTTAAGAAAAATACAAGTTTATTAACTAAAAAAGTTAAGTCCGAAAGCGGTAAGAACGGCCATTATAAATGTGATAATCCCGACTTGCTTTAAGAAAGGGTCAAGTTCTTTAGGCTCTTTCACTTCCATTATTTTTCTTCTCAGTTTTGCAAGAGGCAATAGAAGAATCATCACGATGAAAACATAATATTGCTTAGATTGAATGAAACCGTTCATTGCTAAAAAAATTAGGATCAAAATCAAAGGAAACTGCAACAAAACCATTTCGTAAATCATTGCATTTCTAAAGCCCATTCTCAATGCAAGACTGTTTTTACCCGATAATCTGTCGCTTTCAATATCACGCATATTATTCAGGTTTAAAACCGCCATACTCATCATTCCTACAGCGGCTCCCGGTAAAAGCATATCCCAGCTGAATGTTTTGGTGAAAAGAAAATAACTTCCGCAAACCGATACCAAACCAAAGAAAATGAAAACAAAAACGTCTCCCAATCCCATATAACCATAAGGTTTTTTGCCAACCGTGTAACCAATTGCCGCCAAAATACTCGCCACACCCAAACCAATGAAGATGTAAAACTCATTCATAAAATCTGGAATGAAAGCCAAATATAAAAGCGCAACCGTCGCTACAAAAGATAAAACAGAAAATAGAATAACTGCATTTTTCATCTGCTTTGCCGTAATTTTTCCGGAGGCTACTGCTCTTGCTTCTGCCTCGCCTATTCTTTTTGCATCGGTACCTTTCACACCATCGCCATAATCATTGGCATAGTTTGATAAAACCTGATACAATAGCGTCACTAAAAGTGCCAATGCAAAGATTTTCCAGTCCCAGGTGCCGCCTTCGCCCCAAAGTCTCCATTTTGCGATGAATGACCCCATGATAATTCCGCTCAGAGAGAGCGGTAATGTTCTAAGCCTTGCAGCTTTTATCCAATCTGACATTAAATTTTATTTAATTATTCTTAGAATTTTCAATTTTGTAGATACAGTAATTCAGCAGTTTTTTGAGTTTTAAATAGTTTAAAGCTGCTATTTTAAAGCGTCCTGCGGAGGTATAAAAAGTGATTGTTCCTAAGTTTGTTTTCCGTTGCCAAAAATACTGAGAAATTTTCACAGTTTGAAGTTTTTCGACCTCAAAAGTTCGGTTATCGATGTCCCAAATTCCTGATTTTAGTCTGATAAATTTTTCGTTGTAAAATAATTTTAAATTTAGAAACGAAATCAAAATTAACAATTCCACTAAAACAATGTAAATGACCACTAAAAACCAGTAGTTTATCCATATTTCCTTCTCAATAATGAAAATTAATAGTAGAGGAATCACAATCCACTGGAAAGTATTGACAATAATTAATCTGAAATTAGGTTTCAAATAATTTTTGAAAACTGGATTCTCATTCCAAATCGCTGAGATCAATTTTATTTTTTCATGATCATTAATTCCCGGAACAGCTGCTACATTTTTTTCATCCTCTTCTTCATTCTTACCAATCTGAAGAAATTTCACATAAGAAATCTTCATTTTCTTCTGAATCCAGTTTTGTGTTTCGGTGACTACCTGCACTTTCGATTTGTTGACAATCGAATTTCGGGTATTAAACAACCCGTATTCAAAGGAAAAACTCTGATTGTTTTCAGTAATTTTAAAATTGAAGAATTTAATTAATGTACGAACCGTGTTAATTAGAATTCCGACAATGATCACAACCAGCACAATTCCCAAAATAACAGGAATTGAAAATGCTAAAAACTGAGATTCTACGGTATCATAGTTTAAATCTGTATCAAATTCTGCTTTTCTAAGCAAGTTGGTAAGTTCAGAAAAGCCATAAATTATTAAACTTAGCAGCGCAAAAAAACTTTGAATATAATTTGCGGTAATTCCGTATTTTAAAATACTGAGCGTTGAAATATTAATTGAACGAAGTTCTTGAGTCTCTTCTTTATCTAAAGCTTCATCAAGGTGTTCGGTACTGTTTTCTGTTTTCTTCTCCGTTAAAAGATATTTCTTAAGATCAAGGGCATTTTGTTTTGTCAATGCTGAAATCTTCACTTCTTTTTCAGAACTTCCTGGCGTGTCAATTTCAAGTTTATAAATATTAAAAAAGCGATGAATAAAAGGTTGCGAAATATTGACTTCTTGAATATTTTCTCTTTTAATTTTAGTTACTGAAGTATTGATAATCCCTTCATGAATAACAAATTCTTCATTTTCTTTGTCAATGTAATATTTGAAATGATAGTATTGTAAAACAGCAGAAACAATCAAGATTGTTAGTAAAGCGATAATGGTAAGAATAATGATCCAAAGTTCTATTTTTTCTTTTCTTACAAAAAAAGGATAACGAAAACCCACAGATTTTTAATCACCATTCCGATATTGTATAGAAAAAGCAGAGCAATCCCCGTTTTAGACTGTCTTTGAGGCCGAAAAAAAGAGTTAAGCTTCTCTTCCATTTTCTATATTTTCCTTAGAAATACTTCTTCTGATGTGATTGTTAATTCCTTCCGCAATATCTACTGGCAGACCGTTGATGGTAATATCACCACCACTTACTCCAGCTGTGAATACAGAAACTGATTTTAAATTTAATGTTTTAGAAAACCAACCCTGCTCTACTTTGATGTGCTGAATTCTGCTAAAAGGGACAATGATAATACTTCGTTTCAGCCAACCGTATTGGTAGACCAAATCCTTTTCACGAACTGCATATTTTCTGAATTTAAAACCAATGATTATGCTCAAAAAAAGAAAAACAATTATTAGGAAAATACCGATAACAATCGTCCAAACTTGTAATATTGTCAAATTAAAATAGAAGAAGTAAAAAGCTATAGAAACTGCTCCGACTAAAAAAACAGAGAATAAAGTGAGATTCAATAAAATAATCTTGAGATATTCTGGCGAGACTGCTGTCAGTTTTAAATCACTAAAATCAGGAATTTCAAGGTCGAAAATCTGAGGGTTTTGAAAGTTTTGTTCCATTTAATTTAAATATTGAAGCTCAGGTTTTCTAACAGTGCATCCTTAATTAAATTAAAGATGCACCATTTAAATCTGTTGTAAGAACCTCGCTCATGTAATCAAAAAAGGACGCATTGCTAGAAAAGTGGCAATGGCTTCTTTTTGAAAATTGTCAGAAAAAACCTCTTGATCAGAAAATTGTCTCATGACAACAAATTGTTTTTTCTTGATCAGATTAATAGCAGGATGATTTTTATCAAAACCTTTCGGAGCGATTTTCGCACCTTCTTCACCTTGTAATTCGCCGAAGTATTCTACAAAAATTTTATCCAACATAATTTTTCTGATTTCAGTATCACTGGTCTCAAGCTCCTTTCGAATTCTAAGCAAATCTTCCGAGTTTGGACTCCAAAAACCACCTCCAACAAAACTGTTATTTGGTTCTAAATGAATATAATAACCACCTCTAAGCATTGGTTTTTTCCGAGATATTCCTGCACCAAAATTGGTTTTATAAGGCGTTTTGTCTTTGGAAAAGCGTACATCTTTATAAATTCTGAAAATATGAATCTTTCCTAAACTATCATATTCTTCAAGCTGAGAATAAATTTGATTAAAAAAAATTTTATTTTCCTTTATAATTGAATCATATTCTGATTTGTGCTCAGAAAACCAAACACGGTCGTTGTTTTTCTCTATCTGTTTGAGAAATTCAAATCCTTTTTTCAATATGAGCATATTATTATTTAAGAAATCCACTGATCTTTTCCGAAATCCGGTTTTCTCTTTTCCAGGAAGGCATTTCTACCTTCTTTTGCTTCTTCTGTCATGTACGCCAAACGGGTTGCTTCTCCTGCAAATACCTGCTGACCAACCATTCCGTCGTCGGTAAGGTTCATTGCAAATTTCAGCATTCTGATAGAAGTCGGAGATTTAGCTAAAATTTCCTGAGCCCATTCGTAAGCAGTATCTTCCAGTTCGTCATGAGGAATTACGGCATTCACCATTCCCATATCGAAAGCTTCCTGAGCAGAATAATTTCTTCCTAAAAAGAAAATTTCACGTGCTTTTTTTTGTCCTACCATTTTAGCCAAATACGCTGAACCGTAACCGCCGTCAAAGCTCGTCACATCAGCATCAGTTTGTTTGAAAATAGCATGTTCTTTACTCGCTAAAGTCAAATCACAAACCACATGAAGCGAGTGACCACCACCTACAGCCCAACCTGGAACTACTGCAATCACAGCTTTTGGCATAAAACGGATCAAACGCTGAACTTCAAGAATATTCAAACGATGCCTTCCGTCTTCCCCAACATAACCTTGTTGACCTCTTGCTTTTTGATCTCCTCCACTGCAAAACGCCCATACTCTATCTTTCGAACTTGGCCCTTCTCCTGAAAGCAAAACAACACCAATAGAAGGATCTTCTGAGGCATCATAAAAAGCATCATACAATTCTGAAGTTGTTTTGGGTCTGAAAGCATTACGGATTTCCGGTCTGTTGAAGGCAATTCTTGCCACGCCGTTGCTTTTTTTATAAGTAATATCTTCGTATTCCTTTACGGTTTTCCACTCGATCATTCTGTAAAAATTTTTCTCAAATATACGTAATTAGAGAGAGATTTCAGATTGATTTTGAAGATAATGACGCAATATTTAAACTAAACTGATTGATCATTTTTAAGAAATCAAAACTGAAATACACATAAAAAAACCGAAACAAAATGCTTCGGTTTTATATGAATTCAAATGAATGAATATTATTTTGGCTGTTTAGCCTGAAGTGCAGCTTCTTTAGCTTTCATTTCTGCAGCTTTTGCCTGATTTTTTGTAATAACATAGATTTCTCTCAAAGTAGTAATGGCATCCATATTTTCTGGATTTGTCTGATGCCATTTTTCAGCATAAGGCAAGGCTTTGTTGAATCTTTCCTTTCTTGCCTCAATTAATGTTGTAGCCTTATCCGGATCTGACTTTCTCAACGCATTAATACTTTCAACCGCCTTTGCATCATCACCAAGTGATGTATATACTAAATTCTGATATGAATTGTTAAGCAACGCCGCGTTAGTTCCCGCAAGTTCAATTGCTTTTTGAAACGAAGCAATTGCATCAGCTTCAGTCGCAGGAGTTTTCGCCTGCAAAACTCCTAAATTATACCAATTGGTAGCATCATTAGGATTTTTGGCTAATTGTTCTTTCAGATTTGTTAAGAATTTGTCTGTGTTTCCAGTAGCATACAATGCAGAACCTTGATATTCTTTCAATTTAGCATTATTCGGAAATTTAGCCAAACCTTTTTCAATTAAAGCTAAAGCTTCATCATTCTTTTTAGCATTTAAAAGCAATGTTGATAAAGTTTCATACAAATCCGATTCTACACTTTTTGTCTGTTCAGATTTGAAATCCGAATAATCTTTTGACGAGGCTTTTTTCAATAATTCCCAAGTATTTTTATCATACGTCGCAACCTGACCAGTCTTGTTATCTTTCGCTGTGTATTGAGTTTGAACACCCGTATATCCTGAATTTAGTAAATCAGTATAAATTTTTATTGATTCATCTACATTATTTGCAAGAGCATAGCTTAATCCTGCGTAATACATATAGATTTTATCGTCCTGACCATTAGCTTTCATTAAGTCATAAACTTCTAAAAACTTTGGTGCGGCTACAGAATAATTCTTAGCCTGATAAGCATCCATTGCTGCTTTATTAGAAGCTTGCAATTGCGCATTAACATCTGGCTTCTCCTGCTTTTGTCCGAAAACAAATGCTGATGAAATGATCGCTATACCTAAAATTAGCTTTTTCATAATAATAACAATTTTATTTTTATTTTAATTATTCTTCAGAAGCGGTATCTTCAGTTGTATCTTCTGAGCTTTCGTTTTCTGAATTGTTTTCTATTTCCGGAGCGTTACCTTCTTCTGTAGGAAGAACTATTCCTTCTTCGCCTTCTAAAAGTTCCTCTTCTTCCACAACGTCTTTATCCATTTCTACTTTGGCGATGGCTGCAATTTCGTCATTCTTTTTCAGATTGATCATTTTTACGCCCTGAGTATTTCTACCCATCACACGCATCTCATTCATATTCATTCTGATCGCAACACCAGATTTATTGATAATCATCAATCCATCGTCATCTGTTACATTCTGAATTGCAATAAGATTACCTGTTTTTTCAGTGATATTAAGCGTGATAACACCTTTTCCACCTCTGTTGGTAATTCTGTAATCTTCAACAGCAGTTCTCTTTCCGTATCCTTTTTCAGATACTACAAGCACTGTGTCATTTTCGATGTCATTCACCACAATCATACCGATTGCCTCATCATTATCTTCCATGCTGATACCACGAACTCCAATAGATCCTCTACCCACTTCTCTCACTTTCGCTTCAGGGAAACGGATACATTTACCATTTTTAGTAGCAATCATGATTTCAGATGTACCATTTGTAAGGTATGCACCAAGCAACATGTCATTCTCTCTAATTTCAATTGCATTTACACCATTTACTCTTGGACGTGAATATGCTTCAAGAGAGGTTTTCTTAATTGTACCATTTTTGGTTACCATTAATACGCTCATTTGATTTACATATTCAGAATCTTTTAAGTTATTGGTTCTGATGTATGCTTTAATCTTATCATCTGGCTCAATGTTGATCAAGTTTTGTACCGCTCTTCCTTTTGCAGTTTTAGAACCTTCAGGAATTTCAAATACTCTTAACCAATAACACTTACCTTTTTCTGTAAAGAACAACATGTATTGGTGATTGGTTGCAGATACGATGTATTCTAAGAAATCTGAATCTCTCGTCGTCGCTGCTTTATTTCCTACACCACCTCTGCTCTGAATTTTGTATTCTGAAAGTAACGTTCTCTTCACATAACCTGCGTGAGAAATCGTAAGAACTACCGCTTCGTTCGGGATAATATCTTCAATAGACATTTCACCTCCTGAATAATCGATTTCTGTTCTTCTTTCGTCGCCGTATTTTTCTTTAATTTCAACCAATTCATCCTTAATGATCTGGAATCTTCTTGGTTCATTAGCCAAAATATCTTCCAAATTATTAATTTCTTTCATAATTGCTTCATACTCATCACGGATTTTGTCAAGCTCCATTCCTGTAAGACGAGCCAAACGAAGGTCTAGAATCGCCTGAGCCTGAAGTTCAGACAAATCAAATTCCTGAATAATTCCTTCTTTTGCAGCTTGTGGATTGGCACTGTGACGAATAATCGCAATCGCTTTATCTAAAGAATCCTGAGTTCCGATCACCTTCATGAAACCTTCAAGAATGTGTGCTCTTTCTCTTGCTTTTCTAAGCTCATACTCCGTTCTTCTTACGATGATAACGTGTCTGTGCTCAACAAAATGATGGATAATATCCTTTAAATTCAACTGCTCCGGTCTTCCGTGTACCAATGCAATATTATTAACACTGAAAGAAGTCTGAAGCGAAGTATATTTATATAATAAGTTAAGGACAACATTAGGAATCGCATCGTTTTTTAATTCATAAACAATACGCATCCCGTTTCTGTCTGATTCGTCTCTGATTTCGTAGATACCCGGAATTTTCTCATCCTTCACCAACTCAGCAGTTCTCGCAATCATTTCAGCTTTGTTAACCTGATAAGGAATCTCAGTTACAATAATTGCATTTCTGTTGTGAACTTCCTCAAAGCTTACTTTTGCTCTAAGAACGACCCTTCCTCTTCCGGTATGGAAAGCATCTCTTACACCGTCATAACCGTAGATAATTCCTCCTGTAGGAAAATCTGGAGCAACGATGTGCTGCATCAATTCATCAATAGTAATTTCTCTGTTATCGATGTATGCTGTAATTGCATCTACCGCTTCAGTTAAATTGTGAGGTGCCATATTGGTTGCCATACCTACTGCGATACCAGAAGTACCATTTACCAAAAGATTTGGGATTTTTGTAGGCATCACGCTTGGCTCCGTCAAGCTATCATCAAAGTTGTTTTGAAAGTCAACCGTTTCCTTGTCAAGGTCAGATAAAATTTCGTCTGAAATTTTCTTTAATCTTGCCTCGGTATAACGCATTGCTGCAGGCGGATCACCATCCATTGACCCAAAGTTACCCTGCCCATCTACTTGTGGATAGCGCAAACTCCATGTCTGAGCCATTCTTACCATAGCATCGTATACAGAAGAATCTCCGTGTGGGTGATATTTACCTAAAACATCCCCTACGATTCTTGCAGATTTTAAGTGTTTTCTATTTGAAAAAACGTTCAAACCATACATACCATAAAGTACTCTTCTATGAACAGGTTTCAAGCCATCTCTTACATCCGGTAAAGCTCTTGAAACAATAACGGACATTGAATAATCAATATAAGATGACTTCATTTCATCAACGATGTTGATAGGAATCAATCTTTCTCCTTCTCTTTGCATATATAACTTTTATTGTAATGATAATCAGATGTTTAAAAAACAACCTGAAAACTATTTATTTTGAATATTTAATAACGGGCTAATTTACGAAAATTTTACCGATTTTTGCGGAACTATTTATTCAAATAATCTTAAAAATTCTTAAAAATATGAGCGTATTGAGCATTACTTTCCATTGTACAAAAGACAATATCGAAGAATGGGAAAATTACGTGGATGACACCTTGGTTTTGATGACGGAAAATCTTTTGGATGTCGAAAAATATATCCTCTCTGAGGTACACAGCGACTTCATTGAAGACGGAAAAAACTATAATCTTCTTTTGATTTTCGATGATGAAGAAAAAAGAACTGAGTTTATGGAAAGCGAATTATTAAATATCTCTGAAAGAATCGAAAAAAAGTTCGGACAAGAAGTAATGATATTCAATACTTTTTTAAATCCTAAGAAAAAGAAAATCTAATTTATATTTTAGATAAAACCTTTTCAAGCTGATAAAATAATTAGGCTGTCCCATTTCTGAGACAGCCTAATTTTATAAATTAACCACAACAACCGGTCTGCTATGATAAACCCGGGGTTGTATGTATCTTTTGTGAGTATAATGTCTGTAAGGTCTCGCAGGTCTGTAATAGTGTTTCTTGTAATAATGCCTTGGAGCCTTATGAGACGCTACTCTTTTGTACTTCATCTTGTGATGGCCACGATGATGATTTTTGTACGAGTGAGGATGATGACGTTTTTGGGTAGGTTCTGCCTGATAAAATGCAACTGCAAAAATGACTAAGAACACTCCAATTACTTTTGATAACAACTTCATAATGATAAAAATTTCAAGTTAACTTCTCAAAAAATACAATGATAATGCCAAAAATTGAGAAAGATTACAATTGAATAACGGAAATGTTTCAAAAATAATATGTACAAATCTTTATGTAATGCTATTTTTTGACTAATCTCTGATTTCCTAATTCTATCATAGTGTTTTTAAGGGTCTAAAACTTTCACTCTCACTTTAAAAGTTGTAATTTTTTATCAATCATTGAAAAAAGCCCCAACGTGAGGCCCTATTATTTAATGTCTTCCTCTGTGATGACCTCTTTTTTTCATCTGACCGGGCGCATAATGTTTTGCACTCCCACCACCATAAATTTTCTTGGCGTGTCCTGGGGGTATTGGTCTTCGCCCATGATGATCATGAACAACACATGATACCAACATCATGCTCACCACACCGACCATACCGATTATTTTCACTAATCCTTTCATAACTTTCACTTTAAATTTTGTCCAATAAAGGGACTTACAATGATAATGCCAAAATTTAGGAGAAAGAAATCAGGTGGATTTAAATAATCAAATCAATGTAAAATACTACTTGTTTCTGTTGCTGGGATGTGCCTCTTTTAATTTTTCAACTTTTTTATCATGACCAGGCGGCATCGGTCTTTGACTTGGATGTGGAACACATGATGAAAAAAATCCAGCTAAAATTAGCATTGCGACTGTATTTTTAAGAAATTTCATAATCAAATTATTTTAAATTAATAATCTGAACCATACAATCAAAATGCCAAAAGACTACTCACCCAAACCAAAAAAAATAGTAAGATTTTAAAGTACAATCTCACTTCTTCTTTCAAGCATCACCAAATCTTTCCATTCACCGTGAAGCTTTCCTACTTTCTCACGGACACCAACCGTTCTGAAACCATTTTTTAAATGAAATTTGATAGACGCTTCATTTTCCGGAAAAATATTGGATTGTAGAGTCCAGAATCCGTGGTTTTCACTGTCAATAATAAGTTTTTTTAATAAAAGTGACCCTAAACCTTTCCCAACATAATTCTGATCAAAATAAATGCTTACCTCAGCGACCCCTTTAAAACATTCTCTTTTACTTACAGGCTTCAAAGCAGACCAACCAATCACCTCACTCTTTTCATTTTCCAAAACCCAGCGGCAGTCGTTGATAAAGCTTGTATTCCACACCTCAACATTCGGAAGTTCGGTATCGAAAGTAGCAATTCCGCCATCTATCCCCTGCTGAAAAATTTCCATCACACGGGTTTCGTCTTTTGGGAGCATTTCTCTTATTTCGTAGTTCATTTTTTTAATGATATTTTCTTTTATTTTTCTCTTAATTCTCGAATAATGCGTTTGCTTATCTTTTTCATCTTCAGAAATTACACTGATATTTCCATCGACTTCCAGAATCGAAAGTTTTACATTCTCTATCTTTTCTATTCCGTGTTCTCTGATGGATTCGTTCAATTCATCAAAACTAATTTTTACCTTTCGTAAAGCTACATGATCCACCACTCCGTCTTTTACTAAAATCACAGGATCTGCTTCCATAAAACTTGCAAATGTACGGCTTGAAAACATGAGTCTCTTTAGTATAAAATTGGCAGCAAACAAAACTAAAGCTGCAACAATTCCACCTTCCAAAGAGGTATTTTCACCTACCATCGCATTCTGCACAGCATTTGAAATTAAAAGCAGCAAAACAACATCTCCCGCATTCAGTTGTGAAAGCTGGTTTTTCCCAAATAGCCGAATAGCAATCACCATAAAAAGGAAAACGCAGAGGGAACGGACAACAACATCAAGAATAGGATTCACAGGTTGGAAAATTTAAAATCAAATGTATGCAATTACAGGAAATAAAAAAACTGCTTTTTCAAGCAGTTTAGGGAAATTGTATATAGTTTGTTTGATCAATTATTTCAATCTATCTGTGGGTAATATCAACCGTCACCGGCATAACATAAGATGAGGCAATCATGTTTTCATTAAGCTTTCTTGCATCAATTTTATACTGAAGATGGCTTAAAACATTTTCAATTTCTTTACTTACATTTTTGCAATCACCTTTTGAACGTACATTCACAATTTTCCCATTTTCAGCAACATCAAACTTCACCTCAGACTTTACAATACCTTCTTTATACTCAGAGTTTGTAAAATCAAACTGATCCATTAACAGGCTTCTGATTTCAGTGAATGCATCATTTTTATTCAACTGAACTTCCTGAATGGTATTGCTTGAAGTGGTCTGTGCTTTTACGTTACCTGCGATTGCTGTTAATCCTAATGCGAAAAGTGAAGCAACAAATATTTGGATTTTATTTTTCATAATCGTTTGATTTTAAATTAGATATTAAACTTGTTTTGAATTCTAAATCAAAGATATAAAAAAATATTCATACTAATTTCACATTGAGTTAACATTGAGTTAACATTAGAATGTAAAATATTGATGCTCAATTATTTAAATTTTAAAAATAATTGAATTGTTAACATTGGAGAGAAAAAAAGGCCAAAGACAGAATTTACAATTAAAATATATAATTCAAATTCAAGATGCTTTACTAAATTTAAAGATTGTGAGATACCAAAAGATAGTTATAGAAATTATATTGGTCAAAATATTCTCCAATTGAAAAAAACCAAAAATATTTCTCAGGATTAGTTCATTAATTAAATAACATACAATAATCTGAAACAAAATCATAACAATAAAAAACTGAATTTTCTTGAACTTAGATTTCAAGTATTGCAAAATATAAATACTGGTAATTGACAGTAAAAGGAAATAAATCATCCACCAAATTGATACTCTAAAAACTCCATAGCTAAAAGAATTTTCATTATCAACATTAATATATGTAAAGTCTTCATATCTGGAACTTGAATATGAAGCGAAGAAAATTTCTTTCGCAATTAGCACGGCGTTTAATAATATCAGAAAAATAAAATTGAAAATAATTAGTTTTTTCATATTCTATATAAAGTTTAAACTTATAAAAATAAAAAGAATCTGCTTTCGCAAATTCTTTTCTCTATCTTAATTGATTTATTTTTTTACATCTCCTTCTTCAAATACTTCCCTGTCAAACTCTTCTTCGATTTAATAATCTCTTCCGGAGTTCCTTTAGCAATAATCTCACCGCCATATTTTCCACCTTCAGGACCAACATCAATAATATGATCTGCCAGTTTGATCACATCCATATTATGTTCGATGATGATGAAAGAGTTTCCTAATTCTACCAACTTATTAATGGCATCCATCAGAATTTTCACGTCTTCAAAATGAAGTCCGGTTGTGGGTTCGTCAAGAATATATAAAGTATTTCCGGTTTGTCTTTTTGCTAATTCTGTTGCAAGTTTGATACGTTGCGCTTCACCTCCGGAAAGTGTGGTCGATTGCTGTCCCATCGTTATATAGCCCAAACCGACATCCTGCAAAGTTTTCACTCTTGCAAAAATCTTTGGAATTGGCTGGAAGAAATCTACAGCTTCATCAATCGTCATATCCAAAACATCAGAAATAGATTTTCCTTTGTAACGAACTTCCAGAGTTTCTCTGTTGAAACGTTTTCCGTTGCAGGTTTCGCAATGCACGTAAACATCAGGTAAGAAATTCATTTCAATGACTTTCAAACCGCCTCCCTGACAAGTTTCACACCTTCCGCCTTTTACGTTGAAAGAAAATCTTCCCGGTTTGTAACCACGGATTTTACTTTCAGGCAATTCAGAAAACAAGTTTCTGATATCGGTGAACATTCCTGTGTAGGTCGCAGGATTTGAACGTGGTGTTCTTCCGATCGGAGTCTGGTCAACATCTACGATTTTATCAATATTATCAAGACCTTCTATTTTCTTGTAAGGTAAAGGTTCCTGAACGGCTCTGTAAAAATGTTTGTTAAGAATAGGATACAAAGTTCCGTTGATCAGAGAAGATTTTCCGCTTCCTGAAATTCCTGTCACAACCACCAATTTTCCTAACGGAATCTCAAGGTTTACATTTTTAAGATTATTTCCTGTAGCACCTTTTAAAACGATACTTTTCCCGTTTCCTTCTCTTCTGACTTCTGGAATGGCAATTTTTCTTTTTCCGTTGATATAATCTGCAGTGATGGTATCTGCTTTCAATAAATCTTCCGGTTTTCCCTGCCAAAGAATTTCTCCACCGAATTTTCCGGCTCTCGGACCAATGTCCAAAACCTCATCGGCTTCCATAATCATATCTTTGTCGTGCTCTACTACCAACACAGAGTTTCCGATGTCACGAAGATTTTTTAATGATTTAATCAGTCTTTCGTTGTCTCTTTGGTGCAAACCAATACTTGGTTCGTCCAAAATATAAAGAACATTCACCAATTGAGAACCAATCTGTGTTGCGAGACGAATTCTCTGAGATTCTCCACCGGATAGGGTTTTTGAACTTCTGCTTAAACTTAAATATTCCAAACCGACATCCAATAAAAACTGAAGTCTGGTTTCGATTTCCTTTAAAATTTCATGAGCGATAATTGCGTGTTTCGGCGAAAATTTATCTTTTACATCTCTCAACCAATCTTTCAGATCTGATAAACTCAAACCATTGATCTCAGCGATATTTTTTCCGTCGATTTTAAAGCTTAAACTCCCCGGCTGAAGACGTGCTCCTTTACATTCAGGACAGGTTTCTTCGGTTGTAAAATGTCTTTCGAGCAAAACACCTTCATAAGACTCTTTTTCGTCAATGATTTCTTCCATAAAAGGAATCAAACCATCAAAACTGATCTTTATTTTTTTGGCAATTCCTGCATACTTCAGGTCTTTATTAAATTCTTTGTGACAACCGTTGTACATATAATCCAACGCTTCTGCAGGAATATCTTTAAACGGAGTCGTCAATCCCAACCCGAAAATTTCAAGAATATTTTTGATCTGCGCCAAAATCCATTTGTTCGATTTGATATCTTCCAAAGGCAATAAACCTCCCTGATTGATCGATAATTTCGGATTTTCAACAAAATAATCAGTGTTGATTTTTTTAATGGTTCCCAGACCTTTACAGCTTGGGCAGCTTCCTTTCGGAGAGTTGAAAGAAAAAGTATTCGGTTCGGGCAAAGCCAATGAATGACCGGTTTCGGCATCCATCAAATTTTTTGAGAAATATTCAATGTCTGTACTTCCCAGCTTTTGAATTCCGATTACGCCTTCCCCCATTTCCATGGCAGTTCTCAGTGATTTTTCCATTCTGGTTTCAGAGGCAGATTCACCGATGATCCAACGGTCGATGACGATGTCAATATCGTGGGTTTTGTAACGGTCGAGTTTTAAATCATACTCAATATCCTGCAATTCACCATCAATTCTCGCCTGTCCGTACCCTTTCTTAGCCATCTGAACAAAAAGTTCGTGATAATGACCTTTTCTTGAACGAACAACAGGCGCCATCAACATTAGCTTTTCGCCTTTGTAGTTTTCTTTAATTGTATCAAGAATCTGATCTTCGGTGTAGCTAACCAATTTCTTGCCTGTCGTTTGAGAATAGGCATCAGAAACTCTCGCAAACAATAAACGAAGGTAATCGTAGAGCTCAGTCACCGTTCCCACTGTAGAACGGGGATTTTTGTTGGTCGTTTTCTGCTCAATCGCAATTACGGGAGACAATCCTTCAATTTTATCAACATCGGGACGTTCCAAACCGCCTAAAAACTGACGTGCATAAGCAGAAAAAGTTTCTATGTAACGACGCTGACCTTCAGCAAAAATCGTATCAAAAGCCAATGACGATTTTCCGCTTCCGGAAAGTCCGGTGATTACCACCAGCTCATTACGCGGAATTTTGACATCAATGTTTTTAAGATTGTGTTCTCTGGCTCCGTAAACTTCTATATATTCTTTTGATTCACTCATAATTTGGGGTGACCTTACATGAAAATCACGATTGGCAAAAATACGGAATTTTATGGAATTTATTGAGTTAAAAATGGTCTCGATTTTAATTGGAATGCCACATAATTTTCATGAGTTTTAAATCTAAATCCTACCGTATCATTATCATTTATCTTAATCAATTTATTTAAAAATTTTCAAGAATTTTCACTATTTCTGTTCTCTTTTAATGAGTCCAAAACGTTTGTGATACTAATAATCTGTTGGTCATTATACCATTTTAGCGATAAACTGAAATTCTTCTTTACTGAAATTCCATTATCAAAAGTAATAATTAAAAAATATGTGAACATACATCTTTTTATTTCAAAATCTTTAAAATGAGTAACAGGCATTTCTACAAATGGACGTATGTAACCACTCTTAAAAACAGAATATTTTTTAAAAGAAATACATTCTCCGGAATATTCAAATTCGCGATAATTAAAAAATATAATAAAACATAAGATTGCATTTGCAATACATATGGTGAAAATCTGAAAACGTCCCCTTAAAATAAAAATTGCGATGATGATTAATATGATGAAAAGAAGTAGAAGATAAAATCTGATATTTCTAACGTTATTTTTGTTATTGATTTTCATAACAAGATGTAAATTTTGATTAAAAAAATCACTAGCTCTTTATATAAACTAGTGATTTTTGGTATAGAAAAAATTGTATTTTGAATACTTAAGTTTGGTAAAATTACAAATATCGAAGTATAACAAAGTTTGGTACTTCAATCATTTTCAGGAAAATAAAGACTAGCATTTTCATTATAATGCTTTTTTTAAATTCATCAATAACAATTTCATATAACTAGAATAAATAAACGTAATGTGTAAAATAACAGCATCAATCTCCATTACTGTGTAAAATATCATAAAAATCTCATATTCAGTAAATTAAAACACAAAAACTATTATTTAAGCTATTCATTTTCAGGAATACGTCAAACTCTTTCTTTTATAATTATTTCCAAAACCGTATTTTTATTGGGGTAAAATGAAATGGATTTGAACTTTTATATAATAATCCAATACTAAATTCAATCATATCATTCTACTGATTTTGAATGATATGATTCAAGATCTCAAAGTATACATTTTCATCATTTTATATATCAAAAGTTTAACGACTTCTAATAGTGGGATTTTTACTCATAAATCAATCAGATTTTATTCAGATGGTTTCCACTACCAACCCCCTCCATTTTAACAAATATTAAAATATAATCACAATTAATACATTCAGGTAACACTAAATTTGAAATTAAAATGCAAAAGCATTAAAACTAATGATATATGGTTAAAAATCTATTGACACTCTTATTGTATTTTGTAATATTTATAATTACAAACAATCTAAAAGCACAAGACCCGGAGAAATACAATCTAATGTACAGCAAAACCTATTTGGAAACCTCTCAAAAGGATTTTAAAAAAGCTTTAGAAATTGCAGATTCTCTTTATAAAATTTCAGAAACCCCAAAATTTAAAGCTAAAAGCCTGATGCTTTCTGCAACGCTTATACAACAATCCGGTAATGATAGAAAATCTTTAGAATATGCATTAAAAGCTGAAGAGTACGTTAGAAATTCTGATGATTATCTATGGCAATCAAAAATTTATGGCTTTTTATCATCTCAATATAGAAGTCTGGGATTGTTTAACCAAGCTAAAGACTATATCAATAAGTCTGAGTATGTGATTAAAAAGATTAATAATGCATCTGTTGCAAGTAATATGCTGGGGTTAGTGATGCAGGAAAAAGCCTATTGTGAAATAGAATTTAACCATTATAAAAAAGCCTTATATTATGTAAATCAATCAAATCATCTTTTTAAGAGTATTGGTAACAGAGAGCCTACGCTTGTTGCTAACAATTACCAATTAGAAGGAATCTGCTACTACAAGTTAGGTGACAATAAAAGAGCGCTAAGTATTTATCAGAAAGCAGCATCTACTTTAGCTCCAATGTCAGATAATTATTTAAAGGGTTTAATTTTTAGTGGAATTGCACAAGTATACATTGAAACAAAAAATCTTGATAAAGCAAAATTATACCTTGATAAAGCAGAAAGTATTGCAGAACAATCTAACTATCTGAGCTTAAAAGATGAGATCTACAATACTTCTCAGCAGTACTATTTTGCTACAAAAAACATCGAAAAACTGGCTGAAGTAAAAATTAAACAAGATTCTACAAAAGAAAAAATATCTTATAACACTTCTGCTTTTATTGACAAAGAATATTCTGATTCACAACAAAAATACCAAATTGAAGAAAAAAAATCTCACAGAAACAGCCTTATATTAATTCTGCTTATTACACTTTTTTGTGTATATATTATCTTAATTTTTATTAAGAGTTCGAATTATAAAGCAAAACATACAAACATCAAAGTAAACACAAAGCAAATACAAGATAATCACATTCATCAGGTTTTCAGCTTAGAAGAAAATATTCAGCAAGAAAGTACAGATAAAGAAATCATCACTAATTTAGATTTTGGGCAGCCTGCAATGATGACGCCTGCAACAGAGAAAAAGCTGCTTGCAAAACTTGAAAAATTTGAAAATTCTACTTTATTTACTCGAAATTCTATATCACTTCCCTATCTCGCCACCTACTGTGATACCAATACTAAGTATTTGTCTTATGTGATTAATAATTTTAAGCATAAAGATTTTAATAATTATATCAATGAATTACGAATAAAATATATTCTTGAAAAACTTAAAAGCGATTCTAAATACCAAAAATATAAAATAGCAAGTTTAGCCGATGAAGCTGGTTTTTCTTCTCAGAGTAAGTTTGCGATTGCATTTAAAAAAATCACAGATATTTCCCCTTCACATTATCTTCAGGCTTTAAATGAAGAAAAATTAAATAATTAACATACAATAAGCACCTATTTAAACAACAAATTTCGAAAACAAAAAACATTATAAAACAAAATATAAAATACTGAAAATCAATATTTTGAAATTTAATTATAATCACCCATTTTCCTGAATACTAGCCAGTAAATATTTGTAGCACTAACTCAACAAAGCTACTTTTGAAACGTCACAAAAAACAATTCCCACGGAAATAATAAATCTCAGCTAAAATGTAAAAGTACAAACGACATAAAATACAGTTCTAAAATTACAGACAAATGAAAAAACAATTTATTCTCTTAAGCAGTCTCATTACCGGATTTGCATTCTCCCAAGTAGGTATTAACACCGAAACTCCCAAAGCTACCTTAGATGTAATGGCAGCCCCCTCAGACATTACAAAAATCGATGGATTTATTGCTCCCAGACTAAAAGGTTCTGAACTAAAAGCTAAAGATGCTAATTATGATACTCAACAGACAGGCGCTATTGTTTACATAACTGAGGCTTTGCTTTCAAGTTCTACAACTACAAAGACTATTAATGTAACAACATCGGGTTATTTTTATTTTGATGGTAATATATGGCAAAAAATGAAGGGGGATTCTATTGCAGCTGCAAACCCTTGGAATTTAGAAAACACAACAACCGCAGCCACAATAAATACCCAAAATATTTATCAAAATGGTAACGTAGGTATTGGTGATTTTGCCGCAATAAAACCGCTTGCAAAATTTGATATCAGAGGCAATATGCGTGGAGGTATACCTCATGCTGATGAACTTAGCGGAACGTCTATACCTGGTGTAAATTCTTTAGCTTATGGCGTAGAAAACAGAGCTTCCGGAGAAAACTCTACTGTACTTGGTTGGAGAAATAATGCAAGTGGTATAAGAGCACAAGCAATTGGATCATTTAATATTGCTAGCGGCCCATATTCATTATCAATGGGAGGAAATCAATCAGAAGCTACCGGAGATTATTCAGTTGCCATAGGACAAAATGCGAAAGCTACTGGTTACTATTCATCTGCATTTGGCATGAATCCTACATCCAGTAATATATTCAGCATGGCTATTGGTCTAAATGCAGTGGCTAGTGGATTATATTCGCTTGCCTTAAGTACACACACTGCAACTGCAAGTGGAGATCAATCTGTAGCAATAGGAGCCTATACAACTGCCCAAGGAATTGCAGCAACAGCTATGGGAAGACAAACATTAGCAGCCGGATTTGTTTCAACTGCCATTGGAGAAAGAAATGCTATTCGAACAGGATCACTTACTTCTACACCCGTACAAGATGATGCTTTATTTCAAATTGGTAATGGTAATTCTTACACACCACCTTACACTTTCAATAATGCGATGACTGTGCTTAGAAATGGTAACACTGCAATAGGCGTAAGTGGTGAAGAAGATGATGCAAAACCGACTGAATTATTAGACTTAGGAGGTACACAATTTGCAGGAAGAGGTGGTCTAAGAATCCGAAATATCAATACAACTGCTTACACAGGAACATCAGCAGACAGGATTGTAGTTGCAACTTCTACAGGTGTTATAAAATCTGTAATGAGAGCTTCGGTTTCTGCCGCAGATTTTAATTTTAGTACCCTTCCAACATATGCTAATGATGCAGCTGCGGCTACCGGAGGTTTGGCAGTTGGTAAGTTATACAAAACAAGTACTGGCGAAATCAGAATTAAATTATAACATATCAGAACAGCTTAATAATTCTCATCATAACAACTTGAAATTTAAAGCCGAAAAAAATTACATATTTTATAATTAGATTAATTATTGTAAAACATGACTGTCATTAACTTTTTAGTTAGTGACAGTTCTTTAAATACATAATTTTTATAAAATTTAAATATATTTCTTAGCTTTAGTCAAATCTTTTACTCTTATTTAAATATTTTTTGTAAAAAAAGTTTACATCCTCATAAGTAATTGTTACACGATATTCTATTTCGTTGATTGCTTAAATTTATCGAGCGAACAATAGATACCAACACTAAACTCTTTTTTTCCTTTATAGTTTCTGAAAGCCTATCAAGAATCATTATATTCTATTTTCATCAATTTTATCTAAATTTACAGTGTATTAATCAACATTCATGAACAGATTACGGCAGCATATTGAAGAAATAACCACCATCACCCATGAAGAATTTGAATCTATCAAAACATTTTTTACACTTAAGAACGTCCGTAAAAATCAGTTTCTGCTTCATGAAGGTGATGATGTACAATTTGAGTTTCTGGTCTTAGATGGAATTTACAAAGTCTATTATCTCGACGAAAACGGAAAAGAACACATTGTACAATTTGCTAAGAAAAATTGGTGGATGACTGATTACAGCAGTTTTTTTAAACAAAACAAATCGACAATGTTTGTAGAATGTCTTTCAGACGGAGAAGTTTTGTGCCTTACCTTGGAAGGTAGAGAAAAACTGGCTGCAGAATTTCATTCGATGGAACATTTTTTCAGGGTAAAACTGACGAACGGTTATGTTGCTTCGCAGGACAGAATAAGACTTTTGCTATCGAGCACACCTCAGCAACGATATGAGGAGTTTTCAAAACTTTATCCTGACCTCATCCTGCAGATTCCTAAAAAATATATTGCTGAATATCTTGGAGTAAGTAGGGAAACATTGAGCAGGCTTTATTCAAATACTAAATAGTTTATTTAAAGTTTTAAAGAATTTGAAAAGTTTAAGTGTGATTTCGATCACACTTTTTTGTGACCTCCCTCCTTCTGTTTCGCCTTGCCGCCGCCATACATTTGCTATAGAAATTTAAATAAAAATCAATTAAAATTTATACATATGAAAGCAAAAGTATTAATCATTGTATCCAATGCAAGCTCAATAGGACTGAACAAAAGAAGAACGGGAACTTTTTTATCAGAAGTCGCACATCCGTATGCAGAATTTGAGAAAGCAGGTTATAAAATCGATTTTGCAAGTTTAACGGGTGAATCTCCATTTTTAGACGCATTAAATTTAGCTGATGATCCGGATAATTTGAAATTCCTTACAGGTAAAGGTTGGGAAGACATGCACAAAGCTGCTAAACTTTCAGAAGTTGATGTCAATAATTACGATGCAGTTTTCATTCCTGGTGGTTTGGCTCCGATGGTCGATATGCCTGAAAATGCTGAACTAAAGAAGGTAATCGCTGGAGCTTATGAAAGAAATGCAATTGTAGGAGCTGTTTGTCACGGTCCTGTTTCTTTATTAAATGTAAAATTAAGTGACGGAACTTATTTGGTAAATGGTAAAAATATCACCTCTTTCACCACTGAAGAAGAAGATAACTACGCAAGAGCAGATGTTCCATTTGATTTGCAGACTGCATTGACTGAACAAGGTGCTATTTTCCATGCTGCGGAAGCCTGGTCCGCAAACAGTATCGCTGACGGAAATTTAGTAACCGGACAAAACCCTGCCTCTGCAAAAGGTGTAGGTGAAAAAATAGTAGCAATTTTAGAGTCTAGAAATTCATAATTTAAAATTAAAATCTAAAAAAGATGAGTGAACAAGCAGTTTATGTTTGTGCCAAATGGCAGGTAAAAGAAGGGAAACTGGATGCAGTTTTGGAAATTATGAAAGAAGCCTCTAAAAAAAGTTCAGAAGAAATAGGAAATTTGTTTTACAAGATTCATCAGAGTCAAAGTGATCAGAATACATTGATTTTATTTGAAGGATATGAAAATGAATTAGCGGTAGAATCTCATAAAAACTCAGAACATTATCAGAATCTGGTTGTGAAGCAGATTATTCCTTTGCTGGAAAACAGAGAGGTTATTCTGATGGATCAGATTATTTAAATTAAAATTCCGAAAAGCTTTAGTTTTATTTAAAGCTTTTCGGAATTGTTTTTTTATTTAAATAAGATTAACTCTCAAAGAAATCTACATCTTCATTGGTAATCATTACCCGATATTCTATACCGTCGATGGCTTTTGAGATAATCTGATTTCTAAGAATATTTGCCATATTTTCCCAATACACTCTTCCGTAGAAAGAATAATTTTGTGGAATAACCTCGACTTCAACCGTTCGAACGAAACCTTCCTTTGGTTTGTTACTGATCATGGTTCCTCTTTTTACACGGACATCTTTTAATTCATCTTTTAAAACCATTCGCACGTAATTTTTAACGTCTTCAAGCGAAATAATTTTATCTCTGGTCGTTAACGCATATTTGTATGCCTGAATACTGTCTGAACCTTTCTGCTCTTCCGCACCACCGATGGTTTCGGTAAGAAGTATCAGTGACTGAGATTTTAATTGGTTAGAAAGCTCAGTTCCGGGGCGCATATGGTTCGCAAAAGTACAGTGCGTAATCCAAAATGACGCATAAGTATGATCGGTTTTCTCAACAGGTTCCATAATCACGTAGTTGAGCTCCTGCTTGATGCTTCTTTTGGCGTTATTTACTTTCTGCACCATCGACTTCATCTTGTCAGACATTTCGCTCAGCATTCCTTTGACGTTGTCACGATTTAATAAAGAAAAAGCTGCAATTTCATCTCTCGTCAGTTCAAGCACATTCGAAATCATATCCACCGCATTTCTGTTGTTGAATCTTTCCATTCCTCCCTTTCTTACAGTGTAAAGACCTTTTTTAAGATCATCTGATGGAGTAAATGGAATTTCGGTATACTTTCTTCCTTCCCCGTCCTGTACTTCATCTACGTATAAGAAATGCTCGCCTTCCTCGGTGATCAAAGGAATATTATTTCCCATAATGTCTAAGCTGTACTCTGTCTTTTTCCAGCCACGATTGTAAATGGGGAAAGCGTTTAATACAAAAGTGAAATTATCTAAAATCTCAGCGGAAAACTGAGGAGGAAATTCAAAAGTCAGCCACAAGAAGTTTTTTCCGTCAATATATTTCTGAATCTCTTCTCTTCCGTTTAAAAAATCTAAATCCTGAGGCAATGTTCCCGCTTCTGAAAATAAATCTCTTGACAATCCGGTTACTTCAATGAATTTATGATGATAAATACTTTTGATGTCTTCAATGATTTTGGTCTGAATCGATTGTTCATGAAAGAGTTGTTCATAGCCTTCTGCCTGTTCTTTTTTAAGATACGTTAAACCTTCCTTTACAAACAAAGGATTTCCGTTGCTTGAAACGGTGATGTAAGGAAGTAATTTATACACAAAATCTAAATGCTCAAATGCGGGATTTGAACAATACAATCCCAAAGCTCTAGGGAATTTTTCGTTGGTATATTTTGAAACGTTAATTCCAATTGTTACTTTCCTGTAATCGGACGGCCTTCCCTGAAACCTTGAAATTGGGATTTTATTTAAACGATCATCAATGCTGTAGCATGTGTTGCCGACAAACATGATGGCTGTCTGTGCCTTATTTGTTTTTACACTCCCAATAGGTGTAAAAGGAATATTCAGTTGTTTATCTGATTCTGATTTTACCGTTGAATTCATCTGCTTTCTGAAGAAAAATTCAGTGTGCTCCAATAGAACCTCTGAAGATTCAAAAGGAGCCGTATATGCAACAGCGTGAGCAGGAATCGGATGAGTGTATATTGATGGTGTTAAAAGTTTCGCAAGCTTTTCTAAAATTCTCGCATTAACGGTTTGAATTTCATTATTCGCTTTAAAAACTTCTGTACTGAAAGCGTCAATTAAAAGTTTAACAAAAGGATCCAGCGACTGCGGGCTTTTCAATCCCCAGACTTTGGTAGCATTTTGCAACATTCGTGCTTTTACAGACTCTTTCGAATAAATATTCTGATCTAAATTCATATTTGTGATAAGGTGGTGATTAATCGATTGACATAGGACTCAAGAACAATTCTGTGGAAAAGCTAAAGCGTTCTCCTGTAGCTTCCATTTTTGCATTGATGGCGATCCTTACTTTTTTCTTGATTTCTGTATGTTCTTTGGTGTCATAGTTGTGCTCTACGACTTCAACGTGGGCGTCGACCTGTGGCTGAACGATTCTCGGTTCAAACTCCTGAATCTGCCTTTTAAGACTTTTGATAAAAACATTTTCCCATACGGCTGATGTAACTCCGTTATCAAATTCCAGATTCCAAACGTCGTTGCCATAATTTTCATCATATCTGTTTTCGCCTTTTTTTGTGGTAATGAGCAACATGATGTTGTGGGCAATACTTTCACCCATGTCGCAGGTGTCTATACTTCCACCTTCAGACATCAGGGTTGACGGCACAAAGGGCATTCTGTAATTTGGTGTGTCCATAGATTTTTGTTCTCTATTTTAATTTTTTGGTGTCATTATTTAAAATGAAATACCAAATTAATCATTTTCGGGAAATAATTTATGATAATCTTTTGAAACTTTAAATGTTTGTCCGTTTGATAGCTAAAATTAGTTTAAACGCAAAGTTCGCAAAGATTTTTTGACTACTCACTGCTTTTAAGTTACACAAAGGCGTTCTACTTATAGAAGAACACGAAGTTTTTCGTAACTTAAAATAGAATAGTTTAGCTTGAAAAAGTGATATTCTATTTACAATGCTATTTATTTTATATTAAAGATTGCTTCGTCGCTGCGCTCCTCGCAATGACTATATTCGATTTGATAACGAAATTTTAGCCCCGATTGAACGGCCTGTTTGAGCTCTTTTCAGAATTTTGGCGGCGGCTTTGCCGCCGCCAAAATTCTGAAAAAGCGAGTAGTGAAAGCGGGAATAAGCTCCTAAAAAATTACGAGTCTGTATTTTTATTTCGATTAATGATGTAATAAACGGGAAGTCCGAGTAACACAATCAGAAAGCCCGGCCAGGTATATTGTTGCTTGTAGATCAGAAGAAGAACGCAGAAAACCGTTCCGATCACTAAATAAATAATAGGTGTTACAGGATACAACCAAGTTTTGTAAGGTCTTTCGAGATTGGGTTGCTTAAATCTTAGGTAAATTACTCCAAAAACGGTAATCATGTAAAACAGTACAATAACGAACGAAATCATATCTAAAAGATTGCCGTACTGTCCGCTCAGACATAAAACCGAAGCCCAAACTCCCTGCATCCAAAGAGCATTTGAAGGAACATCATTTTTATTGTTATCAATCGCCGATTTGAAAAACAATCCGTCTTTTGCCATGGTCTGGAACACTCTTGCTCCTGCTAAGATCAATCCGTTGTTGCAACCGAAAGTAGAAACCATTACGAGCACTGCGATAATCACTGTTCCTGCACTTCCGAAAATATTCTGTGAAGCGGCAACCGCAACTCTATCATTGGCTGCAAATGCGATGGAATCTCGGTCGATGGCATTTAAATACACAAAATTCACTGCAATATATAAAAGCATAACGGCAGAAGTTCCTAAAATCATTGCCTTGACCACATTTTTCTTTGGATTTTCAATTTCACCAGAAACAAAAGTCACGCTTTCCCACGCAACAGAACTGAAAACTGAACCTACCATTGCAGCTGCAATTCCGCCCATTAAAGTCATTCCGTCAATTGATTCCCAGCCGGTTTTTAAGAAATTTCCTGTGGTGTCTTTATCGATATTATTAAAAGCATTTGTTCCTAAACTGAAGTTTTCTGCCAAATGTGAAAAATCTACGAAGATAAAACCTGCGGCAATTAAACCTAATAAAGCTAATATTTTTGAACCAGTAAAGACATTCTGAAGGATTTTTCCGCTTTCAACCCCTCTTGTATTGATGTAGGTAAGCAAAAGAATGATGGCTATGGCCAAAATCTGAATCCAGGTAATTTGAAATTCTCCACTTTGGAAAATAGGAGCTGCATCATTGAGTGAAGGCACGAGATAGGCTGTGAACTTTCCGAAAGCCATTGCAACGGCAGCAATTGTACCGGTTTGAATAACCGTAAACAATCCCCAACCGTAGAGGAAACCCATTTTTTTACCGAAAATTTCTGTGAGATAGGTGTACTGTCCGCCCGCTTTAGGAAACAGAGCTGAAAGTTCACCATAGCTGATTGCTGCAGCAACCGTCATGATTCCGGTGATAATCCATACAACGATCATCCAGTAGCCTGAGCCGAGATTTCGCATCATGTCGGCACTTACGATAAAGATTCCGCTACCGATCATAGAACCCATAACTAGCATGGTAGCGTCCCAAAGTTTTAGTTTTTTCTGCATATTCAAATATTCACATCAAATATAGATAAATATGCAATTGTTTTTGCTTTTTGTTTTGAATTGATGAATGAACTGTTTTTTATCAAGTTTTTATTCATTTGAAATTCGATTATTATTATTAATTTTGGAAAAAATATAAGAATGAAATTAAAATCCATATTATTTTTAGTAGCAGTAAGTGCTTCAACGTTAGCATTTGCTCAAGAAGGTAAGAAATTCGGACCTCCGGCAGGAAACGCAATCGTAGGTGACACTTACGGATCAACAGTAACATCAGCAGAATCTAAAGCAATGAGCGTTGATAAACTGGCTAAAAAACTGAAAAAAGACAACAAAAAAGTTGAAAATGTTGCCATCAAAGGAAAAGTGGTAGACGTTTGCGACAAAAAGGGTTGTTGGTTGACCATTCAAACTGAAGACGATACTCAATTTTTTGTAAAAATGAAAGATTACGGTTTTTTCGTACCGACAGCTTTGAAAGGTAAAAACGTAGTATTAGAAGGTAATGCCGAAAGAAAAGTAACTTCTATCGATGAGCAGAAACATTATGCAGAAGATGCTAAAAAGCCTCAAGCAGAAATTGACGCAATCACAAAGCCAAAAGAAGAAATCAGATTTGTAGCGAACGGAATTAAAGTCATTAACTAATACTCAATATAACTTAAAAGAAAACCGGAACAATTAATTTGTTCCGGTTTTTTTATTCTACTATCTTAAAACTGACTTCCGCATCCAATTTGGGATATTTTGTTTCACTTACGAATCTTTTTCCGGTGCAGTCTATTTCCAGCCAGCCTTTTCTTTTCTTAACCTCACCTGCCTCTATGACAAAAGGGACAAATGATATTTCGTCTTTTCCTTCTTCAAAAATCTCCCTGTACTGAACGGCAATATCGAGAATACATTCATGATCTGTATTCAGCTTTACATTTCTGTACACAATATCATAATGCGTCTCCTTATTTTCGGGAATTTCCAGATATTTTTCCCAGCCTTTTATATCAGATTTTAGTTCGCTGATTGCTTTTAAGGCATAATACAAAGCAATTGTATAATATTTTCTCGTTCCCTTTCTTGTATAGTCGTCGATAAAATGTCCGCCTTCAAACAGAATCGTCGGCATTCCAGCTTTGATGAAATTATCACCCGTAGAAGTAGGATAGAACTCATCGGTATATCTTCCGATCTGATTGGGTATCACATCTTTTAAACTGTCATAAATTTGACCAATGACCGCCATACATTTTTTTCTGTTTTCAGTAACGGTTCTTTCCTCGTTTTCAGAAGGTGCCAAAAAGGAGAGTGTCGCAGGATGTACTCCGTCAGTCGTGAAAATGGTGCGTTGCTCATGAAGATTTAATGCGTAATGGTATTTCTTCGACGATACCAATTTTTTCAAAAATTTAATTTCTGTACTTGCTTCGTTATGGAAATCTCTGTTTAGATCTATATCTGCAGCATTGAGTCTCGTCCATCTTTCAGAACCGTCAGGATTTAGCATAAAGATAAAGTCTAAGCTGATTGTACTGAAAAGATCATCTTTTAATTCCTGACGCTTATCAAGAGTAAATAATAGATCAAGCATCGCATGCGTTGCATTCGATTCGTTTCCATGCATTTGTGACCATGCTAGAATATTTACCTCTCCACTTCCTATGCTCAATTTATAAATAGGTTTATCTAAATATGATCTTCCAATCTCTTGAATGTAATCGCTGAGATTGGTCTGTAGGTAAGAAAATAATTTTTCAGGGGAAATATAGCGATTTTGGAAATCGGGATTTTGGATATACAAATGTTCAAAATTCATTCTAAAGAAATTTACATGAGTCAAAAATAATGATTTTTGAGGATAAAAAGAAATTAACATTTGTAACATGATTAAACAATGTAAATTGCCAAAAAGTCTGTTAGTTAAATTGTGGATTGTTAATAATTTAATTAATTGTATTTAATCACCTATAATTCAAACAATTAAAATCATTATCTAAATAGTTAATTTACCTTTACTTTAAGTGTGGATAAGTCGATTTTAGTCCATTTGAGTGTTATTATACTAAACATGTAAAATGTGGATTAAGGTATACATTACACTCATTATACAAATGTAAATTAAGGTTATTTATTATTTTATCCACATAAATTATGAGCTCAAAGTCAGTTTAAATGAATATGCTAAAATAGTTGCTGAAAGTTTTATATGTGATGATCATTTCAATCTTAATGTTTTGTTAAAACCTCTTCCTATAAAGGTTTATTATGCACTAAAATTAAAATAAGACGTTATTATATATCCTAATTCGCTACAAAACCAGCCATATAGCCTCTCTCCCACTCTACAACACGATGATAGGTCACAAAATACCTGTAGAAAGGAGATAGAAGAAATTATTGGTCTTTTATGCGTTAAAATAAATTTCGGAATTTTAGTTAAAAATATTATCTCGAGTTATACTTTAAGTGTGACAGCAATTAGAATTTACTTAATTAATATTTTGTGGATAAAGTTTAAAATTTCATGAGAATATTATATAAATACATGATAAACAAACATTTATTATTATTTACTTTTGTATATTAACAATTACTAACATTGTTTACTTTTGTATTTTGCAATTGTAAATTTTATATTTACATTTGTAACAAGATTAAAAGCTTGTTTTTATGAGTTTAAATGAGAGAATTTCAAAAGTTATAGAATATTCTAAGCTGAGCTCTTCAGAGTTTGCGGACGAAATTGATGTGCAGCGATCTTCTATTTCGCACATTACTTCCGGGAGGAATAAACCTTCTTTAGAATTTATTATAAAAATAAAATCAAGGTTTCCTGAGATTCTTTGGGACTGGCTGGTGACTGGTGACGGTGAAATGCTGAAATCTGATTTACCGGAAACTGAGCATAGTCTCGAAATTGAAAATTCGGAAGAAAAAACAAAACCTACATCTCTTCCCGATTTATTTACGATGATGAACGACGATGAAGATTTTGGAACTGCAGAGGAAAAAACTGAAGAAATTCAAGTCTTGCGAGAATCGATTATTCCGCATCAAAGTAAAGCTGAAGAAAAAATATCCGATTCTCAGCCATTAGAAAAGTCGAACGAGCAAATAATTAATCAAGTTATTGAAAATCAAAGTAATAAGATAAAACGAATTGTTCTGTTCTACGAAAACGGAAAATTCGAAAGTTTTGAGCCTTAAAAATAAAAAGTCTGGCCATTTTTTGATCAGACTTTATTTTTGAATTTTAAAGGAAAAATAAAATGCCCAACATTTTTCATGTTAATCATTTTACTAATTTTATTTTGTTGGAAAATTCTGTTTTAAGTTATACTTAAAATATTTTACCATCCCAAATAATAATCCGGACTCAACCAATGAGGACGATCAACACCAAAATATTCATTAAGCATTTTTTCTGCTTCACAGAAAGCTCCTTCTACCCAACCTTGCTGATCAGAATACGCCTCACCGCAAATATGAATTTGCTCATCAGTTATCGGCTTTCTCATATATGGCATTACATTTTCAACTGAAAATCCTGCTTTCCAGGCGTGATATCCTGCCCCGAAAGGCTCATCCGTCCAGTCTCTGAAATAGGTTACATAAGGATCCGGTATTGTCACATCATCGCCATGAAGTTCACGAAGCTGATTCATCAGTTCATTAACCATCAGTTTCGTTGCCTGAACTTTATCCAATTGGTGAAGCTCTCTTAACGAAGCTGATTTCGCAGGTTTTACTTCAAATAAAACTTCATCATCAGTCAATGCTTTCCAGAATGTTTCGGTTTCCATATCTCCGTAACTTCCAAGCAGCATCGAGTTGTCAGTTTGTGGATCTGTACCAAAATAATAGCATTGTCTCATCGGCAGATCGGTGATAGAATGTCCGGAGTCTATTCCTAAATTTTGCCACCAAGGATATTCAAAACCCATCAATATCTTAAAGGCAGGTTCCATAATAACAGAACGGATATTTTCATTAAGTAAAGAATTTTTATTCGTATTGAAAAAGAAATTATTCTGATCCAGAAGCTCTAAAGATTTTCTCGGCATCGCAAGAACTATTGTATTGGCATATACTTTCCATTCTGTGTTGGTCTTTAAATTAAGAAAAATCAACTCATACTTGTAAGAGTCTGCCAAATGATGATCTTTGGTGAAAGTAAGTAGCTTATTTTCAGACCAAATGCATGCACCTTCATGTTCCATATAAGAATTGGCTACAGCATAAGCAATGCTGTCATATCCTTCTTCAATAGTTTTGTAAATTGTTCCTGCAGAGAAATCTCCCACCATGTAAGGAAATGCTTCTGCAGAATTCCAATTGATTGTATTTGAATAATATCCTCCTGCATTTGCCAGGAATTGATAACCCTCCTGAGAAACCTGATCTTTAATTAAATTCCAGAATCCGATATCGTTTACTTTACGTTGATCGTAAGGTGAATTAGGGAAATTGTAGACCAATTTTGGCTTAATATCATCCCAATCTCTGCTGGTTAATTCAAAAGAATAATCGTATTCTGAATCTTTACCTTTAATAATTTTACTTCCGTAAGTGCTAGCCACCCAAGTGTCAGCCATCAGAACTTCATAAATAATTTTATTGAATAACTGGTCTGAACTAAAACCGTAATCATCGTTATTCAGATAATATCGTGTTGCCAGTTTTTCACCTTTTTTCTGAGCCACATCCCACGCGTTTTGCTTACAACGGTCTTTTCTGAGATACATTAATAATTTTGACGGATCACCCATTGGGAAAGGAATGGGAGTCATTTCATCTTTCAAAACAGGAATACGGATGTTGGGATCTTCTTTCGGAACATAACCTTCAATTAACGTCGTCACAATCTGCTGAGAAGTAAGGTAACGCATGCCGCCTAATTCTCCCCAAAAGTTCATTCCGGGCATAATTACAGATTCTAATCTTCCACCAAGTTTATTGTTCATATCAAAGATTTGTACGTCGCTTGCCTTAAATTTTTTCTCTGTAACCAAACGATATGCAGTGTATAATCCGGATGTTCCGGCACCGATAATGGCAACTTCAATTTTCAAATCAGGATTTTTTCCTGTATTTAAAGGTGTATTCTTATTCATATTATATTAGTTTTAAAGTGATTTAAAGTATTTTCTTCCTAATTGGAAAGGCGTAATATCAAAATCTGTATGACCGTCTAATGCAAGATCTGACATGATTTTCCCTAAAAAGGGGGTGAATTTTGCCGCCCATCCTGTAGCATATAAAACAATATTTTTATGATTCGGTACATAGCCGGGTGCAAAGTCGATCAACAGTTCTTTGTTTGGAATTTTACTTAAAGCGATAAGGCATGTTGATGTATATTCTGGTTCTGTGCTTAGCCCTGCCATATGATTTTGTACCCATTCTGAAGTATAGGAAAGTTCTTGCGGATTGGGAATTAGTGTTCTGTCGCTAGGTTCATCAAGAGGATTGATCACAAAATCAGGTGCTACCCGAATATATTCAGGATGATCCCAATCTACAGAAGGAAAGCCGTAAAACTGATTGCCGTTTTCACCTATCGCATTTTGAAATACAAACCATGTTGGATATTGAATATTGGGGTCAGTCTTTTTAAAATAAGCTGAAGACATATTCCAATAGGTTGCTTCAATTTTAAATTCAAGTAAATTGATCACACTGTTGATATACGGACCGGGAATAATTGCCAACTTTTTGGTAATATAAGCTCCGTTTGGAGTAATAATTTTAAAGAGCTCTCCTATATGTTTAATTTCAAGTACCGGCGAATTTTCTTGTAACTGAACGGATTCTTCTTTTTTACACAATTCTAAAAGAGCCTCAATCGTAGCTTTAAAATTAATACTTGCACCATCGGGCTGAAACAATCCGGTATAAGTATCTGGTAAATTTCTGAAATGATATTGTTCTTCGATTTCTTTCGCTGTTAAAGTAGTATATGGAACATTTAAAGCCTTTAAAGCTTCCTCGGCTTCAGCTATATTTCCTTCTGTGGAGTGTACATTAGGATCTCCAAACCAAAGTGTTCCCACTTTATCGAGCAATTGTGTGGAAGTTGTTTTTTCCAGTTCATCCCAATAAGGCTGTGAATCTAAAGCCATCTGTACCATATACTCATCAGGATATGGAATTCTGAACTGACGAGAAACTCCTGCCGAACTTCCCAATTGATTCGCAAAAGTAAATTGCTCGAGAACCAAAGTCTTTGCCTTTCTTTTACCCAAATGATAAGCAGTTGCAAGACCTATTGCTCCACCGCCAATGACAATAACGTCGTAATTTTCTGTATGCATGATTTAGTTTTTAGATATTATTCCAAATTTTGTAGGATTAATAAGCTATTCAAAGTAACGAAGAAGAATACATTTGTTGTAGAGTAGAAATAACCAAATGTTGTTTTGAGTAGAAATACCTAATGCTTTAATAAGGGTTTTTAGGTATTGAAAATCGATAGATTATACTAAATTTTTCAGATGTTTTTATGGACAACATCATTAAATTAAAAAAGCAATCCCACATTTTCGTAGGATTGCTTTTTTAGTAAATATTCGCTGAGTTTACGTCCAATTTGTCGTAGTAAAAGCAGCAAAATTTTAAATTATTTTTAAATATATTATTTCTTTCTTCTGTCTAATTCTTTTTTAATTAAACCCAATTCTCTTCCGGTTTGTCCGGCCACAGAAGTATTTTCTCTCGCTCTTCTCGTAAGATAAGGAACAACATCTTTCACAGGCCCGTAAGGGAGATATTTAGCTACATTATAGCCTTTATCAGACAAATAGAAACTGATATTATCACTCATTCCGTAAAGCTGTCCAAAGTAGATGTGAGGATTATTATTTTCAAGACCTTTTGCCTTCATTTTATCCATTACCAATTCAGATGAGATCTCATTATGAGTTCCAAAGAAAGCAGAAACTTTATCGAGATGATTCAATATAAAATCAATTCCTGCATTGTAATTTTTGTCTGAAGCATCTTTGTTTGGCTGAATTGGATCTGCATAACCTTTTTCAGTCGCTCTCGCTCTTTCCTTTTCCATATAAGCGCCACGAACAATCTTATAGCCTATGAAATAGTTCTTTTCTCTAGCTCTCTGAAGATTCGCCTCCATATATTCTAAACGATGCGTTCTGTACATCTGGATGGTATTCCACACAATTGGTTTTTCCTGATTGTACTTTTCCATCATCTCTTCGCAAAGCTGATCTGCAGCATCCTGCATCCAGGATTCTTCGGCATCAATCATCACTTTCTTCTCATGTTCATGACAAAGTTTGCAGACTTCATCAAACCTTTTAACAACTCTCGCCCATTCTTCTTTCTGGCTTGAAGTCAGTTCAACATTTTTACCCACCGCTTCATACAAGTCAATTCTTCCGAAAGCCGTAGGTTTAAAAACGATAAAAGGAATTGCAGGATTTCCCACAGAAAATTTAATGATATCTTTAATTTCCTGACAAACAGCATCAAAGGTTTCCTCATCTTCTTTCCCTTCAATTGAGTAATCAAAGATACTTCCAACACCTCTTTTGAAAAGCTGCTTCACCGCTTTCATACTTTCTTCACGTGTTTCACCGCCTACAAACTGCTCAAACAAAGTGTTTTTTACAATTCCGTTGACGAATGGAAAGTTATTATGTACGGTGAAATTAAGCAGAGAAGTTCCGATATTGGTCAAAGCCGGCTGTTCGATCATCTTAAACATCCAATACGCTTTTCTCAACTGAGCATCTGTTTTATCGGCAAATGCGACTTTAGTATCGTTAAAAATGGGCATCCTTTTTATTAAATTTTGATTTTGGCAAATGTAAGAATAACCTGAATGTTTTTAAAATATATTTTTTTAGTTTTTTAATCCTAAATCGTAGGTTAAAAGAATGTGGTTTTAAACGCAAAGTTCGCAAATATTTTTTTTACGACTAACTGTTTTTAAGTTCGCAAAGGCGTTGTACTTAGCAAAGAACACTAAGTTTTCATTCAAATTGACTATTCAAAATTAAAGAGTTTTGTATTTTTTGATTTTTTGAAATTCTTTTTTGGCACTTTCGAATTCGTCAAAATAACATTTAATTTTCGATTCGCAATAAAAATATTCTACAGCTTACCCTCAATTCCATTGAGCAACATTGCGATAATTCCTACAAAAACCCAGAAACGTAAAATATTGAGCGTGAAAAATTTAGACTTTTTCGAAGAATTTAAAAGTAAATAAATACATGCAATCATAATGAACAATCCTGATGCAAAATAGTATGCCATGAATCCCGAAATTCCTGTTTTTGCAATGAGCTTCATAGAAACTGCCATCGTGATCATCAATAAAGAAATAATGATGATTTTGGTCGTTTTGCTTTTAAAATAATTGGGAATTGTAACATAGCCAAAAGTTTTGTCAACACTTTTCGTCAACATATCTTTTACAATATCGATACATAAAAGAATCAGAAATAAAAAAATGGCCATCAGCAGAACTTTCTTGGAGAAAGTCTCGTAATACACCATCATTCCGAAGAATGGGTATAAAGTGAGGCTGACGAATGTGAGATTATTTAAGATTAAAATTCGGCTCATCTTGTGACTGTAAAACCACATGAAAAACTGATAAATAATAAAGAAAATAAGAACTCTGTAAGAAATAAAGCTTGCAACACCCAAAGAAATTACCGTGAGAGCGAGATAAGCATACAAAAAATATTTTTGCTTGATAAAGCTCTGAATCCTTGTTCTGAAAGGCTTTACAATATGATCTTTTTCAAAATCATAAAACTGATTGATGATTCCGCCAGAAAGTATGGAAAGAACGGTACAGAAAATAATACCGTGAACTCTAAAATCGAAGACGAAATTTCTGAAAGATTCTTCCTGATTAAACAGGAAAAATGTAGACACATATAGGGCAAAAGTTAGCAGAATAGTAATGAAAAATCGTGCTCCTAAAAGAAAACCGACAAATTGTGAAAGTCTGTAAAACACAGATTTGGAAACAAAATTCTTTTCCTGGAAAGTTTCTTTTTCAGAATTCATTCCCGGTAAATTTAAAATCTATAAATCACTTCTTTATGGAAACCGTCAAGCATTTTTTCAGCTTTTTCGTAGTCTTTAGTAAAACCTAAAATGTAACCACCACCTCCGCTTCCGCAAAGTTTTAGGTAATAAGCATTGGAATCCAATCCTTTTTTCCAAACATTAAAGATGCTCTCAGGAATCATCGGACGGAAATGTTCATAAGCCCAGTGAGATAGTTTTTTAAGGTTTCTGAAGAACGGATTCATATCTTTTTTCAGAAAAGAATCGATACAAGCGTTGTTGTAACGGATAAATTCTTCTTTCAACGTTTTACGGAAACCTTCAGTTTTCATTTTTTCAAAGAAGATCTGAACCATTGGTCCGGTTTCACCTATACTTCCTGAATCAATTAAGAAAATAGCTCCTTTACCCGCTTCACTTTTTGGAATTGAAACTTTGTCTACACTTTCTTTATTTTCGATAAGAATAGGCAAATTCATGTAACAAATTAAAGGATCAATACCCGAACTTCTTCCGTGAAAATAGCTTTCCATCAAACCAAAAACCTTTTTCAGATTTTTTAACTGGTCTTTAGAAATGTTATCAGGAATATATTTTGTGATAGAATATTTTTCAAAAATGGCAGCAACCAAAGCTCCTGAACTTCCAACACCATAACCCTGAGGAATGTTGCTGTCGAAAAATAAACCTTTAGAAATGTCTTTTTGAAACTCAGAAACATTTAATTCAAAACCTTCTGGAAGTTCTAAATCCTGTAAATATTCTGAATATTTGATCAAATGACCATTAGACTTTTTTTCAAATTCTGAGTCTAATGATGAGAACTTTAAAGCCCCTTTATAAAAGCTGTACGGAAGTGTTAAACCCTGAGAATCTTCAATGATTCCGTATTCTCCGAAGAGAAGAATTTTAGCGTAAAATAGAGGGTTCGTCATTGTGTAATAAATCTTTTATGCAAAGTTAACGTATTCTGCTGAATATTAACAAATTTTAAGCCAATAACGTATTTTAAACCTTAGATTTCAAGAACCTTATCGTAATTGCCCCTGCAGCGAAGAATGTCGACATTGCAATAAAAGCATACTGCATATTCCCGAATTTCTGAATGATCACACTGAAAATAAGCATTCCGCAGATGATGGCAATTTTTTCAAGCACATCATAAAAGCTGAAATACGTCGTATTTTCCATTGAGTTTTCCGGCAAAAGCTTTGAGTAAGTAGAACGAGACATTGCCTGCAAACCTCCCATTACCAAACCAATCAATCCCGCTAAAGCATAGAACTGAAGTTGAAGATTAGGATTTTCTTTGTTTAAAGAGAACGCAGAAATACAACAAACAATCCAAATGATAACCGCTATTGTAATTACGTTTTTATTCCCAATCTTTTTAGATAATCTTGAAAATAAGAAGGCTCCGAAAATTGCAATAATCTGGATTACCAAAATGGTAATGATTAATTTGTACTTATCTGCCTGCTTCGGGAAAATATCTGTACTTCCAAAAGGTACGGCCATCAGGAAAATCGTCTGCATCCCAACGCTGTAAAAGAAGAAACTTAATAAAAAGAATTTCAAACTTTTATCCGCAAACAGTTTGCTTCCCACTCTGAACAATTCTCTGAAACTCTCTTTAGCAATATCTTTATAGAAGCTGATGTTATCTTTTAAAACCTCAAAAAAACCGCCTTGCTCTTCGTGTCTTTTGAAGATATTTTTATAATTTAATAATACCAAATCTTTAGGAAGTTTCTCTTTCACATCACCAAACTGAGGCAAATGTTTGAAAGTATATTGTGAAAAACCAAACCACCAAGCTCCGGTTAATAAAAAGCTGACTCTGATATAGATATTCGTTTGCTCAGCACCTTTTGCAACTACCTGAATTAAAACCAAACAGATAATCAATAAAACAACCGAACCTAAATATCCGTAAATATAGCCCTTTGCTGAAAGTGCATCCTGCTTTTCTGGAGTTGCAATATCTGGTAAAAATGAATTATAGAACACTAAACTTCCCCAAAATCCGACACTTGCAGTTATACTGAATAATAAACCAAGAAAAATATTTTCCATCCCAGTAAACATTGCCAATCCCATACAAGAAGTTGCTCCCAAGTAACAGAAAAACTGTAAGAATGACTTTTTATTTCCAATGGTATCAGCTAAAGATGATAAAAATGGCGATAAAAGCACAACCAAAAAGAAAGAGATTGCGTAAGAAAAACTCAAGACCGCTTCCGGTTCATACGTTTCCCCAAAAACTTTAATCATATTTCTCACCGGAATTTCCTGAACTTCATTCGCCGCTGCTACATACTCCTTTTTGTTGTAGGCAGTGGTCAGAATGGTATAATAGATAGGGAAAATTGCGGACGTAATCACTAAAGAATAAACAGAATTTGCCCAGTCGTAGACTGCCCAGGCTTTCATGATCTTTGGGTTGTTTTTTATGTTTTGTGAAGGTTGAATATCAGTTTCAGACATTTTAAAATGTATTAGTTGCACAAAAATAGAAAAACCGCTGAATATTCGGTGATTTTTATTTTGTTTAAGAGAAATATTATTGTTTGGTTTAAATTAAATGAACATTTAAGAGATTTTTAATGGAAAATAAAACACCTGTTCCTGTTAAAGTTCACCTATTAGTCATTAAAGAAAAAAACCAAAAACAGTTATGCTTTTGGTTTTATTTTATTTTAAAAAATTATTTATTTAAAAAATCCTTGAATTTTGGATACTTGAGAACTTTAAAAATAATTAATACAATGCCAATACTCTGAAGAATGGATCCTATGGTTAAGCATAAGTTCCCATTCATTGCTCCAAATGAAAGATGAGTAATCTTTAACCAAGCTCCTAATAAATTTAATAAAAAGCCTGCTAAAAATACAAAGATGGCATATTTAGCTTTCATAAAAATTATCTTACAAATTTTCAATAACTATAGCTGAAGCTCCACCACCTCCGTTACAGATTGCAGCAGCACCGTATTTACCATTGTTTTGTTTTAAAACATTGATCAAAGTAACGATAATTCTTGATCCAGAACTTCCAAGCGGATGTCCCAAAGCTACTGCTCCACCGTTTACGTTTACTTTAGCAGCATCTAATCCTAAGATTTTATTGTTTGCCAAACCAACTACTGAGAATGCTTCATTAAATTCGAAAAAGTCGATATCAGAAATCTCTAAACCTGCTTTTTTAAGAGCGATTGGTAAAGCTTTTGATGGCGCAGTAGTAAAGTTTTCAGGCTCTTGAGCTGCGTCTGCGTAAGAAACGATTTTAGCTAAAGGCTTCAATCCTAATTCTTCCATTTTCTCTTTAGAGACAAGAATTAATGCAGAAGCACCATCATTTAACGTAGATGCGTTAGCTGCTGTAACTGTTCCTTCTTCTTTTTTGAAAACTGTAGGAAGTGTAGGAAGTCTGTCGAAATTAACCGCTTTATACTCCTCATCTTCTGAAAAAATGATTGGATCTCCTTTTCTTTGCGGAATAGAAACAGGAACTACTTCTTCAGCAAATTTCCCTTCGCTCCAAGCTTTTGCAGATCTTTTGTAAGATTCGATAGCAAAATTATCCTGATCTTCTCTTGTAAAATGGTAATCAGTTGCACATTTTTCTGCGCAAACACCCATGTGAACTTTGTTGTACACGTCTGTAAGACCGTCTAACACCATTCCGTCCTGCATTTTAACATCACCTAATTTGGTAGCGTTTCTTGCATTATAATAATGTGGAACTGAAGACATATTTTCCATACCTCCGGCAACGATAACGTCTGCATCACCTGCTTTGATCGCCTGTGCAGCCATCGTAACAGCCTTCATTCCTGAAGCACAAACTTTGTTGATAGTAGTAGACGGGGTTTCGTTTGAAAGTCCTGCTCCTAAAGCAACCTGACGTGCTGGTGCCTGACCTTCGCCAGCCTGTAAAACGTTACCCATGTATATTTCCTGAACGTTTTTTGGATCAAGATTAATTTTATCTAATGCTCCTTTTACTGCTTCTGCTCCCAGTTTGGTAGCAGGAACTGTTGATAAGCTTCCCATAAAACTTCCTATTGGAGTTCTTACTGCGGAAACGATGAATACTTCTTTCATATGTTGAAATTTATTGTTTTTTAAAGGTCATATGTTATCGCGGAATCTTTACTAATATTTGCGTTTCCAAAACATGGCGATTTCATATCTAGAAATTTATTTAATTTTAATTTATTCTACTTTTTCAAGGATAATTTCGTCTATTTTATTAAAATACTGAGACGAAATTTTTATAAACTGATGATCTGTTTCTATAATTTTATTTGTGATAACGTCGCCAATTCTTATTGCGTTTTTACCATCTGATTTCCCTGTAACTGTTGCTTTATAAGTGCAGTCATCAAGAAATTCGATTTTATATTTGATATAATCTTTTCCGTTGTTGGTGTATTCTCGCTGAGAATTTTTTTTTATGACAATGTTCCATTTTTTTGCAGATTCACCTTCTTTGATGAACTTTCCTTCCTTCATAAGATGGCATTTCGCAGGCGAATCCGGCAATAAGAAATGTTCCTGAGATTTTACTTTTGAAGAGCAGAAAATCAATATGATGAATAAAAATGAATATGTTCTCATATTTTTTCTTTGTCGCAAATAACATGATGATAGCCCCTAAAAATTCAACTGCCCAACCCCATTTTAGCTTTACCGTTGAAGCTAAAGTCTCTGTCCAAGATTTAAATGGAAGAAAACTGAAGTAGCTGAATGCCTGATATTTTGTAGCAATAATAGTAAAGAGAAATAAAACAATTAATAAAACACTGAACGTTCTTACGATTTTCGGGCTATTATTGAGTATTCCAAACAATGCAACAGCCGAGAAAACCCAGCAGGCAATTGCTAAATAATGATCAACTTTCCAGAAGTTCCAATTTCCGATAATCGGAACGTGTACGAGAGGCAGGAAGCTTCCGACCACTACCAAAATCAATCCAACTAACTGTATATTTTTCATCTTTTTATAAGATTCTGAGAAAGCCAAAGTACAAAAAAAACACACTTTTTTGAGTGTGTTTCAAAATCAATTATTTGATTATTAGTATTTAAGATTAATAAAATATTTAATGAAAAATTAATTATAATTTAATGAAAAGTAATTTTATATAAATAATTAAAAATTAAGATAAAGTAATTCTAAACCAATCTGAAAACCATATTTGTTATTTATTTTGACATTATCACCAAAAAATGGTGTGAAATCTCTTTTTACAAAAACATTAAAAGCACCAAAACCTACCGATAGCTTTCCTCCAAATAAAAAATTATTAACCATATCGGGAATATTTTCACGGTCAACAACTCGATGGTCATCTACATTTTTGTAAATAATTTGATTCTGTGTTAAAAGCCTTACACCTCCGTAAATACCTGCTGTGATCCTAAAGTTTCCTTTGGTATTGTCCAGCATTTTTTCACCGTTTTCTACAGTATATTTAGGATTCAAAACAAACACAAAGTCTAATGGTGCTACGATGTAATGATTTATAAAACGGGATTTCTTTAAATGTCCTTGAGTAAAATCTGTTAAAACAATTTCATTATTATTAAAATCAGCTATTTGAGAATTTTTTGGAACAAAAGTGTCGCCTCTGTATCCAAAACCAAAGCGATAGAACACGGGTGATGTCAATGTTCCTAATTGTCTTGTAAACCTGAATTCTACTACGCTAGACACTGATTTACCAAATTTCATCTGAGAAGATTCACCTCCCAAAGCAAATGATGATGCCGATTTTGTGAGATCGATGTAACCTATTGCAATATTGACATCAAATGTATTTAGAATTTCTTTTTTTGTGCGCTTAGAATCTTTAAAACTTACTAAGGCATTGTTCTGTGCAAACTCAATCTTATCAAAAGCTTTTCCTTTTCCAAGAACTGAATTTTTCACAATTTCTTTGGTTGTGTTTTCAAGGTCAGATTTTTGACTATCAACTTTTTCATTGATTATTTCTTCATATTTCAAAGCGATATCTGCCTTTTGTTTTTGTTTTTCATCTGAAGATATTTTTTTGTTCTTAAAACTTTCATCGAGTTCATCAAGCTCAATATTCATTTTAGATTTTTCTGAACTAATGATGCTGTCTATTTTTTTTGAATAGATTTTCATTTGAGAATCCATGTGCGGATTTTCCTGTGCAAAGCCAAAGGAGAATAATAGGATGGCGGCTATTGAGACGAGTTTGGTTTTCATATAGTTGTTATTTTTAAGTTTAATTATTACACAGTACTTTATTTCTGTTTGTCTTTCAAAACAGTATTTATAGATTTAAATTGTAAGTTTTTATTTGGTTTCGAGAGAGTCTGAATAAATAGTGAAACCTAATATTTTAAATGAATTTGGACTTTTAATTTTTATTTTTCCGATATCTAAAACCCCGAATTTTCTTTGTTCGTTTTGATTTTCTTCACGGGTTTTATCTAATTCTCTTCCAAGAAGCAACTGTTCTGCATTGGTGTAATTTACTTTTTTGCGTTCTGCAACCGTTTGTTTTTGAATTGGAAGATGGTCAATTTCTTTAACGATTGGGTTTTCCACAGTTTCATCTTGTTTAATTTTCTCTTCAGGCAAATTCTTTTCAGAAATATTTTCTTGATTTACCAAAATTAATTGCTTTGGTTTTTCTTCTTTACTAATCAAATTAACCTTAGAATCAACATTTTCAATTGCTTTTACAATTAAATCTTCTGATTTAGAATCGGATTCTTTATTGATGATATTCACTTTTTCGACTTTATCTTTTGGAGATTCCTTAGTCAGTATTTTTTTATGATCAGTTTGGCTTTCGAAGTAAAAATAGGTGCCGAAAGAAATCAGCAGAAGTACTACAGCTGCATATTTCCACCATTGTAAAGCAGGCTTTTGATCAACATTAATTCCTTCATCAATCCCCGCTTCAATTTTAGACCACAAATCTGCTGAAGGCTTTATTTCTAGCTCTTCGTAATCAGATTTTAATTGTTTCAGTATTTTTTTGTCCATTTTCTTTTGCTTTTAAATAATCAGCAATCCATTTTTTGGCTTTGCTCAATTGGCTTTTGCTTGTGCCTTCTGAAATATTCATAATTTCAGCGATTTCCTGATGCTTTTTGTCTTCAAAAACATAAAGATTAAAGATTAATCGATAACCCGTCGGCATTTGTGAAAATATTTCTTCGATATTAATTTCAGTCAGCCTTTCATCAATCTCATCATCTGCATAATCATCGACAATTTCAATATCCGCATAAAGAATATTTTTATTTTTCCTGACGAAAGTTATGGAGTCATTCACAACAATTTTTCTCAGCCAAAATGGAAAACTTTTCCATTCTTTACAATCCCCGATTTTATTAAAACACTTCAGAAATGCATTTAACAGAATATCTTCAGCATCATGAATGTTATTTGTATAAGAATTTGCAACCGCCAGCATTTTAGCTGAAAACAATTCGTAAAGAGCTTTTTGGGCTCTCCGATCCTGTTTTTTGGCAAGTTTAAAATTCTCTTCTAAATTCTTCATGTATCAGTTTCTATATATAAGACTGCAAAAGTTTAAAATGGTTGCCTTAAAAATAAAAAAAATTGCACTTTTATTCAAAGTGCAATCTAATATTAAATTTTAAAAATAAATTATTGAGCGAAAGAATACCTTGGCCCTCCAGATTGGAAAATTGCCAACATCCTGCTTTTCTGATCGGTAGAAAACATATACATTGCTCTGTCATCTACATAATCCATATAATTCATGGTCATTTCTACAGGACTTCCTGAGCAAGTGCTGTAATGAGGGAAAGCTGGCGCACCATAATTTGCTGTGTTATGAGAAGGAGTATCGGCAACCAAATCGTTTCCACAGGTAGCATCTCCCCAGATGTGGCGAAGATTCATCCAGTGACCAACTTCATGTGTCGCTGTTCTTCCTAAATTGAAAGGATAAGTCGCAGTACCTGTACTTCCTAAATATTTTGAATCAATAACAACGCCGTCAGTTGCACTGGCACCTCCTGGAAACTGTGCATATCCTAAAATACCGTTTCCTATGGTACATACCCAAAGATTAAGTTTCGTAGTTGGAGAAATAGGATTAAGACCTCCTTGTGAAGTTTTTTTCATAGCATCACTTGTTCCCCAAGATTTCTTAGTGGTAGATTTTCTAATTACCTGATCTAGCACAAAACGAATTCCTACATTTGCCTTCACGCCAGAAAAAGCCGCCGGCACGTTACCATAATCTGAATTTGTAGCGTTAAAATCTTTATTAAGAATATCAATCTGAGACTGAATTTGAGCTTGAGATATATTCTCAGCAGTCGTTTTATAAAGTACATTTATAACTACCGGAATTTCTAAAACACCATTTACCATTCTAGATTCAAAGTTATCATTCAACTTTGCCTGGGTAAAGGTTTCAATTTGTGCGATTCTCATCGCCAATTCTGGATTGTTTGCTATTTGCTCTTTCAAAACATCATCAGAAGCACAGCCTCTACGTGCATTAACATCAGAAATTTGGTCTTCTTCAGAAATATTTTCAATTTTCTCGTCAGATTCACAGCCTGCCAAAATAGCACTTGCTATTCCTAGCATAAGAATTATCTTTTTCATATATAATTTTTATAAATTGGTTTAAATTATTCTATCATCCTCAATAGAATAGCATTTCTTTAACAAATATAAAAATTTAAATTATACAAATATCTTTTTCTTAAAAAATATTTTAAAAAAAATCCCTATTCATTAATAATATGTATTAAAGAATAGGGAAAGTATGGAAAATAGCCTACCAATTAAGGTTTTAACTATATAAATATTTAGTGGTTGATATTTGATACTGCTTTAGGATCATGCTTATGTTTAAATAAAACCCAGAAAAGAATTGCTAATATTAAAGAATACGCTGCAAAATACAGCCAAATCTGTTGCCAGTCTTTTACCATGACAATTGTAGATAAAGTTCCGTCAGGATTAACAGCTGAATTGAAACTGTTTTTAAGAATATTTAAAAATGATGAGTTGTCTGGTGTTGTGTCTAAATAAGCTGATAAATCTGACGCTGTAGTAAACTTGTGCGTAAAGAACTTATCAATCGCCCAACCTGCCGCATAGCTTCCAAAAACCGCCCCAAAACCGTTGGTCATCATCATGAACAAGCCTTGTGCTGATGAACGTATTTTTTTGTCCGTAGTCGTTTCAACAAATAGAGAACCTGATATATTAAAAAAGTCGAATGCCATCCCGTAAACGATACACGACATAATGATTAATCCTAATCCATAACCAGAAGGAACTCCATAAGCAAAGAATCCGAATCTTAAAACCCACGCAAACATTGAGAATAGCATTACCCTTTTAATCCCAAATCTTTTTAGAAAAAACGGAATTGCCAAGATAAATAATGTCTCAGAAACCTGAGAAATAGACATAATAATTGTTGACCTTTGTACTACAAAAGAGTCTGCATATTTTGGAAAGTGAGCAAATTCACTTAAAAACACATCTCCGTAAGCGTTTGTCAATTGTAAAGCCGCACCCAAAAGCATTGAAAACAAAAAGAATAACGCCATTTTGTAACTCCCGAAAAGTTTAAAAGCATTTAAACCTAACTGTTCAGATAACGGTGCACTTTTATCGATTAATTTTTGAGGAGGACATTTTGGTAATGTTAAAGAGTAAATTCCTAAAATAATGGCAGCTATTCCGCCGATATAGAACTGACCTTCTGTGGCTTTATTTCCGGTAAGATTGGTAATCCACATTGCTACAATAAATCCTATCGTTCCCCACACACGAATTGGCGGGAAATCTTTTACCACATCTAAATTACTGTTTTTAAGAACAGTATAAGAAATAGAGTTCGCAAGAGCGATTGTAGGCATATAAAAGCACATTGCAACCAACATCACTGAAAAGAATGAGTTGGGGTTTTCACTGTGCGGCAATATGAAAAGCGTGATTCCGTAAAGAATCTGTAGCACCGAGAATATTTTCTCAGCATTTACCCATCGGTCAGCAATGATTCCTGTGATTGTCGGCATAAAGATAGAAGCAATACCCATCGTACCGAAAACGGCTCCGAACTGAGTTCCATCCCAATGCTTTGTACCGAACCAAAAATTCGCCATCGTTATAAGCCATGCTCCCCAAACAAAAAACTGTAGAAAGCTTAGGATGGTCAATCGTAATTTTAAACTCATTGTGTATTTATAATATCTTAATCAATTTTCTTTTTTCGTCTTTTGATTTCTTCCTGAATTTCAAGAGCAGTATCAAAATCTTCTTCTTTTACAGCGTCATCCAGTAACTTCTGTAACTCCTCCATTGAGACATTTTTTAACGTGTCTTCATCTTGCATGGTTTCAGAAAAAACATCATCTTCTTTTGCCGTATCTTCCAATTCAAGCAAAATTCCGGCTTCATTTAATACCTGTTGAGTAGTATAAATTGGTGCATCAAATCTTACTGCCATTGCAACGGCATCCGAAGTTCTTGCATCCAAAATCAATTCTTCCTCAGTTGCAGAATTTTTAAAATTGATATTTGAAAAGAATACGCCGTCAACAATCTGATAGATGATGACAGATACCAATTCAAACTTTGCTGAAACGATAAATTTTGTAAATAAATCGTGGGTAAGCGGACGCGGCGGATGAATGTCTTTTTCTAAGCCTAATGATATGGATTGCGCTTCGAAATTCCCGATAACAACGGGCAATTTGACGTTTGTTTCTTCATGTTCCAATAACAAAGCGTACGCCCCCGATTGGGTCTGGCTGTACGATATTCCGCGAATGATTAGCTGTTTATAATCCATGACTACAAATATAAATTAATTTTTTATTGTAGGTTTTACTTTTTAGACAAAAATAAAAGCCCGGAAGCCGAGCTTTTATTGTATTTGTTTGAATTGTTATGGGTGAATTGTGAATTTAAAAATCAATTTTGTTACGCAGGTGAACAAGCGACACAAATTGATAATTCACAACTGACCTTTTTATCCTTTGATCGCTTTAATTTTCTCTGTCAATGCAGGAATGATCTGGAAAGCATCTCCTACCACACCGTAATCAGCTGATTTGAAGAACGGAGCTTCCGCATCATTATTGATCACAACGATAGTTTTAGAAGAGTTTACACCAGCCAAATGCTGAATAGCTCCAGAAATACCAATTGCAATGTAAAGGTTTGGTGAAATAGCCTTACCGGTCTGCCCTACATGCTCTGTATGAGGTCTCCAACCGATGTCTGAAACTGGTTTTGAACAAGCTGTAGCAGCGCCCAAAACGTTTGCCAATTCTTCTACCATTCCCCAGTTTTCAGGACCTTTCATTCCTCTACCTGCAGAAACTACTACTTCAGCTTCTTTAAGGTCTAATTTTCCTGAGCTTTGCTCGTGAGAAATTACTTTAGTATCTTCATTAGCTACTGAAAGATTTTTCACTTCTTCAGAACCTGAAACTGCATTTTCTTTAACACCGAAAGCGTTTTGAGAAACTGTAAGAATCACTCCTGTTCCTTCAGCTTTTGCATGCATGAAACCTTTTCCTGAGAATGCTTTTCTTTTTACCTGAAATGGAGACTGACTTTCTGGTGCTTCCAAAACGTTTGTAATTAAAGAAAAATTCTTCATTATAGCCAACATTGGCGCCACTGAAGATGCATCTGTAGTGTGAGGAAAAACAAGAATATTTCCGTCAGCAACTTCACTTACTGCCTGAGCATAAGCTTTTGCTGAGAAATTTTTAAGACCTTCGTCTTTGATATTGATGACATTTGTTGCTCCATATTTATACAATAAATCTGAAGAATCTGTAGGGTTTACAGAGATCGCTGTAACGGTTTCTCCCGCCTGATCTGCAACTGCTTTAGCATAAGAAACTGCTTCAAAAGCTGCTTTTTTGTAAACTCCGTTTATATTTTCTGCGTATACGAATACTGCCATTTTTCTTGAATTTAAGATTAAAAAATTTAATAATTAAAAGATTAGATAACTTTAGCTTCCTCGTGAAGTAATCTTACCAATTCATCTAAATTATCAGGAGAAACAATTTTCACGGCTGCTCTTGGCGGAACAGAGTCATAAGAAACTCCCTGAACTTTCACTTCTGAAGAAGTAGGTTCAACAACCTGCAAAGGTTTCGTTCTTGCAGACATAATCCCTCTCATATTTGGAATAATTAAATCTTTTTCATCAACCAATCCTTTTTGACCAGCAATTACTGCAGGTAATTTAACTGAAATTGTTTCTTTACCTCCTTCAATTTCTCTAACAGCAGTTGCTTCGCTACCATTTACATCTAAACCAACTGATGCGTTTACGAAAGGCTGGTTCAATAACTGAGCAACCATTCCCGGTACAGAACCACCATTATAATCGATTGATTCTTTACCGCAAAGAACTAAATCATAACCACCGTTTTGAGCAACTGAAGCAATTTCTTTCGCTGTAGAATAACTGTCTTTCGGGTCAAGATTTACTCTTACTGCATCATTTGCACCAATTGCTAGAGCTTTTCTGATTACCGGCTCAGTAGCAGCATCACCCACATTCATCACAGTAACTGTTGCTCCCTGAGATTCTTGCAATTTGATTGCTTTTGTTAAAGCAAATTCGTCAAGCGGATTGATTACCCACTGAATTCCGTTTTTGTCGAAAGCAGATTTGTCTGCTGTGAAGTTAATTTTAGAAGTAGTATCAGGAACACTACTAATACAAACTAATATTTTCATAAGTATAATATATTTTTCTTTTTACTTCTTCAGATGATTAAATTGAAGAAGTAATTTTTGTTTGTTAAGTGTTGTAAATATAAATAAAAAATATATTATGCATGCATAATACTTATTTAATTATTATTCAGCGCATTATAAGTTTTTAACTCTTTGGTTTTGACGCCCTAAACTCTATCTTGCTCGGCAAAACTCTCGGGTTCATTTTTAAAATATCAAGCACCAAATTTCCCATGTCTTCTGGTTGAATTTTCCATTCATCTTTCTCGGAAGGAACATTTCCATTAAAATTTGTAGCAACAGAACCCGGCATGATTACAGTAGATTTGATATTATATTTTCTTAAATCAATCATTGCAGCCTGCGTAAAGCCGACAACCCCAAATTTTGAAGCATTGTAACCTGTTCCGTTTTCAAAGAAATTAGCTCCAGCCAGGCTTGAAATAGTAATATAATAACCTTCTGTTTTTTTCAATTCTTCAACGGACGCTTTTAATGTATGAAAAACTCCGGTCAGATTGGTTTCTATCATCGAATTCCATTCTTCAGAAGTCAATTCGTCAACTGGCTTGAAAATACCTAATCCTGCATTGGCAATGACAAAATCTAACCTTCCAAATTTTTCTATAATATTTTGAATGGCTTTTTCTTCACTTTCTAAACTACGCACATTGGAAACCAATCCTAAAACATTTTGCGAAAACTTTTTCAATTCACTTTCTGCCTTTTCTACATCTTCTTGATTTCTTCCTGAAAATGCAACCGCAATTCCGTTTTTCAATAAAACTTCAGCAATTCCAAAGCCGATACCTTTTGTTCCGCCTGTGATGTAAGCTATTTTATTTTCAATCATAATTCTCAAAATTTATTTCTCTAAAATAACAAAAACGCCCCAATTGGAGCGTTTTTAATGTACTAAGATTTATCAGTATTTATTTTTTAATGAATTTCTCTGTAGAAATACCATCTTTAGTTTCTACGTTGATTAAGTAATTTCCAGATTCCAAATTCTTTACATCAACTTTATTGTCATTTAATTTTACAGAAATTTTTCTACCACTTGCATCAAATATCTCTGCACTGATTATTTTTGAATCTGATTTAATTGAAACATAATCACTTGCTGGATTAGGGAAAATTGAGATTTCTTTTTTCTTAAATTCTACATCATTAACTCCTAATACACCATTTATATTGAAAGAATCTAATGCTAATGATACTGCTGGTATTGCTTGAATTGGCGAAAAATGATTAATTCCAAAATAATATGTACCAGCTGTTGTTGGAACAAATGTCGCTGTATATTGTGTCCATGTAGTATTTGCAACTGTAGTAGAAGTCCATAGCGTGGTACTTTGTGCAGCAACAGTCGTATCATTACCTATAGTAAGCTTTACGCTCTGAGGAGCAGTCCCACCAAAGTTTCTAAGATAAAACGAGACAGTATAGCTATTGCCTACAGATAAACTAAATGGCTTGGAAAATAACCATCTATTTGTTGCAGCAGTCGCACTATTATTAGAAAAAACCATTTGCGTTCCAGCTTGTGGATTTCCTGTTGTAGCATTAGTAGACCAAGCTCCTGTCCATCCATCATTTAAATAAAAATTTGCAGCTGTATTATCAAATCCATAACTATATGATGCGACACCTAATGCTTGTGCAGTGAAAAATTTGTACGGCCCAATCCATGCTCCATTTACTGTACCATTTTTACTTCTTAAATAGTATTCATACATTGTACTTGCTGATAATCCTGAAGTTAAATCAACAAAGTTTGTTGTAGCTCCTGTCACGCTGCCTGTAACAGCTGGCGTATGCCCCACAGCTCCCCTCGAATAATCATATCCGGTAACTCCTGTAGCTGTCGTCCAATTTAACTTAGCTGACGTTACACCAATATTTGATGCTGTAATAACCCGACCTGGTTGAGGAGAAGTTCCGTTAATAACATGAACGTTGTCTATAGCACCTAAAAAAGCATCATTTGAAAAATTTTGAAAAGCTATATATATAGTTTGACCTGCGTAAGAGCTTAAATCAATGCTTTTATTTTGCCATGTAGCTTCTTCAAGATTTACAGTAAGCGCAGGTGTCGTAAAATTAGAAACAGCATTTCCAGTTGTAGAGATATAAACTTTGTATGATTCTTTATATGTTGCGTCATATGACTTTGCGTGCCAATATAGTGTATTAGTACCTGCTGGGAGAGTAATTGCTGGAGAAACCATCCAATCATTTGCAATTCCAGAAGGAGAATAATAAGAAGTAGACATTGCTACATTATTACCAAATTCTTCAGCTGATGCTACCCATGCTCCCGTAACAAAACTTACCTGACTTGCTGGTGTTAATCCATCAACATTATATAATGTCCAATTTGTTAATGGTCCATTGTTTGTTTCGAAACCTGAGCTAAATACCTGACCAAACATAATCATTGACGTTGAAGCCAACAATAGAGAAGATAAAACTTTTTTCATAAAAATAATTTTAATTATAATATCGTAAATATAATAAAGTTTAACATATCATTAAAACAAAAAATGTTAAAATTAAAAAAATCCTCAAGAAAAAACTCTTAAGGATTTGATATTCGTAAACTGATTCACTTTTGACTACTTAGAATAGTTTTCAAAGAACAAAGGTATGCTCTCAATTCCTTTGTAAAAATTAAATAAACCGTAATGCTCATTAGGAGAGTGTATTGCATCAGAATCAAGACCAAAGCCCATCAAAACTGATTTTGCACCCAAAACTTGTTCAAACAATGATGTAATAGGAATACTTCCACCGCTTCTGTATGGTAGCACCTCTTTTCCAAAAGCTGTTTCCATTGCATTTTTAGCAGCTAAGAACTCTTTTGTATCACTTGGTAAAACGTAAGGCATCCCGCCATGATGCGGCGTTACTTTTACTCTTACATTATCCGGAGCTATTTTTTCAAAATATTTGGTAAATTTTTCTGTAATTTCTTCCGGAGTCTGATAAGGAACCAAACGCATAGAGATTTTCGCAGAAGCTTTAGAAGGAATAACTGTTTTTGCACCTTCACCTGTATAACCGCCCCAAATTCCGTTGCAGTCTAATGTCGGACGAATTGAAGTTCTTTCTAAAGTCGTGTAACCAGCTTCACCTTCTACACCATTTAAACCAATTGATTTTTTGAACTCTTCAGGATTATCTTTCAACTTATTCATATCAGCTCTGTCGGCATCAGAAACGTCTTCTACGTTATCATAAAAGCCATCAACGGTGATTTGTCCGTCATCATCAATCAATTTAGCAATCATTCTTGAAAGTACATGAATAGGATTCGGAACCGCTCCACCATAAAGACCTGAGTGTAGATCTCTGTTTGGACCTTCTACTTCCACTTCTACATAACTCAAACCTCTTAACCCTGTAGTTACAGTCGGTTGTTCGTTGCTGTAAATATGGGTGTCAGAAATCAAAATACAATCACAAGACAATTTTTCTTTAAATTCATTTACAAAATCGCCTAAACTTACAGATCCCACTTCTTCTTCCCCTTCAAAAATAAACTTAATGTTACAAGGAAGCGTATTGGTTTTCATCATTGCCTCAAACGCTTTAATCTGCATGAAAAACTGTCCTTTATCATCAGCCGAACCTCTTGCGAAGATGGCTCCGTCGGGGTGTAGTTCTGTTTTCTCAATATAAGGTTCGAAAGGTGGTTTTCTCCACAATTCCAAAGGATCTGGCGGCTGTACGTCATAATGACCATATACTAAAATAGTAGGTAAGTTTTTATCAATCAATTTTTGTCCGAAAACAATGGGATACCCTTTGGTCTGGCAAACTTCTACGTCGTCTGCGCCAGCGTTTTTCAAATGTTCTGCTACTTTATCAGCACATAACAAAACTTCATTTTTATAAGCCGGATCAGCAGAAATTGAAGCGATTCTCAATAATTCAAACAATTCATCTACGAAACGAAGTTTGTTTTCGTTGATGTAATTTAATGTCTCTTGCATTGTCAATTTAATTTGGATAAATTTAAAAAAATTGGACTGCCTAAACAAACAAAAAGAGGGTTTTATCTTTCAGGACAGTGTTTTAAAGCAAACAATCCCGCACAAGTGCAGGATTGATGTATATTTTTGAGAGCAAATTAGTGTCCTGCTTTTGCAGAATCTTTATGTTTTGCTGTTGCGCTGTCTTTCTTAGGAGCTTCAGTTTCGTGAGCGCCATGAGCAGGTGTTGCATGTGCAGGTTCAGCGCTGTGACCCTCATGACCACCTTGGTGATCGTCAGAATATCTTTCTACACCTTCTTCCAATTTCAAAGTATTCTTGTTTCCGCCAGCCTGAATTTTCTTACAGCTTACTGCTACTGTTGCGATAGCCAAACATATAATTAATTTTTTCATATGATTTATTTATTTTCTTTAAAAGGTCATCTGCAATAGCTCAATCTTCTTGAGTAACAAGCACTGCGATTCTGGACCAAAATTTTTTGATTGCCCAAAAGTAAGAAATATTGCATTTTTCGGCAACATTTTCAGACTGATTTTAATATTAATTTTCCTTTTTTGGATTGTGTAAAAATAAGATAGTCATTTCCGCCATCTTTTAATCCATATTTTTTCTTAATTTCTTCTGGTTTCAACGGGTAATTTTTAGAGATAATATTAAATTGCCCTTTCTTTTTAATCTGCTTTCCGTCAACTACTTCCATTTCAAATATTCTTCCGGGAAAATCTATAACTTCAGTATCTGAAGTATAAATATGCGTATTTGGATGTAGTTTTTTAAGATTAAATTTTTCAGAAATCAAATTGAAAATACCGGCTTTTAATAAAGTATTATTTGGAATATAAATAAATTTTTCTGGCTCAGCATATTCTGCGTAGGCATTTTCTTCATCCCCAAACTGAAATTGGAAGTCAGATTCACCACTTTCAAGATTAATACAATGACATTGAATGGATTTTGAAATATCAGCCGTTAAAAAAACAACAATCTCTTTCACATCATTTTTTACGGCAATGACATCAATCCTGGAAATATTTTTTAGAACAGAAACGAGATATTTTAAATCAATCAAAGGCGAAAGCTTAATCACAACCTGCTTAGAAATCGATAACAGTTTATCCTGAATTTCAAGAATATTGGGCGACAAATCTTCTAACAAGAAAACTTTGTTTTTCTGCTGATCTCTTCTGGCTGGATCGAGATAAATTGTATCAAAACTTTCAGTATTTTGAATTAGAAAATCTTCCAATTTTTGATTCACAAACTTTGCTTTTTTATTTAAAACACTCCAATTATGTTCTACAATTTCTAAAAGCTCAGGATTTTGTTCGACCAAAGTAATTTCATCAAAATTTTCTGAAAGATAGTAAGCATCGATCCCAAAACCGCTCGTAAGGTCAGTAAATTTCTTCCCTTTTAGAAGTTGCGCTTTATAAACTGCTGTTTTATCTGATGAAGATTGCTCTAAGCTGAGCTGTGCCGGGAAAATAATTCCTTCTCTTAATAGAAACGGAAATTTTTTCTGAGCAACCTGTTTTCCTTTGATCTGCTGAACAATGTCCTGCATAGAAACATCAGGAAACGGAGATTTTCTTAATAATAAAGAATGCAGATCTGAATTTAGATTTGCTTCAATATAGTTTTGTACATCTTTATAGAGAATAGGAATTTCCAAAGAATTATCTTTTGTAAAAAATATAATCAGTTAAAATAGGTTCGATTCCATTCCGCTTTAGAAGAGAATTGATTTGCCCGCGGTGATATGTTGAATGGTTGATTGCCTGAAAAAGTATTTCGAAAATAGAATTTTCAAACTTGGATCCTTTTGAATTTTGATATTCAATTCTTTGGTCAAAATCTGAGTTTTCAATAATTTGAATACTTGTTTGAAAGTTTTGATTGTTTATTTCTTCTAATTTTTCAAACGAATTAATTTGCCAGACTTCAAAAGATTTTTCATTTAAAATTCTAGAATTCCAGACTTGTTGAGCGTTTAAAGTATGATTGATTAAACTGATTATTTTATCGTCTACTTTAGAAATATTTTCTGAAATAATTTTGATCATTTCGTTGTTGAAATGATAGGTGTATTCAAATAGATCAATCAATTTTTCCTTCATTACTCAAACATTTCAGCCCAACGAACCGCTTTAATTTCTTTTTCTCTATAAAGCTCTTCAACAGATTTTTTCTTATCCAATTTTGGATATAAATTCACTCCAATCAGTTTTATTTTTCCTTCCTCAACCCATTTTTGCTCTTCAACAGCCTGATCGTAGATTTTTTTCTGAAGAATTCCTTGCTTTAAAGTCTTCAAGTAGCCGCCGTTTTCTTCAATTTCTAAAAAGAACTGCCAGGATTTCTCAGCGATTTGTTGCGTAATATCTTCAACGTAATAACTTCCGTTTGAAGCATCTTCAAAAACATTAATGATGCTTTCATAAGCTAAAACAATCTGCTGCTTGAATGAGATTTCCTCTGAATTTTCAGTATTATTTCCAATCTGATAATTGGTACTGAAAACAGCATCTGCTCCACCAATCATCGCTGAAGCCAATTCTAAAGTTGAACGAATCAAATTATTTTCGCTGTCAGAAACAGATTTGTTTCTCAAGGAAGTTTCCGCAAAAATGTATGGGATATCATCTAAACCGTATTCTTTTGAAAGTTGATTAAAAACCAATTTAAAAGCACGGATTTTGGCCATTTCAAAGAAATAATTTCCTCCAACGGCTAATCTGAACAATATTTTATTTAAAATTTCTTCTCCATAAACTTCCACCAGTTCTTTTGTCTTTGCCAAAGCAATCCCCAGTTGCTGTACGATAGATGCACCCGCATTTTGATGAAATGAAATATCTACACAAATATTTCTTCTGAAACTTTTTGCAAATAATTCTTTAACCAGTTGGTCATCAATCACGGCATTAGATTCATCAAAAACGTCAATCAAAGAAAAATATTGATCTTCATCTGCCGGGCTGATATGTTCTGCCAAATCTTTATTGTTGATGAAAATTGTTTTCTCAACCAGATTTTCCACATTTTCATTCAGTAAAAAAGCAAAAACATCTTCTTCCAAAGTTTCGTGATAGGTTGCCACCAAATGGGTGCTTTCTTCCACTCTCGGAAGATTGACCAAAGGTTTTTCAACGGAATCATAGAAAGGTTTAACATCAATTCCTTCTAAATTTTCTTTTTTCAGAATGGTGTAAATATCTTCGGTTTTAAGCTGTTTTTTAACAAGATTTTCCCAGTTGGAAAAGGTTTCAGTATTTGACATAGATGATGAGTAATAAGTAATTGGTAATGAATAATTGCGATTTGCAAACTTATTTTAAAGTTGCTGAAAAGCTATCGATTATTCACAATTCACTTTAAATTATTTCTTAGCGATATTTGTACTGTCTACCACCAGGATGAATATTTCTTCATTTGGTTTTTTCATGAAGTAATTTTCTCTGGCGTATTTTTCTTTCTCAGATTTATTATTCATCAGTTTTTTGTAGAATTTATCATTCTTATCGTATTCTGTTTTATAATAATCGAGCTGCTCTTCGTATTTATTGATTTCTCCATTCAACTCATTGATTACCAAAAACGAAGTTTTATCGAAGAATACCATCCAGACCAAAAAAAGACTTATCGCAATGACATATTTATTCAAAACATAATGCTGAAGAAATTTCAGTGTTTCCGATTTGGGTTGGATTTCTTTAATTAATTCTTTTTCAGCCATTTTCTAATGTTTTCTCAGTGAATTTTTAATAACGGTCGTTAAAAAATCTATCGCCACAGAATTTTGCTTCATGTTTGGAATAATCAAATCTGCATCGTTTTTTGATGGTTCGATAAATTCCTGATGCATCGGCTTCAAAGTCGTCTGATAACGGTGCAAAACTTCGTTCAGATCTCTTCCTCTTTCCTGTGTATCTCTTCTTATCCTTCTGATCAATCTTTCGTCTGAATCTGCGTGTACAAAGACTTTTAAATCAAATTCTTTCAGCAATTCTTTGTTGGTCAAAACTAAAATTCCTTCTACGACCAATACATTTTTCGGTTCAACCGTAACATGATCGCCCGTTCTTGAATGCGTAACGAAACTGTAAACGGGTTGCTCAATCGCCTCGTTATTTTTTAATGCTTTTACGTGTTTCAGCATCAGTTCAAAATCTATTGACTTGGGATGATCGTAGTTCAACGCTTCTCTTTCCGTCAGTGTAAGATTGTGATTATCGTGATAATAATTGTCTTGAGACAAAATATTCATTCCCTCGATATCAAGCTGCTGAATAATTTTATCAACAACCGTAGTTTTGCCGGATCCTGTTCCTCCCGCAATTCCTATTACAAGCATTTTTAATATAGTTTGTACAAATATAAAACAATTAAGAGATTATAGAATTGAAAGATTAAAATATTCATTCAAAATATTTAATCAAAAAAAACTCCGGTAGAACCAGAGTTTATATTATACGATTTCGCTTGTTAAGCTTCTTGAAATTAATTTTTCGTGCATAGGTTTCAAAACATCCATAGATCCTGTTTTTACTGTGCATTTGCCTTTGTAATGTACGAGCATTGTACACTGTTCAGCTTGTATGAGGTCATGTTTGCAAATTTCTATTAATGCTTCAATCACATCATCAAAAGTATGAATGTCATCGTTATGCAAAATTAATTTGTACACTTCATCGGTTTCATCCAAAACCAGCACTTCTTCTTCGTACTGACGTTTTGGATTTTCGTAATCTTTTATGCTATTATAAAAAATCATTGTCTAAAAATTTTAATCTTCTCCTAATTTGTCTAAAATATCATCAACGATATTAGTTCCATTATAAATCAATTCTACCATTTCAACGCTCTTATTATTCATTTTTAAGATTTTGAAATGATAATTTTCCAAGTCAAATTCCTGATTTTCTTCAGGAATGTCTTCTAAGGCGTGCAGAATAAATCCGGCCAAAGTATTGTACTCACTTTCTTCAGAAACGGTCAGTTTTTTAGGTAAAGATTCGTTGATTTCGTCCAAAGGCTGTGTCGCTTTTACCCAAAATGTATTTGGTCCCACTTTATCAACCAATTTTTCCTCATCATCTTCTTCATCCTGAATTTCACCTACCAATTCTTCTAGAATATCTTCCAATGTAATAATTCCTTCAGTTCCACCAAATTCATCAATTACTACTGCTAAATGCTGTTTCTTTTGTTGGAAAACTTTTAAAAGATCGGAAATCTTTTTACTACCTACCACAAAGAACGCTTCTCTCATTAGCTTTTCTAAATCGGAGTGATCTATTTCGCCTTTTCTTTTTATATATTCCCGAATGATTTCTTTGGCATAAAATATTCCGATAATATTATCAATAGAATCTTTGTAAACAGGTAGTCGAGAATATCCGCCATCCATTATTTTAGAAATAATATCTTCCACAGGCTCTGCAATGTCTATAGATGAAATATTTTGACGCGGAACCATAATCTGTTTTGCAGAGTGATCTGTAAAATCAAAAGCATTTTTAATGATTTCGTAGTTTTCTTCTTCAATTTCTCCACTGTCAGCGGATTGCTTTACCAAAAGCTGAAGTTCTTCTGTCGAGTGAATTTCGTGTTCTGAGGCAGGATGCACTTTCATTAAACGTAAAAAAAAGTTCGACATCTTATTCATCGTCCAAATGAATGGTTTAAAAACTGTGTAGAAAACACGCAATGGCATAGCAATGAACATTGTAGTTGCTTCTGATTTTCTAATCGCTAATGATTTAGGTATCAACTCTCCAAAGACAATATGCATTACAGTAATTAAAAGAAAACTGGAAACCAATGCAATAGTTGTTATTGTAGCATCTGCAATCTGAAAATTAAAATAGTGAAAAAGGTTTTCGAAAATATGATGAAGAGCACTTTCACCTACAAAACCTAAGGCAAGTGAAGCTAATGTTATCCCTAACTGAGTTGCAGAGAGATACTCGTCTAAATGTTTAATGATGTGTTCAGCTTGTTTTGCCATCGAGTTTCCTTCGGCAGCTTTCAACTGAATTTGGGAATAACGAACTTTAACGATAGAGAATTCTGCGGCTACAAAAAAACCATTGAGCAATACTAAGAGTAGTGCTAATAAAAGCTTGACGACGTCTGAGTCCATTTAAAAAAATATAATTTTATTGTACAAAGATATACAAAATAAAACTAACAAAAAAGCATCGAAGATATCGATGCTTTAATATTTTATGAATATATTCTTACGAATTTTTCAAAGCTTCTGCTCCAGAAACGATTTCTAAGATTTCGTTTGTAATGGCAGCTTGTCTTGCTTTGTTGTAGAAAATAACTAGGTCATTCTTCAACTCCTGTGCGTTGTCTGTTGCTTTGTGCATCGCTGTCATTCTAGCACCGTGCTCTGAAGCTACTGAATCTAACACTGCTTTGAAAACCTGAGTCTTAATAGATTTAGGAATCAAATTATCTAAAATTTCAGCTTTATTTGGTTCGAAAATATAATCTGTTTCTACCTGAGTTTCTTTAGCATCAATTTCTGCCATAGAGATTGGAAGAACTTTTTCTGTAATTACATCCTGAGTAGCTGCATTAACGAACTTATTGTAAATCACATACACTTCGTCAAATTTACCTTCTCTATAGTTACTCATTACCGTTTCGGTAACGTTTGAAACTACATCAAAACTTAACTTATCAAAAACACTGCTTTCGTTAGAAAACACTGTACGGCTTCTTCTTACCGCATCATAAGCTTTTTTACCAATGGTAAGAACTTCAATTTCGTACTGAGAATTATTCTGAAACTGAATATTCAGTTCTTTCACAATATTTGAGTTAAATGCACCTGCCAAACCTCTGTTTGAAGTAACAGCGATGAAAAGCACTTTTTTAACCTCTCTTTTTTGAGCATAAATAGAAACCTGATCAGGATCTGAGCTAGAATTTACATTCTGGATAATCTCCTGCAATTTTTCAGAATACGGTCTCAACATTACGATGGCATCTTGTGCTTTCTTTAGTTTCGCTGCCGAAACCATTTTCATAGCACGTGTGATTTGCATCGTAGATGAAATTGAACTGATTCTTCCTCGTATTTCTTTTAAGTTTGCCATATTGGGTTAGTTGTTGGTTGTCGGTTGTTGGTTGCTAGTTTTAGAAAATTCTGTCAACTATCAACCAACAATCATCAACTAATTTTAGTTATATTTTGAAGCTAAATCATTAGCAGCCTGCTTAAGAACACCTGTAATATCATTATCGATTTTCCCAGCTTTGATAGCAGCCATAGTTTCAGGGTGCTTAGATCTTAAGAAAGCGATATATTCTTCTTGGAATTCTTTTACTTTTTTCACAGGAACGTTTCTCATCAAGTTCTCTGTACCAGCGTAAATCATTGCAACCTGAGTATCTACAGGAAGTGGAGAATTTACCGGCTGCTTCAACAACTCTACGTTTCTTTCTCCTTTAGAGATAACTGCTAAAGTAGAAGCATCTAAGTCAGAACCGAATTTAGCAAACGCTTCCAATTCTTTATACTGAGCCTGGTCTAATTTAAGTGTACCAGAAACTTTCTTCATTGATTTGATCTGAGCATTACCACCAACTCTAGATACAGAAATACCTACGTTGATTGCCGGACGAACCCCTGAGTTGAACAAGTCAGTTTCCAAGAAAATCTGTCCGTCAGTAATAGAGATTACGTTTGTCGGGATATATGCAGAAACGTCACCCGCTTGAGTTTCGATAATCGGAAGTGCTGTTAATGAACCACCACCTTTTACGATTGGTCTTAAAGACTCAGGTAAGTCATTCATTTGGCTTGCAATAGTATCATCAGCGATCACTTTTGCAGCTCTTTCCAATAATCTTGAGTGAAGATAGAAAACGTCTCCTGGGTAAGCTTCACGGCCCGGTGGTCTTCTCAATAGTAGAGAAAGCTCACGGTAAGCTACCGCTTGTTTAGATAAATCATCATAAATGATCAAAGCAGGTCTACCAGTGTCTCTGAAGAACTCACCGATAGAAGCACCAGCCATTGCAGAATAAACCTGCATTGGAACCGGATCTGAAGCATTAGCAGCAACAATTACTGTATAAGCTAAAGCACCTTTATCTGATAAAGTTTTTACAATCTGAGCTACTGTAGAAGCTTTTTGCCCGATCGCAACATATATACAATATACAGGATTTCCTGCATCAAAAAATTCTCTTTGGTTGATGATTGTATCAATCGCAACAGTAGTTTTACCTGTCTGTCTGTCACCAATGATCAACTCTCTCTGACCTCTTCCTACAGGGATCATAGAGTCAATCGCAACGATACCAGTCTGTAAAGGCTCAGTTACCGGCTGTCTGTAGATAACCCCTGGAGCTTTTCTTTCCAATGGCATTTCGTACAATTCACCTTCGATAGGTCCTTTACCATCGATTGGATTTCCTAGAGTATCAACTACTCTACCTAACATCCCTTCTCCTACTTTGATAGAAGAGATTCTGTTTGTTCTTCTTACTGTATCTCCTTCTCTTACCAATTTACTTTCACCTAAAAGAGCCACACCTACGTTGTCTTCTTCTAAGTTTAGTACGATACCTTCTACATCGCTAGCAAATTTTACCAACTCACCGTACTGTACATTTTCTAACCCGTATACACGAGCAATACCATCACCGATGGTCAAAACTGTACCTACTTCCTCAACATTTGATTGAGTGTCGAAGTTGGCCAACTGTTGTTTTAAGATCGCAGATACTTCTGCCGGATTTATTTCTGCCATTATATGGTTGTTTTTTTCTTAATTTAAATGAAAATCTTTTTTGATATTATTAAGCTTAGATTTTACAGATGCATCGATCTGCTGGTCACCTACTCTTAAAATATATCCTCCTAAAATATCAGGATTGATGGTAAGATTTAAGTCAAAGTTTGAACCTGCTTTTACCAAATCTGTAGATTTTAAAATCTGATCAATATTTTCTTTAGAAAGCTGAGTCGCAGTAGTAAGAGTAATTCTCTGTACCCCATTGATATCTTCAACTTTATTGATGAATTCCTGAGCAATATTTTTCAAATGATTTTCACGACGATGTCTGATCACTAAAGTAATCAAATTCTGAGAAACCGGTGAAAAATCTTTAAAAATCTCTTTAGCAACGTCCTCTTTCTTTTTTGCATCGATGTAAGGCGTCTTGAAAAATTTGTTTAAATCCTCAGATTCAGACATCAGTTTCTTAACATCTTTCATTTCAGAAAATACAGCATTAGTCTGTCCGAATTCGTTTGTGAAATCCAGCAAACCTTGTGCGTATCTTTTAGCTACTTTAGATGTAAGCATTCTTAGTTAAGATTAGATTTGTTTAAATAATTTTGAACCAACTCGTCCTGAGCTTCGCTTTTCTCTAAATTTTTCTGCAAGATAGATTCTGCAATATTTACAGACAAAACACCAATCTGAGTTCTGATTTCTGACATTGCAGCATTTTTTTCGCTCTGGATTGTTTGCTTAGCAGATTCGATGATTTTGTCACCTTCAGCTTTAGCAACATCTTTAGCTTCACCTACAATTCTGTCTTTAATTTCTCTAGCTTCTTTAAGGATAGAATCTCTTTCAATTTTAGCTTCACGAATAATTCTTTCGTTATCAGATTTAAGATCTTCCATTTCTTTTTTAGCCAATTTAGCCTGATTCAAAGCATCAACGATAGAAGCTTCTCTGTCATTTACTGCATTTACAATTGGTTTCCAGGCAAATTTAGCAAGGATAAATAATAGGATAGCGAATGTAAGCGTCATCCAAAACAAAAGTCCAATTCCAGGTTCTATAATTCCCATATCTGTAATTCTTTTTTTAATGTAATAATTTATGGATATCTTTTTTAAAAATTCTTAGCAGCAGCCAACCGCTTCACTGCTAAGAATATTTTTTCTGAGGATAATTACTTGATGAAAGCACCAAAGATAATCGCGATAAGACCAGCACCTTCAATAAGACCTGCAGCAATAAGCATTGCTCCTTGAATCTTACCAGCTTGTTCTGGTTGTCTAGCGATAGCATCCATAGCGTGCCCACCGATTTTACCAATACCAAGACCTACTCCTAATACTGCTAAACCGATACCTACGTAAATTAATCCTGCTCCAGTTGTGATGTCCATAATAAATAAATATTTAGTTAAAATTATTTTTTTCGTTTAATTAAGCTACCATTGTGTCGTGACCTACACTGTCATTATCATTGTGAGCATGATCGTGATCATGTTCTGCAACTGCGATACCGATAAACAAAGCTGATAATACGGTGAAGATATATGCCTGTAATGCTGCAACTAAAAGTTCCAATACTGAAACGAATAATGCTAATGGTACAGATGCAAATCCTAAGAATGGTGATTTAAAGATAAATATCAAAGAGATGATTGCTAAGATCATAATGTGACCCGCTGTAATGTTTGCGAAAAGTCGCATCATCAAAGCAAAAGGCTTTGTAAAGATCCCGATGATTTCGATTGGAACCATAATCGGATACAATAAAATCGGAACCGGTGGCATAAAGATATGTTTCCAATAATCTTTATTTGCACTGAATAGTGTAATCAATAAAGTAATGATAGCTAAAACTGATGTGATTGCAATATTCCCTGTCAAGTTAGAACCTCCCGGAAAGAAAGGAATCAGACCAAATAAGTTATTGAACCAGATAAAGAAAAATGCTGTTAATAAATAAGGCATATATCTTTTATATTTTACTGAACCAATGTTAGGGATCGCTACTTCATCTCTGATGAATACAATGACTGGCTCTAATAATTTACCTGCACCTTTTGGAAGCTGAGATTTCTTATAGTTTCTTGCCATCCCAATAAATATCACCATCATGAAGATAACTGATAAAAACATTGAAGCTGCATTTTTTGTGATAGACATATCAAAGAAAACGTCACTTGATTTTTGTTGACCTCCAATGATTGCAAATAACCTAGCTTTTTCTACACCTGTAGTTGAAACTACTTGTCCGTGCTCTAAAGTATACCCATCATGTTCATGTCCATGAGCAATATCCTTAGATAAGAAAGTATGCCATCCTGCATTATCTTTAATAATAATAGGCAATGGAATAGAAGTATGATGTTCTTCGCCATTCTCATCTTTAGTAGTCCACAAATGCCATTCGTTTGAATCACCAATGTGCTCCATGATCATTTTGGTAGCATTGAAAGGCTTACCTTCCTCCGCATGCTCTACCTTTTCAGCTGATTTTTCTCCCTCAGACTCATGTTGTGCAGCAGCAAAACTACTTATAAACACAAATAAAAATGCGAAAAATAATGAAGAAAATTTTCTAGTCATATCTCTTTTTTAATCGTGTGCAAATATATTGATTTTATTAAACTTTACCAATATTAAAAATTGATATTTATCATCAAAAAAATCACGATTTGTTAATCTGCTTTATAACCCGCATATATATAAGAATAGAAGCAATGATAAAGCATATTACAATCAATAAAAAATTAGCTTTTGTCTTTTCTATTATCAATAATGAAATAACAAGCCAGATTAAATCTTTAGAAATATTGATAAACAAAAACTTCATTCCTGCATCGGGTTTGCCATAGAGATATTTTTTGAATATACCATACACAAGAATATTCAGTACTACTATTAATAAAATGATGGTTAAACTATCTGAAAGATTCATTTTGCAAAAATAAGATTATATTTATAATATAGTATACATGATTTAATATAATAAAATATCACTAATTATTGAAAAAAATTTTGCCTGTATTTAAACTTTTTTGTATAATTGCAATGTTAACAAACAAACAAATAAACTTATGAACACAGAGAAAAAACAAAAGTTATCTCTTAAGAAAAAATCAATTAATGATTTAAACAGAGACGAGTTAAGTAAAATCAAAGGAGGAACTGCTAAATGTTCTTTAGAGTGGTCTTTATCATGCAGTAATAGTATCTGTGATGCTTTTTCTGTAGGCCCTAGATGTTAATTGATTTAAAAGTTTAAAAAGGAAGCTAAGATTAAATCTTAGCTTCCTTTATTTATAATAATAATGATACAAGAAAAAATACATTTAATAAAAAAATCTATTGATAATAAAATTAGAAATGAAAATAAAATAGGATTATTAGATGGTAAATCAGGTGCTATCCTATTTTACTTACACTATTATAAAATTTTTAATGATACAGATAGCTATAATAAAGCATCTGATTTAATAGAAGAGATCTATAACGGACTAGATTTTAAAAATTTTAACAGCAATTTTTGTTCGGGAATAAGTGGTTTTTTTTGGTTGTTAGAATTTATCGAGGGAAAAAAAATCATGGATGATAGTTTCGATGATTTACTTTATGATATTGATGATTTAATTATAGATCGCCTAGATATTTTTTGTAACCACAATAATCATGATTTTTTGTATGGATCATTAGGTGTTGGTTATTATTTGAATTCAAGGTTGAATACAACAGGTTTTTCAAAAGAAAAATATCTTAATGCCATTGAAAATCATGTAAATAATCTTTTAGAGTCCTCTATAAATAATGATCAAACGATTAAATGGATCTCCAATACATTCAAAAATGAGCCAAAAATAGACATTTACCTAAGTCTTCCGCATGGATTTTTAGGTATATATAGCATTTTATCTAAATATGGAGAAAACAAACTTTTATTACAAAAATTAAGCTTAAAAATTACTCTTAAAAAAGCATACAATTATCTACTACAGGATTTCCAAAATTTAAATATAAAAAGAAATTCTATTTACCCTTTATTTGAAAGTATTCCAAATTCATCTACAAGATTAGCATGGTGTAATGGAGACTTGAGTGTTGTCATAACCTTGTTGAATATGCATAATTTACTCCATGAAGATAATGATATACTCAATACTATTGTAAAAATCTCTGAAACCACTTCTAAAAGAAAGGATATAAATGATACACAAATTAATGACATTTATTTATGTCACGGTTCACTAGGACTTGTTAACATTTATGAATCTTTATATAATAAAACAAAAAATGACAGCTTTAAAGAAGCTAAAGATTACTGGTTAAGCTATAGTATAAAAAAAATAGAAGAAAATCCATCTGTACTAAATGATTGTGACATTTCCCTTCTAACAGGGTTGACGGGTGTAGGTTTAACCCTACTTTCTGAGATGGACACCTCTTTAAGAGATTGGAAAAATTGTATATTAATAAATTAAGAATTACCTATGAAATATAAAGTTCTAGATAAATATTTAGTTCGTGTTCCTGTTTTTCCAATAGAACTACAGGATTTTTTAAAGATAGTCAAGTTGAAAATACAGATTTATTATCTTTTTTGTATGATAATGCTTTATTTAAGGATGCATTAATGCATTCTTCAATAAGTCTATATAATGATTTTTATATTAAAAGAAAAAATGATCCAGGTATTTTAAACTCAGTTTTGAAATATTTTATAAGATCCTTTTCAAGACCAACTCCTTTTGGTTTTTTTTCAAAAATTGCAATCGGAGAATTTAAAGATTATACTGAAATTATTTTAGATAATTCTTCAAAAAAAAGATCAGCTATGATATGGATTTTCTTATTAATTTGTATGAAAATTTAAAAACCGATGAGATAATAAAGAAAAATATACAATATAGAATTAACTCATCTTCTTATAGAATTGGACAATCTATAAGATATATAGAATACACTTTTATAAACAGTAAAAAAAAGTTTAAAGTTTCATCAATCGAAACTGATGAAATATTGGATGAAATCCTTTCTTATTCTGAGACATTTAAAGATTATAATAATATTGTTAATTATGTAACTAATAAATACTCCTATGAAAAAGGAGACGTTGAGGAGTATATTGATGATCTAATCGAATCACAAATAATAGTTTCAAATTTAGAACCTATTACACTAAATATAGATTATTTTGAATATTTACATTCAAAAATTATTTTATTTAAAAATAAATACTGTAACATATTTCACGAATTAAAATCATTTTTAGATTTATTCAACGATTCTAATACAGACTTTTCGAAAGTATATAATGATCTACTAAATTTTACAGAATCAATAGGAATTAAAAGTAAAAATGTATTAAATATATCGACAATAGCAAATTATAAATCTAATTTTCTAGATAAGTCATTAAGAAAAGAAATACAAAATGCTTTTAATATACTTAACATGATATGTGTTAGAAGAGGTAACAAAAATATTTCTAAATTTATAAAAAAGTTCAAAGAAAAATATGACACCGAAATATTACCTTTATCTATAGTTTTGGATGAAGAATTAGGTATAGGATATATTCAAAATTCATTGTATGGTTTTGGAGACAACAATCCTCTTCTTAAAGGATTTGAGTACATTGTTAGCAAAGACATTGTTGAAGAATTAGAATGGCATACAATACATGATTTTTTTTAAAAAAATATATCAATTCTTTACAAAAACAAGAACGTATAATTAATATTAGATCTAAAGATATTCAGAGCTTAAATATTAAGGAAGATAACTACAGGTTGAGCAATACACTTTCCACATTGATAGAAATATACAATATTGATAATATTTGCAAACCTTATATAAATAGCTTTGGTTATAGTTCTGCAATAAACCCTTTATCAAGATTTCATAACATTGACAACCAAGTAAATGAATTAATATCTTCAATTATTGAGATTGAAGATAATTTAGAAACTAATGAAATAAAAGTCGAAATAGTTCACACATCTGATTTGAGTGCATCTAATAATATATTAATTCGACCTAAAATAAAAAAATATGATTTATTATATTTAGGAAATACAAACTCTGATAATGAATTTAAAATTAATATTGATGATTTACATATAAAAATTGATCAAAATGATAATATTATATTATTTTCAAAAAAGCTCAATTCAAAAATTTCAGTTTGCCTAAATAGTACCCATAATTATAAAATAAGAACTTTACCTATGTATAATTTTTTATGTGATTTACATGAACATGAAAAAAAACATTTAGATTTTGATTTTCTACCTGTAAGGTTACCATATATTCCAAGAATTGAAATTGATAATATTATCTTTCAAAAGGAAAGATGGTATTTTTTCAGAGAAGATATTGAAGAATTATTGACTATACTAAATAAAGAAAGTTATATAGAAGATTTAAGCTTATATAGAGAATCAAGACAGATTCCTGATGAACTTGTATTCGTCAGTGGGGATCAAGAAGTATTAATTAATTTCAATAATCATAACAGTGTAAATATTTTCAAATCCCTTATAAAGGGTTCTGTGATATTCTTTATGACGGAATTTATACATTTTTCCAAAAGCAATATAGTTAAAGATGATGATGAAAAAACTTATGCAAGTCAATTTTTATTTACAATTTATAAACAGAATCAATGAATCGCGATAATCATTTTATAATTTGTGATAACTGGTTATATTATAAAATTTATACTGGTTATGATTTTGCAGAAGAAATTCTAACCAATTATCTATTTCCTTACTTAAATGATAATGCTAATATTAAAAAGTGGTTCTTTATTCGTTATAAAGATACAGACTTTCATTTGAGACTAAGAATTCTTTCTGATGAAAATAATTTACCATTAATTATGATGGGAATAAATAAAATACTTAAAAGACATTATCATGATGGAGTAATTTCCGATCTTTCAATAAATAGTTATAAACAAGAAATTGAAAGGTATGGGAAAAATACGATGCAATTAACCGAAACATTGTTTCATTTAAATAGCGTTTTAACTGTCTATTTACTAGATTATATTAGTAATAAAGAAGATGAAAATATTAGATGGTTACTTGGAATTAAAGTAATTGACCATACTCTTAATCATTTTAATTATAATTTTGAAGAAAAAATAACATTCGTAGAAACTATTAAAACTATCGCATATAATGGGTATTCTAAAAACGTTTCCAATTTAAATAAAATTGCTAATATCAATTTTAATAATAATATAGAAAATATTGAATTTTATATTTCTCAATTTGATTTATTCCATTTTAATCCTAATTTAGATATTATAGAGGAACCATATTTCAGAACTATAGAAGATATTAAAAATATATTCAATCTGAATCAAAATGAAATTGATAAATCGGAGTACATAAATTCAATTATTCATATGAATTTGAATAGGTTATTTAAGACAAGAAATACAATGAATGAATTCATGTGTTATTATTTATTAAATAGATTTTATATGTATAAACTTAATTCAAATAAATAATCTGGAAAGCAAACTTAGGAAAGTTAATTAATTTAAAAAAGCTATTAAATCGAATATAATTAATAGTTTTTAATTTAAACTTTGCATCTACCAAAAATTCCTTATTTTTGCAATCTATAATTTACAATCAATATGTTCAATAGTTTACAGGATAAATTAGATAAAGCACTTCACAATCTTTCCGGACGTGGAAAAATTACCGAAATCAACGTTGCGGAAACCGTAAAAGAGATTCGTAGAGCATTGGTAGATGCCGATGTTAATTATAAAGTTGCGAAAGATTTAACCAAAAGAGTTCAGGATAAAGCTTTAGGAGAAAACGTTCTTACTTCGCTTACTCCCGGACAATTGATGACAAAAATTGTTCATGATGAATTAGTAGGTTTAATGGGTGGTTCCCATGAAGGAATTAATCTTTCTGGAAAACCTTCTGTAATCCTTATCGCAGGTCTTCAGGGTTCTGGTAAAACTACTTTTTCAGGGAAGCTTGCTAATTATTTAAAAACAAAAAGATCTAAAAAACCTTTGTTGGTTGCCTGTGATGTTTACCGTCCTGCTGCAATCGATCAGTTGAAAGTTCTTGGTGGACAAATCGGAGTTCCCGTTTATACAGAAGAAGGTTCTACAAACCCTTCTACTATTGCTGAAAATGCAATCAGTTTTGCTAAATCTAACGGTCACGATGTAGTAATCGTCGATACCGCAGGTCGTTTGGCAATTGATGAGCAAATGATGAATGAGATTAAATCAGTTCATTATTTCATTAAACCAAACGAAACTCTATTCGTGGTTGACTCAATGACAGGTCAGGATGCTGTGAATACAGCGAAAGCATTTAATGATGCTTTAAATTTTGACGGAGTTGTTTTAACCAAATTAGACGGTGACACTCGTGGTGGAGCTGCTCTTACGATTCGTTCAGTTGTTGAAAAACCAATCAAATTTATCTCTACCGGAGAAAAAATGGAAGCTTTAGATCTTTTCTACCCAGAAAGGATGGCAGACAGAATCTTGGGAATGGGAGACGTTGTTTCCTTGGTAGAAAGAGCTCAGGAACAGTTTGACGAAGAGGAAGCAAAAAAACTTCATAAGAAAATTGCTAAAAATGAATTTGGTTTTGATGATTTCTTAAAGCAAATTAACCAGATTAAGAAAATGGGTAACATGAAAGACTTGATGGGAATGATTCCGGGAGTTGGAAAAGCCATTAAAGACGTTGAGATCAGCGATGATGCATTTAAACATATTGAAGCAATCATTCATTCTATGACTCCTGACGAAAGAAGAAGACCTTCTATCATCAATACACAGAGAAAAAACAGAATTGCTAAAGGTGCAGGTAGAAAAATTGAAGATGTCAATGCGTTGATGAAACAGTTTGACCAAATGGGAAAAATGATGAAGATGATGCAGGGGCCGCAAGGAAAACAAATGATGCAGATGATGAGCAAAATGCCAAACATGCCAGGAATGGGCGGAATGTTCGGAAAATAATTAAAGAATTTTCAAAATATACAACTCTCAGAATTTTTTCTGGGAGTTTTTTTGTTTGAGATTTATAATCTGTCTCAATTTTATTTAATAATAGATTATCAGAAAATGTTTCTAAGGGTCACGTGACATCTCTAATATAAAAAGTTATCAGACTGAGCTTATCGAAGTCGTTTCATATTTTTTAAGCAGCTGATAATTTAAATACAAAAAAATCCTGAGAAAAATCTCAGGATTTATATCAATTAAATGATTTACTAATTACTTAGCGAATACATATTTAACACCGATACCTACATTAGCTAGGTTTAAACCGAAGCTATAGTTGTTTGTAGCATCACCGTCTTTTGGTTTGAAGTTATTGTAACCGAATTCACCGATTGTAGCTTCAATAGTCCAGTTTTTGTTTAAGAAATAATCTAAACCTGGCTTAACAGTTACACCAACTTGAGTGTATTTAGCTTCTGTAGAAGTTGAAGTAGAAACTGTAGTTGTTCCGTTTGTAGATACAGAAGAAGTTTCAGTTTCAGTTTTTCCGAATTGCATTGGTACAGCTAACTGACCAAAGAAATACAATTTATCAGATAAAGTCCAATATTTTCTTGCGAAAGGAGCAATAACAAAAGCAGGTTTTTTAACTTCGTTAGTATTAACTGTAGTAATGTTACCTAAAGTTGCTGTACTTACGTTAGTATCTTTTTGAGTTTGGAAACCAACTCCTAAACCTACTGCAAAGTTTGGCGCCACGAAAAATCCAGCTGTAGGAAGTACGTTAAAGTTTTCTTTTTTAGTATTACCGTTATCAGATTCTACTTGAGAATAACCAACAGTACCAGATAAATATACAGTTCCTTTAGCGATTTGAGCGTTTGATAATCCGAAAAGTGCAACAGCACTTGCAATTAATAATTTTTTCATTTTGAATAATTTTATACTTTCTTGGTGCAAATGTATAATGACAAAATCGAATATTAAAATTTGTTAACATGATAAAAATCACCCATGGATATTGACTTTTTCGAATTAAACTCGCATCAGCGAGATTTAAATAACTTTAATTCAATAATATCAAATAAAAAACTCCAATTTTTCAATTGGAGTTCACTATGACCTATGTTTTTAATATTTTTACTTTAAAAAGAAGTTAACTCCTAAGTTGATGGCACCAAAATTAGAATCTATTCTTCTGTCTCTGTCAAAGTCTCTTCTTTCACTACCTATATTTTGATAACCCAAATAAAGCTCTGCCTTAGGTAACTGAAATCCTACTTTTGGATATACGTATAAGCCACTGTCTACTCCGTCTTTAGTAGAAATCGCTCCTCCTAAATCAAGCCCAACAAAAAGTGGTAAACCATTGAATCTATATTTACCAGAAGCCGCCAAAGGGATAAATCCGAAATCATCCCACCTGTCTTTTCCGAAAAAATGCGAATATCCTGAAGCAACACCTACATCCAAACCTTTCATAATGTTCCACATATATGCAGCATCTACGCCTAAAGTAAATGAAGCATAATCTGCAGCATCACCTACAGGAGCACCAATATGACCTCCTAACTTAAAACCTGCCTGAGCATTTGCCACACCTCCAAACAACGCGAATGCACCTAGTAATAATAATTTTTTCATTTTACTTATTTAAAATTTGTTATTAACTTAATGATTCATCTTACAGCAAAACAAGTGCCGATACATACCACACCACAAAAAAAGCAGGACAAATTTGTCCTGCTCTGTTATATTTAATTGACTTTCAAACCTTAGTTTCCTCCGAATTTGAAACCTACACCCACTTGTAAAAAGCTGTTTTTAGAGGTTTCATTGAATTCTGGATTTTTAACGAGATTCGAAACACCTAAATTATATCTTGCATCAAAGAACAAACCATTCTCCAACATATATTCTGCACCAATAAAAGGAGCTATATTCAATGTATTAGTCTGATCTTTCACGTCAGTTTCATCATCAGCACCAATTTCTACTCCAGGAATATTCAAACCTGCATCAAAAACTGTTTTTTGTTTAGCTGAAAGAATTACTCCAAAACTTGCTCCCGCAGAAACAGAAAGATTTTCCGTGATAAAATATTTTGCTGAAATAGGAACTAATAATGTACCTAAAGTTGTTTTTGATTTCAAATTAAAAAAGTTTCCCGGATCATCTTCATCCTCTTCTTTTACCACTGTTTTACCTCCTAGCTGAGAATACAATACTTCTCCCTGAAGACCAAATTTGTCACTAATTTTGTATTCAACCAAACCGCCGGCATAAAATGTATGCATAGGATCAGAACTTTCGGATCCTAAATCGCTTTCATATTTAAGTGTAGATAAAGAATAGCCAGCTTTAACCCCAAATCTTACTTCCTGAGCTTTCACCGCAACTCCCATCAAAACGACAGAAGCAATTAGTAGTAATTTTTTCATAGTTTATATTTTTAACAAATTTTAAGAATCCAAATATATCACTTTTTATGGATTCACCAAATATTTTTAAACTTTTATAAAAAAAATGCTGATTATGTTATTCTCTGGTTTTCTTGTCTTCTTCGTTGTATGCAAGAATGATTTTTTTCACTACCGGATGACGTACCACGTCTTCTTCCGTTAAATACACAAAACCAATCTCTTTCACATCTTTCAAAATTCGCATGGCTTCTTTTAGGCCTGAATGTTGTTTCGGTGGCAAATCGATCTGTGTGGGATCTCCTGTGATGATGAATTTAGCATTCATCCCCATTCTTGTCAGAAACATTTTCATCTGAGCGTGGGTTGTATTCTGTGCTTCATCCAGAATTACGAAAGCGTCATCAAGCGTTCTTCCTCTCATAAAAGCCAACGGAGCAACTTCAATGATTTTCTTCTCCATAAAACCTTCCAATTTCTCATGCGGAATCATATCGCGAAGTGCATCATATAAAGGCTGTAAATAAGGATCAAGCTTTTCTTTCAAATCTCCCGGTAAGAAACCAAGACTCTCTCCCGCTTCAACCGCAGGTCTTGTCAGTACAATTCTTTTAACTTCCTTATCTCTCAGAGCTCTTGCCGCTAAAGCAACACTGGTATACGTTTTACCCGTTCCTGCAGGACCAATTGCAAAGACCATATCTTTTTTCTCAGTCTCCTTAACAAGTCTTTTAAGATTGGTTGTTTTGGCTTTAATAATTTTTCCATTGACCCCTTTTACAATGATATCTTGATCAAAAACGAGATGCTTTTCATTCTCATCTTTGAGATTCAGGAAATTTTCAATGTCTTTGAGTCCTATTGAATTGTTTTTGGAAATAAACGACACAATGTCGTCTAGTTTTTGTTTAAATATATCAAGAGCTTCCTGATTACCCATCGCAAAAATATGATGGTCTCTGCCAGTAATTTTAAGGGTTGGAAAACTGGATTTTATTAAATTGAAATATTGGTTATTAACTCCGTAAAAGTTTTTTGCATCAATACCTTCTAGATCGTACGTTAATTCAAACATGCAAATTTTTTATTGTTTAGATTTTTAAATTTAAAAGTTTTTTTCAGATTTAAATCAAATTCTTATCCACATTATTTATTTCTTTCCTTTTATTTTAGATAAATTTGCACTTCTATCAGATTTATTCATGTCAATTATTACCCTCACCTCAGATTTCGGACGTTTAGATTACAGAGTTTCAGCTATGAAAGGGAAAATCCTGTCTTTGAACCCTGAAGTCAATACTATTGACATCAGTCATGATATTCAGGCATATAACCTTATTCAGACCTCTTATATTGTAAGAAATGCCTATCGTTATTTTCCAAAAGGTACTATTCACATTTTGGCTGTTGACAGTTTTTTTCACAAATCGAGAAAAAATATTTTATACAAAGCTGATGGATCTTATTTTCTTGCGGCAGACAACGGATTGCTGAGTTTGATCTTTTTTGATATTAAACCTGAAGCGATTTACGAAATCACGCTTAACAATAGATTTGATGATGTCGTTAATTTTACATCAACAGATGTTTTCGTTCCTGTTGCAGTTCATTTGGCAAACGGGGGACTTCCTGAAGTAATTGGAAGAAAAATTGAGACAACAAAACAGCTTTTATTTCCAAAACCAGTTTATAATGAGCCCGAAAAGATGATTATTGGGGAAGTAATGTACATTGATAATTTCGGAAACATAATATCAAATATCAGTCAGGAATTCTTTGAAACTTTGGCGAAAGGTTTCGAAAAATTCACTATAAAGTTCAGAAATTTGAGTTTATCGAAAATCTATTCAAGCCATACCGAAGTTGTATCCGACTGGGACAGAGAAACCGAATACCACGGGCAATCTGCAGCAATTTTTAACGACAGCCAACAACTTGAATTGACCATTTACAAAGGCAGTAAAAAGAACGGTGCTAAAACCCTTTTCGGATTAAACGTTGGAGAAAATATTTACATCGAATTTTTCTAAAATTATCTATTTCATAAAAAAACCGATTTTTTTTATATATTTGTCAAAATCTAAAATTAGAAAATGGCAGAATACAAATTATTGCTTCCTTCTATGGGTGAAGGCGTGATGGAAGCTACGGTGATCACTTGGTTATTCAATGAAGGTGATCAGGTAAAAGAAGATGATTCGGTAGTAGAAATTGCAACAGACAAGGTAGACTCGGATGTACCAACACCGGTTTCGGGGAAAATCGTAAAAATCTTAAAACAAAAAGACGAAGTTGCAAAAGTAGGTGAAGCCATCGCTATTTTAGAGATTGAAGGAGAAGGTGGAAGTACAACTACTGACGAAGTAAAATCTGAAACTTCATCTCCGGATGCAGAAACGATCAAAGCAATTGAAGAGCCTTTAAATCCAACAGCTACTTCTCACGTAGAATTTTCGGGAGACCTTTATTTATCTCCACTAGTAAAATCTATCGCTCAACAAGAAAATATTTCTGAATCTGAACTGAAAACCATCAAAGGAAGCGGTTTGGAAGGAAGAATTACTAAAGAAGATATTTTATCACACGTTTCCAACAGAGGAAACCAGCCTCAGCAGGCTGTTCAGCAACAAGTAACTCCGGTTCAGGCAGCTTCTACTCCACCAGCGGTAACTTCAGCACCAGCTTCTACAATTTCTGTAGCTGCAGGTGACGAAATCATTCCTATGGACAGAATGAGAAAAATCATCGCTGAAAACATGGTGAAAGCAAAACATATTGCTCCTCACGTAACCTCTTTCATCGAAACAGACGTTACCAACGTTGTAAAATGGAGAGCGAAAAACAAAGATATGTTCGAAAAACGTGAAGGTGAAAAATTGACTTTCATGCCGATTTTTGTGAAAGCAATTGTGAAAGCAATTCAGGATTTCCCAATGATCAATGTTTCTATCAACGGTGATAATATCATTAAAAAGAAAAACATCAACATCGGTATGGCAACCGCTTTACCAGACGGAAACTTGATTGTTCCTGTAATTAAAAATGCGGATCAGTTATCATTGTCAGGTTTGGCAAAAGCAATCAACGATTTGGCTTACAGAGCAAGAAATAAAAAATTAAGACCTGAAGATACTCAAGGTGCAACATACACGATTTCTAACGTAGGAAGCTTCGGAAACTTGATGGGAACTCCTATTATCCCTCAACCTCAGGTTGCAATTATGGCAATCGGAGCTATCGTTAAAAAACCTGCAGTTCTTGAAACTAAAGATGGTGATGTTATCGCTATCCGTCAGTTGATGTTCATGTCTCATTCTTACGATCACAGAGTTGTAGACGGTTCTCTAGGTGGAATGATGCTGAAGCACGTTCACGATTATCTTCAAAACTGGGATTTGAACACCGAGATATAAGCAATGAATAATTGGTAATGAGTAATTGCCAATACTTTAAAATATAACCTTCGAATTTTTTTCGGAGGTTTTTTTGTCTATTTTTTTATTTAAATATTATTAATTCCGAAATTTCTGAATGAAATTTAATATTTAATTTTTCATTTTAATAAAAATTAATCTATTTTTGAGTTATGCGTAAAATTTTGTCATCGATTCGCAAAGGTCTCAAAAAATCTTTCGACAACATCCGAAACGAACAGCTGAAGCACAATCTGCTTCAGGCTATTCCCTTTTGGATTGGTTCGGTGATTACGGGCTTTTTTGCAGTAATGTATGCGAAAATATTTGCTTGGGGTGAAAATTTATTACACTTCATTCTCAACTGGCATGATTGGATGATTTTCTTCATCGCTCCGGTTGGTTTTGTACTTTCATGGTGGCTGGTAAAAGAATTTGCACCTTACGCAAAAGGCAGTGGAATTCCACAAGTGATGGCTGCTGTAGAATTGGCAAACCCGAAAGAGCATAAAAAAATACGCAGTCTTTTAAGTTTAAAAATTATTGTTTTTAAAATAATTTCATCTGTTGTATTAGTTATTGGTGGTGGCGCAGTCGGTCGTGAAGGACCAACTATTCAGATTGCCGGTTCGATTTTTAGAAAAGTAAATGAATATCTTCCGGAATGGTGGCCGAAAATATCAAAGAAAAACATGATTATGACCGGAGCTGCAGCCGGATTGGCAGCCGCTTTTAATACGCCTCTTGGAGGAATTGTATTTGCGGTTGAAGAACTTTCAAAGACCCATATCAATTATTTTAAAACTGCACTTTTCACGGCGGTTATTATTGCGGGTTTAACAGCACAGACCTTAGCAGGCTCCTATTTATATTTGGGTTATCCAAAAACGAATGATGTTTCATTAATGGTGATGTTTCCCATTATTTTGGTGGGTGGAATTGCAGGAATTTTGGCAAGTCAACTTTCCGTAACCATGCTGAAAATGAATGATTGGAAAAAAGAAAACTAAAAACAGACAAAGCCAATGTTTTATTTCTTGTGGGCTGTGCTTTATTGATTGCATGCATATCTTTTTTTATCAGCCGCGAAGTTTTAGGTTCAGGAAAAGAAATTATGGAACGTGTACTTTTCACTCAGGACAAACACGAAGATTGGTATGTTCCGATTTTGAGAATGTTGGGTCCTGCACTATCTTTCACTTCCGGCGGTGCAGGTGGAATTTTCGCTCCGGCTTTAACAGCGGGTGCAAGTATTGGATCGGTAATTTCTGGAGCAATTCGTTTAACACCAAATGAAACAAATGTTGTCATTCTCGCAGGGATGGTCGCTTTTCTTACAGGAATCACCAGAGCTCCGTTTACTTCAGCGATCATTGTTTTAGAAATGACCGACAGACATTCTTTGATTTTTCACTTGATGTTGGCAGGAATGGTCTCTTCTATTGCTTCAATTTTAGTGAGTAGACATTCTTTGTATGATGTATTAAAAATGAATTTTTTAACAGAAATTAGGAAAGATTAAAATTTTATTAAAAAACATCTCACATATCACTTATATATGAATTGAAATTATTTTTTTGTTTAACTTGGAATAAGAATACAAAAAAATAATTATTATGAAAAGACAATTACTCAATGCATTACTTTTAGGACTTCCTATATTTGGTTTCAGCCAGATATTTCAGGAAAATTTTGATGGAAATGGCCAGGGAATTACAGCTTGGACTGTACTAAATGTTGATGGATTAACACCCGCATCCGGTGTAGCATTTATTACCAATGGATGGAATCGCATCGACAGACAGGGAGCTAACGGAAGTTTTGGAGGTCCCGCTGGAAATCATGCGGCAATGAGTACCTCATGGTATACACCTGCAGGAACTTCGAATGATTGGCTAATATCACCAACAGTTCCAGTTTCTGGAGCTTCACCAACCTTATACTGGGATGCAAAAGCGCAGGATGGAACCTATCCTGATGGCTACAAAGTAATGCTTGCTCCAAACGGGGGGAATACAGTCAATGATTTTACTGTTGAACTTTACAACACCGCTGGCGAAAATAAATATTGGACGAGCAGAGCTGTAAGTTTAACTCCTTATATTGGTCAAAATGTAAGATTTGCCTTTGTAAACAATAGCACTGACAAATTCATGTTAATGGTAGATAACATCAAAGTAGATTATACCTATGTTGCACCACCCCTTTCTTATTGTGGACCACTTGTATTTGCAGATTTTTTCGGTGATGATGGTGATGAACCAATTACTTTGGTAAATTTTGCAGGAATCAACAATACAAGTAGCGCAACCACATATATAGGAAACGGTCATGAATATTTTCTTACGCAAACAGCCAGTGTAGCCAGAGGGCAATCTTATGATATTACTTTAAAAGGTAATACCGGTGGAAATTATACAAATAATTTTGCAGTGTTCATTGATTGGAATCAGAATGGAAATCTAAATGATGCAGGAGAGACATATACCGTAACACAAACGATTACAAACTCTACCGGTACAGATGCAATTCAGGCGGTACATACTATCGCTGTTCCTACAACTGCTCTTCTTGGAAATACCAGAATGAGAATTAAAAAATTAGACGGAACAACTGGTCTTACAAACCCTTGTGAAGACGGTACCTACGGACAAGCAGAAGACTACACTGTAAACGTAACTGCAACTTTATCTGTGAATGATGTGGTTAAAAGAGATTCAAATCTCAAAATATATCCTAATCCGGTTTCTGACATGTTGAATATTGATTCTGAATCAAAAATAAAATCATTAACCATATTTGACCAAAGCGGTAAAAGTGTATTAAATGAATCTATCAATGCACAGAAAGCAAACATTAATATTTCAAGATTAACAACAGGAACTTATATTATCACTGCTCAAACAGAAAATAGCTTACAGTCAGCAAAAATAATTAAAAAATAAAAAATATTAATTTAAAACTAATTAAAGACCTGTTTTGCAGGTCTTTTTTATTGCGAATAACTGAGATACTATTGTATATCCTAAATATAATTCATATTTTTGCACCTCGAAATAATTAACAAATTCATTTACATTATGAACAATTACGAAACTGTTTTCATTTTAACTCCCGTTCTATCTGATGCTCAGGTGGAGGAAGCAGTGAAAAAATTTGAAGATCTTATCAAAGAAAAAAACTGTGAGATTGTCACTAGAGAAAATTGGGGATTGAAGAAATTAGCTTATCCAATTCAATTAAAAAAGAATGGATTCTACACTTTAATCGAGTTTAAAGGTGAAGGAACTGTAGTTGCTGACTTAGAATTGGCATTCAAACGTGACGAAAGAGTAATTCGTTACCTTACTACAAAACTAGACAAGCACGCTGTAGAGTACGCTGTAACTAGAAGATCTAAACTTAAAGCTTCAAGAGCTTAATATTACTAACCCAAATTTAAAAAGACAAAGACATGGCAATAGATGATATGGCTAAACAAGCCTCTGCTGGAGGTGAATCTGAAGTAAAATTCCTTACTCCACTTGATATCAATACAAAAACTGATAAAAAGTACTGTAGATTCAAAAAATTCGGAATCAAGCACGTTGATTACAAAGACGCTGATTTCTTATTACAGTTCGTTAACGAACAAGGTAAAATTTTACCAAGAAGATACACTGGTACTTCTTTAAAATATCAAAGAAAAGTTTCTTCGGCTATCAAAAGAGCAAGACACCTTGCAATGATGCCTTACGTAGCTGACTTATTAAAGTAAAAAATTGCAATTAGCAATTGGCTACTAGCTTTTAGCTTTTGGCTTTTGTTGCTGAATTAATATTAAATTCTAACGAAGTGAAGAGAAACCCGATGAATAATCGGAACTCGGAACTCTAAAACGGACAACAACAATGGAAATTATCCTTAAAAAAGACGTAGAAAATTTAGGTCTTGAATTCGATACAGTAAATGTAAAACCAGGTTATGCAAGAAACTTCTTGTTACCTCAAGGGATCGCTCTTTTAGCTACACCAAAAAACAAAGCGACTTTAGAAGCTACGTTGGAAGCTAGAAAAGAAGAAGAAGCGAAATTGGTTGCTGCTGCAAACGCTGTAGTAGATCAATTGAAGAAAACTTCTATCACTATTCCTGCAAAAGTAGGTTCTGGTGACAAATTATTCGGATCTATCAACAATGCAGATCTTTCTGCAGCATTGGCTAAAGCTGGTGTACAAGTTGAGAAGAAATACATCAAAATCCCAGGAAACACTATTAAGAGAACTGGTAAAGTAACTGCAGTAGTTAGACTTCACAGAAATGTAGAGTACAACTTCGAATTTGATGTAGTATCTGATGCTCCGGTAGAAGCTCCTAAACCAGCTGCTCCTAAAAAAGTTGCAGTAGAAGAAACTCCTTCTGAAGAAGCTTAAGATTCTCAAGAGATTTTCTCAAATATATAACCACTTCGCAAGAAGTGGTTTTTTTATGGCTATACTTTGGCATATTTTTTACCGTAATTGATTTTCAATAAATAAAGAATGAATTATCAAGATATACTCCACTCCCAAAAGGAATTTTTCAACACGCAAAAAACGAAGAATGTAAAATTCAGAAAAATGTATCTCGAAAAGCTGAGAGATTTAATTATTCAGAATGAAAATTTACTCTACGAAGCAATTGATAAAGATTTTGGAAAATCTCAGTTTGAAACGTATGTTACCGAGATTTCATTTGTTTTAAAAGATATTGATTATTATCTGAAAAATTTAAATTCACTTTCAAAACCAAAGAAAGTCACCACCAATCTAGCCAATCAGATTGCAACCAGCAAAATCCATTCTGAACCTCTTGGCTGCACGTTAATCATCGGAGCCTGGAATTACCCATATCAACTTTCTTTATCGCCATTAATAGCATCAATTGCTGCCGGAAACTGTTGTATCCTAAAACCTAGTGAAATTGCCGAAAATACAATGAAAGCAATGGCGAAAATAATCAACGAAAATTTTCCACCAGAATACATTTACGCTGTTGAGGGAGGAGTTGATGAAACAACAGAAATTTTAAAATTAAAATTTGACAAAATATTTTTCACCGGAAGCACAAAGGTGGGCAAAATCGTTTACAAAGCCGCCGCAGAACATTTGACACCTGTAACCTTAGAATTAGGTGGGAAATCGCCTGTAATTGTCACAAAAGAAGCGAATATCGAAGTTGCAGCCAAGAGAATTGTCTGGGGGAAATTTTTAAATGCTGGGCAAACCTGCGTTGCTCCAGATTATATTTTAGTTGAAGAATCTGTAAAAGAGCAATTTTTAGAAATACTAAGAAAATATATCGAGGAATTTAAATACGAGTCAAATTCCGAACAATACACAAGAATTATCAATAAGAAAAACTTTGAAAGGCTTACCCAATTAATCAACCCACAGAAAGTATATTTTGGTGGAAACTTTAATGAAGAAAATCTTTATATCGAGCCAACGATTTTAGATAATGTCAATTGGGAAGATGATGTGATGCAGGACGAAATTTTCGGACCTATATTACCTGTAATTTCATTTACCAATTTCCACCAAGCTTTAAACTCAATTTTAGAATTGGAAAAACCTTTATCAGCCTATATTTTCACCAATAATAATGAAGAGAAAAATCTATTTACTCAAAAATTATCTTTTGGCGGTGGCTGTATCAATGATGTGGTCATGCACTTAGGAAATGACAATCTTCCTTTTGGCGGAGTCGGAAACTCTGGAATGGGAAGCTATCATGGGAAATTCGGTTTTGAAACTTTTTCACATCAAAAAGCTATTTTGGATAGAGCAACTTGGGGTGAGCCGGATTTGAAATATCCACCCTACTCCGAGAATAAAATAAAATGGATCAAGAAACTTTTATAAAATAAAAAAACCGAGAAAATTCTCAGTTTTACTGTTATGATTTTGTCGTCCAGCTTTTAAAAAAATCTTTTACTTTTTCTAAGCTGTAGCCTTTATCTTCTTCCAAAACGTCACTTTTCTGCACATGGATCATCTTTCCGTTTTGATCTAAAACGATGAACACCGGATAACCGAATTCATCACCGGGGTTTCCATATTTAGAAAAAACTTTTTCGTTTTTATTCTCCGGCGAATAATTCAGGTGATAATACAAATAATTGTCATCAACTAACTTCTTCAATTCCGGAGTTGTCTGAACGTATTGGTTAAATCTTAAACACCAGATACACCAGTTTCCTCCCGCCTGAATCATAATGTTCTTATTTTCCTTTTTCGCCTTTGCCACTAAATTTTCGATATCTTTTTCAGCATTGGCTTTAGCGTCATAAGGTTTTGGCAACTTAGCTTTTTCAGCTAACGCCGCTTTCTTTTTAGCTTCTTGTTCGGCAATTTGTTCGGGTGATACGATAAGCGCTTTGTCGTTAGAATTTTTAACATCTGAGCTTACTTTTATATCTTGAGCAAATGCTGCACTTCCTAATGTAAGAAAACTGAGAATTGCTAATTTTTTTGATATCTTTTTCATACGTAAATTATAATTGTTTTAAAGGTCGTATGCAATCGCCTAATTTTTATTGGAATTTGTGCTTCCAGATCATGGCGATTTCATACTATAAAATTAAAAAAATAATACTTATTTGTAGCAAAAATGAAACCATAATTTTATTATTACTAAATTTGTAAACTTTATGAATTTTCTGATCAAAATACTTTACTTGATTTCTAAAATACCGCTAAGAATATTATATATTTTTTCGGACATTATCTTCTTCCTGAATTACTATTTTGTAGGATACAGAAAAAAAATAATCACACAGAATCTTAAAAATTCATTTCCCGAAAAATCAAACGAAGAGATTGCAGAAATAAGAAAGAAATTTTACTTAAATTTTTCAGATTACCTTATAGAAACTGTAAAATCTTTTACCATGTCTGAAACAGAAACCAAGGTCAGGATGCAGCACATCAATCAACACTTGTTTCAAGAAGCTAAAGATGAAGGTAAAAATGTCATTTTACTGGCAGGTCATGTTTTCAATTGGGAATGGATGAATACTTTGGCTACTGTGGTTCCTCAGACCAACTGTCATCCCGTTTATAGAAAAGTGAACAGCACTTTTTGGGAAGATCAAATGAAAAAAGTGAGAAGTAAATTTGGCAACACAGCCTTAGAAGCCAACGAGGTAATTATGAATATCTTAAGAAACAAAAACAATGGCGATTCCATTTATCTTTTTGTTGCTGATCAGACTCCGCATTCTTCTCATGTGAACTACGGATTAGAATTTCTTAATCAAAGAACACCTGCTTTTATTGGCTATGACAGATTAGCAACAAGAATGGATCTGGTGTTTATCTATACAGAAATGAAGAAGGTAAAACGCGGCCATTATCAAATCAATTATTACAGAATGGAGCCGGAAGGGGAAAAATTTGTAACCAATGAAGTAGTAAGAAAGTTTCATCAATTATTAGAAAATACCATTAAAAAAGACCCGACAATTACCTTTGGTCACACAGAAAATGGAAATATCAGGATTCTATTAAAACTTTTGATTCTGAAAAAATTTAAATATTAATGTCAGAAAACTTAGCCATTGTTATCCTCAACTGGAACGGGAAAAGCTGGTTGGAAAAATTTCTTCCAAGTGTAATCAACTATTCTCAAAATGCTGAGATTTATGTCATCGATAATTTTTCTGATGATGATTCCGTAGACTTTTTAAAATTCAAATTTCCAACTGTTAAGATTGTTTTAAACGATAAAAATTATGGTTTTGCAGGTGGTTATAATGAAGGTTTAAAATCGATTAATGCAGAATTTTACTGTCTTTTGAATTCAGACGTAGAAGTTACCGAAAATTGGATTGAACCGGTTTTAAATTTATTTAAGAAAGACCAAAAAATAGCAGCAATTCAGCCTAAAATTTTATCTTACTCAAATAAAAAATATTTCGAATTTGCAGGAGCCGGAGGCGGATTGATTGATAACTTAGGCTATCCTTATTGCAGAGGGCGAGTTTTTGATGATGTGGAAGAAGACAAAGGCCAATATGATGATGAGACTGAAATTTTTTGGGCTTCGGGATGTTGCTTTTTTATAAGATCCAAAGATTTTTGGGAGCAAAATGGCTTTGACGAAAGATTTTTTGCACATCAGGAAGAAATTGATTTATGCTGGAGATTGAAAAATTCAGGAAGAAAAATATATTACACCGGGCAATCAAAAGTATATCACGTTGGAGGTGGAACTTTAAATAAACAAAGTCCGCAAAAGACTTTTCTCAACATCAGGAATAATCTTTCGATGATGTTGAAAAACTTACCTTTTCCAAATTTAATTTGGATATTATTTTCAAGAATGATATTAGATGGAGCTGCAGCTTTCTATTTTGCCTATAAAAATGGTTTCTCTCATCTTTGGGCTGTTTTGCGGGGACATTTTGGATTTTATGCTCAACTTCCCGGAACTTTAAAACTTCGTCAAAAAAATCAGATCAAAAAGTATTATCAAACTGAATGGTTGATTTTTAAACATTTTTTAGGAAATAAAAAGAGTTAAGATCATTTATCAATAACCATTCATTAATTATAAAAATCACATGGATTTCTGCGCAATAGATTTTGAAACGGCCACTCACGAAAGACATTCGGCTTGCGAATTGGGGATCTGCGTGGTTGAAAATTCACAGATTGTTTCGACCAAAACCTGGTTGATCAAGCCTCCGAGTTTTCCTTATTTTAATCAAAGAAATATTGATGTGCACGGTATTTTGCCGAATGATGTTAAGGACGCTCCTACTTTTGATGAAATCTGGTACGAAGTTCAGGAAATGATGTACGGAAATTTAATGATCGCTCACAATGCAAGTTTTGATGCCGGAGTTTTGAGAAGTTGTCTTGATTATTATGGAATGTTTAAACCCAATTTGAATTATCTCTGCAGCATTCAGGTGGCAAAAAATCCTGGAATTATCTTCCTAAATATGGTTTAAAACATTTAGCAGAGCATCATCAGATCAAATTTAATCACCACAGAGCAGGCGATGATGCAGAAGCTTGTGCAAGAATTGCTTTGTTAGGGTTTGAAAAACTGATTATTACAAGTACAGATGAAATTCATGAATGTTTTCAGGCTAAGCTTAAGAAATTGTGATTTTTAGAAGGATAATGAATTTCATTTTTTATTGAAATTTCATTTCCTACAATATAGATTTTCGAAGCGAAAAAGAGATAGCGTTCCTACGGAACGCACCTTTCATGTTGACATAAATTTCTACTCAGATTTTGCTCCTACGGAGCAATTAATTTTTATGCCTAATATTTCGTCACAAGTCTTAAAACAGTTACAAATTTTGAACCGTCTCCTCACTTTAATTAATGTAAAAATCGCAGCCCGACTTGAGCGAAAATCTTTTTTGTTTTTAAAACAAAAAAATTGGGAGCGGAAGGCGGAAATAGCTGCCACAAAAAAAATAAAAACTATCTATTCGACAAAGTCAAATTTTCTGCCCGAATAATTTGTATTTAATTCAGTTTTAAAAATAGAATTAATTGACAAGAATAGCAGAAAGTAAATTGAATTTTGGAATATCAATCTCAAAATTTTCATGAGTTTCTTCGTTTCTTACCAGATACATTCCACTCATATTTCCAACGCCTGAACGCAGCATAACGTTTGAAAAATAAGCGAACTGATCATTGGGCTGTATATCGGGAGTGAGACCGATTACACCATCTCCTACAACCTCAGTGAAACCAAATCCTACATCAAAGATGAGCCATTTTCTTTTTAGAATTTTGATGGGAAAATCTCCTTCATTTTCTATCACGATGTTGTATTTAAAAACAAATCGGTTTTCAGAAGGATAGGAATTTTTGCTATCATATTCAGGGGTCACAGACACCTTAATATTCGAAGTAATTTTAGAAAACATTTTGTTCGTTTTATTATTTGATACAAAAATCTCGCCTTTTTTGAAGGCGAGATTGTATATGATGTTCTAGGAAATAATTAATTATAATCCAAGACCTTTCTTCTCGTCTCCACCCAATAGAATTTCTACCGGATTGTCGATACCTTCTTTTACCGCAACAAGGAATCCTACAGATTCTTTACCGTCGATAATTCTGTGATCATAAGACATCGCAACATACATCATTGGACGAATCACAACTTGTCCGTCAACCGCAACTGGTCTTTGGATGATATTGTGCATTCCTAAGATTGCAGATTGTGGCGGGTTGATAATTGGCGTAGACAACATTGATCCGAAAGTACCTCCGTTTGTAATCGTGAAAGTACCACCAGTCATTTCGTCAACCGTAATTTTACCGTCTCTTACTTTGATTGCTAAGTCTTTAATGTTTCCTTCCACGTTTGCGAAAGACATGTTTTCAGCATTTCTCAATACCGGAACCATCAATCCTTTAGGACCTGAAACGGCAATTGAAATATCGCAGAAATCGTAATTAATTTTGAAATCTCCGTCGATCGATGCATTCACATCAGGATACATTTGTAATGCTCTTGTAACCGCTTTTGTGAAGAAAGACATGAAACCAAGTCCAACTCCGTGTTTTTGAGCAAATTCTTCTTTATATAATTTTCTTAGTCTAAAAATTTCAGACATATCAACTTCGTTGAAAGTCGTCAACATAGCCGTTTCGTTCTTTACAGAAACCAATCTTTGAGCGATTTTTCTTCTAAGAACTGAAAGTTTAGTTGTCGTTGTAGATCTTGCACCTGTAGCCGTTAAAGAGCTTCCACCCATTGCAGGAACAGCAGCTAACTCAGCGTCAGATTTAGAGATTCTTCCATCTCTTCCAGATCCTGAAACCTGTGAAGCATCAATTCCTTTTTCGTCAAGAATTTTCTTTGCAGCAGGAGACGGAGCACCTGTAGCATAAGATTGAGGAGCAGCAGGAGCTGGTTTTGGAGCTTCTACTTTTGCAGGTTCAGCAGCTTTAGGCGCTTCTTCCTGTTTTGGAGCTTCGGCAACCGGAGCAGCACCACCTTCCGGTTTAGCAGCATCCATATCAATTAAACAAACAACCTGACCTACTTGTACTACATCACCTTCTTCAGCTTTTAAAGTGATAACACCACTCTCTTCTGCAGGTAATTCTAAAGTTGCCTTGTCTGAATCTACTTCAGCGATTGGTTGATCTTTTTGTACATAATCACCATCTTTTACAAGCCAAGTTGCAATTTCAACTTCTGTAATTGATTCTCCCGGTGAAGGAACTTTCATTTCTAAAATTGACATATCGTATTTTTTATTTTTTTAATTGGATATTTATTATAATTAAGCAGTTACAGGTCTTTTAGCAGGAGCATCATCTCTGTCAAAAACTCTGTTGATCACTAAGTTTTGGTTTTTTTCAAACATTTTGTGACTTCCAGGAGCCGGAGCACCACTTGGTACCGGAGAAATAACCTGAATTCCTGTATCTCTGAAATTTCTCAGGATATAAGACCAAGCCCCCATATTTTCTGGTTCTTCCTGAGCCCAAACGATTGATTTTTTGTTTTCATATTTAGCAAAAACAGCTTCGATAGCATCATTTTGAAGCGGATATAATTGCTCAAATCTTACCAAAGCAACATTTTCACAATTTAATTCTTCTTTTTTAGCTAATAATTCGAAGTATAATTTACCTGAACATAATACTAATTTTTCAACTTTCGCTGGGTCTGCAGTAGGATCATCTAAAATAGGCTGGAATCCTTTGTTTGAGAAATCTTCAAGCGGAGAAACCACTTTTGGATGTCTTAACAATGATTTTGGACTCATCACAATTAATGGCTTTCTGAATGACCATTTCAACTGTCTTCTCAACAAGTGGAAATAGTTAGCAGGAGAAGTGATATTTGCCACTACCATATTTTCGTTTGCACAAAGCGTTAAGAATCTTTCTAGTCTCGCTGAAGAGTGTTCTGCTCCTTGACCTTCTGAACCATGAGGTAATAACATTACCAAACCATCCTGAATTTTCCATTTTTCTTCTGCTGCAGCCAAATATTGGTCAACGATAATCTGCGCTCCATTTACGAAATCTCCAAACTGTGCTTCCCAAATTGTCAAAGTATTAGGAGATGCCATTGCATAACCATAATCAAAGCCTAAAACTCCATATTCAGAAAGGTGAGAATTGAATACATCAAATCTGCTTTCTGAAACTTCTTTTAAAGGAACATATTCTTCCTCAGTATCTTCAGTTTTTACAACAGCGTGTCTGTGAGAGAAAGTACCTCTCTCCACATCTTCACCAGAAATTCTGATGTTGTGACCTTCAACAAGAAGTGTAGCATAAGCCAGCCATTCTCCAAGAGCCCAGTCTAAAGAGTTTGCCTCAATAGCCTTGATTCTGTTATCAAAAAGTCTTGTAATTTTATTGATGAATTTTTTATCAGCAGGAAGCGTTGACATTTTGATTGCTAATTCTTTCAGTTTAGCTAAATCATATCCTGTATCCACAGCATCTTGCACCGCACCTCTTTTTGCAATAGGGAAATTCGTCCAATCATCTGCCATGAAAATATCCATCACATTTTTCTCGATTTCCTTAGAAGCATCAAAGTCTTTATCTAAAAGCGCTTTGAATTCTGTTTCCATTTTTGCAATCACATCGTTTGATGTAATATTGTCTTTCAACAGTTTATCTTTATAAATCTCTCTTGGGTTCGGATGTTTTGAAATTAATTTATACAAGTTAGGTTGTGTAAATCTTGGCTCATCCCCTTCGTTATGACCATATTTTCTGTATCCTAATAAATCAATATAAACATCTTTACCAAATTTTGCTCTGAAATCAGCCGCAAAGTGAATCGCATGAACCACCGCTTCAGCATCATCAGCATTTACATGCATTACAGGAGATTCTGTTACCTTTGCAACATCTGTACAATAGGTAGAAGATCTTGCATCCATATAATTAGTTGTAAATGAAACCTGATTATTTACAACGATATGAACTGTACCTCCCGTTTTATACCCTTCTAAAGTCATCATCTGAGCAACTTCGTAAGCAATACCCTGACCAGCCAATGCACCATCACCGTGAATAACGATCGGTAAAATTTTAGAATAATCACCTTTGTATCTGTCATCAACTTTAGCTCGGCAAATACCTTCTACCAAAGCAGAAACAGTTTCTAAGTGAGATGGGTTCGGAGTTAAGTTAATAGAAACTTCTTCTCCGGACGCTGTTTTTATTTTTTTAGATGAACCTAAGTGATATTTCACATCACCTGAGAATACATCTTCTTCAAATTCTTTTCCTTCAAATTCTGAGAAAATCTGCTTATAAGATTTCCCAAAAATATTAGTTAAAACGTTTAATCTTCCTCTGTGAGCCATACCCAAAACAACCTCATCAACGCCTAACTGAGAAGACCTTGAAATCAACTGATCCAAAGCAGGAATAAGAGATTCACCACCTTCTAATGAGAATCTTTTCTGACCTACAAATTTTGTATGAAGATAATTTTCAAATGCTACAGCCTGATTTAATTTAAGTAAAATCTCAGTTTTTTCGTTAGCATTAAGGCTTGGATGATTTTCGTTTACCTGAAGCCACTGCTTGATGAACTCTTTCTCCTCAACGTTATTGATGTATGTATATTCTACACCAATAGAGTCGCAGTAAATATGTTCTAAATGGGTAATCAACTCTTGAAGAGTTGCAGGACCTTTCATCCCGGTTTCTGTAGCACAGTTGAATTTTGTATTCAAATCTGACTGAGAAAGACCGAAATTTTCTATATCTAAAGTTGGCGTATAATGCCTTCTCTCACGGACAGGATTGGTTTTTGTAAACAAGTGGCCTCTCGTTCTGTAAGCTTCGATAAGATTTACCACCTTAAATTCCTTCTTGATGTGCTCAGGAACTTCACCGTTTGAAGCCGCCTGAGAAATCTGTTGAACTGCAGAAGAAGAATTTCCCACGTTTTTGATTTGCTGAATGTCTTCTTCATCAGAATAATTCTCCAATGCAAAATCAAAGCCTTGAAAAAAGGCTTTCCATGATGGTTCTAAAGAGTCCGGAAATTTTAAGTACTGTTGGTATAAATCCTCAATTAACTGAGAATGAGCTGCGTTTAGGAATGAAAATCTGTCCATTATTACAGTTGGTCTATTTATTAAATTTTGTTAGTCGTATTAATCTTCAAATTTAATAAAAAAAACCGACTTGGGACAGCCTCACACTATTAAAAAAAATATAAAGGAATGATTTGTATCATATTTATTTATAAACAGATAACGAAAGCTTCATATTGACATCCTGATTCTCTAAAGGCTGCTCTATGAATGTCTGATAAATGTCACCATATCGCATTTCGTCAGTTTTCGCTTTTTGCATTAATTGTTGAATTGCTTTTACTCTTCCTGCGTAAGTTCCCTTATAATAAATCACATAATTCTGAGTCGGACTGACGGATCTGAAGCTGAAATTATTGTCATTAACTCCAAATTTCTTCGATAAAGGAATTCCGAAATAATAAGAAACTTCATTGTCTTTGAAATTATCTGCATCAGTAATCAGGATTGGGTAACCAAATTCATCATCTTTTTTACCTAAATCCATCGTTATATAATTGTAAACTTTATTGTAATTCATCACAATATTTTTGTACAATGCATCTTTTTTATTGGATGTACTTACGCTTACTCCCAAGATCATCTTTGCGTCTTCTTTCTCCACAATCAGACTGTCGTATTTTATCGAAGCCAGTTGATTGTCTTTTGAAACTTTGTTCCCTAAAACATTCTTAAGATTCACCATGCTCTTGTCGATATTATCGGTAAATTTATCTTCGGTCCAGAAATTCTGAGCTCTCGTTAAAACAGATAATTTCGGAGTGTGTACAAACCAGGTAATTTTTGTCTTTTCTGCTGAAACGACTTGAAATTTAACATCAATTAAAGTCGGGTTTTCATCCTCGTCTTCAAATAACTGATATCTTAAAGTTTTGTTTGGATTTTCGTAGCGGATAAACATTTCGCCACCGTCTTCACTTTTCGGATCATTATAGCTGATAGCACTTCCCTGCCCTTCGTAAGGTGTGTAATAATCGATGGTAATGGTTTTTGAACTCGTAAAGAAATTATTCCATCTTGTGAAATGCTGTAAATTATTAAACTGATTAAACACTTTATCTAAAGGAAAATCAATCTCTTTTTCTACTTTGAAACTTTTGCTTTCGTCAACGAAAAAGTACATAGAAGCTGCATAAGCTCCCACAAGCAAAGAAATAATTATGGCTATGATTTTGAAAAAACGCATCGCACAAAAGTAATACAAATAAAAAAAGTGACCAATATATTGATCACTCTAGTTTCTATGTTGTTTAAATTATTATCCGATATGGGTTCCGGGAGGCAAAACAGCTCCTTTCTTCACAACGACAATTCCGTCCTGAACAGAGTGTGTTCCGTAATCTCCGTCTTCCATGTGCTTACCACCAATGATTCTCACATTATCGCCGATATAACAGTTTTTATCTAAAATTGCTTTTTCGATATAACAGTATTTTCCGATTCCCATATTGGGTTGCCCTTTGCTGTCATTTATAACAATTTCTTTTGTGTTTTGATAAAAGTCGGCACCCATTACATAAGAATTCACGATTGTACTTCCTTTATCTATCCTTGTTCTATGGCCTATGATTGAATTTTCAATTTTATCTGCCATAACGATACAACCGTCACCAAAAATCGCCTTACTTACATAAGAACCGTTGATTTTAGATGGCGGAAGCATTCTCGCTCTAGTATAAATCGGTGAAGACGAAAAGAGATTAAACTGTGGAAAATCTTGACAAAGATCTAAATTCGCTTCGTAGAAAGATTCGATGGTTCCAATATCCGTCCAATATCCTTCATATTGATAGCTTAAAGTACTGTACTTCCCGATTGAGCTTGGGATAATATCTTTACCGAAGTCATCACCCGCTCCATCCTCAAACATTTTCTTTAAAATAGATTTTGTGAAAATGTAAATTCCCATTGAAGCTAAATATTCTTTACCTTCCATTTTATTTTTATCTGAAACTTCAGACTGCAAACCGTTGAGAAGGTCGTAGCTTGGCTTTTCGATAAAAGAAGTGATATTTCCTTCTTCATCAGATTTTAGAATACCAAAACCTGTAGCATCTTTTGCATTCACCGGAATTGTAGCAATCGTTACATCACCACCATTTTCTATATGGAAATCAAGCATTGCATTAAAATCCATCTGATACAACTGATCTCCCGAAAGAATCAAAATATATTCATAGTCATATTTTTCTAAATGCTTCATCGATTGACGCACGGCATCGGCAGTTCCCTGGAACCAGCTTTCATTCTCAACATTCTGCTCTGCGGCTAAAATATCTACAAATCCTTTACTGAAAATATCAAAATGATAAGAATTTTTGATATGTGCATTTAATGATGCTGAATTGAACTGAGTAAGAACCAAGATTTTATTTAAACCTGAATTCAAACAGTTAGAAATAGGAATATCCACCAATCTGTACTTTCCGGCAATCGGGACAGCGGGTTTTGATCTTGAATAAGTTAATGGAAAAAGCCTTGTACCTCTACCTCCTCCCAAAACGATTGAAATAACATTTGGATTCATAAATTTATTTGTGGTTTATCTTATTATTAGTATACTTTTTTGAATAGTTTGAATTTATTTTAATTTTAAAAGGTAAAATTTTAGTTCTTGTATAAAGCTAAATATTTTTCCGCAGATTTCTCCCATGCAAAATCAAAATTCATATTTGAAAGCACCAAATCATCCATCGCCTTTTTTTGATTGTAAATCGCCAACCCCCGAACCATCGCATGAATAATATCATCAACTCCCGGATAGGTAAAATTTAATCCTGAACCGCCTGTAGAAATATCTTTAACGGTATCTCTCAATCCGCCAGTATAGCTTACAACCGGAACTGTTCCGTAACGCATAGCATACATCTGATTAAGACCGCAAGGCTCTACCCTTGAAGGCATCAACAAAAAATCTGCCGAAGCGTAGATTTTATGAGATAAATGTTCTTTATATCCGATATCTGTGGCGAAATTTGCATAAACAAAGTTCAATTCCTTTAATTTATCTTCAATATAAGCATTTCCGGAACCTAAAACGATAATATTTAAAGCACCATAAGTCTGTTTAATACTTCTCCAGACCACTTCAGGGAGCAAGTCGGCACCTTTTTCTGTGGCAAATCTTCCAATGAATGCAAAAAGCGGCAAATCTGGGTTTAAACCGTATTCCTTACAGAGCTTCTGCTTATTTTTCTTTTTAATTTTAAGGACATTTTTAGAATTGTAATTAAAATCAAGCATCGGATCAGTTTGTGGATCCCAGACATCGGTATCAATTCCGTTGATAATTCCGTAGGCTTTTCCAAACTCATCACGAACAAGACTTTCCAAGCCTTTAAAACTAACAAAAAGCTCTTCCAAATATCCTTCAGAAACCGTTGTGAAAGCAGTACAACATTTAATCATACTAGCCAAAGGATTAATAAATCCGTTCCAGTCGAGAAGTCCCCATTTATAATGATCAAAAGCGGGCATAAAATGAATCATATCCCAACGCATCATTCCCTGATATTCACCATTGTGAATAGTGCCTATCGTTTTTACTCCTTTTAAAAATTCAAACTCCGGACAATGCTGTACCATAAAAGGAACTAATCCTGTATGATAATCATGACAATGCAAAACATCAGGACGAATCTGCATAGCCGTCAGCCAGTGCAAAATACCTTGCTGAAAAGCCAAAAACTGAAAATTCTCATCCTGATACCCGTAAGGATTTTCACGATCTAAAAGCCCCGAAATTTTCACCATAAACAATTCAAACCCCAAAGTGTTTGTTTTCTCTTTCATGACCTGAATCTGAAGCATATTCTGCCCTTGGTGAATAAAACCGTCAAAAACCACTTCAAACTCGTGATCGTAGACAAAAGATTTATTGTACCAAGGCATTACCACTTTGGCATCAACATCTTTTATTTTGTTCTGATACTTTGGCAAAGCTCCCACAACATCTGCCAAACCTCCTACTTTGGCAACGGGATAGCATTCTGTGCTAAGGTGATAAATTGTCATTATTATTTTTTATGTTGTTTTATTCTACTCAATTTATACTTTCTGTCTTTTTTCATTCTCAAAACGATTCCGGCAAGCGGCGGCAGTTTCAGGAAAATAGATTTCGGACGGCTCATCCATTCTTCATTTTCTTCTCTGAAAATGTTTGTTTCTACTCCACTTCCATTATATTTTTTGTCATCAGAATTGAAAATCACTTCCCAATGTGTTCCTTCATTTACTCCAACTTTATAATCAAATGTATTTGGGGTCAGATTTAAAATAACCATCAGAACATCGTCTTTCTTTTTTCCTTTTCTTAAATAAATCAAAACGGAATTATCGGTATCATCAGCTTCTACCCATTCAAAACCGCTTGGGTTAAATTGATTTTCGTAGAAAGCTGTTTCACTTCGATATAAATGATTTAAATCTTTCACTAAATTCTGCAAACCTTTATGAATTGGAAAATCAAGCAAATGCCAGTCTAAGCTTTGTTTAAAATTCCATTCATTGGTCTGCCCAAATTCATCTCCCATGAAAAGCAGCTTTGCACCCGGATGCGTAAACATATAAACAAAAAGTGCCCTTAAATTAGCAAATTTCTGCCATTCGTCGCCTTTCATTTTATAAATAAGACTTGCTTTTCCGTGTACCACTTCATCGTGAGACAAAGGCATCATGTAGTTTTCATTAAACATATACATGGATGCGAACGTCAGCTTATGATGATGATGTCTTCTATTTTCGTGCTCTTCTTTAAAATAATCTAAGGTATCGTGCATCCAGCCCATCATCCACTTCATTCCGAAACCTACCCCGCCTTCGTGAACAGGTTTTGTAAGCAGAGGAAAATCTGAACTTTCTTCTGCAATGGTGATAATATTGTTTCCAAATTCTTTATAAACCGCCGTATTAAATTCCTGCAAAAAGGCTTTTGCTTCTAAATTGACATTATCTCCATAAATATTCGGTTCCCATTCGCCTTCATTCCTTGAATAATCCAAATGAAGCATAGAAGTAACTGCATCTACACGCAAACCGTCGGCATGATAACGATCAAGCCAAAACATGGCATTGGAAATTAAAAAAGACTTCACCTCATTTCTTCCGTAATTAAAGATGTAGGATTTCCAATCGGGATGAAAGCCTTTTCTCGGATCTTCGTGCTCGTATAAATAACTTCCGTCAAATCGATGCAATCCATTGGCATCCCCCGGAAAATGCGAAGGAACCCAATCGAGAATCACTCCAATATCATTTTTATGAAGCTCATTGATTAAGAACATTAAATCCTGCGGTGAGCCGAAGCGTGAAGTTGCCGCAAAAAAACCAGTAATCTGATAACCCCAACTCGGATCATAAGGATATTCCATCACTGGCATAAATTCTACATGGGTAAAGCCCATATCTTTGATGTAAGGAACTAACTTTGCTGCAATATCTGTGTAGTTCAAAAATTTCTCCGGAAAATCTTCATTTCTGCACCAAGATGCCAAATGCATTTCGTAAACAGAAATAGGAGATTCTAAACTGTTATTTTTCCAGCGTTTTTCCAGCCATTCTTCATCACTCCACTCATACCAATTCGTAGAGACTAATGATGCCGCCTGAAGATTCTGCTCCCAGCTCAGTGCGTAAGGATCACTTTTTTCTAAAATTTTACCTAAATTTTCTATGGCATATTTATACAAAGTTCCCCAGGTAAGTCCGGCAATAAAGCCTTCCCAAATCCCAGAACCATCCCAGCGTGGAAAAAGAATATGATCTTTGTGATTCCAATTATTAAAATTCCCGATAACGGAAACTTTTTTTGCATTGGGAGCCCAAACCGAAAAGTAAACTCCCTTTACGCCATCTTTTTCTACAGAATGCGCACCGAATTTTTCGTACAAGCGATAATGCTTACCCTCTTTAAAAAGGTAAACGTCATGGTCTGTGAAAAGTGTATAGGTTTTTACCGAGTTCATCATAGTGTTTTTTCCGTCAGATTGGTCATGAGCAGTCATTATAAAAAAACCGAAAAAGATTTTATGTTAAACAGTTTATCAATAAGTATCGATGACTATCAAATATATAAATATTTCCTTTGCTAAAGACTGTTTTTTATTAATTTTAATTAACTTAAATAAAAAGATTTTTTCTATTTTTATGAGTTTAATATATTTACCTACTTTTTAAACACAAATATGAAGTTTACACTTTACACAAGTGAAGCCGATGAAAGGCCGATATTTATAACCGGAAATTTTAATACTTGGAATCCTAAAGATCTCCTATATCAACTGACACAAATAGATCCCAACAATTACTACATCGAGATATTTGATGAGTTTCTTCCTAACATTGTAGAATTTAAATTTACAAAAGGCGGCTGGGAAAATGTAGAACTTGATCAGTATGGAAGTATTACCCCAAATAAGAAAGTTTTAAAATCTGATGGTGAAGTTTCTCACAGAGTTGAAAAATGGAGATATAATTGGGGACCATTTAAGCAGGAATTTTTTCCTATTGTTGAAATTATTTCAGAAGAATTTTACATTCCACAGCTTGACAGACACCGTAAAGTCTGGGCACTTCTTCCTTATGATTATTATGTTTCAGACAAAAGCTATCCGGTGCTCTATCTTCAGGATGCACAAAATTTATTCAACGAAGGAAGTCCGTACGGAAATTGGGAAATTGATAAAAAACTTTCTATCTTGGCAGAATATGGTCGTGGTGATGTTATTATTATCGCTATAGAGCATGGAAGCGAAGAAAGAATTAAAGAATATATTTTTGACAACGATAATGTGGCAAACGGTTCTGAAGGCAAGAAATATATCCGTTTTATTACAGACACTTTAAAACCTTTCGTTGATGAACATTATCGAACCAAAAAAGATCGAGACAATACAGGAATTGGCGGAAGTTCTCTTGGTGCATTAATCAGCATTTACAGCGGATTTTTGTATCCTGAAGTTTATTCTAAATTATTGATTTTCTCCCCGTCACTTTGGGTAGAGCCGAATAACAATTTCCCGATGATGAGCTTCAGAGTTCCGTTTAAAACTAAAATTTATCTCTATGGTGGCGAACAGGAAGGTTCTAAAATGGTAAAAAGAATTCAGGTTTTTGAAAATTATCTCAAAAGATGGGAAAAGAAAAATCTTTTCGATTTTGAATTTAAAACCAACATCAATCCTGAAGGATCTCATAGCGAATTTTACTGGTCTCAGGAATTCCCAAGAGCAATCGAATGGTTATTTTACAACAATACAGAAAATCCGGTGGAAGTTACTCCACATCAGGATTCTATTAAAAATTAAATTATGAACTTACTCAATAAAAGAAATAAAAATTACGCACAGGTTTTCACATTATTTACAGAAGAAACCTGGACAGAAAACAGCAAAAATTACAATAAAAACATTTCGATTCTATTCTCAGGAAAGAAAAATGAGGTTTTCATCGATGCTCAGGAAGGGGCCATCACTTATTTTATCGGACTTGGAAAATCTGATCTGCAGAATTTTGAATTTCAACAGGTGGCGATGAAATTTTCTCAGAGTCAAAAGAAAAATTTTCAGACTGTTCCAACTTTGATTTCAGCTGATTTCATTAATGAAAAACAGTTTGAAGAGTTTGTAAAAGGGCTTTTCCTTGGAACTTACAACTATCCGTTTGAGAAAAACCATCCGTTTTGGAACGAAAAATTTGAGTTTCATTTTGGAAATTTAAGTCAGAAAAAATTAGACGTTATTTCCAGCAGAGCCGATGCGCTTTGCGAAGGACAAACTGCCTGTCAGGATTGGCTTAATAAACCTGCCAATTTAAAAAGACCCGAAACCGTCAATACCTATCTGAAAAATTTAGCTAAAAAAAATCAGCTTAAATATACTGTTTTCAATAGAAAAAAATGTGAAGAACTAGGATTGGGAGCATTTCTTTCTGTAAACCAAGGAAGTGCTTATGATGCTGCATTTACTATTTTAGAGTATAAAACAACCTTTAAAAATGCTAAAACCTTCGGCTTGGTAGGAAAATGTGTCCTTTTTGACACCGGCGGAATTTCCATCAAAGCATCAGACAATATGCATTACATGAAATCTGATATGGGTGGCGCAACAGCGGTGATAGGCGCATTGATTTACGCTTCACAAATGCAGTTACCTGTGAACATTACTGCAATTTTACCAATTACGGATAATGCAGTTTCAGAAAACGCTTATCTTCCGAGCGATGTGATCACAGCCTACAATGGAAAAACAATAGAAGTCCTGAATACCGATGCAGAAGGCAGAATGACTTTGGCAGACGGACTTTCATATCTATCTAAAAACTTTAAAACTGACGTTTTAATTGATCTGGCGACGCTCACAGGAAGTTCCGTAAGAATGTTTGGTGATACTTGTGGCGCCATGTTTTCTAATAATGAAGAATTAAAGAATCTTTTAATAAAAACCGGTGACAAAACCAACCAGAGAGTTTGGAATTTACCGCTTTGGGACATCTGGAAAGATGATTTTAAATCTGATGTTGCCGATTTTAAAAATATCTCAATGAAACCTATCGGAGACTGTATTGTTGCCGCAAAATTTTTGGAAGAATTCATTGAAGGACATCCCAATTGGGCACATCTCGATATTGCCGGAGTTGCCTTTGGAAATGTAGGATATGCTAAAGATAAGGCTGCAACAGGCTATGGTGTTCAATTATTAGCCGATTTAATTGAAAATTATCACTAAAAATTAGTTTATTTCGAAATTTCTCTGTATAATTGATTAGTGATTTTCAAATACGCATTGATTATTGATTTTTAACATTAAAACATCAATAAAAAATTGCTTTTATTTTTGAATATTCATCAAATTTAAAAAAACATTATATGGAGGAGAAAACTATTGTATGCATTTCGTGCTATTACAAAGGTTACGATTTTATGGACGAGATGAAGAAACTCGGCAATAAAATCATCTTAGTAACATCAGAAAACCTCAAAGAAAAAAATTGGCCGTGGGATGCCATTAGCGAGGTTTTCTATATGCCCGAAGTGAAACCGTCTGTCTGGAATCTTGACCATCTGATTCAGGGGTTTTCTCATCTGATGAAAACCCGAAAAGTCGATGCTGTAATTGCTTTAGACGATTACGATGTTGAGAAAGCCGCACTCATTCGTGAGACATTCCGTATTCCGGGGATGGGACAGACGACACACCGTTATTTCAGAGACAAATTGGCCATGCGCCAGAAAGCTAAAGATTCAGGAATCAATGTTCCGGAGTTCACCGCAGTTTTTAATGATCATGAGGTGGATACCTTCACCAATAAAGTCCCTGCTCCTTGGGTTTTAAAGCCTAGATCTGAAGCATCAGCATCAGGAATTAAAAAACTGAAAACCAAAGAAGAACTTTGGGGGGCATTAGAAAAACTGGGCGAAGAGCGTCATTTATTTCTTTTAGAAAGCTTTAAACCAGGCGATGTTTATCATGTTGACAGTTTAACGTTCAATAAAGAAATTGTTTTCACTTCTGCCTCAAAATATCTCGCTCCCCCAATGGAAGTTTCTCATGAAGGCGGAGTTTTCAGAACCAAAACTTTAGGAAGATACTCCGATGAATTTAAAGCATTAGACGAAGCCAATACGAAAGTTCTGATGAATTTTGGCTTACTCAACGGTGCCACTCACACAGAATTTATCCGCGGAAAAGAAGATGGAAAATGGTATTTCCTGGAAACATCATCACGAGTTGGCGGTGCACATATTCCTGATTTGGTGGAAGCTTCGAGCAACATCAACATCTGGCGTGAATGGGCGAAAATTGAAGACGCGCTTCTAAGAGGAAAAAATTACCAAGTTTCTAAACCTACAGGTTATTATTCAGGATTAATCGTTGCTTTAATTAAAGATAAAGAACCCGATTACAACCAATTTGAATGTGAAGAAGTCGTAAAATTTCTTCCAATAGATTATCATGTAGGGATTGTTTACAAATCAAATGATTCTGACAAGGTTGTAGAAAGACTGGATCGTGCAGCAGAAAAAATCCATGCACATCTTCTCAATATTATTCCACCAAAAGAAAAACCGACAGCGTAACGATTATTTATCATTAAATTAATTGACATTCAGTAACTTATTAATTTAAAATGAATTAATTTAGAGTTTGAGTAATGATTTAATTAAATACGATTTCGCCTTAAAAATTTAAACACAAAAAAACTAAAAATCTATAGTACATGCCACATATAGAACACACAGATTATTACTCGAACATATTAGGAACAAGCCTTAAAGTAGAGGTTACAGGACATTTCGGTTATCCGATTATCATGTTCCCCACTTCGCAAGGACAATATACGCAAAACCATGATTTTCATCTCAACAGCAGCATCAATTGGTTTGTTGAACAGGGAAAAGTAAAATTATACAACATTCAAACAATTGATGCGTGGAGTTTTTATGACGAAAAAATTTCGCCTCAACAAAGGATAAGAAATTACGAAAAATATGTGCAATTTCTGATTCAGGAATTTGTACCCTACATTCAAAAACTTCATGGCACTCACCGTGTAGCAGTTGCAGGAGCAAGTTTCGGAGGATATCACGCATCAAATTTTGCATTCAGATTTCCGGATGTGGTTTCTCATCTATTCTCCCTTTCTGGAGCGTTCAGCATTAGGAATTTTATGGACGGATATTCTGACGAGTTGGTTTATTTCAACTGTCCGAGGGAGTTTGTAAAAAATGATGAAGCCTGGAAATACAAACACATGCATATCGTTTTGAGCACATCAGACGAAGACATTTGCAAAGATAAAAATATAGAAATGGCCAATATTCTGCGTGCAAAAGGAATTGATTTCTGGTACGACGAAAAAAGATGGATCAATCACGACTGGCCGCTTTGGAGAATGGCTTTCCCTAATTTTATCGGAACATTCTTTTCTTAAAATTTAAACAATTCAAATATTAATAGTAAATCATTAAAAAGACAAATTATGGCAAAAAAAGTAGGAATTTTATTCGGGATGGAAGATACATTTCCTTGGGCATTTATCGACAAAGTAAACGAATTAGGAAAAGGAGAAATTGTAGCTGAAGCGGTGACAATTGATAAATTGGAGCAGGGAGCAGATTACGGTTATGCAGTAATTATCGACCGAATTTCTCAAGATGTTCCTTTCTACAGAGCTTATCTAAAAAATGCAGCATTGAACGGAACTTACGTTATCAACAACCCATTTTGGTGGAGTGCGGACGAAAAGTTTTTCAATAACGCTTTGATGTCTAAATTGGGAATTCCGTTGCCAAATACAGTTTTGCTGCCTTCTCACGAAAGACCGACTGATACTACAGAAACATCATTTAGAAACCTGAAATTTCCTCACGACTGGGACTATATTTTTAATTATGTTGGCTTTCCGGCTTATATGAAGCCTCACGACGGTGGTGGCTGGAAAAGTGTTTACAGAGTAGAAAGTCCGGAAGATCTTTGGGACAAATTATCAGAAACTGAGCAGCTGGTTATGATGGTTCAGGAAGAAATTGTGTTTCAGGATTATTACAGAGTGTACTGCTTAGGTAAAAAATATGTTCACATTATGCCTTACGAACCGAGAAATCCGCATCACTTGAGATATGCAACGACCCATCAGACGGAAGGTAAAGATTTAGAAAAATTATTAAAAGTGATTCATGATTATACCATCAAAATGAATGAAGCTTTAGGATATGATTTCAATACGGTAGAATTTGCAGTAAGAGACGGAATTCCTTACGCAATTGACTTCTGTAATCCTGCACCTGATGCTGACAGAAACTCTGTAGGTGAAGAAAATTTCGCATGGATTGTAGAGCATTCAGCAAAATTGGCGATCGAAAAAGCAAAAGAATATGTTCCTGGAAAACAAAATATATCTTGGGGAACTTTCGTAAAAGATTCAGTAAAATAAAACCAACAAAACACAAATTAAAAATGCATCAGTTTACAATTGGTATTGAAGAAGAGTATCAGATCATAGATTTAGAAAGCAGAGATTTAGTTTCGCATGTTTCAAAAATCATCGAAGGCGGTAAGGCTGTTTTAAGTGAAAACTTAAAGCACGAAATGCACGAATCTATGATTGAAATGGAAACCGGAATTTGCCAAAATATACAGGAAGCTCAGGCAGAATTGACGAATTTGAGAAGACATCTCATTAGAACAGCACACGAGCAGGGGCTTCGTGTTTCTGGAGGCGGAACGCACCCTTTCTCAAATTGGGAACACAACACGATTACCAACGGTGAACGTTACAACAAAATCGTAGACGATATGGGCGACGTTGCCCGTGGAAATCTTATTTTTGGTCTGCATGTTCACATTGGGATTCCAAATCGTGAAGAAGGAGTGAGAATTCAAAATGTGATGCGTTATTTTCTGCCGCACGTTTATGCACTTTCAGTAAATTCACCGTTTTGGATTGGAAGAAATACAGGATTCAGATCTTACAGACAAGAGATTTTCGTTAAATTTCCAAGAACTGGAATCCCGAGTTACTTCAATTCTTTAGCAGAATTTGATAGCTACGTTGATCTTTTGGTGAAGACCGGAACAATCGATAATGCTAAAAAAATATGGTGGGACCTGCGTGTTCACCCATTCTACCCTACTATTGAATTCAGAATTTGCGACATGCCCTTGAGAATCGAAGAAACGGTTTGTCTGGCAGCTATTATGCAAAGTTTGGTGGCAAAAATTTATAAACTGCATCAGCAGAATTTAAGTTTCAGAAGCTACAGAAGATTATTGCTTAATGAAAATAAATGGCGTGCTTCAAGAGACGGAATTCATTCTCACTTAATTGATTTTGGGAAAGAAGAATCTGTTCCTTATGCGGATTTATTGAAAGAATTACTTGAATTTATCGATGATGTTGTAGACGATTTAGGATGCAGAAAAGAAGTAGAATATGCATGGAAGATTTTGGAAAACGGAACTGGTGCAGACCGACAACTTGCGGTGTATAAAGAAACCGGAGATCTGAAGAAAGTCGTTGATTACATGATATCTGAAACTGAATACGGCATCACGCACAGCGAAAATGTTTCATAATATTTTTAATAACTTTGCATAAAATATGAAGTTATGAGAGATGTAAGAATTGCTTTGCTCGACATGAATAATAATCATGTGAATCAGGGATTTAAAAATATTAAAGAAATTTCTGAGGCTTTCAAGCAGCAGTCTGAAGAAAATATCAGCATCAAAGTTTTTGATGTCCGTTTTAAAAATGAAATTCCGAATATAGAAGATTTTGACATCTTCATTTCATCCGGAGGTCCGGGAAACCCGCATCGTGAAGGATTTGAATGGGAAGATAAATTTGCAATTTTTTTAGATTCAGTATATCAATATAATCAGGAAAATGAGACAAAAAAGTATTTGTTTTTAATTTGTCACTCTTTCCAATTGGCGAGCATTCATTGGGATTTGGGAAATATCTGCAAAAGAAAATCTTACTCTTTTGGAGTGATGCCAATACATAAAAGTGAAGAAGGTGAACAAGAATTTTTGTTTAAAAATCTTCAAGATCCTTTCTACGCAGTAGATTCCAGAGCTTATCAGTTTATTGAGCCGAATGTTGATCGTTTTGAAGAATTGGGAATGAAAATCGTGGCCATTGAGAAATTCCGTCCGCATATCAATTTAGAAAGAGCTGTTATGGCGATTCGTTTTTCGGATGAGATTTTCGGAACGCAGTTTCACCCGGAAGCCAATCCGGCAGGCATGATTGAAAACCTGAAAGACGAAAAAAACAAAGAAGCCATGATTGAAAATTTCGGAATGGAAAAATATCTCGAAACGGTAGACAGAATGGATGACGAAGATAAAATCATGTTGACACAGGCTCAGATTTTACCAAGATTTCTGAGGTTAGCAAAAAAAAACATTTTGAGAGAAATTGAGGCAATGGCTTAAATTTTCATTAAAATAAATTAATAATAAAAATCGAGCACAACTGCTCGATTTTTTAAAATCACAAAGAAAAAGAATATGATTCCAAAATACAGAAAACAGTTTAATCAGGAGTTTAGTCAGGAAAAATATGAAGAGTTTAAAGAAATTCTAAAAGAAAAAAGCGGATTACTCCCTTCCTTCAGACTTTCTGAAAGTCCGATGTTTCTTACCAATGAATTTAAAAACAAACTTATTGATGCCAGTGAAAGCATTATCGATCAAATCAAAGCTTTACCCGCAGGTACTTTAGAAAAAGCGATACCAGAAAACTGCAAAGTACCCAACGATACCACAAAACCTCATTTTTTCACTATTGATTTTGGAATCTGCAGAAGTGAAAACGGAGAAATAGAACCTCAGCTTATCGAATTGCAGGCTTTCCCATCTTTATATGCTTTTCAGAAAGTGTTTGAGGATACTTTTTCTGAGATGTATCCTTTTTTAAATGAAATTAAAAGTAAAATTCCTCAGGAGGAATTTCAAAATTATATCAAAGAATTGATTGTCGGCGATGAAAATCCCGAAAACGTCATCTTACTCGAAATTTATCCTGAAAAACAAAAGACTGCAATAGATTTTGCTCTGACGGAAAAATTGCTGGGAATAAAAACGGTTTGTCTTACCAAAGTAAAAAAGGAAGGGAAGAAATTATTCTATGAAAATAATGGTCAGAAAATTCAAATCAACAGAATTTACAACCGTGTGATTTTTGATGAATTAGACAGAATTCCCGACCTGAAACTTGAATTTAATTTCCGTGAAGAAGCTGATGTAAAATGGATCACGCACCCGAATTGGTTTTTCAAAATTTCAAAATTCTTGTTGCCGATGTTGAAACATCAGTTCGTGCCAAAAAGTTACTTCTTACATGAATTTCCAGAAAATGAAAGCCTCGAGAATTTTGTTCTGAAACCATTATTTTCATTTGCAGGAAGTGGAGTTAATTTAAATCCGACAAAGAAATCACTGATGCGATTGAAGATAAGGAAAACTATATTTTGCAAAGAAAAGTAACTTACGAACCTGTTTTTGAAGACATTAATGGAGAATTTTCAAAAGCCGAAATCCGTTTGCTTTACATCTGGAGAGAACAGGACGAACGTCCGATTTTGCTTGAAAATTTGGGAAGAATGACGAAAGCTGCGATGGTGAATGTAGATTTCAATAAGAAAGATGCCATTTGGATTGGAAGTTCTAATGCGTTTTTTGGAGAAGAATAGACTAAAATGATGAGAAAAATTAAGTTTTCTTTTTATTGATATTGGGTTTAAATTCTTTAATCTTCTGTCAGAAAAATGAAGTTTCATTAAAAGAAGAAGCAAGACAATTTTCTCTTGATTTTGTGAAACTTTACTTCCAAAAAAATTGTAAAAATTATGATCTGGTTTCTGAGTCTGTAATCATTCTTGATGGCGATGGCATTGTTGAGAAGAAAAATTTAAAAGATAAACTCTGCAAATCATTTAATTCGGCAATTCGTAATAAATCTAAGACTTATAAAGATTATCTTGAAGATTATACGATTGAAATTTATACACCTCAAGAACTAATTGAGAAAAGTGGAGTAAAACTTCCAGACTATTATATTCCAACTGAAACAGATTATTTTTTCTTTGGTCATAAACTTAAAGATGACAAAAAAGAAAATTTCATTTGGGATGATATGTTCATTTTTATGGTTAGAAAAGAAAATAATACGTGGATTTTTAAAGGGGCAAGTGGCTAAAAACTATATCTAATATAAAAATAAAAAACCTCAGAAATTTCTGAGGTTTTTTTATGGTAATAGTTTTCGGCGGGCTTCTTCGAAGCCCGCCGAAAACTATTTAAAATTTATCATCTTCAAGCAATTCTCTCGACTGATAATCCTGCACCAAATCTATGGCATTAGAAATCACATCACTCAAAGCGGTAATGAAGGTACCTTCTTCAGCCATTCCCATTGCGTGTTTTAGTGCATCGATTTCTTTTGGAATCGTCTCATAACTTACATCTTTTCCTGAGCCCTGCATTCCATCGATAATCAAGCCATTAATTTCTTCCTCAGTTCTCCCTCTAAGATGCTTTTCGTTTCTTATAATGATATGGTCAAACATTCTACCTGCAATTTTTCCACATAATCTGATATCTTCATCACGACGGTCTCCTACACCAGAAATAATTCCTATTTTCTTGGTAGACTCTACATTTTTAAGATAATCTTCGATTGCTTCATATCCCGCAGGATTGTGAGCAAAATCGATGAGAACTTTAAAGTTTTTAAAATTAAATACATTCAACCTTCCCGGAGTCAACTGTGCACTTGGAATAAATGTACGAAGGGAATTTGAAATATCCTCAATCCCAAAACCATAAAGGTAACATGCTAAACTTGCAGCCAAAACATTATCGATCATGAATTTTGCCTTCCCCTCCATTGTAATCGGAAAATCTTTCACTTTTCCGATTCTGATTTTCCAGTCACCTTTTTTGATGGTGACATATCCTTCTTCGTAGACGCATGTTGTACGGCCTTCTTTAGCAAATTTTTTGATATGTTCGTTATTTTCATCTAAACTGAAAATAGCCACATTACTCGGTAAATCATTGATGATTCGCATAGAATATTCATCCATTGCGTTCAGTACGCTCCAGCCATTTTTCTTTACGCTGTCTAAAACTACCCTTTTTACTTTCGTTAAATCTTTCAGGTTATGAATATCATTTAATCCCAAATGATCTTCTTTAATATTGGTTAAAACTCCAATATCACACTGAGAAAAACCTAAACCAGAGCGGAGAATTCCGCCTCTTGCTGTTTCTAAAACTGCAAATTCTACCGTAGGATCTTTTAATATAAATTCAGCAGATATAGGACCCGTAGTGTCACCTTTCGTCAGCATCGTATTCTGAATATAGATACCGTCTGATGTTGTGAAACCAACTCTGTATCCGTTATTTTTCACAATGTGTGAAATCAATCTTGTCGTTGTCGTTTTACCATTGGTTCCCGTCACCGCAATAATCGGAATCGTAAACTGCTTTCCTTGAGGATACAACATATCTACAACCGGCGCAGCAACGTTTCTCGGAAGACCTTCGCTTGGTGCTAAGTGCATTCTGAAACCTGGAGCAGCATTTACTTCAATGATGGCTCCACCACTTTCTTTTAAAGGCTGGGTAAGGTTTTCTGCCATAATATCAATTCCGCAGACATCTAAACCGATGATTTTAGAAACCCTTTCTGCCATCGTGATGTTTTCCGGATGTACCATGTCGGTAACATCGATAGAAGTTCCACCCGTAGAAAGGTTAGCGGTTGATTTAAGATAAACAACTTCTCCTTTTTGGGGAACTGTATCTAAAGTATAATTAAGTTTTTCGAGTAATTCGGTAGTATCTTTATCAATTGCGATTTCGGTAAGCACATTTTCATGCCCATAACCTCTTCTCGGATCTTGATTTTCTTTGTCAATGAGCTGCTGAAGATTCATTTCTCCATCTCCAACCACATGCGCAGGAACACGTCTTGCTGCAGCAACCATTTTATTATTAATAACTAAAACTCTGAAATCGTAACCAGTAATATATTTTTCAACAATTACTTTATTTGAATATTTTTGAGCATGTTCTAAACCGATTTTTGCAACTTCCCAATCATTCACATTGATAGAAGATCCTTTTCCGTGGTTCCCGTCCAAAGGCTTAAGTACCACAGGATATTCAATCTTCCTGATAACACTTTGCAACTGCTCTTCATTGGTAACCAAGTCACCAATCGGAACCGGAATTGCTGCATCGTGCAACATTCTTTTTGTCAGTTCTTTGTTACAGGCAATATCTACAGCAATTGAGCTGGTATTTCCGGTAATGGTAGCCTGAAATCTCTGTTGATTAACACCATAGCCTAATTGCACCAAAGAATTTGTACCCAACCTGATCCATGGAATTTTTCTTGAAACCGCTTCTTGTACAATACTTCCTGTGGATGGACCTAAACGTACACGTTCTCTGATTTCTTTTAATCTTTGAATACAAGCATTGATATCATATTCATCTCCATTAATTAATGCATGAGCAATCTCAACAGCTTGTTCGGCAGCGTAGATCCCTGTATTTTCTTCAATATAATCAAATACTACATTATAGATACCCGGAGATTTTGTTTCACGAGTTCTCCCGAATCCACATTCCATACCTGCAAGAGTCTGAATCTCCAAAGCAATGTGCTCTATGACATGCCCCATCCAGGTTCCTGTTTCTATACGGTGGAAAAAACCGCCATGTGTACCTTCTGAACATCTATGAGTGATGAGTGAAGGAATCAATTTCTCTATTCTTTCACGGAAGCCTTCAATTTTATTGGTGGGAAAATTTTCCATCTCTTCAAGATCCAAACGCATCTGTATCAACTTCTTTCTTCTAATACTCCAGATATTAGGACCCCTCAAAGCTTGTATCTTCTCAATTTTCATAATTTAGTGTCGAAATTTATATTAATGAAATTATCTTTTAAAATCAAAGATAATGTAAAACCTTAAAAAAACCACAGTCTAATTAAAGATTTATTAAAAAAGTTTAAATTTTACAATCAATTTAGAATCAAAGCAAATACGTTAAATACCCCTCAATATTTTCTCAACAATTAATAATTTTCTAACTTTGCGAGCTATGAAACCTGTTGGAAAATTAATTATTATCGGTGGAGCTGTTAATAAAGGCAGTTTCTCCGAAACCGATTACGATCAGAATATTGAAAAAAACCTTAACTTTTTTGAAAGAGGAATTTTAAGAAAAATCATCACTGAATCTAAGAATAAGGAAAATTCAATCATTGAAGTAATCACTACAGCATCCCAAATCCCTCAAATTGTAGGTGCCGAATATAAAAAAGCTTTTGAATTTTTAGGAGCAAAAAACGTTAACATTCTTGATATTCACAACCGTGAAGAAGCAAACTCTGATGCCATAGTTGCCCGAGCAAATGCTGCCGATGTAGTAATGTTCACGGGTGGTGATCAGTTACGATTAACTTCTATTCTTGGCGGAACAAGATTTCACGATACCATTCTGCTAAAATATATGGAGCAGGATTTTATCTACTCCGGAACTTCTGCTGGAGCTGCAGCTGCATCTGAAAATATGATTTACCAGGGAAGCAGTTCTGAAGCACTTTTAAAAGGAGAAATAAAAACCACACAAGGATTAGGTTTGATCGACAATGTGATCGTTGATACACACTTTGTACAACGTGGCAGAATCGGGCGTCTTTTTCAGGCTGTAGTCAATAATCCGAGAACTTTGGGAATTGGTTTGGGTGAAGACACAGGATTGTTTATTCACAACGACTCAATGACCGCTGTTGGTTCAGGACTTGTAATTATTGTTGACGGAAGATTTATTAAAGATACCAATCTTACCAATATCAATTTGGGTGAACCAATTTCCATCGATAATCTGACTGTTCACGTCATGTCAATGAATGACCACTATGATTTAACGACGAGAAAATTAACGATAGAAAATTCTCAATTTAATCCGATTCCACAAACGTAAAATAAATTTAAAGTGAAGTTTTTCTTCACTTTTTTTATATATTTAAAATTAAATAATCGACATGAAAATTATAATCCACGGAGGTTTTTTCTCTGAAAGCGACCAAAGCCACGAGGTGAAAGTTGCTAAACAAAACTCTTTAAAAGATATTGCCAAAAAAGCGCATCAATATTTAGAAAATCATTCTGCTTTTGAGACCGTTGCGTATGCAGTTTCTCTTTTGGAAAATGATGAGTTATACAATGCAGGAATCGGCTCGCAAATTCAAAGTGACGGAATTATCCGAATGAGTGCTGCAATAATGGATGGTGAAACGCAGAAAATGAGCGGTGTTATAAATATTCAGGATGTGAAGAATCCGATTTTTGTGGCAAAAGATTTAATGAAAGAAGATGATCGAGTTTTAGGCGGAAGTGGAGCAAAAAAATATGCTTCTGAACACGGATTTGAAAACTTTTCAACTGAAATTCCTCAGCGAAGAAAAGAATACGAAGCTAAATTAAAAACTGGCGGAAAAGGAACTGTTGGTTGTGTTGCTATTGATAAAGATGGAAAATTAGCAGTTGCTACATCTACAGGAGGAAAAGGTTTTGAAATTCCGGGAAGAATTTCAGATTCTGCGACAGTTGCAGGTAATTATGCTAATGAATTTTGTGCGGTAAGTTGTACAGGAGTTGGTGAAGACATTGTAAGCAATGCAACCTCAGCCAAGATCGTCACAAGAGTAACAGACGGAATGAATCTGGAAGAAGCTTTTAGTAAAACTTTTGCAGAATTAAAAACAATTGACGGCTTCGCAGGTGCCATTGCCATTGATAAAGACGGAAATTTCTATCATCAGGATTCATACCCTACTATGGTTTTCGCAAGTTTTGACGGAGAAAATTTTGAAATCTTTAATTAAATTTTAACATATATTTATCAATCCCATTTATTTTTTGGCACGTATTTTACATACTTAGTTGTATAACAATTTAATATAACTTTTAAAATCAGAAATCATGGGAAATAAGACAAACGGATTATTAGCATTACTAGGAATTGGAGCTCTTGCATATTGGAAATACAAAAAATCTACTCCAGAAGAGCAACAAGCTGTAAAAGATAAAATTAACAGTGCAAAAGACAACCTTAACAAATGGGGTAACGATCTGAAAACAAAAGCAAACGATGTTGCTTCACAAGCTCAAAATAAATTTGACGAAGCGAAAGCTAAAGTTGAAGATACAGCTTCAAATATCTAAGATTAGATAACATTTTTAATATTATTTACATTCATATAAAAAGAAGTCATCATTACGATGACTTCTTTTTTGCTTTTATGGCATAGACCATTGGGATTTTATTTCCAAATTTTGTAATCCTCCATTTTCCTTTTTCAAATTCTTCAACATGCCTGAAACACGAGTATGGTGACCAATCAAATTCTCTGAAATTTTCTAAAACTAAATTTTTATTAATTAAATTTTGTAAAACATCAGACAAAGGGTGATTCCATGAAACATAATCCTGAACAATATTCGCAGAAGAATCTGCATAAGTTCCTTCTAAAGTTTCAGTAATTGGTTTTTCATTAAAATAATTGTAAGCCACACCTTCAAAATCATCATCGTACATCCAAACAACAGGATGAAATTCTGCCATTACAAATTCTCCGTCGGGTTTTAAAAAATGACTAACAACATTTGCCCATTTATCCAAATCTGGTAGCCAGCCGATTGTTCCGTAACTTGTAAAAACAATGTCAAATTTTTGATCTAAAACATTGGGAAGATTGTAAACATCTGTGCAGATAAATTCAGTATCAGTTCCGCATTGTTTTGCTAAATCTTTCGCAGCATCAATAGCTTTATCAGATAAATCAACTCCTGTTACTTTCGCACCCATTCTTGAAAGAGAAATAGAATCCTGCCCAAAATGACACTGTAAATGCAAAATACTTTTTCCTTTTACATCTCCCAATAAATCTAATTCGATAGAATTAAGAGAATTTCTTCCTTCTAAAAATTCATCTACAAAATAGAAATCGGACTCGAGATGAGGTTCTACTCTTGCGTTCCATGAGTTTTTATTGATGTCTAAATAATTTTCCATAATTAAATTTTAAAGTTGTTCGAGTAGTTTTTTCTTCTGCTCAATAAATTCGTCTTCAGTCAAAACACCGCTTTCTTTTAATCTTCCTAATTGCTCCAACTGATCAAGAATGGTGGGTTCGGACTTCTGTTGAGCAAATTCTTTCGGACGAGACATGAAATTACGTACCTTTTCGCAAAATAACTCTGCTTCATACTTTCCTACTCCATCAATCTCAACAACATCTCCAGAAACATTCACATCAATTGAAGCTAACATAAATGAAGTTTCGTACTGAATAGAAGCTACTTTATCGTAAGAGTAATCTTCAACTTTCAGCCCGTACATGAATTCTTTATCGATAAAAATCAGTCTTCTGTCTGTTCCTACTAAAACAATATGATGCTTTGTTGTTTTATTTCTTCCTTCGACCAAATAGACTATTTTCTCGTCTGCCGAAAGTATATTGGGTAATTCACGAATTTCTTTTCTCGCAAAGAAAGTAGGATTGATATCTAATTGGTTGAGTTCGTCTTTTATTTGTTGTAATCTTGATTTTTCGCTCATTGGTTTTTGTTTTAAATATTAATCATAACAAATTTAATTATTTTGATTTATGGTTAACCATAAGGAATTAATAAGTTTTATAATTTATTTTGAGCATTAATAAAATTTTAATATTATGAAATATCAATCTTATGATTTAGGTCAATTAAATGGAAATGAAACTGTAGAAGTAACTTTAAAAGGAAATTCTGCAAATGTGAAATTAATGGATAGTATAAACTTTTCAAATTATAAATCTAATAGGAAGTATAATTTTTTTGGAGGACATGTTACTAAATCACCTTTCAGAATTAGTATTCCTAGAGCAGGAAGATGGTTTGTGGTTATTGATCTAGGTGGATATGCAGGAAATGTGAGTTCATCTGTTAGAATTCTTTAATAACAAGGGCATTATAATCTAATAATGCCCTTATTTAATTTTACCCTAAAAACTCTTCCAAAGAAACCGTTTTCTGTTCACCAGCTTCCAAATTTTTAAAGGTTACCGTTCTGTTTTTAATTTCTTCCTCGCCTAAGAAAACAAGATTTTTAATTCCTTTCTTTTCTGCGTAAGTGAATTGTTTGTTGATTTTTGCACTTTCAGGATAAAGCTCAGCAGAAATTCCTTTTTCTCTTAACTGAATGATTAATTTTAATGCTTCAATTGTTTCTTCACCACCAAAATTAGCAAACAGATATTCTACGTTTGAAGTAGCATCTTCAGGGAAAAGATTTAGCTCTTCCATCACAAGATAAATTCTGTCTAAACCAAAAGAAATTCCAATTCCCGGAACATTTTTCACCCCAAAAACTTCAGTCAGATTATCATATCTTCCGCCTCCGCCGATAGAACCCATCTGAGCTTCGTCAGCTTTCACCTCGAAAATTGCTCCGGTGTAATAATCTAATCCACGAGCTAAAGTAATATCGAAAACTAAATTCTGAATATCTACCCCTAAATTTAGAGACTGAGTAATTACAAATTCCAATTCTTCAACACCTTTTAGACCAATTTCGTTTCCAACAAATTTTTCTTTTAGCTGAAGAAGGTTTTCTAAAGCATCATTCGATTGCGTGAAAAGAAAATCTAATTTATCAATTGATTCCTGAGAGATATTTCTTTCTAAAAGTTCCTTCACTACTCCATCTTTCCCGATTTTATCAAGTTTATCTAATGCAACGGTGAACTCGATTAATTTATCCGTGATTCCGGCATACTCGGCCAAACCTGAAAGAATTTTTCGGTTGTTGATATGAATGGTTACAGAAACTTTTAATTCAGCAAAAGATTTTAGATACAATTGTACCAAATCAACTTCCTGCCAAAGACTTTCACTTCCCACCACATCAGCATCACACTGATAAAACTCTCTGAATCTTCCTTTTTGGGGACGATCTGCTCTCCAAACCGGCTGAATTTGAAAACGTTTGTATGGGAAGGTTAGTTTCCCATGGTTCATCGCAACAAACCTTGCAAAAGGAACTGTTAAATCATAACGAAGGGCTTTATCGGTAAGACTTTCAGCACTGAAAGGTTTATCTAAAGCTTTCTGAAAATCATTCAACATCTGAGTTTTTTTCTCGTCTTTCGCTTCGTTGATGCTTGAATTTAAAATTTTAAAAATCAAACGATCTCCTTCTTCTCCATATTTCCCTGTCAAAGTAGAAAGATTTTCAAAACTTGGCGTTTCCAAAGGCTGGAAACCAAAAAGTTCAAAATTCTTCTGTAATATATTGATGATGTATTTTCTTCTTGAAACTTCTAATGAGGTAAAATCTCTCGTTCCTTTTGCTAAGCTTGGCTTCATATCTTGATGAGTAATAAATAATGGGTAATGAGTAATTGCTTGCAAAAATAAGGAATTGAAAGGACTTTTAAATCAATAAAAAAAGCCGGAGATAACATTTCCCCGGCCTCTCATTTAATCATTGGTGTTTTGATATTTTTAAACGCTTTCCAGGATTTCTAAAATCTCTTCACCATAATTTTCAATCTTATGTTTTCCAAAACCTTTGATATCAAGCAGTTCTTCTTTTTTCACAGGTTTATATTTTGCTACAGAAAGAAGCTCTTTATTGGTCGCAATAAAATAAGACGGAAGATTTTGCTCTTTTGCCTTTTCCGAGCGCCAGATTTTCAGGGCATCTAAAATTACTATTTCATCCGGACTAAGCATTTCGTCTTCAGCAGAGTATTTTACTGCTTTAGAATCTTTAACAATATTTTTGGTTACTACATCTTTATATTCATTAAAATACAAAACGACAGACCAGAAACTTTCATCATGAACAAAAGCCATTTCCACTTTTATGATCTCGTGATTGTTCAAAAAATCATCAATCATCTTCTGATCCTGAAGCAGAAATTCATCAGCAATTCTTACTTTTAAAACTTTTATTTGCATCGTTCGTGATTTTAGAATTCAACATTTATTTTCCACCCAAAAGCAAAATTTCTTCTACTCTGATTTCGGTAATATATCTTTTCACACCGTCTTTGTCATCGTACGATCTGTAGGTAATTTTTCCTTCGATGGCAATTTCTTTTCCCTTCGTAACATACTTTTGGAGTATCTCAGCTGTCTTCCCGAAAGCTACCAAACTGTGCCATTGTGTTTCTTCTACTTTTTCACCTTTTGCGTTGGTGTAATGATTATTGGTAGCTAAAGATACCGATGCTTTTGTACCTCCGTTTTCGAAGTTTACTGTTTCAACTTCTTTTCCTGTAAAACCGATTAAGGTTACTTTGTTTCTTAGTGACATAACTTTGTATTTTTAAAATTAATATTCAGATAAGAGACGTTCACTGTTTTCTCAAATCTCTGTTGCAAAGATTCATCAGGTTTGAAAATTTATTCGGTTTAAAACTATTTAAATTCGTTTGTAGTCGTTTGAAAATGATTATAATTCAGTAAAAGCGTTCAGAAATCGCATATTTAAAGGAAAGTTAAATATGTGAAAATTTTGGTTTTTTTAAGTTGTTTGATGATCGATTCCATTTTGTATCTTTGAGAGTTAGCCACAGTTATAGAAAATCTAACAAAAATGACAACTTTCCCAATAATAGCTTCAACAGTATCACAAACAGAATTAGGTAAATTTATTACTGAAAAATATCAGTTAAAAGATTGTTTTGATTGTAAACTTTTCAGAACCGGAGTAAATCACACTTATTTTCTGTTAGGTACTTATACAAAATATGTTGTCAGAGTTTACTGTTATAATTGGAGAACCAAAGTTGAAATTCAGCAGGAATTAGAGCTTTTAAATTTACTTAAAAGCAATAATCTTTCAGTTTCATATCCGATTCCTGATAAAAAAGGAAATCTAATTCAAGAAATAAATGCACCGGAAGGATTACGATATGTAGTGCTTTTTACATTTGCAGAAGGTGAAAAAATGCGATTTATGACAAATGAAACCTGCTTTGTAATTGGTTCAATTATGGCTAAAATTCACAATATAACTGCTAGCAAAAAAATCGATCGGGTAAACTACAATTCTGATGTTCTTTTAAACAAAGCTTATGAACATCTCAACTTATTTTTTTCTGACGATTTAAGTGAAATGAAATATCTCAAAAAATCACCTCTAAAATGTCTAAAAATTTTGAAGATAGCAACCTATTAGAAAATCAAAAGGGAATAGTTCATCTCGATATTTGGTATGATAACTTGAGTGTAAATAAGGAAAATGAAATTACAATTTTTGACTTTGATAATTGTGGAAATGGACATCTGATTTTAGATGTTGGTTATTTTTGTAAACAACTATTTTTCATTGAATCTGATAAGAACGAATATGAAATAAAAGTTGAAAGTTTTCTAAACGGTTATAGAAAAGAAAGAAGTCTATCTGAAAAAGAACTGAAATTAATTCCAGAAGCGGGAGCATCTATTTTTGTGTTTTATCTTGGCGTTCAAGCTCAAAGATTCGATTGGTCAAATATATTTTTAACAGAAAACTATCTTAAAATGTTTGTTGGAAGAATAAAAAATTGGCTTGAATATTATGAGGCAAAAGAGATCACTCTTCCCCAAACTCCTTCCTAAAATTCGCATGCTGCGTCGCCGTAAAATAATCACAAAAAATCTGATATATTTCAGAATCTGTATGCGTCGCCCGAAGTCCCAACTGAAAATAAATTTCTAAAATCTGATGCGATAATTTCTTTACTAAATCTGTAGAAAAGCAATGAATCTCTGTTTGTTTATCAGAACTTATTAATTCAAAATTATTCAGTAACATTTCAATTTCATCGGCAAATTGAAATGCTTTTTCCAATTCATCATTGATCATTTTATTAAATAATTTCAAGCCAAGATTTGGCCGAATTTTAATTGCTTCCTCCGAAAAATGCGTCGCCATTCCAAGATAATTGACCAGCAATGTCAAATCTGCAAAAATCCTAAACGGAATTTTATCTAAAACATCTTCTGTAAAAAATTCATCGTAAACAAAACTGTAATCTTTAGAAACTTTTGCGTTATTCACTTTAAAGGAATACGTTCCGGTAGCTTTCATGCCCATCGATTTCCAGTTAGGAATAATTTCTGCCTGATCTTTAGAAATAACGAACGAACGGATGATTCCAGTACCCGATTCATCCAGCAAAGGATTTCCGTTTTCGGTTAATGTAGCATTTAAGGTAAAATGACTTAAGTGTGGAGCTCCTGTTGCAAAATGCCAAAGTCCGTTGATCAAAAATATTCCATTGCTTTGTTTCTCAGCTGTTCCGCCAATCATTCCGCTTCCTCCGAAACAGGTTTTTGGGTTAGCGAAAAGTGTTGAAGCAACATTTGGTTTTAAATTTCTAGAAAAAAAATTGGCTCCCGAGCATAAAGTGAGCATCCAGCCTAAGCTTCCATCGATTTTTGACCACTCAAACAATACCGACAGACCTTCTTTTAACCGAAAACCTAATCCGCCATATTTTTTTGGAACCCAAATCTGAAGCAAACGTTGCTCATGAATACTGGTCATTATTTCCTGAGAAACTTCACAAGCTCCCAACATTTTATTTCTAATTTCTTCAGGCATGATCATGGCTATATGGTCGTTTTGAATTGATATCTTAATCACTGATATTTTAGGCTTATTATTATTTTTGTTTATAATCTCTCGCTGATCAAGCAGATTTTGCAGATGATAAAATCTGCGTGAGTCTTTAAAAATCAAGCGACCTTTAAAGACTTAGATTTAATAATTTTCCGCCACTCCAAATAACCAGAAATCGCTACGATAAATAAGAAAGCCGTCAAAACCGCATACAGATACAAATCTTTGTGTATCAACAACGGAATTGCGATAATATTGCTGACATTGAGCAAAATCCAGTTTTCGATTTTTCTTCTCGCCATCAGCCACATTCCGGCCCACGCAAAGGCGCTAACCAGAGAATCCCAAATCGGAACGTCGGAATCGGTGTATTGAGTAAGAAAAAACCAGAACAAACCGAAAGTTCCAAGCACGATTCCAGCGGTGATTAGTTTTTCCTGATTGGTTGTTTCTGAAATCACTGTTTCAGATTGTTGTTTTCCGAATTTCCAGTACAACCAGCCATAAATGCTCATGACTAAATAGTAAAGATTTAAGGTAAATTCCGCATAGAGTTTTGCGAAAAACATCACATACAGCGAAAGTGAAATTCCGGCAATACCGAAAAGATAATTGTTTGAATTGTTTTTTCGGGCCAATAAAACCTGAAAAATTGAAAAGAAGACCCCAAACCATTCCGGCCAGGTTGTCTTTAGTGAAATTTCCTGCATCAAATTAACTTATATAAATTAAATGATGAGATGATAAAATCAAATTCCCTACGCCGGCATTATCCGGATCAGGTGTGGAAGATTCCCGGGTATCATCTCAGCCGCAATCGTGCAGCACCCCATTGATGGCGCAAAATTGAAACTTTTTTCTGAGAATAAAAAATTAAAGCTGAATTTATTTAGCAGATGAAATTCCACAGCCGTTTGTAAACGGATATTTTGTATCTTTAGATTTTAATATCAGAAACTGTGAAGAAGACGCTCAGAAGAACCTACCGTGTATCAAAATATGTAATTTACAAAGAAACTCTAGTTGATTATAAAGAACATTTCTGGTCATTTCTCGGCGCATTTTTCGGAATCGGAATTATCGCTTTTCTGCAGTCACAGTATTTATTGGAACAGGAAAATGTTTTCTTAATTGGTTCGTTCGGCGCATCAAGTGTATTGATTTACGGAGCTATTCAAAGTCCATTAGCACAACCGAGAAATCTTGTCGGCGGTCATGTTATTTCGGCTTTGGTAGGTGTCACTGTTTATCAGTTTGTTCCTGATATCTTATGGCTTTCTGCACCTTTGGCAGTGGCATTTTCCATCGTTTTAATGCAGTATACCAAGACGCTTCATCCACCAGGTGGCGCAACAGCTTTGATTGCGGTGACTTCTCCCGGAAAAATTGCAGATTTAGGATATTGGTATGTACTTTCTCCGGTTTTGTCGGGTTGTATTATTTTGCTTTTGGTCGCTTTATTTTTTAATAATATTACTAAAAACAGAAGCTATCCGACGAGTACGAAATGGAAAAGACTTTTACATAAAAAACACAAACACCCATTGAAAAATTAATTGCTATGAAATGCCTTGAATGTGGCGAAAAAATCATTGGAAGATCAGATAAAAAATTCTGCAATGACGCCTGTAGAAACGCTTATAACAACAAACAAAATAAAGATTCGAGTAATCTGATGCGGAATGTTAACAATAAACTTCGCCGAAATTACCGTATTCTGAGCGATATCAATCTGGAAGGTAAAACTAAAATTGCCAAATCTAAATTGAGTGGCTTAGGATTTGATTTTAACTATTTTACACAAATTAAAGTTTACAAAAATGGTTCTGAATATAAGTTTATTTACGACCAAGGCTATAAACTTTTAGATGATGATTATATTTTAATTGTTAAGAATTAAAAGAATCCCAAAATCAATACATGAAAGAAGTCGTATTAATTACCGGAGCCGGCGGATCTGTCGCAAAAGTTTTAGCTAATAAACTTGAAAATGAATATACTGTTCGTTTTTTGACACGAACTAAAAAGAAAGAAAATGACTTTGAATGGAATATTAAAAATGGAATTATCGACGAAAAAGCCTTCGAAAATATCAGTCACATTATCCATTTAGCAGGAGCTAATATTTCAGAAAAAAGATGGACTGATGAACGCAAAAAAGAAATTATTTCCAGCCGTGTAGATTCTGCACAACTGATTTTAAAAACTTTACAAAAGAAAAATATTCAACTAAAATCTTTCATTTCAGCATCTGCCGTTGGAATTTACGGAGCGATAACTTCTGAGAAAATATTTAAAGAAGAAGACGAAAAAGGAAATGATTTTCTAAGTGAAGTCGTGATTCTTTGGGAGAAAGCTGCGGACGAGTTTTTAGAAAAAGGTATTGCCGAAAGAGTGGTAAAAGTGCGAATAGCCATCATTCTTTCTGAATCTGAAGGTGCTTTGAAAAAAATGGCTGTTCCTGTAAAACTTGGCATCGGGTCACCTATCGGAACAGGAAGACAGTACATTCCGTGGATTCATATTGACGATCTTTCTTCCGTTTTTGAATACGCTGTGAAAAACGAAAATATAAAAGGTGCTTACAATGCATCAGCGCCTCAACATACCGACAACGAAAATTTAACGAAAGAAATTGCGGAAGTTTTAGACAAACCCCTATTTATGCCTAATATTCCGGGATTTGTGATGAAGCTAATGTTTGGCGAACTGTCTGTTGCACTGCTTGAAGGCTCAAGAACATCTTCGGAAAAGCTTCAAAATGCAGGTTTTCAATTTAAATTTCCGAACCTGAAAAATGCTTTGGAGGATCTGCTCAAGAAAAATTAATTCAAATAAAATATATAAACAAGATTGTAAAATCTATGCAGAATACAAACGTACACATTGAGAAGACTGAAATTCTATCAGATAACTGGTACACTTTAAAAAAGATCACTTTCAATATTCTAAAAAAAGACGGAACCACTGAAACCCAAAGCAGAGAAGCATACGACAGAGGAAATGGAGCAGTCATTTTATTGTACAACACAAGTACAAAAAATGTAATTTTGACCAAGCAATTCCGGATGCCGACCTACATTAACGGAAATACTGACGGAATGTTGATTGAAGCTTGTGCAGGTTTATTGGATAATGACCATCCTGAAGAATGCATCAAGCGTGAAACCGAAGAAGAAACAGGCTACAAAATATCGAAGGTTGAAAAAGTTTTTGAAGCGTATATGTCACCCGGATCTGTCACAGAAATTCTGCATTTTTTCATCGCCGAATATTCAAGTGAAATGAAAATCACAAATGGCGGAGGTCTTGAAGAAGAAGGTGAAGACATCGAAGTTTTGGAAATTGATATTGAAAAAGCGCTTCAAATGATTGACTCCGGAGAAATAAAAGATGCCAAAACCATCATGCTGCTTCAACATGTAAGGCTTAAAAATTTAGTATAGATTATTTAAAAATAGAAATTATGAAACTGCAATATTCACTGATTCTTTGTTTATTATTTTCTTTTGCTGTTTTCGCTCAGAAAAAAGATGGGTTGAGTACGAAAGATCAGCACGCTGTTGAGCATTTTAAAACTGAATACAAAAAGAAAAATTACAAAAAATTTGAAGGAAAAATCACTTCAAAGGATAATCAGGTTCTGTTTGATGATAAAGTGATTTTCTTCGATAAATCTGATAAACTGACTTTTTCAATGTTACAGCAAGGTCTGATTTATCCTCAACTTCTGACCGATTATCAAATGCAGAAATTTCTTGATGAAACCACCGATAAAACTCAGAAAAGATTTTTGAAACTGCAAAAAGATCCGAAAGCGTCGTTTGATGTGAATAATATTTCGGTGAAAATTTCTGAGTTACCTTTTTTGAATATGAATGAAAAGGTGAAGAGATTTAGATTGATTACCAAAAACAGAAATCTCCCTAATGCTATCATTTACTTTCTTGAACTGACGAATTCTAAAGCTGCTAAAAACATGAATTTTGATGAGTTTGTGAAAGATGCCAAACTAACGTATTTGGATCAGGAGTAAATAGAATATAAACTTTTTTCAAATAAATTAAAATCTCTGTTAGAATTTGTATTTCAAATTATCCAACAGAGATTTTTTCATTTTAAGTTTAAACCAAGTCTTTTGCAAAAAACTGTTTTGAATCTCCTACCGGAATATCATATTGATTTTTTGCGAGTGCCAAAAACAATTCGTCAGCAACTTCAGAAGGCGAAATTCCGTTGGCACCACCAATTCCTGCAGAAAAATCTGTATTAACTAAAGGTGGGTAAACTTCGTAAATCTGAACATTTTCCTGCTCTTCGTAAGTTTGTCTTAACGCTTCTGTGTAGCCGTGTAAAGCTGCTTTAGATGCGCTGTAAGTCGGTAACATTTTATGGCTTCTAAAAACTGCAATTGACGAAACGTTGACTACCGCTGCTTCTGTTTTCTGAACTAAATGAGGAAGCAAAAGCTCAGTAAAATGAATGATGCTGAAATAATTGGTGTTCATTTCAATCGCTGCTTTTTCGTGTGCGTTTTGAGTTTCGTTCAGTAAATAAGCAAATGCTGCACCTGCATTATTGATGATGATGTTGACTTCGGGATGATTGTTTTTCAAATCTTCTGCGATTCTTAATCTGTCTGCCTCAATTGAAAGATCGCCCTGAATTCCTACAGCATTATCCAATTGTTGCAACGCATTCTGAAGACGTTCTTCATTTCTTCCGTTGATGATTATTTTGTTGCCTTCTGCATTCAGTTTTTTTGCGATGGCTAAACCGATTCCGGCACTTCCGCCGCTGATGAATACTGTATTACCTGTTGTTTTCATTTTTTTGTTTGTTTAAAATGTTGTCTTTAAAATCTTCGTTGTCACTCTTGCATGAATCAAAAAGAATGTTTTCTATTTTATTTAAAATTAATTCGTTAAATTTGCTTGCGTTTTGCAAGTGCAAATTTATAAAATTACTTTCAAAATGCAAGTGTTTTTATTTGATTATTTAAAAATAATTTTATGTCGAGTTCAAAAAAGAGATCAAATTGCCCTATCAGCAGCTCATTAGACGTATGGGGAGACAAATGGTCATTGCTGATTGTAAGAGATTTGATGTTTAAAAAACAAAGTACTTACGGAGATTTTCTAAAATCTGATGAGAAAATAGCGACCAACATTTTGGCTTCGCGTCTTTTAATGCTTGAAGAAAATGGCATTATTAGCAAGCAGGATCATCCTGACAGTAAGGCAAAAGTTTTATATAAGCTGACCGAAAAAGGCATCAATCTGCTTCCGCTGTTGATAGAAATTAATCTGTGGGCTGAAAAATATTCTGAAATTCCTGAAAGCCAAAAGATAATTTTGAATGCGGTGAAGAAGGATAAAGTGGGGTTTATTAAGGCGAAAATTGAAGAGTTGAAGAGGGAGGTTTTGTGAAGTTTGTGATTAGTGCTTGGTCAATGAAAGTTTTTTTTTGCTTCAAATAAATTAATACTGAATAACTTACGGTTTTTCCAATTAAAAAGCCTAATTTTGCATCCCGTAAAAAGGATCTTACGTTATGAAAAGAATAGGCGAACACAGAAAACTTCTTGGAGTAGACAATACTGCTACTTTAAAAGATTTAAAAACAATTTACAGAAATGTGATGAAAGATACGCATCCTGATAAATTTGTGAATGATGAAGAAGGGAAACTGGCAGCAGAAGAAAAAAGCAAATCTGTGATTGAAGCCTATCATTTTTTGGTAAGCATCAACTCAGAAACTCAGGAAAAATATAAAGAAGAATATACGGAAACAATCACGAAATCTAATATTCAGGATTTTTATCTTGAAAAATCGATTTTGAAAGTTCAGCATTTGAACGGGAAAATGTTTGAATACATTGGAGTTCCAAGAAATACCTATATCAAAATGGTGAATGCTGATTCTCCAAGCCGTTTTGCAAGAAGACATATCTATGGAAATTTTATCTTTAGAAAGTCTGGTGAAGTAATGGCAGATTAATTTTTCCATATAAAAAAATAAGCAAAGGCTTTCAGTTTATTCTGGAAGCCTTTTTTATTGATCTTTAAATTTTAATTTTTAACACAAATGACTTAAAGTTTTTTTAATTAATTGAATATATTTTCGTTCGAAAAAGCGTTTCGCTCAGCAAAGTAACATTTACTTTGTCATCTCCTGTTAGAATTTAAAGAATAGTATAGAAAAGATTTGTGTCTAGATCCCTACCGGATGACAGAGATCCTGCTTATCTTTGAGATTGCTTCTTCGCTTTGCTCATCGCAATGACAAAAAAAGCGCATCAATTTATTGATGCGCTTTCAGGTTAATTAAGGTTGTTATATTAGTCTACGTGTTTCGGAGTATATCCGTCTTCACTTAGTTCTTTTTCTTCATAATCAGCTTTCATTTCAGCATCATAATCAACTGTTTCATGTTTACCCATTCTTCTCAACATTGAATCGAATAGTGAATAAACCGTAGGAACAATAATTAAGGTAAGGAATAATGATGATGTCAAACCACCGATAATTACCCAAGCCAATCCGTTGTTCATCTCCGCTCCTGCCCCTTTTGCAATCGCAATCGGAATCATACCGAAAATCATCGCAATCGTTGTCATCAAAATCGGACGAAGACGTGCATGGTTAGCCTGAATCAAAGCGTCATGCGTACTTGCTCCTGCTGCTTTTCTCATGTTGGCAAAATCGACAATCATAATTGCGTTTTTCGCTACCAAACCGATCAACATAATCATCCCCAGCATTGTAAAGATATTAATCGTATTTCCTGTAATGGCAAGAATCAACATTACTCCGATCAATGCCAAAGGAATTGAGAACAATACCACAAACGGATACACAAACGAATCGTAAAGCGAAACCATCACCAGATAAACCAGTACAATAGCCGCCAGTAAAGCGATTCCTAAAGTACCCATACCTTCTGTCTGGTTCTCCATATCTCCACTCCAGAGGTAATTTACTCCGGCTGGTTTTGTTTTTTCATTTGTCATAAACTGGTCTGCCCATTCGTTGGCAACATCAGCCATTGCACGACCTACCACTTTAGATTTCACTTTTACGGAAGCTGTTTTATCTCTACGCTCCAGCAAACTTGGTCCTGATCCCATTTTCACATCAGCAAACTGACTCAATCTGATTTGCTCGCCTGATGGATTGGTAAACATTAAGTTTCTTACATCTTCAATCGACTGTCTGTTGGCGTCTCCAAAACGGATGTTGATATCATATTCGTATTCTCCGGCTCTGAATTTCCCGTCTGTATTTCCTGAGAATGCAGTCTGCATTGTTTGACCAACACTTGAAAGATTTAAACCTAAAGAAGACATTTTATCTCTGTCGATATTCACCTGCACTTCAGGATTTCCTGAGTCAGAAGATAATTCTGCATCTACAGCTCCCGGAACTTTTTTAAGCAAAGCAAGAATTCTGTTGGCTTCTTTGTTTGCCGTTGCGTTATCAGGAGCGGTAACTACCATTTCGATTGGTGCAGCATCTGCTCCCATTAATCCGATTGGTGCTGTTTTAAACTCAACTCCGGTGAATTTTTCTTCTAAAGCTCTTTTAATTTTAGCAGATTTAATATCTGTACTTTCGTTACGTTCAGATTTATCAACTAAAATTACCTGAATTTCTGATTGGTATAAAGTTGCCTGCGCTCCACCAAAACCTGATGACTGCTGACCAACTGTAGTAATCATATCGACTACATCTTTATCGTCTCTCAGATATTTCTCAACCTGTAAAGTCAATTGGTTTGTTTTTTCAACGGAAGCATCTTTAGGTAATTCCATTTGAACAAGGAACTGACCTCTGTCCATTTTCGGGAAGAATTCTCCACCGATAAATCCGCCCCCCATTAATCCCATTGTCACAACAATTAGAAGTACAAATGTAAGAACAACAGTCATTACCCTTCTTAAACCAGTTTTTAAAACCCATTCCAGAATTCCTGTAATCCAGTGCGTGAATTTATCTAACTGCTTTTCAAACCAAAGGATAAATTTCTCGAAAGGATTTTTACCCGTCAAATGAACCAACTTTCCAAATCTTGAAGACAGCCAAGGAATAATAGTAAATGAAGCCAATAATGAGAACAATGTTGCAATAACTACCGTGACACAGAACTGCGCCAAGATGTCTGAAACTAAACCTGAACTCATCGCAATCGGTAAGAATACCACCACGATTACCATCGTAATTGCTGTTACGGTAAAGCCAATTTCAGAAGCTCCATCGTATGCTGCACGGATTCTGCTTTTACCCATTTCCATGTGACGGTATACGTTTTCTAATACCACAATGGCATCATCCACAAGAATACCTACCACGAGTGAAAGTCCCAATAAACTCATTAAGTTTAAAGTATATCCCATCAAATACATTCCAATAACTGTTGCAATCAACGACACCGGAATGGAAACCATTACGATAAATGCGTTTCTGATGTTGTGAAGGAATAATAACATTACTACTGCCACCAAAATAATCGCTAAGAATAAATCGAAAATTACGTGATCTGCAGCTTCAAGCGTAAAGTCTGTGTTGTCATCTACAATGGCAACTTTTAATCCCTGAACTTTATAATTGGTCTGAACCTGCTCAATCGTCTTCTTTACTGCTTCAGAAACTGATACTGCATTGGCATCAGACTGTTTTTTCACCTGAAGTAAAATGGTAGGATTTTGGTTAAATCTCGCAACTTTTTCAATATCTTTTTGAGTATCGAAAACTGTTGCAATATCAGATAAACGAACTTGAGCTCCGTTTTTATTGGAAACTACAAGACTGTTCATTTCAGCAACATTTCTGTACTTTCCTGAAAGTCTAATCGTTGATCTTGAAGTTCTCGTTTTCAGAGCTCCTGTTGGGAAATCTAAGTTTGAAGAAAGAATCGCCTGCTGTACGTCTGCAATAGCAACGCCATAACCCTGCATTTTCTTTTCATCTAAATTTACCTGAATTTCTCTTTCCTGTCCACCCACAAGATCAACTTGTGCAACACCATTCACACGGGAGAAAACCGGCTCTACTTTTTTATCTAAAAGGTCGTAAAGCTCTTTGCTATTTAGTTTATCACTTGCAATACTCAATGTCATGATTGGTAAATCATCCAATGAGAATTTCTGTAGTGACGGTGGATCTGCATCTTCAGGAAGGTCTGCCAAAATAGCATTTACCTTTCTCTGCGCATCATTCAAAGCGTAGTTTACATCGGCACCTGTGTTCAGCTGAACCATAATTACCGATAAACTTTCGTAAGAAGAAGATTCAACTTTTTTTACATTTTCCAAAGAACCAACGGCGTCTTCAATCTTTCGGGTCACCGACGTTTCCACCTCAGAAGGTGAAGCTCCCGGATAAACGGTAGAAATCGTTACCATATTGGTTTCAAACTTCGGAATCAACTCGTACCCCATCATGGAGTAACTTAATAAACCACCCAAAGTAAGAATCGTAAATAATACGATAACCAGGGACGGTCTTTTAATGGATATTTCTGCTAACTTCATCTTCTGTTACTTTACGATATTGATTTTTGAACCGTTATCAAGGTTGATCTGTCCGCTGGTAATTACTTGCTCACCGCCATTCAATCCGCTGATGATTTGTACTTTGTCACCATATACTTTTCCTGTTTTCACAGTGATCATTTTAGCAGTACCATTTTGAACGATGAAGATCTGTCCTGAACTTACTCCATTTGCAAAAGCTTCAGCAGGAACAGTCAGCATATTCTGAGTTTCAGCACCGTTATTTGTTTTGAATAAAGCTGTGGCATACATACCTGCTTTTAGGTTTCCTCTGTTTTGAATTTCAATTTCTACAGGGAAATTTAAAGAAGCATCACTTTTTGGAGCGATAAATGTAATTCTTCCGCTGAAAGATTCTTCAGGTAAAACATTAACATTAATTGCTACTTCCTGACCCAACTGAATTCTTCCAATCTGGCTTTCGTCAACCAAAACTGAAAGTTTTAAGCTGTTGATATTTACGATTTCGAATAAAGCTGTTCCCGGAGAAACCACCATTCCCGGCTCAACCATTTTTTTGTTGATAATACCGCTGATTCCTGCTCTGATGCTTGTATCATTCACTTTTACACCTTGAGCTCTTACTGCAGCCTGCATATTTTTCAACTGCAATCTTGAATTGTCTAACTGTTGTTTTGTAACACCTCCTGTCTTGAAAGCATTTTCATAACGTTGGTTATCTGCAATTGCATTCTGTAAATTGTTTTGAGCCTGAGTAACATCAACTTCAATCGCATCTCTTTTAATTGTTGCCAAAACCTGACCAGCTCCTACTCTAGAACCTTCTTTCACAAAAACACTAACAATACGTCCTGCAATTTCTGAAGACTGATTTGATTCCTGTTTTGGGATAAAAGTTCCGTTTGCAGAATAATCTGTGTTGATATTTTCTCTAGAAACAGTAACTACATTCACGTTGATTTTATCAACCTGTTTTGCTACTTCTTTTACTTCGGTTTCCTGTTTCTTTTTGTTATCCGTAATTTTCCAAGCTGCTAAACCAATAAGCACTGCAGCGACGATGATATATATTAAAGTTTTTTTCATTTGAAGTTATTTATTGAATTTAAAGGTCAAATGCAATCGCCACATTTCTATTACTTTTTTTGTTCTATAATTCATAGCGATTTCATTTCTATTATGGGTTTTGTAAAGTATTAAGTTCGCCTTTAGCCTTGATTAATTTAATTTCAGCCTGTTTGTAGTCTAATAATGCAGTGGTATAATTCTGTTTTGCATCTGTCAAAGCATTTTCAGAATCTAAAACTTCAGTTAACGTTGCTAAACCGTATTGATAATTAGCCTGAGTATCTTTCTGAACTTTCTCAGCTAGTTTCACGTTATTTTGCATGCTTTCAATTGTAATTAATGAATTCTCCATATTGGTAATTGCATTTTTATAATCTAAGCTTAAAGTCAACTGCGTATTTTGAATATCCTGATCTAAATCTAAAATATCAATTTCAGCCTGCTGAATTTTTGATTTTGTAGCTCCACCCGTAAAAATCGGAATGTTGATATTTAAACCAATTGCTGAATAATCGCTCCAAAGAACTCCATTATTAATACCGTTGGTCAGAGGAAACTTAGCTCCTTGTCCACCCCAACCATAGTTTGCCTGTAGACCAACTGTTGGATATAAATAAGCTTCCGTTGCTTTTTTATTGTATTGCAAAAGCTCTCTGTTTTTCTGTAAAACTTTCACCTCTGTTCTTGTATCTAAATCAACAGTACCTGCGATAAGTTGAGGTTTTGGCTCAATGCTTTTCTCTTCAAGCTCAATTGGAGTATCGATAGGAACGCCCATGTAGAATTTCAATGAGTTTTTTGAAAGCTCAACAGCGTTCACCAGCTGCTGTCTGTTGGCACTGATATTCGTTAATTGTACATTGGTACGATCAAGATCAATCCCTTTTGCCAAACCGTTTTCTACCAAACTTTTGATTACATTTCTTACTTTTTCGGTATTGGTGTAACTTACGTTTAATGTTTTAAGATTTTCTTCCTGTACAAAAACCTGATAATAGGCAGTTGCTACATTTTCGATAATCTGCTCATTAGAAAGCTGAGCATTCAAAACATAAAATTCTCTTGTAGATTTTGCAGCTTTTAACCCTGTAAAAACTCTTTGGTCAAAGATTGCCTGATTCACTGTTACTACAGCGCTAGAGCTCCAAGGTTGTCCCAATTGTGCACGGATTCTTTGTCCGCCAAATTCTAATAATGACTCCTGAATAATCGGGTTATATGTTAACCCAGCAGTTGCGCTCACTTGTGGCAATGCACCAGCTCTTGCCTCAGCAATCTTATATTCGGCTTTTTTGATTTGCAAAGCTGCTTTTTTGGCCTCTGCTTTATTTTGCAATGCCTGTTTGATGGCCTCTTGCAAAGATACCTCTTGCTGGGCAAAGGCAGATGTAGAGCCGAAAATCATAAATGCTGCAGCTATCCCAATTTTTAGCTTTTTTGCAGTTATAAGTTTTCTATTCATAATTTATTACTTCGTTTATTTTTTAATAATTTTGATTTCTTGCAGTCATTTATTCCTAAATGACGATTCAGTTTTATAATTACTTTAACAGTTTTTAATTAATTTTTAAAAAGCATGTTAAGGATGATGTCTTTTCTTTCTGAGATGATCTGATCAAACTCTTTATCCGTAATCATTAAATTCTCTAAAAACAGAGGACGCACCGCACTAGGAAACACTAAAAGCGAAATCATATTGAGAAGAAACTGAACCGGAGCCATTTTCACAATATTTCCCAATTGCATTTCTTTTTCGATGTCTTCGTACAATTTTTTCAATTCCTCTTCTTCCACGTCTCTTTTGTGACAACTTCCTTTATTGATTTGCGAAACGATATAAGTTTCTAAATACGGATACTGAAGACTCGTAGATAAACTTCCATCGATGAACTTGGCTATTTTTTCCTTGAATGGAAGGTCAGAATTCATGATAATCTCAGATTTCTCTTTTTCAACTCGATGAGCTTCATCAAAAATAATTTGAATAAGATTATCTCGTGATCTGAAGTAGTAGTTGATCAATGTTCTGTTGACACCCGCCTCGTCTGCAATTTCTTGTGTAGTTGCGTTAAATTTCCCCTGCACAAAGAATAAATTCTTCGCAGTCTCTTTGATTAATTCCTGAGTTTGATCTTTCTTTTCTTGTTTTGACATTTTTGTTAAACAATTTTGTGCAAATATATATCAAACAATTGTTTTGACAAAATTGTTAAACAAAATAATTAATATGATTTGCATCATATTTTACCTATCCAATCACGTATTAATGATTTATTAATTCGTATCACATCTTTGTTTGTTTATATTTGCGGAAAATTAATAATGATGAAAAAAGTTTTGTTTCTTTTAACAGTTTTCTGTTGTCTTTTTGTGTTTGGACAAACGAAATTCCAAAAGAATAATGAATATCACTTTTATGAAAATAAAGGACAGATTGTAGATCAGAATGGAAAGGAAAATTCTGATGTGAAGTATTTATTTCATTCGGCAGGATTAAATGTTCAGCTACGCTCTAATGGTTTTTCTTATGATGTTTATGAAACAGAGAAAACAAAAAACCATAATTTTAATAAAGGCAAAGAAAATCTTGTGGTAAACAAAAAAGATTATAATCTTGACGAATACACTTATGAGAATCTTTTTCACAGAATAGATATTGAACTTGTAAATTCTAATAGTAATGCTAAAATAATAACAGAAGGAAAATCTAAAGATTATGAGAATTATTATAATCTACTCTACCACCCGAAAGGTATAACTAATGTGCATCGCTACGAGAAAGTAATTTATAAAAACATATATCAGAATATTGATTTGGTATTCTTTAAACCGAACGACACACTAAAACCTGTTGAATACAATTTTGTAATCCATCCGGGAGGGAAAGTTTCTGATATAAAAATGAAATTTCAGGGAGCATTAGCAATGCTTGAAGAAGGAAAACTTAAAATGAATCTAAGATTTGGTGAAATGTATGAAAACATTCCACAAAGTTGGATAGAGGGTAAGACCAAAAAAGACATAGCTGTTTCGTTTAATGATTTGGGAAATCAAGTTTTCGGTTTTACAGCTCCTGTAGAAAACTCTACTGAAACTATGGTAATAGATCCTGTTCCTACAAGAATCTGGGGAAGTTATGCAGGAGGTTTCGGTGAAGACTATGGAAGATATAAGACAGACAGTCAAAGTACAGGTTATCTTGCCGGAGCTACAACTAGTACAACGAATATTGCTACTTCAGGTGTATTTCAACAAAATATTATTGGATCACTTGATGCTTTTTTAATGAAAATAACAAAAGATGGTCAAAAATTATGGGGAACTTATTTTGGAACTCCGAGAGATGATGGTTTTCAAAGTTTTGATTTTGACGAAAATTATAATATATATGCTGGTGGCGAAATCAACAGAATTAGTAGCAATACAGACGCGTTTTTAGTAAAATTTAACTCAGCTGGAGCTTTAATATATCAGAAGCATTTTATCGGCAATTCTCCAGAAAATTTATATACAATTTCATATAATGGCAATCAGGTCTTTTTAGGAGGACAGACAATGAGCCCCAATTTTCCTGTATTAAATGCTTCGCAACCAACAAAACTAAGTCCCAGCGGTTACACCGATGGTTATATAATTCAATTGGATGCTACAACGGGCAATACTGTTTGGTCATCATTTTTTGGAGGATCAGATCATTCAACTTCAATTTTTAATATATTTTCATCAGTTGGAGATTTGGAAATTATCGGAGCTACCCGTTCTCAAAATATTCCAATGATAAATCCATTCCAATCTACGTTTGGAGGAGTAAGTGACGGATTATATTTAAAATTTTCAAAATCAGGAACACTTTTAAGGTCAAGCTATTATGGAAACTCTATTCAGGAGTATGTTTGGGAAGCAAGAATTATTAATAATACTCTAATTCTTGCCGGTGAATTTCCTGATTTTAATGGACCTATATATGGACCTTCCGGAATATGGAGAGTAAATCTGACAACCAATACAATAACAAAAACAAATTTAAATTTTCAATCTTCTTCACAGCATTCTGCATATATAGACAGCGCTGGAAATGTTTTTCACATTGGATTACATTCAAATGGGCAACCCGATATATCAACACCTGGTGCTTATATGGGAATGCCTGCGATGTACAATTCTACATTTGTAATTAAATACAATCAAAATGATATAAAAGAATGGGGAACATACTATTCAGGTAATGGAGCGACCCAATTAGGATATGTTACTAAAGATAATGAAGGTTATTTATATTTCACAGGAATGTCTAGCAATAATACAACAGGTATTGCAACTCCGGGAACTTTTCAGCAAACCGGAGGCCATCCTTCTAATGATGTTTTTATTGCAAAATTTCAGGACTGTACTTCCACCGGAATGGTCGCTTCCAACTCCCCCGTTTGTATCAATTCAAATATTCAACTCAATGCAACCGGCGGAACAACGTACGCTTGGACAGGACCAAACGGTTTTGTCTCAAATTTACAGAATCCAACAATTCCAAATGCAACATCAGCTAATGCAGGAACGTACACTTGTCAAATCACAGGAAGTGGAGCTTGCGACGGAAGTTTCACCGTAAATATTGTTGTGGGAGATAACGTAGCACCAATTCCAAACACAGCTCAACTTCCAGATATTACCGGAGATTGCAACACTATAGTTTCTACTTTCCCGACTGCAACAGACAATTGTACGGGGACGATCACAGCTACAACAACAGATCCGCTTTCATACTCAACCGCAGGAACACATATAATTCATTGGACTTATAGTGATGGGAATGGAAACACAGCTACTCAAAATCAGAATGTGATTATCTCACCAACGGTTTTACCAACCACAGCAAATGCTACTCAGACTTTCTGTACCATTAATCAACCGACAATATTAAATATCCAGATTACAGGCCAGAATATAAAATGGTATGATACAGCAAATAACATATTGCCTTTAACTACTCCGCTTGTAAACGGACAAACTTATTTTGCATCTCAAACAATTAATGGTTGTGAAAGTGCGAAAATCTCAATTCAGGTAACCGTAAATAACACACCAAAACCAACAGCAGCTTTAACGCAGGATTTTTGTACATCAGCAAATCCTACCTCGGCAAATTTAGTGGTCAACGGAACTGCTTTAATTTATTATGATGCAGCAGGAAATATTCTGCCTATAACCACTCCACTCGTTCACGGACAAACGTATTTTGTCTCCCAAACACTAAACAATTGTGAATCTGAGAAACTTGGTATTGCTGTTACTTTATCACAAAACAATGTTCCGGCGAACAATTACAGAGTTTCTTTGTGCAACAGTTCTACCGGAAACACAATGGTGGTAGACTTTACATCATATCAATCAAATATTATTGTAAATCCTAACAACTACATTTTCACATACACCGACCAATCAGGAAACCCAATAACAAATTTTTCAAATTATACTTTAAATATCGGATCAACGATTATTAATGTAAGAGTTTCGACTGCAGAAGGATGCTTTAAAGATGTTGTGTTAGAATTAAATTTAAATCCGAAACCTATTATTATCCTTCCTGAAGATTTTGATTTTTGTAGAGGAAAAACTGTGACACTTGATGCAGGAAGTGGTTTTGCATCTTATCTCTGGAGCACTGGTGCTACTTCACAAACTATTACTGTATCAACTCCCGGAAATTATTGGGTGCAAGTGACCAATAGCTTTGGATGTCAAAACACAGACGATATCGAGCTGAGTTACTCAGTTTTGGGTGAAATTGTTGCTGTAAATATTACAAATAATTCGGCTACCGTAATGATGTCTTTACCTGGAAACTATGAGTATTCTTTAGATAACCAAAATTGGCAAAATTCTAATGTATTTAGCAATCTGAGTTTGGGAGAATACAAAATTTATGTAAGAACAAAATCGGGATGCATCATCGGAGAGAAAAGCTTCTCTATTTTTAATATTCCAAATATGATTTCGCCGAATGGTGATGGTACAAATGATAAATGGCGAATTGCAGGATTAGAAAATTATTCCGGAACTGAAATTTTGGTTTATGATAGAAAAGGTTTAATCGTTTTTAAACAAACAATATCCAAAAAACCTTTTGAATGGGACGGAAAGTACAACTCGGCACCACTTGCTACAGGAAACTACTGGTATACCATAAAAGTTTCAGATGGCAGAGTTTACAACGGCTGGTTATTAATTAAAAACAGAAATTAAACACAAAAAAGAGCAGAAATTTCTGCTCTTTTTATTTTATACTAACTTGATTTTATCATCCAAAATCTCAACTATTTTATCTTTATATAGACCTCCAAGTGCTTTCTTGAAGTTCTTTTTACTCATGTGAAGTTCATCTTTAATTTCTTCAGGAGAAGATTTGTCTGATAAGTGAAGTAAACCAAAGTTTTCCTCTAATTTATTTAGAATTTTTTGCCTAAACTCATCAATGTTTTCAAAACCTTCCGGTTGAAGAGAAACATCTATTTTTCCGTCTTCACGGATTGTTTTAATATAACCTTCTTCTTCAGAAAGCGGATATACTTTTTTGTAAACATCAGATGCATAGATCAATCCTAAGTATTTTTTATTGATAACCACATTCCAGCCTAATTCACTTTCGTTCATCATGATGAGCTCTACTTTATCGCCTTTTGAAAAGGTACATTTTCATATTGCGGATTTCTTTTGAACTTTGTGGTTCCTGTAATCAATTCTAATTCTTCATCGATATAAAGATTCACAAGGTATCTTTTTCCTTCAAGAATTTTAGATTTTTGTTGTTTGTAGGGAATGAAAAGGTCTTTGATAATTCCCCAATCCATAAAAGCTCCGCTTGGAAGACTTTGCACACAGCTCATTACCGCAAATTCTCCAACTTCTGCCAATGGAGTTTCTGTTGTAGCTTTTAGTTTATGATCGTCCTGATAAACGAAAACTTCAATCTCATCACCAATTTCTTTTTCGTCACGAATGAAAACTTTAGACATAAAAGCGGTCTCGCCCGTTTCGGATTCAAGCATCCATCCTGAATTATTTTTTTCTGAAATTTTTAAAGTCTGAGTTCTTCCGATTTGCATTGATGATAATTTAGTTGGCAAAGGTACGGAAATTAGTTTGAGAGTTTGAGCGTTTTTAGAGTCGGAGGGTTTAAAGTTATTAGGTTTGAGTTTTTTTATCTCAATTAAACTTAAATTTAATTATTGAAATGTTTCAAATCATTCATCAAGTTTTTAGACTCTTGTAAAAAGTCTTTTTTTTCATCATTATCATTTACTCCAATCGTTTTTATCACCTTATCGTCCTCATAGTAATATCTCCGTTCTGAAAGAAGTTGTGGTTTTTTAAGATACCCATTTTCACCAACAATCTGATATTTTTTTGAGTGAACAAAAACCAATTCCCCATTATCTGAAAAGAAATATTCTGTGATAATTTTCCATGCAGATAATCCTACCCAACACTCCATTTTCAAAAGTTTATTATTTTTATAATATCCCTTTAATTCAATGCCATTGTCTGTCACTATATTTTTATCAGAATAGTAAGAATTGGGAACTATCCTAATTTTAAATCCCTGTGTCTGATTTATTTTCTCAACAGTTTTTCTTGAAGATTCAATATTCTGACCAGAAAACAGTTGAGAAAAAATTATAATTAAAAGTGAAATTAATTTCCCCACGAGAATTTAATTAATATTTAGAAATAAAATCCATCAAATCTCGTCTGTTGCTTTCAAAATCAAATGCATCGCCTACAATAAAATATTTTTGTTTGTCAACACATTTTGAAAATAATGATTTAGCTAAAATAACTCTGTTTTTATCGAAGCTTAAATCTTTAACCAAAATACTGATCTGCTCTGAGGTAAACATCGCATGGCGACCTTGCTGATTGATGAAAGCAATTTTCTTATCATCAAACCACGCATCTTTTTTCATAGCTGATATAAATTGCTGAAAAGTCTGACCGTCCATCACATTTGGATTATTGCCATTGCCATTATTTCCCGAGTTGCCATAAGGATTATTCCAGAGGTCATTCCAATTTTCGAAACCATAATATCCATTTTGAAGCGGATAAGAATCTAAGAGATACAAACCTTTATTTGTGAAAAAATCAAGAACTAATCTGCTGTTGTTGCGCACATTTAAAGTTGTTCTGTAAATCAAATATCCATTATCATAGATAGAAATTGGCATTCTTCCCGATTGCAGATCAAAGAATCTGTATTTTCCAGAATTATTTGAAATCATCTGATCAGCCAGTTCCACACTGAAATATCCCTGTTCAGGAATTCTTACAAAAACTTCGGCATAACCGTAGTTTTGATTCCATTGATAATTAGGGTTTATAGGTTTTCTGTTCGAATTATTCTGATTATTTGGATTTCTAAATCCTGTAGAATTAGATGAATTATTATCTCTAGAATCCTGTCTTTTGGTATTTGAGGATTTTATTTCATTTTTTGAAACTTCATTTTTCAAAAGCTCACCGGCTTTTCCGGCTTCCTGCGCAAATGAATGCAGTCCAAAAAAAGCATCACACCAATAAATATATTTTTCATAAACAATTTTTATTTTTAATCTCGATTTTTATGCCAAAAAAAGAGAAACCAAAAATATGATTTCTCTTTAAATATATCTTGAAAATTTTTCAATTACATATGAATAGGTCTTTTACCCGTTGCATCCAAAGCAGCTTCTTTAATAGCTTCTGCGTAAGTCGGGTGCGCGTGAGAACTTCTTGCGATATCTTCTGCACTTGCACGGAATTCCATTGCGATAACTCCTTCTGCAATCAAATCGGCAGCTCTTGCTCCTACGATGTGCATTCCTAAAACTTCGTCAGTTTTTTCGTCTGCAATGATTTTAACCAAACCATCAACATCACCACTTGCACGGCTTCTTCCTAATGCTCTCATTGGGAAAGATCCAACTTTGTAAGCTACTCCCTCTTCTTTCAGTTGCTCTTCAGTTTTACCAACTCCGGCAACTTCAGGCCAAGTGTAAACAACACCAGGAATTAGGTTATAGTTAACATGAGGCTTTTGTCCAGCTAAAGTTTCAGCAACGAAAACTCCTTCTTCTTCAGCTTTGTGAGCCAACATCGCACCTTTGATAACGTCTCCGATTGCGTAGATGTTTGCAACATTTGTCTGAAGGTGATCGTTAGTTTTCACTCTTCCTCTCTCGTCAAGCTCAACTCCAGCTTTCTCCAATCCAAGACCGTCTGTGTAAGGTTTTCTACCTACAGAAACTAAACAGTAATCTCCTTCAACGGTTACTTCTTCTCCTTTTTTATCTTTAGCTGTAATTTTTACAGTATCTCCATTTCTTTCAACTGCAGAAACCGCTGTAGAAAGCATGAACTTCATTCCTTGCTTCTTAAGAACTTTAGTTAATTCTTTACTTAAAGCTCCATCCATTGTAGGAATGATCTTGTCCATAAACTCAACAACCGTTACCTGAGCTCCTAATCTTAAATAAACAGAACCTAATTCTAGACCGATTACTCCACCACCTATAACGACTAAATGCTTAGGAATTTCCTTAAGATTTAAAGCCTCTGTAGAAGTAATTACTCTTTCTTTATCTAAAGTGATGAAAGGTAAAGAAGTTGGCTTAGAACCTGTTGCAATGATGGTATATTTAGAATCGATCGTTTCTGTAGAACCGTCGTTTTTTGTTACTTTAACCTGAGTAGCAGATTCGAAGCTTCCAAGACCTTCAAAAACAGTGATTTTGTTTTTGTTCATCAAGTAACTTATTCCGTCTGTGTTTTGCTTAATAACCTCATTTTTACGCTCAATCATTCTTGCGATGTCAGCTTGAGGTTCATTAATAATGATTCCGTGACCTGCAAAATTGTGTTTTGCGTTTTCGAAATGTTCAGAACTGTCTAAAAGCGCTTTTGAAGGAATACATCCAACGTTAAGACAAGTTCCGCCTAAAGTTGAATATTTTTCGATAATTGCTGTTTTGAAACCTAATTGTGCTGCACGAATTGCGGCAACATAACCACCAGGACCAGAACCTATTACGGTAACATCGAATTGACTCATTTTATTTTTATAATTTATTATTAGCTATTCTTAATGATTACAAATTTACTGATTAATTTATAAGCACCAAAGTGAGTTTTATCAAGTTTAAAGTATAAATTTAGAGATATCACAAATCTAAATTAAGTTTTCCAAGCCCAAAAACTTCTTTATTTCCAAAAAATTCACCTCCGCAAATGTACCATTCAAGATTTTCCAAATGCTCAACAGCATCTTCCGGCTTCATTCCTGCAACCTCTTTTTTTGCAATAATTCCTTTGTACCAACGTGCAGATTCAGGTGAATTAGGAAATTCAACAGCATACTTAATCCATATTCTCTGACAAAGTCTGCATTGAATGACATTTACTTCTGCATCTCTGCCATTGGTAAGATCTGCACCCACTATTGATGTTCTGAATTCAGATTCAATCAGGTCGTGTTTTTCGCAGGCACAACCCAATTTCGGAAGTTTTTTCATGAATGAAATATTGATTTTTATAAAAATTGAAATGCAAATTTAAGGAAATATACAGATTATTATCTCTTCATTAAATCCAACAAAACCTTTTCATAATTATTCAGAATAATCTCCTTAGAAAATCTAGATTTTATAGAATTCTTAATGGCATCTTGATCATACGACTGATGTAAAATCTGCATAATTTTTTGTGAAAAGTTTTCATGATTTTCAATATCAGAAATTTCGCCATTGGTGTTATGCTGAATGATTTCATTAATTCCGCCAGGGCAATTATTGGCCAAAGAATATGTCCCACAAGCGCCGGCCTCTAATAAAACATTAGGAAATCCTTCGTATCGTGATGAAAGAATAAAAAGATCGGCATATTTCAAAAATTCATACGGATTCTCTTGTCTTCCATGGAAAACCACGTTTTTTAAGCCTAAAAAATCTTTCATCTGATGAAGAATTTCACGATCTTTTCCGTCACCTAAAATATGCAGAATAATTTTTTCGTTTTTTAACCTTGAAAAAACTTTCAGTAAATTATCAAAACCTTTTCTGGCAGATAAATTACCGATTGCTACAACGTTTTTATAATTGTATTTAAAACTCTCAGGCTTACGGGAAACCTTCAATTTTTCATCAATAAAATCGAAGTCGACAGGATTATTAATTTTAATAATTTTTGAACGGTTGATTTTAAAATTATCAATCAAATCATTCATCATATCATCACTTTGTGCGATAATCTGCTGATAATTATTATAGAAATTGTAGAAAAATTTAATCTCTTTTTTTGTTACGTGCTGCGAAACAACATTGGTTTCTCTGGCAATGAATTTGACCTTTGGAAAAAGCTTAATAAATAACGACAGATATGCATTTACTTCACCAAATCCCGAAAACACAATATCTGGTTTTCTGCGGTAAATTTCTTTTAAAATAGGCTTTAATGAATGTCTAATTCTTTCCGTATCGATATCAATAATTTCCACATCTTTTTTAAGAAAATCAAGATAACCACCTTGTTTGCGAAGAAGCAAAATCTTAGGCTCAAAACGATCTCGGGAGAGATGATTTGCGATGGTGGTAACGATTCTTTCTGCGCCTCCGGTTTCGAGATCCGGCAGAATAAATATGACAGAAATTTTCTTGTTCATTATATAGTTAGTTTGAAAAAATCTTTCAGTTTAAAAGTATTTTTTCTCGTCAAAAAGCTAACTTAATTAGCAATTTTTTACATTAATTCAGGAAACTCAAAATGATTGTTCATCATATGATTAATTAAAAACTGATGGTCTCTCTCATCGAAAAATATGTACCACGTCGTTTGGTTGTTAGCTTTATATTTTAAGAATTTACTTCCAAATTTTTCGAGTTTCTTAGGCGTTTTTGTAACATTGAATTTAAAATCATTATTCATCACAAAAAGAATGATTTCCTGAACATATGATTTTGCATCTTCTTTAAATCCAAAATAATTTTGCTCGTATAAAGTATCTATCAATTTTGCAAGATAGAATTCAACATCACTCGAAAAAATAATTATTTTTTCCAAGGCAATGATTCGATATGCGCGTACACTCTTTTCATTAATTCTTCGCCGGAAATTCCCATAGCAAATTTTTCATCAAAATCATCTTTCGCAACATATTCAGCTTGAGCTTCTGCAACTACTCCATTTGAAATCATTCTATTTTTGATTTCTAGCAGTTCTGCAATTTCTTCCAACTCATCCATTTCTTTTATCCACTGAATGAGCTCTTTTTTTGCTTCTATAATTGGATTTCCCATTTAATTTTATCTAAAAAATTAATTTGCAACGTCGCTAATGAATTTAATTCTGAGCATTCTCACTTCTTCATCAGAAAGTTCATCACCAAACTCATCCAGCAAGACTTTCATGCTATCGCTTTCAGATTCTGTCATAAATTCCATGAACTCATCTACGATATCTTCATCAAAATTCTCTTCAATATAGTAATCGATATTCAGCTTTGTACCTTGATAAACGATACGTTCCATTTCTTTCAACAAATCATTCATTGAGAGATTTTTGGCTCTTGCAATATCTTCAAGGTCAATCTTTTTATCTGTACTTTGAATGATGAAAACTTTGTGACTTGATTTATTCGCCACATTTTTCAAGACCATATCCTGAGTACGCTCTATACTATTGTCCTCAACATACTTAGAGATAAAATCAGCGAATTCTTTACCGTATTTTTTTGCCTTTCCTTCTCCGACACCATACACTTTTGCAATTTCTTCAAGAGTGATCGGGTATTGAACGGTCATATCTTCCAAACTCGGATCCATGAAAACCGTGTAGGGAGGAATTCCATGTTTTTTGGCAACTTTCTTTCTTAATTCTTTTAATAAGCCAAACAAATTCTGGTCAAGACTTCCGTTCGCCTGCATCTGCACCTGATCGCTGTCTGCTTTGGTTTGCGACAAATCAAACTCACGATCTTCGGCAATCAGGAAAGATTCTTTGAATTTTCCATTGATAACTTCATGACCTTTAGGCGAGATTTTTAAAACACCGTACGTTTCAATATCTTTCAATAAAAAATTCTGTACTGTTGCCTGTCTTAAAATTGTTTTCCAATAATTATCTTTTTCATCTTTTCCGAAGCCGAAAAACGAAGTTTGCTCGAGTTTATAAGACTTTGTAACGGCATTTTCTTTGCCGACAATTGCAGAAATCAAATCTTTTGACTTAAATTTTTCTTTAGTCGTATCAATTAATTCTAAAACTTTTTCTAAATCTTTGGTTGCATCTTTCAGCTTGGGTGGATTTGATGCATTGTCACACATCTTGGCTCCAGCTCCCGTCACAGGGTCGAAAATTTCACCAAAATAATATAATATATATTGTCTTCTGCTCATGGAAGTTTCGGCGTAACCTACTACTTCATTTAAAAGCTGTAATCCGATCTCTCTTTCAGATACAGGCTTTTGAGCCAAGAATTTCTCTAATTTTTCAATATCCTTAGGATCATAAAATGCCAAACAGTGACCTTCTCCTCCATCACGACCTGCACGACCGGTTTCCTGATAGTAACTTTCCAGAGATTTCGGGAAATCATAGTGAATCACGAAACGAACATCCGGCTTATCAATCCCCATCCCAAAGGCGATGGTTGCAACGATAACGTCTGCTTCTTCCATCAGGAATTTATCCTGATTCGTCACTCTTACTTTTTGGTCTAAACCCGCGTGATATGGAAGTGCATTAACACCATTAACCTGTAAAAGCTGGGCAAATTCCTCTACTTTTCTTCGGCTCAGACAGTAAACAATTCCTGATTTACCCTTATGTTTATTGATAAATTTTACAATTTCTTTATCAACATTTACTTTTGGACGAACTTCGTAGTATAAATTAGCTCTGTTAAAACTTTCTTTAAAAACCAAAGCATCCGTCATGCCCAAAGTTTTCTGGATATCATCCTGAACCTTCGGCGTCGCAGTTGCGGTAAGAGCAATAACCGGGACATCTGCAATCTTATCAATGATCGATTTTAAGTTTCTGTATTCAGGTCTGAAATCGTGTCCCCATTCTGAGATACAGTGCGCTTCGTCAATCGCAACAAATGAGATCTTTACATCTCTGAAAAATTCCAGATACTCTTCTTTGATCAGAGATTCCGGAGCTACGTATAATAGTTTGGTTTTCCCGCTTTTTATATCGTCAAAAACCTGTTTGGTCTGAGTTTTGTTAAGAGAAGAATTAAGAACATGGGCTACTCCATTTTCAGATGAAAGACCATTGACGGCATCCACCTGATTTTTCATTAAAGCAATCAATGGTGAAACCACAATCGCAGTTCCTTCTGAAATAAGGGCGGGAAGTTGATAACACAAAGATTTGCCACCTCCTGTCGGCATCAAGACAAAAATGTCTTTGCCTTGCAACAGCTCCTCAATAATAAGTTCCTGCTGACCTTTGAAAGTAGAAAATCCGAAGTATTTCTTTAACTCGCCTGATAAATTGGCTTTTTTTGCGCTCATCTAATTTTGTATTGCTAAATTTGCATCTAACCCAAAGTTATAACATTTTTACTGAAAATAAAAGTAAAGAGATTTATTAAAAATAAAACCAGCATTAAATATTCTTAAATGATACGGTTTTCCTTTGGCGCATTTTAGATACAAATCATACCGGAAAAATGGATACATCAAATATTATTTCAATCGCTAAGAGCACGTTAGCAATCGAAATTGCTGAATTAGAAAAATTAAAAAACAGAATCGACGAAGAGTTTGTAAAGGCTGTGAAAATCATTCACTCTGCACAAGGAAAATTAATCGTTGTAGGAATCGGAAAATCTGCTCACGTTGGAAATAAAATTGTTGCTACATTAAATTCTACAGGTACTCCTTCACAGTTTTTGCACGCTTCTGAAGCCATTCACGGTGATTTGGGAGTTATTCAGAAGCAGGATGTTGTGTTGTGCATTTCAAATTCGGGGAATTCTCCTGAAATCATTAATTTGGTAGCTTATCTTAAAGACTATTCTTCTGCATTGATAGGAATGACGGGAAACAAAAAAAGTAAATTGGCAGAATATTCTGATGTAATTCTGGATACTCATGTTGATTTGGAAGCTTGTCCGAATAAATTGGCTCCAACAAGTTCAACTACTCTGCAGATGGCTTTGGGAGACGCTTTGGCGGTTTCTTTGATGGAATTAAATGATTTTAGAGAAAATGACTTTGCTAAATTTCATCCGGGTGGAAGTTTGGGTAAAAATCTTACGGCGAGAGTTGAGCAGTTTGTTTCTTCACAAAAACCTCAGGTTACCGAAGAATCTTCAATCAAAGATGTGATTATTTCAATTAGCGCTTCGAGTCATGGGATTACAGTTGTAACTAATGAAGAAAAAATTCTCGGTGTAATTACAGATGGAGATTTGCGAAGAATGTTATTAAATGGCGATGATATTTCAAAAGTTTTAGCCAAAGATATCATGTCCGGAAATCCTAAGAGTATTGAAAAAGATGCTTTGGCAAAAGAAGCCATGAAAATTTTAAAAGACAACAATATCGGTCAGCTGATTGTTACATACAACGGTCAGTATTTCGGTATTATTGATATTCATAAGCTATTAGATGAGGGAATTAATTAGGTAAAGGTTGAGGCTGATATTAAGGTTGAGAAGAAAGTCAATTGAATGAGAAAATTTCAAAAAGTTAATTTTAAATATTGAATGCATAACTTCCAGTTTTCTTCATCCAACTCCCCGCTTTTTTTCATAAATTTGAAAACATTAAAAAAAAATCTGTGAGTGAAGGTAAAGACATGTCCTTTTTCGGACATATTGGTGAACTGCGAGGGCATCTTATCCGTTCAATAATCGCTATTATTATTGCCGCTTTTGTAGTTGGTTTTAATATCAACTGGATTATGGATCACGTTTTTTTCGGGCCGACCAGAAATGATTTTCCTACTTTTAAAATTGTTAATCATTTTTCAAGAATGGTTTTGGGTGAAGATAGTATTACTTTACCTAAAGAATTCCCTGTACGTGTGCAGAGATTATATCAGCAGTTTAATGTAATGATGGCCGTTTCTATTTTTGGTGGTTTGGTGATTGGTTTCCCTTATATTGTTTGGGAATTGTGGAGATTTATCAGTCCGGCTTTGCATCCTAACGAAAGAAAAAACTCAATATTTATCATCAATTCTGTCTGGATTCTTTTCATGATGGGCGTTTTGTGCGGTTACTTTTTAATTTTACCATTTGCGGTTAATTTCGGAGTTATTTTTAAAATTTCCGACATTATTATTCCACTTTACGATTTGAGTGATTACACCACTTTGTTTCTACAGGTTGTTTTAGGAATGGGTGTTGTATTTCTTTTCCCTGTTTTAATTTACTTTTTAACGACAATCGGAATTTTGAACCCGGCTTTCATGAAAAAATACCGTAGACATGCGATTGTTTTGATTATGGTAGTTGCAGCAATCATTACTCCGGCAGATGTTTTGAGCATGATGATGGCGGCTTTACCGTTACTTTTCTTGTATGAATTCAGTATTTTAATGTGTGCTTATACGTATAGAAAAGTGCAGAAGAGAGAAGCGAAATTGCCTGTAGTTTAGAAATAGGTTGAGGCTAAAGCTGAAATTAATAATATAGGGGCGGCGGAAAAATCTTTGATTTTTCCGCCGCTTTGTTTTCTGGATCAAATGAAATTTACTTTCAGAAACTTTTAATTTATCGTTTGCAAATATGTATTTTAGAAATACTTAAATTTAAAGCTCATCATATCATGTTTTCAAAATGAATAAATATTTAAAAGGATGTTTAATTGCACTTTCGATATGCATATTCTTTATCGGACTGATTGTGGGTTGGTTTTGGTGGTCAATGGAAACCAGCCATAAAAGAGCAGAAGAAGACGGCATCAAATACTCGAAAGAATGTGATACGATTACTACGATCACAGAAAAGCCAAGCATAACGCTGGGTCAGTTTAGAAAAATGAAATTACTGAATTAAAGTTTTATTTAATTCGAAATAATAGATTGATAAAAGATACAACTGTAGAGTACACAATTACAGAACCCGATAATTATTTAAGTACAAACATCCCATTTGAGAATTTTAAAAAGTCAGACATTATTATCGTAAAAACTAAAAATAAGATTTACTTTACCATATCGGGGTTTCATCATTATGCTTACTTGCATTACGGAATGTTCGGTTACGTGGGAAGCCACGACTGCAGATTTGCTGATGGAAATTATATTGTTAATGGAAGAACACAAAATGGCACTTTGTTGAAGACAGAGGGTAAAAGTGAAAAGCCGTTACCTCTTTTAAATAAAAATTAGAGACTCTAAACTTAAAATAATCATTTTTAGCTTAAAAATTGAAAGTATTCATTAAAATAATTTACTTTCTGCATTTTTTTATACTTTTTTATTCAATTGATTTTAAATTTTATATTTTTGAAGACATCAAATTTCACAACTTATGAATAAACTCTCCTACTCGATTTTGTTGGCTTCCGGATTGGCTTTCGGTCAATTTTTTGAACAAAATAAGAAGTTCACCAAACAAGATACTTTAAAAGGTTCAAATACAGGATTCAGAAATTTTTGGGATGTCAAAAAATATGAATTGTCTGTAGAGCCAGATTTCGAACAAAAAAGCATTAAAGGAAACAATAAAATCAGTTTTGAAATTCTTAAAGATGTCCTGAATCCTGTTTTTCAGATTGATCTTCAAAAACCAATGAAGGCTGATAAAATTGAATGTAATTTCCCAACTATTGACGGCTTTAAAAGAGATGGAGATTTTATATTCATTTCATCTAAGAAAAATTTCAAAAAGGGAGAAAAATATACCATAGACATCACGTACTCCGGAAATCCTACGATTGCCAAAAATGCACCCTGGGATGGCGGTTGGGTTTTCACCAAAGATGAAAAAGGCAATCCTTGGATGAGCGTTGCAGATGAAGGGATTGGCGCATCTGTCTGGCTTCCCGTAAAAGATATCTGGAGTGACGAGCCTGAAAACGGAATCGTGATGAAAATTATCACTCCATCAGATTTAGTTGGAATTGGTAATGGAAGATTGAAAGATAAAAAAACAGAAAACGGAAAAAACATTTTCATTTGGGAAGTTAAAAACCCAATCAATGCCTACTCTATCATTCCAAATATTGGTAAATATGTGAATTTTAAAGATTCTTATGCCGGAGAAAAAGGAAAACTAGATCTTGATTATTGGGTGATTGATTATAATTTAGACCGGGCAAAAAAACAGTTTCAGCAGGTAAAACCGATGTTAAAAGCCTTTGAACACTGGTTCGGGCCTTATCCTTTTTATGAAGATTCTTACAAGCTTGTTGACTCGCCTTATTTGGGAATGGAGCATCAGAGCAATATTGCCTACGGAAATCAATATGTGAACGGATATTTGGGAAATGATCTTTCAGGAACCGGCGTCGGATTAAACTGGGATTATATTATCGTTCACGAAAGTGGTCATGAATGGTTTGCCAATAATATTACAGCAAAAGATCAGGCTGACATGTGGATCCACGAGAGTTTTACGATGTACTCTGAAGTGTTGTTTACGGAAGATTATATGGATAAAAAATCTGCAGATATCTATGCTCAGGGAATTCAGAATAATATTGCCAACGACGTTCCGATTATCGGAAAATATGGTGTAAGAAATGAAGGAAGCGGTGATATGTACCCGAAAGGCGCAAGCATGATTCACACGATGCGACAAATCATGAATGATGATGTGAAATTCAGACAGATTCTGAGAGGTTTAAATAAAGATTTTTATCATCAAACGGTCACCACAGAGCAGATTGAAAAATACATCTCGGAGAAAGCAGGAATTGATTTTTTGACTGTTTTTGATCAGTACTTAAGAACCACAAAAGTTCCGGTTTTAGAATATTCTCAAAATGGCAAAGAACTGAAATACCGTTTTACAAATACCGTGAAAAATCTCAATCTTCCTGTAAGATTTGGTGAACAAACAATTTCTCCAAGTGAGTCTTGGCAGAAAATCACACTTAAAAGTAGCCAGCCGGTTGAGTTTAATAAGAATTACTATTTGAAGTACAATAAAGTGTAGTGATAAATTCCAATAATAAAAAATCAATATGAACATTTCTCAGCAAAAAGAAGAAGAATATATTGAAAGCATAGATTCTAATTTTGTAGGAAGAAAAATTCAAAAAGTTTTTTATGAAGAAATCAACTACGAAATTGATTCTGAATTTTGGGAACATTCACAAAACATTCATTCTATTGATATGAATGTAATATTTCAACTTGACAATGGTAAGTTATTGCAAATAAAATGGGATAATGAATTTCGTTGTTACGGAATTGGATTTGAAGAACTGTCTGAAATAAGATTTAGAGAAGGTTTTAAAACTATTGATGTTACAGCAAATCAAAATTGGATTAATAAAATCAATAGAGAAATCTCTTCAGTTGAAGTTTATTGGGAAAAGATTGAAAACCAGGAATATCACTCATTTTTAACAATATACATCCCAAAAGGCAGAAAGAAAATCACTCGATTGCCAATGACGTGGAGAATCGACATTCAAGAAGAAAGTCTTTGGATTTCAGCATTTGAAATAACAGAATCTGAAAACAATTATTATACAGATCATTTAACCGTATTGTTCAAAAAGGAAGATGTTGAAAAATATTCTCTTATGAATGCTCGTGAAATATAATAACATCATTTGATTATAATGCATGAATGAGATTTAACAAAAATTTATATCTAATATTTTCAACCCTATGTAACAAAATCAATTTTCCATCAACTACTTATCTATAAAATAAACCTAATGAAAAAAATAGCACTTAGCTTAGGAATTCTTGCAGCAGCTTTTGTTAATGCACAGTCGATTAAAACCAACATAGATTTGGTCAACGTGAAAGACGATAAAGTAGCAGTAACAATGGAATTTCCGAAAATGAAATCCGGAGATGTGAAATTTCACTTTCCTAAAACCGTTCCCGGAACGTATTCTGTGGATGATTACGGAAGATTCATCGAAGGAATTAAATTTTTAGATAATAAAGGAAAAGAATTGGCTTTCACAAAAGTTAATGACAATACCTACTCGCTGAAAAATGCTCAGGCATTAAGCAAAATTACGTATTTGGTGAATGACAGTTTTGATGAAGAAAACGAAACAGAAAAGCACAAAGCGGTATTTTCGCCTTCAGGAACTGACATTGAAGCAGGAAAAATTTTCATGATCAATACCCACGGTTTTGTAGGATATATCGATAATATGCAGGATGTGCCTTATCAATTAGTTATTCAGAAACCAAATGATTTTTATGGAACAACAGCTTTGGTAGATCAGGATAAATCTGAAGCTACTGATACTTTTACTTTAGCAAATTATGCTAAACTGACAGATTCTCCATTAATGTACTCTAAGCCTGATTTTATTACGTTCAATGCCGGCGGAATGGATCTGGTTTTGGGAGTTTACTCACCGACCGGAAAGTATAAAGCTGCAGATTTTAAAGAAAATTTAGAGAAAATGGTTGTTGCTCAAAAGAAATTTTTGGGAGACATGAATACCAACAAAAAATATGCGATCATGCTTTATCTTGCAGGAACAGAAGGTCCGCAGATTAAAGGTTTTGGAGCTTTGGAACATCATGAATCAACGAGCGTAGTACTTCACGAAATGATGCCGAAAGAAGCCATTGATGAATCGATTGTAGATGTAGTATCTCACGAGTTTTTCCATACGGTGAATCCTTTGAAAACACATTCTGAAGAAATTCATTATTTCAATTATGCGGATCCTAAAATGTCTCAGCACCTCTGGATGTATGAAGGCGGAACTGAATATTTTGCTAATTTGTTCCAGATTCAGGAAGGTTTGATTACAAAAGATCAGTTTCTTCAGAGAATGAGTGACAAAATCAAAAATTCAAAAAGCTACAATGACACCATGCCGTTTACGGTAATGAGTAAAAACATTCTACAGGATCAATATAAAGATCAGTACAGAAACGTGTATGAAAAAGGAACGCTTTTGACGATGTGTCTGGATATTGAACTGAGAAAATTGTCTAACGGTGAAATGGGCTACCGTGATATGATCAGAAAATTGTCTCAAAGGTTTGGTGAAAATAAACCTTTTAAAGATGATAAACTTATTGACGAATTGGTAACCATCACAGGATATCCGCAGGTAAAAGATTTTTACAACAAATATATTGCAGGAAGCCAGCCAACGCCTTATGCAGAATATCTGGCGCAAGTGGGTGTAGAAATCAACAAGCAGGAAACTCCACCACTTTTCTGGATGATAAAAGATCCGAGCCAAACAGGATATAATGACAAAAATAATACTTTTGTGTTTGACGAAAACTCAGCGCTGTCGCCATTCGCAAAAAGTATCGGATTTAAAATTACTGATGAAGTCGTTGCTTTGGACGGGAAAACAATCAACATTCAAAACGTACAAGAGTTTATTAATTATTCTAAAACCATCAAAGACGGACAAAATGTAACGGTGACTATTCTTCGTAAAAACGGTGACAAAAGTGATAAAATTGATCTTAAAGGAAAAGCAATTTTAGATAAAATGACTGTAGAAACGCTTCAATTTAAAGCAAATCCTACCCCAGCAGAACTCAAACTTCAAAACCAGTGGCTGACAGGTAAAAAATAAAACTAAAAATGCGGTGAAAATTTTCACCGCATTTTTTCTTTAAAGATGATCAAAATTAATTTCCCCGGTCCCTAAAGGGTGTAATTTTGATGATTATTTTATTTATACAAATCCGGTTCGATAGAATTGTTATTCTTTTTGAAACCTTCTTTTGCCTTCTTCTCCATTTCTCTGAAAACCTGATTCGGGTCTGAAATTTCCTTACCATCTGCGGTTTTTGTTTTAAAAACAACTCGGTTAGTTTCTGTATTTTTCATCATCATCTCTCGCATATTTTTCGTTGGGTCGTTTACATAGGCTTTCCAGACTTTTTTAAACTGACTTTTACTTGCTTCAATATCTTTTCCGCCCATTCCGTACAACTGAATTCCCTGAGGCAGATCAAGTTCTTTATCTGCAGCAATTTCGATTGTTTTATTTCCAACCAAAGTCATAGAATGCGAACCTGTTTTATCTTCAATTTTCACAATTAAACCTGGCAATCCGTAAAATTTATAAGGCCCATCCTGAAAAGGTAAATCTGTGGAAAACCAAGCCGTCCATTCTCTACCTCCAAAATTGGTTGTTGCTTTTGAGCGTTATAAGCTCCTACTTTTTGTTTGTCCGGAAGAATTTTCCATTCCAGTTTTTTGTCTTCTTCAATTTTATAGCTGTCTGAGGAAACTCTGGTGAAAAGATAAGTTTTGAAATCAGGATATTGTTTGGTTACTTTGTAAGAAACCTGTCCCGGCTTATCAGTTCTGTTGATGCTGATATTATTCGGACTTAATTTTAATTGTCTTTCTAAATCGGCTCTTGAAGTAGAATCGGCCAAAAACTTTTGCTGACTGTAATAGTTTGATCCCTTTTTATCGATATCCAAAAGCATCATTTCCGTAATCACATTTGCCTTATCCGTAGAATCCGGAATAAATTTATAATCATAGAAAAAACGGTTTTGTGCAAAAATGCTGCATCCAATGATTAGAAATAAAGTAGTAAGTATTTTTTTCATTTTATTTGGTTTTGTTAAGTTCAATTCTGTTATTATCCTTTTTCATCCTTGCCTTCAAACGTTCTTCCTGATCTTTCATGTGCTTGTTTTGTCCTTCTTTCATAATCATCGTCATGCCACCCATCTGCATTTGCTGAAGACCTTTTGTAGGATCAGTCTCATATTCTTTTACCAATTTATTATATTGTTTAGAATTAACTGAAATTTCTTTAGCTCCGAAAACATCTTCCGGGAGCGAACTGATATTTTTCACAGCCTGCAAAGTAAAACGATGAGATTGGGTTTTATCTTCCAGCTTTACTATTAATCCGGGAAGTCCATGAAATTTGTAGGGTCCGTCCTGAATCGGAATATCTGTCGTAAACCATGCATACCAATGTCTTCCTCCAAAATTGGCTTCTGCTTTTTGGGCTGTCCACTCACCCATTTTCAATTTTTCAGAAGTGATTTTCCACACAATCGGTCTTTCTTCCGACACTTTATACTGATCCATCAAAATTCTATTGTGTAAGAAAACCTCATACTTAGGATATTTTTTGGTAACTGAATATCTCACTAACCCTTTTCGCATATCAGATTTAATGTTGATTGCACCTGTTGCCGCCAGTTGTTTTTCCATATCAATCTTTGCGATAGAATCTGAATGATAAACCGTGTAACTGTAAAATTTTGATCCAGATTCTGAAACATCCAGATTCATTAATTCATTTTTTACATCAGAAACGTTGGTAGAATCCGGGATAAATTGATAGTCGTAAGTAAAACGTTTGTTTTGTGCGCTGGAAAATATGACGATGAGCAATAAGCTGAAAGTGATTATTAATTTCATTTTAAAATTTATTTTGTAGAAAATTCTACTTTATCAAGTTTTGAGAAACCTCTATCTCCGTAGGGAGTTCTGTACATTTTCACAGATTTAAACGGAGCTTTTGCAGAAGCAATATCTTTTCTAAAAACGTCGTCTTCAAAACTTTTCATGTATTTTTTCAGCTCTTCTTTTGTGAATTCTTTTCCGTCAACAAAAAATCTTCCATCTCTGAGAGGCATCATCATCACGCTTGCTTTTACAGGATCTTTTCTATCATCCTTTGTTATTGATTGATCTTCATTTTTAACGTAAGAAACAATTGCATCATATTTGAAAATAATCATATTTTCTTTTCTGGCTTCAAACTCCTTTTCTGATTTAATTTTAAGTCTTTCAGCATCAGTTCTTAGTTCTTTAATTTCAGTTTGAGTTAGAGGATTTTTATCATAATCTCGTCCTTTTTTGAAATCTAAATTTTTGGTTACTTCGTTTCCCTTTTTATCAAGTGCTTCTTCAACGACTTTTCTTGCTTTTGCTGTTTCTAAAACTGATTGTCTAAGATTTTCTCTTTCTTGATCAGTAGATATCATTTTAGTCATATACAAAAACATATCGTTACCCACCTTATTCTCCCTCATCAGTTTGTTTCGTACAGCACTAGAAAGTTGATCGCTATTTTTGGCAGCACTGTAAATCATCACTTTAATATCATCATTTTTAGGCGCTGAGTGGCTGAAAATATAATTGGGTGTTTCTATGTTCTCATCAAAAAAATCAATAAAAACATCTTTGCTTACTTTCTTACCTTCCACAAGAAATATATCGCTTTCATCTGCATCTTTCAATCGGTTTTCCCAAGAATTTTCTACACTGCTAGTGATTTTCAGGTTTGAAATAGTGTTTGGAACTTTAGGCAACTGTGGTTTAATGGTATCTTTAATTATTTCAACTGAAATATTTTCAGTATTCGGTTGAACTTCTGTATCATTTTTAATTTCTAATGATTGAACTATTTTTTCAACATCATGATTAACCTTTTCTATTTCCTTATTTTTCGCATTCACCATATAAGCGAAAGCGACAGTAAATAAAACCGGCAATGCTGAAATTCTGCGCGCATATCCGAATTTTGTCTTTGGTTTTTGAATCATTTTGAGTCTTTTTTTAAGGTTTGAACTGAGAAACGGATTGGTCGCAGGCAACTGATTCCCGGAAAAGTGACTTGCTAAAAGCATCTGCGCAAATGCTTTGGTATCCGACTGTCTGACGGCTTTATTGTCCGCCAGATATTCGTGAATTAAATTAATTTCTTTTTTAATTAAATAAAAAAATGGGTTGAACCAGAAAACAGCGGTAATGATTTCAATAAAAATTTTATCATACGAATGTTTCTGTTCGATGTGTACCATTTCATGCTTTAAAATCTGCTTTCCGATATCTGAATTGAGGATAATCGTATTCTTCCAGAATAGATTTTTAAAATAAGAAAAAGGTGCTTCTGAAAGATTGGTCTGGTAAAAATTGATTCCTTCAAAATTTTCTTTCTGAAATTGAGTTTTAAAACGAATAATTTTAAAAATTCCAAATAGTAGTTTTAACAATAATATGATTGCAATTCCTATAATTCCAAAGTTGATATATTCCCAGTAATTGATTCCATCATTTGTGTTTTTAGAATCTGTAAAGCTTTGAAATTTATTGAGTAATACAAAAACTTGATCACTGAATTCGATTGTGAAATATTCGATTTTCAGCAATGGCAAAATCAGGGAAACCACAACCAAAAATAAAAGATAAAATCGGTTGTAATGATGGAATGTTTTGTCTTTCAGAGCAATCTGATAATACAGAAACATCACGCCAGAACAAATGATAACTTTTCCGAGATAGAAAATGAGAGTTTCCATAGTGATCGAAGTTTTTGGTGTAGGTTAAATTTTAATCTTTCGTTTCTTTCTTTGTATTAATAATGATTTCACCTTCAGTTTTGTCATTGAGATTATTTCTTTTGACAGTCATATCACGGATACTGCTAGATTTTAGCATACCAAATTCTTCTTTTGAGGCTTCTTTTCCGTCAATGATATATTTAATGTTTTCAGTGGCGTCTTTACCATTAATATATAATTTAGAGTTTTCACCTGTGACAGATTGCAAATTATTAAATCCTTGAGCTTTTAAAGATTTTGCAATAACGGCTGCATGTTTTCTTGCCTTATCCGACGGTGTATATGTGGAAGTTACTCTATATTTTGTATCAGGTTTTGCGTGTGCATCAACTGAAATCATCCAAGGATTACCTACCGGTATTTGTTCTTTTACAATTTCTGCCTGCTTTCTTGAAATCTCAGCTTGTTTTCTTGCTAACTCAGCTTTTTCTTTTGACAATTTTTCAAGTTTTCTTTGATCTTTTTTAGATAAAACAAAGGGCTTCACCTCAGTATATTTTGCTAATCCTGTGTATCCTCGAGCTACTATAGGAGGAGTTATAGGCGTTGGCGGTGTTGGAAAATTACTATCAGAATAATCATTTTTTCCTTCAAAAATTTCGATAAGTCTATCATCAAGTATTTTCTTCGATTTTTTGTATCCTTCACCTTCATGATTACTCATATCAATGGTCTTGCCTCTATTCTCATTCAGTTTAAAAGTATAATTTTTACCATCGGGAAAAATAGTTCTAAATTCTATATCATTAAAAATTACTTTACCATCTTTTTCTACTATTATCCTGTCAGCAATTCTATCCATTTCACCAGAAAGCTGTTTCAATTCTTTAGCTTTTAATTCAAATTCATAGCTATTATCACCTTTTTCTTTGGCGATTTTTTTCAATTCTGCGGCTTTTTCTTTTGACTTTTCGCTTAAAGTTTTCAGCTTTTCAGACTGAATCTTTAATTGTTCATTCGCTTTAGAAATTTTAGTTTCTTGCCTTTCTACAATCTGATCGATATTGTTTTTAGGAGAAATGGTATCTTTTTTAATCTCAGAAACTGCTTTCTCTATTTCAATATTGGTTTCTGCAATTTCTTTGTTTTTTGCGTTCACCATATAAGCGAAAGCAACTGTAAATAACACCGGTAATGCAAAAATTCTACGCGCATAACCGAATTTGGTTTGTGGTTTTTGTAACATTTTAAGTCTTTTTTAAGGTTTGAACTTAGAAACGGACTGGTCGCAGGCAACTCTTTTCCGGAAAAGTGGCTTGCTAATAGCATCTGCGCAAATGCTTTGGTGTCCGATTGTTTGACGGCCTTTTTATCAGCCAGATATTCGTGAATTAAGCTTATTTCTTTTTGATAACATGAAAGAACGGATTGAACCAGAAGATTGCAGTGATGATTTCGATGAAAATCTTGTCATACGAATGTTTCTGCTCAATGTGAACCATTTCATGCTTTAAAATCTGCTTTCCGATATCTGAATTGATGACAATCGTATTCTTCCAAAAGAGATTTCTGAAATATGAAAATGGGGCTTCTGAAAGGTTGGTCTGATAGAAATTGACCCCTTCGAAAGTTTCTTTTTGAAACTGCTTTTTAAATTGGTTTATTTTTAAAACTCCGTAAATCAGTTTTCCTAAAAAATAGAAAGACACCAATCCCAAAGCTGAAAAAACAATTCTAAAATAAATGTAATCATAATCCGCTGTTTTGTTTGTATTTAAATTCTGTATCTTACTAATGAGCAAATAAATGTCATTGCTCACTTCAATCGTAAAATCTTCTACTCTTACTAAAGGAAGAAAAATGGAGACAACCATTGCAAACAATAAGTAAAATCTATTGTAATGATGAAACGTCTTGTCTTTAAGAGACAACTGATAATACAAAAACATTACACCCGAGCAGATGATTACTTTTCCGAAATATAAAATCAGTGCTTCCATATTAGTCTTTCTTTTTGAGTTCGTTGAGTAACATTTCAAGATCTTCAACAGTCATTTCGTTTTTTCAACCAAAAAAGAAACGGCACTTTTGTAAGAACCTTTAAAGTAATTTTTCACCAGACTTTTCATTGTCTTCCCGGAATATTGCTCTTTAGAAACCAAAGGAAAATATTCGTGCTGCCTTCCATATATATTATAATCAACAAATTCTTTTTCTTTCAAAACCTTTAAAATGGTAGAAACTGTATTGGTATGAGGTTTCGGCTCCGGGAAAAGGTCAAGCACATCCTTTAGAAAACCTTTTTCGAGTTTCCATAAATATTGCATTACCTGTTCTTCTGCTTTTGTTAAGTTTTGAATCTTCATAGCTTTCGTTATCTTATTTTTACCGGAGATTTCAATATCACTAGTAAATTAGTTATACAAATGTAGAAATTAAATTCATCTGAACAACTATTTTTTTAGTGATAAACTTTTAATTTGTTTAAAATGCTGATTTTCAGCGTTATATTTTTTATTAAAATATGTTAAATTTTTAATAGAGGTTATTTTATGACTAAATATTTAGCATCAATCAACTTCATAAAGTTATAAATTCATAAAACTTGTTAAAATTTATTAAATAAAATTAAAATCTACTTGCTTAAACTGAGAAAATATATTTATTTTAGTGCTTTAAAAATTTCTCATGAAAAGATATAATCTACTAACTGTTTTATTATTATTTATTTTTAGCTTAACATCGGCTCAGGTGTCATCAGTTTTCGGCTCAGTGACCGAGGCTAAATCAAAAATCGAAGCTACGGTTCCTGTCGTCGTAGAACATTTAAAAAAAATCAGTGAAAAACAAGGAAACACAACTGTTCTGGACAATGGAAAAGTTGCTTTGAAAAACGAATACGATAAAGTATCTCAAGAATTTGATCTTTATAAAGGAAATATGGCAAGCTGTATCTTAGGAAAATCTAAGCTTACTAAAAATGTCTGAACTATCACACACAATATTTCAGAAACACATTGGGGATTTACGAAAACTACATCAATTACGTTACTAAAAAGAACGGATACTTAGGAGTAGCAGATGACAGCGTAAAGCTAGATTTCAAACCAACAGAAATCGCTTCAAAAATTGACAAAGATTTCTCAGGAGCTGTAGGCGCTGTGAAAAAAATGAAAGGAAATAACAAATCGACTTACTTCGACCAGTTAAAATCTGATGATTATAAACTTCAGAATTTCAGTACTCTGGTTAACTAAATAATGAATCCCGCTTCTACGAAGCGGGATTTTTTTTGCAAGTATATTTTTGTACGTAAACTAACTTACGATGTATTCTGATATTACAGGTTGATTTTTAACGTCATCCCAGGTCAATTTCCAATCTTCTTTCACGTTCATATCAATTTTCTGGTCTTTCATTTCTGCAACATATCTTACGTTAAAAGCAATATCAAACTGGCTGTTGGCATTTTCTGTAATCTTAATATCAGAAACATGATGCCTTGTATTGGCTAAAAGATGGTTTTTAGATGCTGTGAACCAATTGCTAAATCCTTCATGCCCGGTAAACAAATCATTCCCTGGGAACTTCATTTTTACATCTTCAGACAAATATTGGAGGAAGAAGCTGTTTTCATCTAATCGGTCAAAATGTTCAAACCATTTTTTCATAAACGATTCAATCTTTTCGACATTTGCTTGTTGTAAATTTTCCATAAATCTTTTATTTGAATTATTATTTTTGAACTCTTTAAAATTTTAGTTTCAAACCTGTTTAACAATTTCAAGTTATTTTAATTCGTATTTAAGTTAAATACAAGCTAAAACTTTACCATTGAAGTTATTAAAATTAATCAAATTTTTACAAATCCCTACCTAAACAATAAATTCTTGATTTAATGAAGAAATTACTCCTTAATTATCAACACAAAAAAGGAGAACTACTTTCGTAATTCTCCTATTGGTAGCGGGAACCGGACTCGAACCGATGACCTTCGGGTTATGAGCCCGACGAGCTACCTACTGCTCCATCCCGCGGTGTATCTTTAGAGTGCTTACCGAAAGCACTTAACTTAGTAGCGGGAACCGGACTCGAACCGATGACCTTCGGGTTATGAGCCCGACGAGCTACCTACTGCTCCATCCCGCGGTGTATCTTTAGAGTGTTTACCGAAAACACTTAACTTAGTAGCGGGAACCGGACTCGAACCGATGACCTTCGGGTTATGAGCCCGACGAGCTACCTACTGCTCCATCCCGCGGTGTATCTTTAGAGTGCTTACCGAAAGCACTTAAACTTAGTAGCGGGAACCGGACTCGAACCGATGACCTCCGGGTTATGAGCCCGACGAGCTACCTACTGCTCTATCCCGCGATATTGGATTGCAAATGTACGAATATATTTTAACATTGCAAGGATTTCTTTTAAATAGAGCATTTTCGCTCAATAATTTAAATATTTGTATCTTTGTTATATGGCAAAAATACTAAGAATTTATCCCGATAACCCTCAGGAAAACCTTATCAATGAGGTGATTAAAACCCTGAATAATGGCGGACTGATTATTTATCCGTCTGATACTGTTTATGCATTGGGCTGCAATATTTTTGATATTAAAGCCATGGAAAAGCTCGCTCAGATTAAAAAACAGAAACTTGATAAAGCAAAATTCTCGATTATCTGTAATGATCTCAGCCATCTTTCTGATTTTACAAGACCCATCGATACTTCAGTTTTCAGGTTTTTGAAGAGCCATCTTCCAGGTCCTTTCACTTTTATTTTAGAAGCTAATAAAGCACTGCCTTTAGCTTATAAAAATCACAAAACAGTTGGTATCAGAGTTCCGGATCATCCGATTCCTCAATTGATTGTTGAAAAGCTGGGACATCCGATTGCATCAACATCGATAAAAGATGATGATGAAATCATTGAATATTCTACAGACCCCGAATTGATTGCTGAGAAATATGATCATTTAGTGGATATTGTAATTGATTCCGGATATGGTGACAATGTTGCTTCTACAATTGTAGATTTGACATCAGGCGAGCCAGAAATAATCAGACAAGGAAAAGGAGAAATTTAGAAGCATTCTTACAATATGAGTCTCAACGGAAAATACGCTGTAGGCACTGCACTTACTTTTGTGCTGCTTGCTTTGTCAATGCTTTATTCAATTCCTTTAATCAATTTATTTTTCAATTTTAAAACTTTAACTGCTGAACTCTTTTTCTACAACAGGCTGTCTCTCTGGTTGGTTTTAATTCTTGTATTGCTTTATAATTTTTTCATAGAAAACAGATCATTCTTTGCTTGGGAAGACAAAAAGCATTCTTTTACATTTTATATTTCTGCGATTATTTCTCTGTATTTGATTTGTGCATTTGGTGGAGGGTTATTGAATGCAATCATCATGACTTTGACGGATGAAAAAATCAGCGCTCGATTGGTGCAGTTGAGTTCTGTTTTCAAAAACAATTATTTTCTTATCGTTTTCACATGTTTGACGGCAGCGGTGATTGAAGAATTATTGATGCGGGCTTACATTCAGCCAAGAATTGAAAAAATTTACAATAGCCCTGTTTTGGGAGTTGTGGTTTCTGCATTATTATTCGGAATTCTTCACAGTACATACGGAACCATTGCTCAGGTAGTAGTTCCTTTTTTTATCGGAATTATATTTGCGATGTTTTATAAATTATATTCCAATATTAAAATTTTAATCATCACTCATTTTCTGTTTGACTTTGTTTCTTTAATGTTGATGAATTTGATTGATTTTAAACAGTTATCATTCTTTTAAAGAACCTCATTTTAATAAAGCTCATTACTATTAAAACATATATTAAATATGAAAATCGTAACATCACCTGCAAAATTGATGAACACAGAAAACTCAACAGATTTCTTGAGAAGCACCAGCCCGAAATTCATTGAAGAAGCGGAATTCATCCATTCTTTTTTAAAACATAAATCTCCAAAATATCTTTCTGAACTGATGGAAATCTCGCCAAAACTGGCAGATGAAAACTGGGAAAGAAATCAAAAATGGAAAGCAAAACCCAGCGCAAAAGAATCTGCTCCAGCAATGTTTGCCTTTACAGGAGAAGTTTACAGAGGATTAGATGCGAAAACTTTAGATAAAAAAGCAATAGATTATCTTCAGAAAAATTACAGAATACTTTCCGGATTGTATGGTTTGCTTAAACCTTCCGACAAGGTAATGTTGTATCGACTGGAAATGGGAAGACCATTTGAATTTGATGAATACAAAAATCTCTACAGCTTCTGGACTGAAAAAGTGACAGAACAGCTTAATTCTGAAATGAAAAAGAACGAACCTCTTCTCTTTTTATGCAGCAATGAGTACGGAAAAGTGATCGACCGAAAAAAGCTCAACCACAAAGTCATTGATTTTGAGTTTTATGAATTGAGAGAAGGAAAACTCAAAACCATCGTAGTTTATACAAAACATGCGAGAGGTTTGGTCGTTAGATTCTGTGCAGAAACTCAAGCTAAAACATTGAATGATGTAAAGGCGTTCAACTATGAAGGTTACAGAATTGACGAAGAAAAATCTACGGATACTAAATTGGTTTTTACAAGATAAATGACAATTTCAGAATTAAAAAAATACTTTAAAACGGAACTTTCAGAATTGTATACAGATTCTGAAACAGACTTTCTATATTCAGTTTTTGTTGAAAAAAATTTAGGTTTAAATCAAATTCAACAAAGGATGATGTCTGATCAGAAATTATCAGATGTCAACGAAAATCAGTTTCAAAATATTCTTTCTGAATTAAAAACTAGAAAACCTTATCAGCATATTCTAGGTGAAACTGAATTTTACGGAATGGCTTTTTTTGTGAATGAAAATGTACTGGTTCCTCGTCCGGAAACGGAAGAATTGTTGGAAATGGCAATTCAGAAAATTCAAAGTTCAGATTTTGATGTTCAGGGTTTAAAAATTTTAGACATTGGAACCGGAAGCGGTATTATTCCTTTGGTTTTAAAGAAACATTTTCCAAATGCTGAGATTTCGTCAATTGATTTTTCGGAAAAGGCTTTGGAAGTTGCGAAAAGAAATGCAGAATTTCATCAGCTCGAAGTTAATTTTATTCATGCAGATTATTTGAATTTTAATTTGAATGAAAATTATGATATAATTATTTCAAATCCACCATATATTGGGATTGAGGAAGAAATAGAAATTGAAGATTCTGTAAAGGGTTTTGAACCTACAATGGCTCTTTTTTCGCCAACATCAGACGATTTGATTTTTTACAGAAAGATTGCAGAAGATTCAATAAAATATTTAAATAAAAACGGATTATTGTTCTTGGAAATCAATCAGAAATTAGGTGAGGAAACTTTAGAATTATATCAAAATATTCTCTCAAATACCGAATTGATTAAAGATTTAAGCGGAAATGATCGTTTTATTTTCGCCATAAAATAAAGTAAGATGGAAATTAAAAGCCACAAATTTCATGATATTAATATTGCTGAAATAATTTCAGATGAATTGATTATTAAATCAGAACAGGACGGTTTAGATCTTTTGGGAAACCTATATTATCAGGGGTTTGACAAGATTATTCTCTATGAGAAAAATATCATCTCTGAATTTTTTGATCTCAGAACAGGCCTTGCCGGAGAAATTTTACAAAAATTTTCCAATTACAGAATGAGTCTTACCATTGTAGGAAATTTTGAAAAATATCAAAGTAAAAGTCTAAAACAATTTATTCTCGAAAGCAATAAAACTCAGCATATTAATTTTGTCGAAAATTTAGATAATGCTCTGAAGTAATTTAAATATAATTATTTTCTTGTTTCAAAAAATGTAATAGCATCTGAAATTGCTCTTTTTGTTGGCAAATAAGTCATATCCAAATCTTTAACTGATTTTTGATTTGTGTAGTAATTATCAATCCTGAGCGCCTTCATATTAGATGAGCTTAAATTGGTTTTAATTTTAAAAAATCTCATAAAATCGCCCAATAATCCAAGAGCAAATAATACAAAATCAGGAATTGGTAATACAACAGATTTTTGATTGGCCGCTGTGCATACTTTTTCAAAAAATGCTCTGTATTTTAAATTTTCATTGGCAAGAAGATATTTTTCGCCATTTTTTCCTTTATTTATGGCATTCACGATTCCTTTTGCTACATCTTCTACGTGCACAAAATTCTTTCCGCCTTTGGGATAGAAAATTAGTTTTTTCTTCCAAACCCAAAATATTATTTTCCCTGAACTTGGTTTATAATCTAAAGAACCCAGCATAAAAGTGGGATTTATAATAATCACATCTGTAGTTTTATTATTTTGTAACAGGCTATTTTCTGCTTCTAATTTACTTTTAGCATAAAAAGACTGGCTAAAAGGATATTTTTGAATAGAATTTTCATCTCCCAAAGATTCTAAACTACCAAATCCTAAAGTATTTGCAGTGCTTACAAATAAAAATTTTTCAACCTTTTTTTCAACCACCTGAGAAAATAAATTTATCGTTGCATCATAATTTATCTGCTTGTAATGTTGATAAGAAATCAAGTTTTGACTTGTTTCAGCCGCAATATGGATCACAAATTGTACCTTTTCGAGATAAGATGAGACATCAGAAAACAAATCTCCTTCTATCAATTTTAAGTTTTCATTTTCTTCACCAGAATAACTGCTTTTCTTACGCACCAAAGCAAAAACAAAATAACCATTTTTCAATAATTTAATGACAACATGAGCTCCTAAAAAGCCGGTAGCACCGGTCACAAAAACTTTTTTCATGCTTCTATTTCTTTTCTGATTGCATTGGTCATCAAAGGAAGCCTGATCCAGATGGGTAAAATTTTTAAAATTAACCAACTGTAAGGATTAACCATGATAACCGAATCTTTTTTAAACAACTGATTAATGCAGTAAAAAGCGACTTTATTTGGATCAAGAAGCGTTAATCTTCCTAAAAAGCCTTGTTTTTCAATTCTGTTACAGACATCTGCATTCGTTTTCATGGCGCCGGGATTCACCACACTTACAAAAACATTAGTATGCTTCAACTCCTCATACAAACCTCTTGTAAAGGAATGAATAAAGGTTTTGGAAGCCGGATAAACCGTCTTGAAACCGATAGGTGAAAAGGCAGCCATGCTCGAAACATTCAAAATGTAAGATTGGGGCTGTTTTAATAAATTGGGAAGTAGTTGATGTGTAATTAGCGATGTCGCCATTACATTTACCTGCAAAATAGTATTGATATATTGAGAACTGGCTTCCGTGAATTTTTTGGTTCCGCCTAATCCTGCATTATTGATTAAAATATGAATTTCGAAAGATTCGTTTATCCAGTCTGTCAGTTTGATGACATTATCATTTATAGAAAGATCAACTTCATAATAATGTGTTTTCACTTGGTAAGTTTCTGCAATCTTATGACTCAATTCTTTCAGATTCTGACCGGGAAGGCTTATCAGAATAATATTGATATGCTTTTTAGCCAGATTTTCAACAAATGCTTTACCTAATCCTTGACTTGCACCGGTAACAACTGCGTATGATTCTTTCGTTTTCATAGAGAAATTTTCTGCTACAAAACTAGAATCTGACTGCCGTTTTAATGTTCTGATCTATCTGAAAGAACACATTTAAACAAAATAATAACTCACTAAAAATCAATTAATTAAAATAAATAAAAGTGCAAGTTTATAAGTCTGAACTTGTTTTTTTAAACTCTGAAGGTGTAATTCCTGTGATTTTTTTGAAAGTGGTGTTGAAAGATGTTTTAGAATTGAATCCTGATTCGTAGGCAATACCGAGAATCGAAAGTTTTGAAGAATGATCTTTTAGAAGTTTTTTGGCATATTCAATTCTGTATTCATTCACATATTGGAAGAAATTCTTTTGAAAACCTGCATTGATCACATAAGATAAATGATGTGTAGAAACCGAAACCAGTTCAGAAAGCTTGATGAGATTAAGCTCACTATCAAGATATGGCTGTTGAGTTATCATAAGGTGATCCAAAAGATTTTTAATTCTCATCAGCTCTTCATCAGGAATAAGTTTCCTCTTTAATTCTTCCGTCTCAATATCAGGAATTGAGATCAGTTCTTCCCTTTGTTTTTCTTCTAAAGGATAAATCTCTTTTTGCTTCAGAGAATAATATGCAATAAAATAAATAACGGCTAAAAAAATCAAATTTATAAAAATATTTAGCGAAGTGGAGTTGTAGAAAAGATTGTACACCACAAAAACAAGACTTACCATGAATATAATAAGAATAATATACTCTAACCAATTTAAATTAATTTCCTCAGTATTGGATGAGAAATTCTGAATTTTTTTCTGATGCTTTCTTATCGTAAAATATGAAAGACTGGTGTAAAACAAAGCCTGAAATAAAATCAAACTGATGAAAATATAATTTAAAACCTCTAATACCTCACGATCACTTTTATAAATTTCTAATCTTAAAAATAAAAGATTAACAAAGAAAATAAAAGGAAGAATAAGGTATTTACAGTCAGTATTTTTAAATTTAAAAGAAGGATTAGTATAAAAAAGAACACTGAAATAAAATACAATTGGAGTAAAAAACTGTATAAAATTGACAAAAAATAAAGTGTGAATCTGTATTTCCGAATGCGTTATTAATGACAATATTTCATCAAGCCAAAAAGTCGACCACAGAAAAAGAAAGATTCCGAACCATAAATTTGGTTTTTTATTGACATTTAAAGGATTGGTCAGCTTAAAAAAAGACAACAAAACCAATGAACCGTAAATAAGGATAACAGTGAAGTTATTTAATTCTGTGTGCATTGATTTCGTTATTTTAAATTTAAAATCTTAGCCTATTCTTTTCTTTATAAATATTTCGTAAGATAAATAGAGAAGTGGTAAAGACATAATTCCCAAATACAAAATATTATTCATAGCTAATTGAGGGAAAACTGTGACCGAATACACCAACCCGAAAAATGCTCCTCCCAAATGTGCTGCGTGACCTATATTATCTCCATTCCGAGGTTTTAGCATACTATAAACCGAATAACCGAAGTATAAAAATCCAAAAAGATAACCAGGAATACTTAGTTCAGGAGGCAGAAAAATAATTCCTATTTTTGTAAGAACAGGGTCAAGAGAAACACTTGCAAAAATAATCCCTGCAACCCCACCACTTGCACCTATCGCTGAATACCAATTTTGTGCTTTGTAGATAAATAATGAAAATAAATTTCCCAATAAGATAGATGCAAAATAAATAATCAAAAAACCTATTATTCCAAAGTCCTCCATTACAGCTGGACTGAACATATAAAGCACATACATATTCAATATCAAATGTATAAAGTCTGCGTGCAGAAATCCCGAACTTAATAATCTTATATATTCTTTCCGATGAAGAATTGCTCCAACATTAAATTTATATTTTTCGAAAATCCTCATATCGTTTAAAGCAAGATAGCTAATGATACAAGTTATAGCAATAATAAGTATTACAATATTCATATTTTCTTTTCTTAGTTAGTTCTCAGTATTTCCTCCTTCAAACAAATCACCAATCGTTCCGCCATCATCATCTGTAGATGGCGTGAAGTCTGGCTCTTCATATACTTCAGGCTCCTCTTCTTCCGGTTCAGGAATGGTAATATTGATGTTTTTTACTTTAAATTTCGTGAATTGATTTCCGATGGCTTTTATACCCTTTATTGCGATAAATTCGTCAATATTTACGGTTTCAGGATCACGTTCTTTTCCTTTATCTTTTGCAAAAATAATTTCAGCAGTTGTTCCATTTGACACTAAAATCCTTTCAATGAAAGATTTCGGATGTTCAGAAGGCATAAAGGTCTGCGGATTGATTGTATTCTCAAGCAAAAATCTTTTGATAAAATAAATATCTTTTTCGCCGTCATAATAAATGCACGTAATCGGCTGTTGCGGTCGCCATTTTTCAAGAATAATATATTCGTCATCAAAGCGGTTTCCAAGGTCAAAGCTGATCAATTTTGCTTCACCGTGAGAATTGATGGTCAGAATTTTATCATCACCTTTAAAGTTTCCTAATAAAGTACCTCTCACATCCGCATTCAGACGTCTAACTGTATCATCAAACCAGATTTTACGAGGTGCCAAAGTCGAAACACCTTCCTCTTTTAAATCTACTTTTTTAACAGAATATTTGGTCACCAGATTTCCTTTAGAATCACGTCCTTTGATTCCTATTTCTGAGAAATCAATATCCATTTTGTTTTTTCTGATTCTTGGATTCGGTTTTAAAAGAACTGTCACTGTTTCTGCTTCACCATTTGGATTTGCCGAAAAATAGAGCGTTTCAGAACCTTTTGCATCTGAAGCTAATCGATAATCAGTGTTTCTGGTCACTCCAGTTACTGAAAAGCGCTTCATGTAGTAAGGCCCCTGCATTCCTTCACGGTAAATCATGTTATAGACCGTACGTTTATCGTTTTTCTTCCAGATGGCAACGTGCAGAATGTCTTTTCCGATGAAGGTTTTGGCCTCCACTTTTACGACTTTCATGCTACCGTCTTTTCTGAAAGTGATGATGTCGTCGATGTCTGAGCAATCAAACAAGAATTGATCTTTTCTTAAAGAAGTTCCCACGAAACCTTCTTCGAAATTAGCATAGAATTTTTCGTTAGCCACAGCAACTTTTGAAGCATCAATGGTATCAAAAATCCTTAATTCCGTTTTACGTTCTCTGCCTTTTCCGTATTTTTTCTGAATATTTAAATAATAGTCAATCGCATAAGCAATCAGGTTGGCCAAATGATGTCTTACCTGCTCTATCTTACCTTCTAGTGCAGCAATATTTTCTTTAAATTTATCTAAATCGAATCTGGAAATTCTTTTAATTCTAATTTCTGTCAGTCTCAGAATATCTTCTTCCGTAACTTCTCTTAAAAGATGTGCTGTATGAGGTTTCAAACCAATTGCAATTGTTTTTAAAACATCTTCCCAGCTTTTAACTTCTTCAATATCATGGTAAATTCTGTTTTCGATGAAAATTCTTTCCAATGAAGAAAAATGCCAGCTTTCTTGCAATTCATTCAATTCAATTTCCAATTCTTTTTTCAATAATGAAACCGTATGATCGGTATTCATTCTTAGAATTTCAGAAACATTCAGGAACATCGGTTTGTCACCAACAATTACACACGCATTCGGAGAAATCGTTACCTGACAATCGGTAAATGCATATAAAGCATCAATCGTTTTGTCCGGTGAAACTTCATTGTGAAGATAAATCAGAATCTCAACTTTATCTGAAGTGTTATCTTCAATTTTTTGATTTTAATTTTTCCTTTTTCGTTGGCTTTAATGATTGAATCAATCAAATCGCCAGTATTCTTAGAAAAAGGAAGTTCAGAAATCATCAAAGTATGCTTGTCGACCTGAGAAATTTTTGCTCTGGCTCTTACTTTTCCACCTCTGTGACCGTCGTTGTATTCTGAAACATCAAGAAAACCTGCCGTCAGAAAATCCGGGAAAATTTCAAACTTCTTGCCTTTTAGATGAGCAACAGAAGCATTGATTAATTCATTAAAATTATGCGGAAGAATCTTTGTAGAAAGTCCTACTCCAATCCCTTCAACACCCTGCGCCAAAAGCAACGGGAATTTTACTGGTAAATCTACCGGTTCATTATTTCTGCCGTCATAAGATTTTGACCAAACAGTCGTTTTAGGATTGAAGACCACTTCCAAAGCAAAAGGCGTCAATCTTGCTTCAATATATCTCGCTGCTGCTGCAGAATCTCCGGTATAAATATTTCCCCAGTTTCCCTGAGTATCAATCAGTAATTCTCTTTGCCCAATACCTACCATCGCATCGGTAATCGATGCATCACCGTGAGGGTGATATTTCATCGTGTTTCCTACGATATTGGCAACTTTGTTGTATCTGCCGTCTTCAAGCTCACGCATAGAATGCATAATTCTACGCTGAACAGGCTTGAAACCATCATAAACAGACGGAATCGCTCTATCTAAAATTACATAAGATGCATAATCCAGAAACCAGTCTTTGTACAGTCCTGAAACTTTTTTTAAGCTTTCGCCTTCGTGAGAGTTTTCTTCTATCATTACTTCTTACTATCTTCTTTCTTTATTTGCTTTGACTATTTTATTGAGTGAAAATTTCAAATCATTGACTTCTTTTTTCGTTAAATAAGAAATTTCATATTTTAACATGGTCGAACCGCTGTTTTTACTAGAAAGTGTTAAATACAATCTTTTAACAAACAATATAGTGACCACATCATATTTAATGAGTTTATATTTTGGAAATTCATCGCTTAATGCCTTGCTTAGAAACGGAATAATGTTTCTGTTTTTAAAATGGACAGCTTCTCCATCGCTGTCATATTCAAAAATCTGTCTTCCATTAAGGTAAAAAAAAATTAATAAAATGAGTGGAGCGATAATCAAAAAATAGCTTTCAACTCCCAAAATATTAAACTTATATTCCTCCAATAAAAATGCGATAATCCCACCCAATAACATCATCAATAATAATGTATTGACAAAATTATAAATCGGAGCTTTGCTTCGGTTACTTAATCTCATTTGTGTTGGTGTTCTTTAAAATCATTCTGCTTCAGTTAGAATTTCTTTATCGCTGATGTTAGAATCTTCTACCACGAGATTTTCAAGAATAAAAATCTGTCGATCGGGAGTATTTTTTCCCATATAGAATTCTAACAACTGTTCGATGGTCTGGTCTTTTCCAAGAACAACGGGCTCTAAACGAATATCTTTTCCAATGAAATTTTTAAATTCATCCGGTGAAATTTCCCCTAAACCTTTGAATCGGGTAATCTCAGGATTTTTACCTAATTCGTTTAATGCTTTTATTCTTTCCAATTCAGAATAGCAATATCTCGTTTCCTTTTTATTTCTAACTCTGAATAATGGGGTTTGAAGAATGTATAAATGTCCATTTTTAATCACATCAGGAAAAAACTGAAGGAAGAACGTAATCATCAAAAGTCTGATGTGCATTCCGTCTACATCGGCATCGGTTGCTATAATTACTTGATTGTATCTTAAATCTTCAAGACTTTCTTCGATATTTAAAGCTGCCTGAAGAAGGTTAAATTCCTCATTTTCGTACACTACTTTCTTTGTTAAACCATAACAGTTCAATGGTTTACCTTTTAAAGAAAATACAGCCTGCGTCTCAACATCTCTTGATTTTGTGATGGATCCTGATGCAGAATCTCCTTCGGTAATGAAGATTTGTGTTTCAGCTTTTCTTTCGGCTTTCTGATCGTTGTAATGCTGTCTGCAGTCACGTAGCTTTTTATTGTGAAGCGAAACTTTTTTCGCTCTTTCTCTTGCTAATTTCTGAATTCCCGAAAGCTCTTTTCTTTCTCTTTCTGAGATTAAAATTTTTCTCTGAATTGCCTCAGCAATCTCAGGATTTTTATGAAGAAAATTATCTAATTTACTTTTTAGAAAATCGATTATGAAAATTCTCACCGTCGGGCCATTGGGGCCAATATCGTTGGAACCTAATTTTGTTTTCGTCTGAGATTCGAAAACAGGTTCTTCTACGCTAATGGAAATTGCCGCAACTATAGATTTTCTGATATCTGAAGCATCAAAGTTTTTATTAAAATACTCACGGATTGTTTTTACATACGCTTCACGGAATGCGTTTAAATGCGTCCCTCCCTGCGTTGTATTTTGTCCGTTAACGAATGAGAAATACGTTTCTGTCTGCGATTTATCAGTATGCGTTACTGCCAGTTCGATATCATTATCTCTTAGGTGAATGATAGGATATAGCACATCGCTCTCCAATTCTTCTTCCAACAAATCTTTAAGACCGTTTTCAGAAAAGAAAGTTTCACCGTTAAAAATAATTTTCAGTCCGGGATTCAGATAAGAATAATTGCGGAGCATTCTTGCGATATACTCTTTTCGATATTTGAAATGAAGGAAAATATCCGCGTCAGGAACAAAGGAAATTTCTGTTCCGTTTCTGTCAGAAGTATCTTTTTCGTCATGATCTTCAGTGATAATTCCTCTTGAGAACTCAGCCATTTTCATCTTCCCTTCACGGAAAGATCTTACACGGAAATAATCTGAAAGGGCATTTACCGCTTTCGTTCCGACACCATTTAAACCTACTGATTTTTTGAAGGCTTTGCTGTCGTATTTACCACCGGTATTCATTTTTGAAACGGCATCAACGACTTTTCCTAACGGAATTCCACGACCAAAATCACGAATCGTAACTTTTCCGTCGTCGACTTTTATTTCAATTCTTTTACCTGATTTCATTCTGAACTCATCAATCGAGTTATCGAGAATTTCTTTCAGCAAAATATAGATACCATCATCCGCAGACGAGCCATCGCCCAACTTCCCGATGTACATACCGGGACGTAAACGAATATGCTCCTGCCAATCGAGGGTTCTGATGTTATCTTCGGAATATACAGGGTTTATTTCTTGTGACATAGATTATTTCAGCAAACATACAAAAGTACGGAATTGAACAAAAATATCCGAATATTTTGAGCCGTTTTTTTACGATAATTTCAGATAAAAACTACAGATTTATTTTTTGATTACGAAATAATTTTTAATAACGATATATCTTTAAATTTCAAAAAATGCTGTACATTCGAACTAAGCAAAAATTTTCTTTCATGATACAACTTCCTTTTTCCAAGCTATCAAATGTAGGAACCACCATTTTCAGTCAGATGACACAATTGGCCAATGAAAATGAAGCCATCAATCTATCTCAGGGATTCCCGGATTTTATGCCAGATTCAGAATTGTTGGATCATGTTAATCATTTCATTCAAAAAGGCTTTAACCAATATGCTCCGATGGGCGGAATGATTGGTTTGAAAGAAGAAATTGCAAAGAAAATCGAGAACAGTCATCAGGCAGTTTATCATCCTGATTCAGAAATTACCATTACCGCAGGCGGAACACAGGCGATTTTTACAACGATTGCTACTTTCGTTAAAAAAGATGATGAAGTAATTATTTTCGAACCTGCCTATGATTGTTATGAACCAACCGTTGAACTTTTCGGAGGAATTGTAAAACGTTTTGAAATGAAAGCCCCAGATTATGAAATCGATTGGGCAGCGGTGAAAAAATTAGTTTCAGATAAAACAAAAATGATTATTCTGAACAATCCGAATAATCCATCAGGGAAGATTTTAAAAGAAAATGATATTCAGGAATTGATTAAAATCGTAAAAGACACTTCAATCCTGATTTTGAGTGATGAAGTATATGAAAATATCGTTTATGACGGAAAAGAACATTTAAGTATCTGCAAATATCCCGAATTGAAAGAAAGAAGTCTTTTAGTTGCGTCTTTCGGGAAACTTTTCCATGTCACCGGTTGGAAAATCGGATATTGTGCCGCTCCGAAAGCTTTAACAGATGAGTTCAGAAAAATTCATCAGTTCAATGTATTTTCAGTCAACACACCGATTCAAATGGCTTTGGCTGAATATATGAAAAATGATGAGCATTATCTTGTTTTGAATCAATTTTTCCAAGAAAAGAGGGATTTTTTAAGACAGGGTTTAGCAAATACTTCTTTTGAATTACTCGATTGTGAAGGAACGTATTTTCAGGCTTTGAAGTATGATAAAATCTCTGACAAATCTGATTTTGATTTTGCTCAGGAATTAACGGTTACCCATAAAGTTGCAAGCGTTCCGTTTTCATCTTTTTATAAAAATAAGCTGAATGAAAATGTGATCAGATTATGTTTTGCTAAGAAGCAGGAAACTCTGGAAAGAGCGATTGACAATCTAGCTAAATTATAAAATAAATCTCTTGCAGATTGAGCAAATCTAGCAGATTTTTATTTGATCTGTGTAATCCACTCAATCTGCGAGAGAAAATTAAATTATTTCTTAAATAATTAAAGCTTTCAGAATCACTCTTATTTAAAAAAACATTCCACCAGAAGCTTCAATTCTCTGTGCGGTAATCCAACGGGCATCTTCAGTACACAGAAAAGCTACCACTCCACCGATATCATCCGGCAAACCAGCTCTTCCTAAAGCCGTATTCCCGGCAATCATTGCATTGATATTTTCATCATCTCTCGTTCTTCCACCACCAAAATCGGTTTCAATGGCTCCCGGAGCAACCACATTAACTTTGATTTTTCTTGATCCCAATTCTTTCGCCATATACTTCGTCAACATTTCAACTCCGGCTTTCATGGAACCGTAAACCGATGATCCTGGTAATGCAAATCTTGCCAATCCTGAAGAAACATTAATGATTCCACCGCCGTCGTTGATGAATGGCAAAAACTTCTGAGTTAAAAAGAAAACCCCTTTGAAATGAATGTTAAACATATCATCCAATTGCTCTTCGGTAGTTTCTGTAATTGGAGAATACAAAGCAGTTCCTGCATTGTTGATCAAATAATCAATGTTTGTGTTTCCATTAGTTTCTTTTAAATGATTGGTTACATTTTGAATGAATGATTCAAAACCTTTAACATCTCTTGTATCCAATTGAAAAGCTGCTGCGTTTCTACCCAAAGCTTTAATTTCATTAACAACATTTTCCGCTTCTTCCTTATTGCTATGATAAGTAATAATGACATCCAAACCTTTCTCAGCTATCTTCAATGCTGAATTTTTCCCTAAGCCACGGCTTCCGCCTGTTACTAATGCTACTTTTGCTGTACTCATTTTTGGTATTTTTTGTTAAAACAAAGTTCAATCATTTTAATGTGATCTTATTTGCTTCAGTCAATCTGAAATTTGCATAATTCAAATCATGAACGAAATTCCAATGGTGCAAATGACGTTTTTCGCTTAAAGAAATTGGAAAAATGCGCAATTTCTTCAAATCCTAAAGCATAAGAAATTTCAGACACATTCCATTTGGTTTGCTTTAATAAAATCTTAGCTTCCTGAATAACTCGATCTGCAATAAATTCAGTAGTTGTTTTTCCTGTGCTTTCTTTTAAATTTTTATTTAAATAATTGACATGAATAGCCAATCTTTCGGCATAATCTTTGGCAACTTTCAGCTGTATTCTCTGATCCGGAGACTCAATCGGAAACTGTCTCTCAAGCAATTCGATAAATAAAGAAACTACACGCAGCGAGGCATTTTGAGAAGTTGGAGCTTTTGCGGCAGGCTGTAATTTTTGTCCGTAATGAATTAATTCAAAAACATAATTTCGGATCAAATCATATTTAAAAGCGTACTCGGAATCGATTTCTTTTTTGATTTTTGAAAATAGCAATTCAATTTCATTAGCCATTTCATCATCAATTTCAAAAACAGGAATTGCGCCGGGTTGAAATAATGGCAATTCTTCCAAAATATTCTGTGAAGAATTTTTGGTAAAAAAATCATCGGTAAAAACGCAAAAACTTCCCTTTTGATCTGCATCTTCGGGAACATAATGATACGGAACTTTCGGTGTTGCAAAAAGCAATGCATTCTTTTTAATGGAAATCACTTTATCCGCATATTCAGCTCTGTTCTTACCTCGAATCAAACTGATTTTATAATATTTTCTTCTGTTGTAAGGCATTTCAGAAGCTTTCTTGACATTGGAAATAGTTTGGGCAATATCAAAAACATTAAAATGACCGATGTCTTTGTGAAGTCCTTTAGGCAAAATACTTTCCATATCTTTCCCAAGCATTTTTGCCATTTCGCCGTAAAAATCTTCCAGAGAAGCATGAGCTATTTTTTCCATGATGCGGAATTTGTATAATTCAAATATAAAAATATATTATGAAACTACTCCACCAATATTTTTTAAAATCCAGACTCTATTTTTAAATTCTGCGCTATAATCTATTATTCCACCACCACCTGATTCATGAATATAAAATAGGTTAGGATTTTTATCATCCTTTTTAATTTTAGAATAACCGCCGTTAAAGATATCAGTGACCTGCACATAATAAGGTTGCTTACTTTTATCTGTTGGCATTATTAAAACTTTTGCATCAGGATTTATATTTTTAAAATAATCACAGTCCGTTTCGTATGGCAAAAAGAAGTAAGGCATTTTATCCAGATTTTCTTTTACTATACCTAAATGTTGAGAGATAAGATCTTCATATAATTCAGTAAATTTATTTTTCTCAGATTTAAAAAGTGGATTATGATCATTAAAATCATCAATGCCATCACCGTCTGTATCTTTTTCATTCCGATCTAAACCGAAACTGTTTTCAAAAATATCATTGTAACCATCCTGATCAGAATCTCTGGTTAAATCGTTCAGTTTTATTTTAAATAACTTTCCGTCACCAATAGATGTAAACTCTCTTCCCCTCAATGCAAAGTTGCTTGCAGTTTTCACAAAACTCCCTTCAATTTGGAGAAAATCATCTTTCACAATTTGACTATCCTGAACTTTATTAAAATAGTAATGACTATAACTTAACCCTAAAAAATAAGCGCGAGGATTGTTGTTTTTTATTTCTAAAAGCCAATATCCCAACGCGTTTTCTCCTAGTGTATAACTTATCTTATCGGAAATTTGTTGAGATGAATAACGAAATTGTCCGAAAAATTTCTCATCAAAATCTGCAAATAGTGTTTTCTGATCATTTAAATATTTTTCATCAGCCTGATAAGTTTGAAAATTTTTACTGTAAGCCATGCTGTCTTTTTTAAAACTCCTGAATTTTTTGAGACTGACTATCTGTAGATACTGCGGCTTATTTTGTACAATTTCTAATATTGTGTAAGGTTTTTGCTCTTGATATGTAATGATATCCTTGTTGTCATCATTAACAAAACATTTTTCTTCAAAACTTTTCGAGCAAGAAAAACAAAATACTGCAAGCAATAAAAAGAAAAAATATTTCATAAAAAACTTTTCATAAATATAGCAAAAACGCTCCCAAATTCATGGGAGCGCTCTTTAAAATACTATAACTAACTTTTAATACTTTTAAACATTAAATCTGAAGTGCATAATATCACCGTCTTGTACGATGTATTCTTTTCCTTCAACAGAAAGCTTTCCAGCCTCTTTTACTTTGGCTTCAGTTCCGTAGTTTACATAATCATTATACTTGATCACTTCTGCACGGATGAATCCTTTCTCAAAATCAGTATGAATAACTCCTGCAGCTTGAGGAGCTGTCCAGCCTTGTCCAATCGTCCACGCTCTTACTTCTTTTACTCCAGCCGTAAAATACGTTTGAAGCTTCAATAAATCGTAAGCTTTTCTGATCAGACGGTTTACTCCAGGTTCAGTTAAACCTAATTCTTCCAAGAAAATTTCTCTTTCTTCGAAAGTATCCAATTCGTTGATATCAGCTTCGATCTGAGCAGCTAAAACTACTACTTCAGCTTTTTCTTTCTGAGCCATTTCTTCAATCTTGGCAATCCATTCGTTTCCGTTTTTGATAGAATTTTCGTCTACATTACAAACGTAAAGAACAGGTTTGTTCGTCAACAACTGAACATCTGCTATAATTGATGCTGCAAAATCATCCATCGGGAATTCTCTTGCATTCTTACCGTCTTCGATAAATTTCTCAAGGTTATGAAGTGTTTCATACGTCAGGATATCTTCTTTCTTTCCAGACTTGATGAATTTTTTAGCTTTTTCAACTGCTTTTCCAACAGTTTCCAAATCTTTCAACTGAAGCTCGATGTCGATAATTTCTTTATCTCTCATCGGGTCTACAGAACCTTCTACGTGGATGATGTTTCCGTTTTCGAAACATCTTAAAACATGAATAATCGCTTCGCACTCTCTGATGTTGGCAAGAAACTGATTTCCTAAACCTTCACCTTTGCTCGCTCCTTTTACCAAACCGGCAATATCAACGATCTCTACAACAGCAGGCAAAACTCTCTCAGGATTTACCAGTTTTTCAAGCTCAAATAATCTCTGGTCCGGTACTGAAACTGTTCCCAAATTGGGCTCAATCGTACAGAAAGGATAATTAGCTGATTGCGCTTTAGCATTGCTTAAGCAGTTAAAAAGAGTTGATTTACCTACATTGGGTAAGCCTACGATTCCACATTTCATAACGAAATTTTGTTTTAATTTATTGTGTTATGTTACCTTTCGGTTTCATATTTCACCTTTGTTTTTGGCAATTCACTTTTGGCTTCTTGCGTGTTAAAATTAAAGGTGTGCAAAGATAGTAATTTTAAAGACAGATTCATAATAAAAAAAAACTGCCAAATAATTGACAGTTTTTTAGAAATAATATTTTATCGTTGTGCTTTTATGGATTTGCTCCTGTTGCATCTTGAGCTTGTTCGGCATCATCAGGAAGGGTTTCCAAAGTTTTGTCGAGACTGAATAAAGATTCGTCACTTGCTCTGTCTCCGCCGGCAATTTTTAATTTATCAATTAAATTCATTGCAAATGTTTCTTCTTCTATCTGTTCTTTTACGAACCATTGTAGAAAATTCCATGAAGCCCAGTCTTTTTCTTCAAAAGCAATATTTACCAGATTGTAAATTGCTGTGGTATTATCAACTTCATGTTTGAAAACTAAATCGAAACAGTCAGTTAAACTTGTTGGCTCCTGACCCGGAGAAGGAAGCGCAGTGATTGTTGGTTTTCCTCCTCTGTTAAGTACATATTGCATAAATTTTACTGCGTGATCTCTTTCTTCCTGAGCGTGGCGAAAAAGAAAGTTTGAAATTCCACCATAACCTTTATCAGCAGCCCAAATTCCATAAGAAAAATAAACTCTTGACTGTAAATCTTCGGTATTCATCTGGTCGCTTAGCGCTTGTTCTAGTTTAGGTGAAAGTCTGTTGGTATTCATAATTGTATATTTTAGTATTTGTTATTTAAAGGATACAAAAATGATTCCGAGACAACGTTTTTTGATTATTAATGAAAACCAACAATCTATAAATACTTATCAATCATTATTTTATATAGACAATTTATAGTGAGTCTAAAATAAAAAAGCCAGTTCGTTGTAGAACTGACTTAATTTAAATATTTTAAACAATTACGATTTATTGAGTTGATAAGATTATTAAGAGATTCTTCATTACACTTCGTTTCATTCAGAATGACAGCGAGGAATTACCCTAAACGTCTCCTATTCTCCCACTCTACTTTACTTTCTTCGCCATGTAATCACTTTCATTTCCTAAACGGTCAATCGCTTTAATAGCAATTGCATTCAGTATTTTTCCGTCTTTGCTTTTTGGAATTTCTTTTGAAAGGTTGTCCAAAGTCAGAATTTCAGTTTCCCAAACTCCATTGTATTGTTTGAAAAGAACCCATTGGAAAACATTCCCGATATTTTTAGAACTCCAGCTTGTCTGAATAAAACTTCCGTTATCGTTGGTAAATAAAGTTGGTTTTTCTAAAGGAAGAGCTTTGATCCACGGAGTTTTCGGAGTCAAAGCTTTTTCTTTATAAGGTCCGTTTTTCAGTGTCGGAAGCATATTTGAATTTTTTGTCAGACCTGCAATACTCCAATGAATTTCACCAGCGTTATTTGCAAGAATCTGCCTTGATAATTCAATCTGATTTTTAATTTCCGTTGGGCGGTCTGAAACTTTAATTTCTACCGTGTTTAATCCTGGCCAAAGATGGCGGTTCATAGTGTTTTCAGATTTCCACCAGTTTAATAAATTGGCGAAAGGCTGACCTTTAGATTCAATCGGCCAATATAGTTGCGGAGAAAAGTAATCTACCCAACCTTTATTTAGCCATAATTTAGCATCTGCAAACAATTCGTCATACTGCGAAGATCCAACGACACCTTCCGGAAAACCTGGTTTCCAGATTCCAAACGGACTAATTCCAAAACGTACGTAATTTTTTTCAGCATGAATCTCTTTATAAATTCTTTCCACAAACTGATTCACCTGATCTCTTCTCCAGTCTGCTCTTGTAAGGGTTCCTCCGGAATTCAAATATTTATTCCAACTTGTATTGTCTGGAAAATCTGCACCTCTGTTGTAGGTTGCGTACGGATAAAAGTAATCATCAAAATGAATGGCATCCAAATCATATCTTTTTACCAAATCTTTCACAACATTAGAAACATGTCCCTGAGTTCTAGGATCTGCAGGATCAAACCAATACATTCCGTTTTTTAATTTAATGGTAATATCTGAAAGTTTATTGACCATCGATTGATTAGAAACCGCTCCACCATTGGAATGATGCGCTCTGTAAGGATTTAACCAGACATGAAGTTCCATTCCTCGTTTGTGTGATTCTTCGATCCAAAATTGTAGAGGATCGTAATTTGGATAAGGAGGTTCTCCTGTTTTTCCGGTTAAAAAATATGACCAGGGCTCTAATTCACTTGTGTACAAAGCATCCGCAGACGGACGTGCCTGAAAAATGACTGCATTAAAATTATTTTCCTGAAGCATATTCAACATGCTGATGGCTTCGGCTTTTTGCTGCTCAACCGACAAATTGTTTCTTGAAGGCCAGTTGATATTGGCTACGCTCGCAATCCAAGCACCACGAAATTCACGATTGATTGCTGGAAGATTTACTTTAAAATCTGTTTCCACAGTTTTTGGAACTATGGGATTATTAATTACTAAAGAATCAGTAGGTTTAGTTTTGTATCTATTTTCTTTTGTTGGATTTTTATTTGTAGAAACGTTTTTTTGTACAGAGCAAGAACTGCTAACTGACGCAAAAAAACCTAGTAGGAATACTATTTTTATTTTGGAGATTTTCATCCTGCGATAGACTATTTTATTTACGGCTTTAAAAATCTCAAGATAATAAATTTATTAGAATTTAAAACAAAAAAAAGCCTGAAAAGTGGCAACAAAATTATGATTTAATTTTTTGCAACAAATCTCTTGCACCATGATGTACTAAAAGGATATGAATTTCATCTTTTGAAATAATACGGTAAATAATTCTATAATTTCCTTCAAAATTTCTCTCATATTTTCATCATCAATTTCTGATACTTTCTTCCCTATCACGTTTCCATTTCTTAAAATTTCAGTTTTGTGCTGTATTTTTTCAATTTGGAATCTTGCGTATCTCTTCGAGTCTAAACTTATAAAATCGTAGATTTCTTTTAAATCAGATTTAGCTGATTTTAACCATTTTATTTGAACCACTTCTCCATTTCAGTTTTAAGATCTTCCTCTGAAATGGTTTCATTATTTTCAGATTCCTGAATTCTGGTTTCAATTTTTTCTATCATAATCAATCTCTCAATTACCTCATCAATGCTAATTTCATCTGGAAATTCATCAATTTGTTTTTGTAGTTTTTCTTTAGTAATTGTCATTTTCAAATAATTTAATAATGCTAAATTAGAAAATTTAAATCAAAAAAGCCCCGAAAATCGAGGCTTTAAATATATTGATGAATCTTAGATTATGCTTTCGCTCCTCTTTCGATTCTTTTTCTTTCTTCTTCAGAAAGTACTTTCTTTCTCATACGGATGAAGTTAGGAGTTACCTCGATTGCTTCGTCACCCTGGATGTATTCCATACATTCCTCTAGAGAGAAAAGGATTTTCGGAGCGATGTTACCATCTTTATCCTTCCCTGCAGCACGGATGTTGTTCAGCTGTTTTGCTTCAACAATGTTTACTACCATATCATTCGGCTTGTTTTGCTCACCGATTACCATTCCAGCGTAGATCTCCTCGCCCGGATCAACAAAAAACTTACCTCTATCCTGTAATTTAGCAATAGAATATTCAGTTGCAGGACCTTGAGATTTGCTGATCAATACCCCAACAGATCTTCCAGGAATTGCTCCTTTGAAAGGTTTATAATCTACAAAACGGTGAGCCATAATAGCTTCACCAGCAGTAGCCGTCAACATCTGAGAACGCAATCCGATCAAACCTCTTGAAGGAATTTCGAATTCCAAGTGTTGCATTTCACCTTTAGTTTCCATAATGTGAAGGTCACCTTTTCTCTGTGTCGCTAAGTCGATTACTTTTGAAGCAAATTCTTCAGGAACATCTACCACCATACTTTCGTAAGGCTCACATTTCACACCGTCAATTTCTTTAAGGATAACCTGTGGCTGACCGATCGTCATTTCGTACCCTTCTCTTCTCATTGTTTCAATCAAAACTGACAAGTGAAGAATACCTCTACCGAATACCAAGAATGTATTGGCATCTTCAGTAGGCTCAACTCTTAACGCTAAGTTTTTCTCCAACTCACGCATCAATCTTTCTTTCAGGTGATTTGAAGTTACAAATTTACCATCTTTTCCAAAGAATGGAGAGTTGTTGATTGAGAACGTCATGTTCAACGTAGGCTCATCAATTGCAGTTCTTGGCAATGGATCCGGATTTTCTAAATCAACGAATGAATCACCAATCTGGAATTTATCAAAACCAACAATTGCACAAATATCTCCGGCTTTTACTTCAGTAACTTTTTTCTTACCTAAACCTTCGAATACGTATAATTCTTTTACTTTTCCTTTTACGATTTTACCATCTTCCTGTGCAAGACCGATCCATTCTGATTCTTTTACAGAACCCTGAATAACTTTCCCAATTGCAATTCTTCCTAAGAAAGAAGAGAAGTCTAAAGATACAATCTGCATTCTCAATGGACCTTCTTTAGCTTCAGGAGCAGGAACGTGTTCCAAAATCCCGTCTAATAAAGGGAAAATATTGTCAGTTTCTTCTAATGAAGTATTGAACCAACCTTGTTTTGAAGAACCGTAGAATGTAGGAAAATCCAATTGCTCTTCGGTAGCATCCAGGTTATAAAATAAGTCAAAAACTTTATCATGAACCTCATCCGGACGACAGTTTGGCTTATCTACTTTATTGATTACTACAACCGGTCTTAAACCTAATTCTAAAGCTTTCTGCAATACGAATCTTGTCTGTGGCATTGGTCCTTCAAAAGCATCTACTAATAAAAGTACACCGTCTGCCATTTTTAAAACACGCTCTACTTCACCACCGAAATCGGCGTGACCAGGTGTATCAATAACATTTATTTTTGTACCGTGGTACATTACAGAAATATTTTTTGATAAAATAGTGATACCACGCTCCCTCTCCAGATCGTTATTATCCATTATTAAATCTCCAGATTCCTGATTGTCTCTAAAGACGCTTGTTGCGTGGATTATTTTATCAACCAAAGTAGTTTTACCGTGGTCAACGTGTGCGATAATCGCAATATTTCTAATGTTTTGCATGAATGATTTTTACGGGTGCGAAATTAGTGATTTTTAATGAATTAACCATAAAAAGTTTTAATAATTAACAAATTCATAATGAGAAGGTTTTATAAAGTTATGAGTTTTGGGTTATTAATTATGAGTTTAAAACAGTTGCATCATTCATATTTTAATTGCTAAAAATGATTTTTAAATATTAAATTTTTAAGTATTACATATAATTTCTTGAAAGCAGATAATCTGATCAAATAAAAATTCAGATGTATTTTATAAAATGAATATTAAGAAGTGATAAAATTTTCAATTAAACTTAATTTATTTACAAACTTGATGTGACAAAATATTTTCAAAATCATAAAATTTCTTATTAATTTCTTGGGTATTTATTTTTTGTCTTAATTTGTATATAATTTAATGCAGTAAGACAATGAAAAGAATACTTCTATTCTGTTTATTCCTGGCTTCTTCTGGTCAGTTTTCTTCACAACAATCTGCTGACAAAGCACTTCAAACTTTAAACGAAAATTTTTCTCAGGAAAGCATCTATATTCTTACTGATAAAGATTTATATCTGTCTGGTGAAACGGTTTGGTTTAATGCCATGGTTTTCAGAAATTTTACAAAATCAGATATTTCAACAAACTTTTTTATTGAGATATACGACCGTAACAAGAAGCAGATTTTAAAAAAACGTTTTCCTATTTTGAATGGCGTTGTACAGGGCAGCATTCAGTTACCTGAAAGCCTGAGCGAAGATGTTTATTTCTTCCGAGCCTATACGCCGATGATGAGTAATCTGAGTGAGGATTTTCAGTATTTAAAGCAAATTCCGATTTACAATCCTGATTCACCAAAGAAACTGGTTTTAGATAAGATATCTTCTTGGTCAGCAACATTGCATCCTGAAGGAAATTCTTTTATACAGGGAATTCAAAGTAAAATTGTGGTACGTCTTCATTCTACTGGTACACCTCCGTCACAATGGGAAGGCTATGTGATTGAAAAAAGTAATCCGGAAAAGAAAATCTCTACTTTCAAAGGATTAGATGGAAATGTAGGAATCTTCACTTTAACCCCGGAAAAAGATAAAATTTACGAAGCTGTAATTACAGATAATGACGGACATCAAAGTACTGTGCCCCTTCCTAAAGTTGCTGAAATTGGGGTAAGTCTTCAGGTGCTCAGCGAAAAAGATAATGTAAAATACAAAATTCAGAATACTGCGCAAAGCTATCCTTATTATACTGTCGTTGCCAATATTGGTGATCAGGTAGTTTATAAAGCGAAAATTAATCAATTAAGAGATGTATTTCAGGCGATCCCAACCAATCAATTAATCAACAGCGTTTTACAGATTACTGTTTTTGATGATAAAGAAAATGTTTTGGCAAGCAGAATGTGTTTTGTAATGCCTCAGAATCTTCTCGTTTCCGTTCCGGAAGTTAAAGCGAAGGCGGTAAGTACTGAAAAAAGAGGATTGAATTCATTTGATATTAAATCTATTAAAGATGTTCCGAATTATTCTGTCGCCGTGTTTGATCCTGAAGATAAAAAGTCACTGCAAGACGAAAATCTCCTGAGTTCTTTATGGTTAACTAGTATTATTAAATCTAAAATAGACCGTCCTGCACAATATTTCGGTGAAAAAAGAAATATCGAAGCTCTTGATGCTCTGCTTATTTCCGAACAATGGAAAATGTTTGACTGGAAAGAAATTATTTCAGGAAAATATCCTACCATTATCAATCAGTCTTCAAAATACATTTCATACAAAGGTAGAGTTACCGTGAACGCAAAACCTGCAGCTCAACAAAACCTCATCATGCTTGTGGATGGAGATATTTCGGGAAATCAAATCATGGAAGTAGAAACAGACAGCAACGGAGAGTTCTTTTTTGACAATTTGATTTTTGAAAAGCCCATCAAAATAACGTATCAATTAAACGGAGCCAATGCAGCACTTAAAAGCAGAACCAATGTTTTCATCAATCCTCTCAACACTTTTATTCCGTTAAAAAAAGATTTACCCGCAGTAGAAAAATACAAACTTGTTGACAGAAATTCATCTTCCGAAGCTTCACAGTCAGCTGAAATTACCAAAACTATTGAAGCAAGAAAATATAAAAAGAATATAACGAAAAAGTTACTTTAATTGAAGAAGTAAAAATAAAAGCCAAAAGAAAAACCTCACTGAAGAGCTCAACAAAAAACTCAGCAGTTCGCTTTACAAAAGCATGAATGAAGTTGTTTTTGATTTTGTGAATGAAAACCAATCTGCAGCAAGTTCACCGAATATTTTGCAGTGGCTTCAAGGGCGCGTTGCAGGATTGACCATCAATTTTGAAAATGGAGTTCCTACTCCTTATATACGTCAAGGGAAAGCTAATATTTATTTAGATGAAATGTTGACGGATGCAAGCTCTTTGAGTGGAATTTCGGCTTCAAATATTGCCATGGTAAAAATAATTAAAGATGGCAGCGTAGGAATGAGCGGCAGTGGAAATGGTGCTGTACTAATATATACCAGAAGAGGCGACACTCAGCCCAAAGCTCCTGAAAGCAACCTATTGAATATGGCTAATCTTAACTTTTTGTGATGGAAGGCTATAATGAATATGAAAAATACCCGGACGCCGATTACGGAAATTCTGAGCTTTCTAAAACAGGATATGATTACCGCACTGTTCTCTATTGGAATTCTTCTCTGGAAGCAGATGCTGTTGAGCCAACTCAGATTGATTTCTACAATAATGACACAGCGAAAAAGTTCAGATTTATTATTATGGGATCTGATAATGAAAAGTATACGCCTGTTTATTTTGATAAGATTATTCCTTAAGTTGATTTCAAAAATTATTATCTTCGTGATTCACAACTTTTTTTAGAAAGAAGATATTCCTTCTAGAAGTTGTGAAAACATTCAAGGCGGGGCAACTCGCCTTTTCTTATTGACTGCGATAATCACTTCTGCAACATTACTAAGAATTCAAAAAACTCACAGTTAATACCATTTACTTCTCTACAGTAAGAAAAAAATGTATTTTTGAAAAATTTTAAAAACACAATGCACTATGAGTAGTTTATTCTTAAAAAGAATTGCCTTTGTACTTACTTTATCAGCCGGATGCACCTCTTATGCTCAGGATAAAGCTGAAAAAGCCCTTCAAAAATTTGAACAGGAATATCCGCAGGAAAAAATCCACCTTCTATTGAACAAAGATCATTATGTAGCGGGAGAAAATATTTGGTTTAAATCATTTGTTTTCGATGGATATAACCGTTCCAACATTTCCACATCGCTTTTTGTAGAGCTGTATGACAACAATAAAAAGTTAATTGACAAAAAGATGGTTCCTCTTCTGAAAGGTGAAGGAAGCGGAAGTTTCTCATTAGCCAATACCTTACAGGAAGATATTTATTTCATCCGAGCCTATACCACATGGATGACTAACTTCAGTGATGATTTCAATTATCTTCAACCTATTTCAATATACAATCCTGCTTCACTTAAAAAACTCCAACCCAACACTGAAGCTATTTGGTCTGCCACTGTACATCCCGAAAGCGGAACATTTGTTGATGGTATCCCTACAAAATTTGCTGTAAGACTGCAGTCAAAAGGGGTGACGCCATCAGAATGGAGTGGATCTGTTGTTGAAATAGGAAAACCTGATGTAGCTGTCGCTGAATTCAAAGGTTTTGACCAAAATGTAGGATCATTTAGCATTACGCCAGTAGCCGGGAAACAATATCAGCTCATTGTAGAAGATAAAGCAGGAAAAAAACTGACCATTGATTTGCCTCCTGTAGTAGCTTCGGGTTTAAATCTTCATGTTGAGAGTACAGATACTGCCGTAAAATACTCAGTATCTTCTAAAAATATTGCGGAAGATCAATCATACAAAATCTTAGTCACCATTAATAATCAAATGGTTTACCGGGCTGACATCAAAAAAATGTCAGGTAAAACATTTTCAATACCTGCAGACAAACTCATTAACGGAATCTTACAACTGACCATATTTGATGCAAACGAAAATGTAGTTGCACAGCGATTATCCTTTGTACAGCCCAATCTTCTGAATATTAAAAAACCTGTTCTTACAACCACTCTCAATACTTCGAATCGCAGTAAAAACTCTATAACTATTTCAAACAATACACACTACAATTCTTACAGCGCTTTAGTGATAGACGCTGAAGATAGCAGCTCAGAAGAGGAAAATAGTTTATTGAGCAGTCTTTGGCTAACAGGTGATTTCTTCAGTTCGCACATCTTTAAACCCGCCCAATACTTTGCGAAAAATCACAATTCTGAGGCTTTGGATGCTCTTTTAATATCTGAAAAATACAAAAGATTTGAATGGAAAAACATCATTTCCGGAAATTATCCATTAATCAAAAATAAACCTCAATCGTATATTTCATATAAAGGAAAAGTGATGTCACAAGGAAAACCTGCAGCCAACTCAGAACTCAATTTAATTTTTAAAACGCCCGAAGCAGGAATGAAGTTTAATTTAGTGAAAACTGATGCAAACGGACTTTTTTGGCTAAATAATCTGGCTTTTGAAGATACCATGAAATTCTCTTATCAACTCAACTCAAAAGATAAAGCAGCAATAAGCAGTACACAGGTTTATTTCCAGCCTGATTTCAGTTTTTTCCCACTCAGAAAAGAATTGCCGGACAGCAGAATGAAACTTACAGACAGAGTTGAGGGTGAAGAAATTCCTGAAAAAGTAGCTAAATCTATTGCTAATCTAAGTTCTGAAAAATTTATTAATGAAAAAATAACGGACATTGAAGAGGTAAAAATAAAAGGTGACAAAAGAAACAAGACCCAAAAACTGAATGAGACATTGAGCAGTCCATTATTTAAAAGTGTCAATGAAATGGTATTTGATTTCGTCAACGACAACAATGGTGCAGGAGCAATTAATATTCTTCAATGGCTTCAGGGCAGAGTTCCCGGTTTACAGATCAGTTCACAAGGGATGAATGCTACTGCAACCATGCGTGGCGGTCCGGTACAACTCTTTCTTGATGAGATGAGGGCTGATGCCTCCCTAATTTCTTCCATATCTGTTTCGGACGTTGCGATGATTAAAGTTATCAGAGGAATGTTTTCAGGGAGTTCAGGTGGCGGGAACGGAGCTATCATTATTTACACACGCCGAGGTGGAATTACCGGTTCAGCTCCCGATAACGGACAGTCTAAAACATTAAAGGAAATGACGTTGAAAGGATACGACAAGGAAGAACCTTTTAAAAATGAAATCTATGCCGAAATTGATCCTCAAAGTCTTTCCAAGGACAGCCGCAGCACTTTGTATTGGAATCCTTATCTTCCAAATCAACCGAAAGAGTCTACAAAAATAAATTTCTACAACAACGATGATGCAAAAAGTTTTAAAGTCATCATTATCGGATTTGATGAAGAAACCGATACCCCACTCTATTACAATGATATTTTAAAATAATTAAATAAGATCCTCAAAAACCAATTGCATCCTGTAGTTGGTTTTTTTAATTGAAATCAAATTTTAATAGTCTAAAAAAGTCAGTATTTTAGCACTTCCAAAAATGAAGAATGAATACCACTGAATATCTTAAAAATTCCCTAAATATATCCGAAAAAAGCATCAATGCTACCTTAAAATTGCTTGCTGAAGACTGCACCATTCCGTTTATTTCCCGTTATCGAAAAGATGCGACGGGTAATTTGGATGAAGTTGCTATTGAAAGTATCTTTAAATTAAATAAACAGTTTGAAGAAATTGTAAAGCGAAAAGAAAGTATTTTAAAATCGATTGAAGAACAAAATGCTTTAACCTCAGACTTAAAAACAAGAATTGAGGAAAGCTTTGATATTCAGGAGTTGGAAGATCTGTATTTACCTTTCAAAAAGCGTAGAAAAACCAAAGCTGATGCGGCAAAAGAAAAAGGTTTGGAACCTTTAGCCAAAATTATTATGAGCCAAAAAGCGAATGACCTGCAGCATTTGGTTTCAAAATATTTAAATGAAAATATTTCCTCTGAAGAGGAGGCTTTGCAGGGTGCAAGAGACATCATGGCAGAATGGATCAACGAAAATATGTACGTCCGTAAAAATCTCCGTCGCCTTTTTCAGCGGAAAGCAGTCATCACTTCTAAATTGGTAAAAGCCAAAAAAGATGACGAGGGAGCGCAGAAGTTTTCACAATATTTCGAATGGGAAGAAAGTCTTAGCAGAACGCCTTCGCACAGACTTCTGGCCATGCTGAGAGCAGAATCAGAAGGTTTTGTAAAAACAAATATTGGAATCGATAAAGATGAAGCAATTGATTTTATAGAAAATACCATCATCAAATCCAGAAATGAAAGTTCAGAACAGATTTCTTTAGCCATCAAAGATTCGTACAAAAGACTTCTAGAACCCGCAATTTCAAATGAAACTTTACAGGAAGCTAAAGAAAAAGCGGATAAAAAGGCGATTGAAATATTTTCTGAAAACTTAGGTCAGCTTTTATTGGCACCGCCTCTAGGTGAAAAAAGAATTTTGGCCATCGATCCGGGGTATAAAAGTGGCTGCAAAGTTGTTTGCCTGGACGAAAAAGGAGATTTACTACATAACGAAACGATTTATCCTCACGCTCCGCAAAATGAAAGCGGAATGGCTATGAAGAAAATCCGTTCTATGGTAAACGCTTACAATATTCAGGCAATCTCTATCGGAAACGGAACGGCTAGTCGTGAGACCGAATTTTTTATTAAAAAAATTGCTTTCGATAAACCTTTGCAGGTTTTTGTGGTTTCTGAAGCCGGGGCCTCAGTTTATTCTGCGAGTAAAATTGCGAGAGATGAATTTCCGAGTTTTGATGTGACGGTTCGTGGTGCAGTTTCTATTGGAAGAAGACTTTCTGATCCTTTGGCAGAGTTGGTTAAAATTGACGCAAAATCAATCGGTGTGGGACAATATCAACACGATGTAGACCAGACTCAACTTAAAAATGAATTGGATTCTACCGTGATGAGATGTGTAAATTCTGTTGGAATTAATCTGAATACAGCAAGTAAATCTCTTCTAAGTTATGTTTCAGGAATCGGTGAAAAGATGGCAGAAAACATTGTGAATTACCGAGCTGAAAACGGAGCTTTTGAAGACAGAAAACAATTGAAGAAAGTTCCGAGGTTGGGTGAGAAAGCCTATCAACAGGCTGCAGCATTTATCAGAATTACTAACGCAAAAATCCTTTAGACAACTCAGCTGTTCACCCGGAAGCGTATGGAATTGTTGAAAAAATGGCAAAAGATTTAGGCATAAAAACCGATGAACTTATCGCTAATAAAGAGAAAATTGCTTTGATTCAACCTGAAAAATACATTACCGGAGACATCGGAATTTTAGGAATAAAAGATATTTTAAAAGAACTTGAAAAACCTGGATTAGACCCGAGAAAGGCAGCTAAAGTTTTTGAATTTGACCCGAATGTAAAAAGCATTAAAAATTTAAATATCGGCATGATTCTTCCAGGAATTATCAACAACATTACCGCCTTCGGATGTTTTGTAGATTTAGGAATTAAAGAAAGCGGGCTGGTTCATATCTCACAATTGAAAGACGGTTTTGTTTCTGATGTGAATGAAGTGGTGAAGCTGCATCAGCATGTTCAGGTAAGAGTGACGGAAGTGGATGAGGCGAGAAAAAGAATTCAACTGAGTATGATTTTGTAATCAGAAGTTATGAGAATTTCAGAACTCACAGAAAGAAAAACGACTCGCAGGGCAACGCGAAATTTTGATTCGGAAGGTAGACGTATTTATAATGAATTCGAGTATAATTTACCTTACAAAGTAGATTTTCATGGAAGTGACCATAAAAGACAGGTTGCAAAGTATATTGATATGGCCCCGTTCTTTTTAGTTTTATATTTTATTTTTAAGCTACCTATAATTTATTCTTTCATTGGTTCGATTCCTTTAGTGATGATATTCGGAAGTGTCACTGAAACTCTTTGGGGAACAACTTTAGGTAAGAAACTTTTTAAAATAAAAGTAATTGATGATTATGGAAATTATCCTGAAATCTCAAAATCTTTAAAAAGAAATGTTCTTTGTCTGGCAAATTTTTATCCTAAATTCTCAGAACACACCACCAAAGATGTTGCGTTTGGAACTCAAACACGTTTTAGAACGGATTTAAGTATGCACATGAACAATAAACTCTGTCATACTTATACCGTAAAAGAAAGTCAGCTTTGGACGCTGAGGAAAATGCTTGATAGTCAGATTCACCAAAAATTACATCCTGATACTTTCTCTATTCAAAAGAAATAATCATCTCACTGTTTAGAAAAAACAAATATATTTAAATAGGCAGCCTACAAGATAAGCTGCCTATTTTTTGTTAATCAAACTGATTAGAATTTAAAATCTGATTTCTTGATATTTTTGTTATAGTATAAATCAAGCAAGGTCATTACCTGATCGCCATTTTCAGACCTCAGTGTAGTTTTTGAACAATAATTAAGATCTCCGTATTTCTTATATTCTGTGCAAAGTGTTGTCGAAAAAGAACCTTTCGTAGGATTTTCATGGACCTCTTTTTTCAGTAAAAAACTTTCAGTGTCGTAGTATAAATTAGTAATGCTTCCATCTTTTGCAGTTACTTTCACATGTTGAAGTTTATGCTCCTCATCTGTCGCAACAAATTCTGCTTTATACAAAGCAGGATCAAGATATGCCAACTCATTCATGATATACTTACGATCCAGTTTATCTTTAAATTCTTCTTGATCAGCAACTTTCTTTTCGCCATTTACGGTATCATAACCCGTCTTACCGTCAAACCATGATCTGTACACGATTCTGCCCTGATATTCAATTTCAAAACTGCCCATATTGGGTGCCATTTCTTTTGTTATATAATTGACATTTCTGCCATCCATTATCGTAGACGATTTTGAATAAAGCGTTTTGATACTGCTTAAAAGATCTTTTCCTCCTGTTGCATCGATTGCTTTCTCAATAATTTCTTTTGCTTTGGTTTCGTTTGTGCTTTGTGAAAAAGCTAAGTAATGCGCTGTGAATACAGAACAAACTGTCATAACTGTGGTTAAAAGTTTCATGTTGCGTTTAATTGTTTTTTAATTTTATTTATACTCCTTAGAATCTCTTCTAGGCTCTTTTACTTCCGGCCATTTTGCAACTTCTCCATTTTCGTTTTCAGGCATTGTTCTGCGTTCTCTGCTCGTAAATTCAGGATCTTCTGATGCCATATAAGCTAATGTTGCAGTAAGAATCACGTTGTTTTTAACCTCATCAAAAACAATTTTATCATACGTATCTTTGGTTGTATGCCATGTATAGCCAAAATACCCCCAGTTTAGTGAACTTAAAGAAAATCCGGGAACTCCTGCTGCTACAAATGAAGCGTGGTCAGATCCTCCACCACCCGGCATTCCTGGGAAGTCTGTTTTGATGTGGTCACGTACATTTTTAGGAACTGCATTCAGCCATTTTCCGATATAATCGTATGATTTTACAAAGCCTTGACCTGCAATATTAATTACTCGTCCCGTTCCGTTATCCTGATTGAAAACTGCCTGAGTTCCTTTGATGATTTCAGGATTATCTGCCACAAACCCTCTTGAACCGTTTAATCCTTGCTCTTCACTTCCCCACAATCCTACAACAATCGTTCTCTTAGGATTCGGATAATATTTTTTAAGAATTCTCATGGTTTCAAGCATTGTTAAAACTCCCGTTCCGTTATCTGTCGCTCCCTGAGCTCCGTCCCAAGAGTCTAAGTGAGCAGAAAGAATAACATATTCGTCAGGTTTTTCAGATCCTTTAATCATCCCAACGGTGTTGAATGTTTTGGCATCAGGAAGAACTTTCGATTGTGCATCTACCTTGATTCTGGGCTTCGTTCCCTTTTCAGCCATTCTGTAGAGCATTCCGTAATCTTCCACATCGATATCAAACATCGGGATTTTGGAAGTTTTTGCTCCGAAAATACGGTTGGCTCCCATAATTCCCGTCCAGTTTGAAATCGCTATTCCCGCCGCTCCTGCTTTTTCTAAAGCTTCAGGAAGCGTATTGTTATCATAACCGATATTCTTTACATAATCACGGAAGTCTTTTGCAGCCTGTTCTTTTTCGGCTTTTAATTTTTCATATAATTCAGGAGTTGCAAATTCTTTGATCTGCTCATCTGAACGACCGATTTTCTGATACTGCGCCATCAAAACAATTTTTCCCTTTACAGATGGAAGCCACTGATCGAATTCTGCTTTAGAAGAAACTTTAGGAAGAACGATAACTTCTGCTTCAACCGCTTTTTTGGTGGAAGGACTCCACGCTAACTGTGTCGCGGAGAGTGACTTCATTCTTGGGTACACCATGTCAACATGAGTCGTGCCTCTCTGCCAGCCTTTCCAGGTTCCGAATTGCTGAAGTTGAGCATCAATTCCCCATGATTTTAATTTATTGGCTGTCCATTCATTCGATTTAAGCATTTCGGGAGTTCCGACCAAACGCGGCCCGATTCCGTCTAATAATTCGAATGCCATATCTTCAAGCTGAGAATGGTTATTCGTTTCATTGACAAAGCTTTCAACAATAGGATTTAATTTCTGAACGGTAGATTGCGCATGGCAAAACTGACTCGCCAAAACTACTGCAGGAACTGCAAAAAAGGTGTTTATCTTCATATTTTTATTGATTGGCATAAAGATAAAGTTATTTGATGAAAATTAAAATTCTTAAATATTCTATTAATGCTTAAAGCTCATGATTATCAATTTTCAAATCGTGATTTTTTTTAAAAAAAATCTGTACAAATTTGTGTTATAAGCCGGAAGTTAATTTTATTTATCCAACAGATGACACAGATTTGCACAGATTTTATAATTAAAATATTTCTCAATGTGAAATGGTTTGCATTAACGATTTCTCAATCATTACTAATTACACATTAGTCATTACCAATAAACTATAACGGATATTTTATCGATTTATCGAGCTCAATCGGGTTGTTGTATTTTCTAATAGATTCTTTTAATCTTTCGTTCACTTCTCGGGAGTTGGCCTGTCCTACTTTGGTTCCGTCGTTTAAATAAAATTCATCATTTGATCGGGTTTGCTGTGTTGCATTCCTCAAATAATTAACGGGCGAGTCATAATACTTCAACTTAGAATCTCTGTATTTTTTGTCATCAACCGCAACACTGCTTTTAAGCATATGATCGATGTATACATTGCTTTTGGGTGTTGCAATCTTTTGAGTTTTTACGAGTTCAAATTTGTAATTATTTTTATCATCAAACAATTCTACAATCAAACCGGGAAGTCCGTGAAATTTGTACGGTCCTTCCTGAAACGGAATATCAGCAGTAAACCATGCAATCCAGTTCCTTCCACCCCAATTGGTGGTTGCTTTTTGTAAATTGAGATCTTTTACTTTCTTTTTTTCATTAGTTAGCTTCCAATCTTGAATGTTTTTTGACGGAAGTTTCAACACCACATTTTCGAGAACATCGTAATAATCATAATCTGCTGAACCAATTTGGTGTTCAATAATGTGAGACGTATTAAATTTTGTACCCTTTGCAATTTGTAGATTATTGGTAACCAAAGAATCTCCAATAAAGAAATCACGTGGATAATATTTCACGGTTTTAGGTTCAATATCCAAATGGTAATTTTCTTTAACGGTGGTATTTTTTGTCGAATCTTTTTTGTATTCCACATCATAAATGAAGCGGTGCGTTTGCGCTTTAAACAAAAGTCCAGATAAGATAAAAGCTGATAAAACTAAATTTTTCATAGTATATTATTTTTGGTTGATAAATTCCTGCTCTTCTTTTGAGAGTAAAACCGTGGATTCTTTGTCTTCTTTTACAGGAATATTTTCCCAAATGCTTTTAGCAAAATTTACTTTTGGGTCTAATCCTTTTTTATCAGATTTTGCAAATGTGTTGTACACAATCTCACGCATCGACTTTTTCACATGGGTTTCGTCTTTGTAAAACATCGTGTAATTATCAGTTTCAAATCTATTTAAAGCGGGCACATAAAGACCATCTTTCTTATAAAAATCGAAGGTAAGAATGGCATTTCCATATTTATAATCAAACGTTCTTCCGTCAGTTGAAACCTTTTTTCGACAGGTAAATCATCCATCGCATAGTTTGTCTCAAAAAACGTAATTACTTTGTCTGCTGTATTATATTTCAAATTACCCTCTATTTTGGTGCCTCTTATAGTTTTTATTTTAAAGCTGATCAACTGCTCACCATCTTCCTCTGAAACTAATGTTCCTGAATATTTTGCTTGATGAGACCTTATGTTCGTAAGGGTTCGATTCAGCTCATAATTGAAGAAATAATTACCCATATATTCATGTGTAAACTCTTCTACTTTGGCAGAAAAAATACTGTCAGATTTATTTATTTTGAGGTATTTTACATTATTAAGCTGTAACTGCAGAATTTCGTCATATTTTTTGTTGTAGCCGTCTTTGTAGTTGTAGGAATTGGTTTTACTCCATAATTTAGCTTCAGAAATGGACATAAAATGGAGTTTGTTATTATCAAAAGCCTTCTGCTTCATCACCACATCGTATATCGAAGGCTCATCATAATAACGTTTGTGATAATTTTTAAAAACATCTTCAAAGAGCTTTTTGATATCTACACTGACGATTTTCACTTCTTCAATATCTTTAAAAGCAGGATGAAGCTTGATTACAGAACTAAAGTTCTTAATCTTTTCTTTTTTGAAACCGGAAGCTGAAACTTCAAAATCTTTAGAATTCTCATCTACAGGTGCAAAGCCATCTTCGTTGGTATAAAGCAATTGATTCGACAAAAGAATCCTTGCGTTGGCGATTGGTTTTCCGTTTTCAGCGTCGACAATCTGGATTTTCTGAGCAGAAAGAACCGCTGATAAAAAGACAAACAGAAAGGAAACATGTTTCATAATAAACTCCGCTATTGGTTATTAGCGGAGCAAATATAAATTCAAAACAGGTTACATTTCAACGAGGTTTGATATATTTAATATTATTTGTGAATATTTAATTTTCTTTAACGGTTTTCTACACTTATTCAACCTCAAATATGGCCTGAATTTCTACCGAAGAATTCACAGGAATCGATGATGCTCCGAGTGTAGCTCTTGCATGTTTTCCTTTTTCACCAAAGACTTCCACTGCGAGATCTGAAGCGACATTCATCAAATCTGCATGCTTGGTGTAGTCGTCTTTTGTATTAAAAATTCCGGTGAGCTGAACAACTTTTTTCACTTGATCTAAATCTCCGTTCACAGCGTCTTTCAATACTGCCAAAACATTGAGCATTGTCTGTTTTGTAGCTTCTTTCACCTGATTTTCATCAACCGAAATTCCTAATTTTCCGGGATTAAGAATTTTACCATCTTTCAAAGCAACCTGATTAATGAAAATCAGATTCCCTGATCTTACATAAGGTTGATAATTTCCTGCAGGCTTTGGAACGCTGGGCAGCATGATGTTTTTCTTTTTTAAAACAGCATCAACAGTTTCTGTTTTTAAAGTTTCTTTTGTAACTTTCTTTTGAAAAGTACCCTTTAAAGCTGATGCCACTTTTGCAAAATTCTCACCCTGAATTCTCGCTAAATATTTTTCACTTTCGCTTGATCGCTGCACATTTTTCACTGAAGCTAAACTCGTTACTCCCAATACCGTATTTCCCTGCGGGATTGTAGAATCTATCTTATCATTACCACGAATACCGTTTGAGACCAAAACCATTCCGTGAACTGAAAGACTGTTCCAAAATGACTGAACAGCCAGTTCGTTTCCTGCTCCACTTCCTGCAGACATAAAAACCGTTGCAGGCATTCCTTCCAATTCATGATTTGTCCATACATTAACCGTTTTAGCAATAAATTCGCTCATTCCTGTGCTTATATTTCCAAAATAAACAGGCGAACCAAAGGCGATTCCGTCATACGAGGCCAACTCGTCAACTGTTGCAACAGGAAGGTTTTTCAGCTTTTCATGCGATGAAGATTTTACAAGTTTAATGATTGCTTTAGTATTTCCATAGTTTTCAATTCCTTTAGAAATTTCCTTTGCCAATTCGTAAGTTCCGCCATTATCTGAATGAATCAAAACCAGTACTTTTGTTTTATTGTCTTGTGCCAGCATAATATTTGTGATTAAAAATAGAAGAATGAATGTAAAAATTCCTTTTGTCATTTTCATAAAAATTTTAAAATAATTGATGGTACAAAATTAAGAAGGCTATTTTCATTAATTTTGCCAAAAACAATATGCAAAACGCCAAAATCAAATGCAGTTTATCGGAAAATTTTCCGGGATATTTTTCTGATTCTGTTGATAAAGACATTTATATTTGGTACGAAAAAGACTGGAAGCATGATGATTATGAGCACTTCCACGAGCGTTCGCAGCTTACTTTTGTAGAAGAAGGTTATCAGTATTTTCATATTGATCAAAAAATATATCTCGTACCTCAGAATCATGTGATTTGGATTCCAGGTTCAAAAAAACACCGAATTACTTCAGAATCTGAAACCGTAAAGCTGATGGTTGTTTTATTTAAAAAAGGTTTGGAGAATGATTTCTTTAAAGACGTACATGTGTTTCCGGCACCATCGGTTTTGAAAGAGATGCTACTTTACGCTTCAAAATGGAATAAGTTGCTGACTGAAGATGCAGAACAAAGCACTTTTATGACTGCAATTCTGACAAGTCTACCTAATTTCTGCAATGAAACTAATTTCTTTCAGATTCCTGCGCCTGTAGATTCGAGACTGACGGCGGTTTGTAATTTCATCAATGTCAATTTTAAACAACATGTAAGCATTGAAGATTTAACCGAAAAAGGAAATATGTCTGCAAGAAGCCTGCAAAGGATTTTTAAATCTGAAACGGGAATCAGCCTGAAGAAATATATACAGCTGATCAGAATTGTAAAAAGTGTAGAACTGATTGATTCAAAACAATTCACACTGAGCGAAATCGCCTTCAAAGTAGGCTACAAAAGTCTTTCTGCTTTCACATCATCTTATTTGTCTGTGATGAAGCTGAGACCTAAAGTAAACAAAAACTTGAAAAATTGAGTAAAAAAAAAGCCGGCTAAAAAAGCCGGCCGAGTCTGTATTATTTTTTAGATTCTTCTACAGAAACTTTTCTGAATTCTTTGAACAATTTGCTCAATTCTAAAGCTGATTTACGAGCTCTAGTACCCGCTGCCTTGTTTCCTTTTTCTGATTGTTGGTTTGCTTCAGTTGCAAACGCTTCGAATTCTGCGTTGATTTTTTCAATAAGTTCTTTCATGTCTATAAAAATTTAGGGTGCAAATATATGTTTTCAGATGCATCCAGCCTAACATTGATGAAAAAATTTAATGTTAAACGTGAATTATTTAATTTAAATCTTAAAAATCATCCTTTTCTTCTATAAAAACTCATTGATAAATGGCTTAATTGGTGATTTATAATCTAAATTTGGTAGATTAATAAACATTCTAAGTACTATCAACAATGAAATTTCTTTTAAATCATCAGGAAACCGGCAGACTCAGATTCAGAAAATTGGAACATTCTGATTTTGAAATTTGGATGGAACTATTTAAAGATGAACAAACTACAAAACTTCTTGGAATGTCTGAGTTTAAAAATGCCGAAGAATGTTGTGAAAAATGGTTTGAATGGACTTTTCATCGTTATGAAAATGATCTAGGCGGGCAAAACGCTCTCATCTGCAAAGAAACTAATCAGTTAGTCGGTCAATGCGGACTTTTGGTACGGAATGTTGAAAATAAATTTGAACTTGAAATTGCCTACTCCATTCTTCCCAATTTCAGAAAAATGGGTTTTGCACTTGAAAGTGCTAAGAAATGTAAAGAATTTGCTTTTGAAAATAATTTTCATGATCGATTAATCTCAATGATTTTTCCGGAAAATGAAAACTCGAAAAAAGTCGCTGCAAAAAACGGAATGATATTTAATAAAAAGTAATCTACAATCATAAGGAAATGTATATTTTTACGATTACAAAGGAAGAATTTAATGAAAGTAAGTAATTATTTTATTTTGAAATACTATTCGTCTTTATTCAGTAAACTCTTTAAGCTTCGGTTTAAACTTCTCACCGAAACTCCAAGATAAGCGGCCATATTTTCTTTTGAAATTTTTATATCCTGCTCAGATTGCAGTTCTAATAGTCTGTTTAGACTTTCCTCTACTGTGTAAAGCTGCTGATACGAGGCGCGCGATGAAGTATTGGATATGCGTTCTGCAAAAACATTTAGCAAAAACCCATTGAAAACAATATCTTCTTTTAAAAGTTTCCTGAAATAAGGAATTGAGATGGAATAAACTTTTACCGCTGTCAGTGCTTCAATCGTACATAATGCTTTTACTTCACGAATGCTTTCTAACTCGCCAATAATTTCTCCACTTCCGGAAAATTCAAGGATATATTCTTTTCCATTTCCCTCGGTCAGGCTGCATTTTACAATGCCTTCCCTCAAAAGTATTACCTTGTTGACCTCTTCATTTTGAGACACCAGCAACTCCCCTTCCTCAAAAGATCTTACAATAATATCTTCTTTGCGGTTTTGCTTCTCATAAAGATTGCTTACATAAGCCAAAAATGACTGATTGGTTCTTAACATTGGATGTCAGGGACAAATGTCCTTTTTATTGTTTTGGGTATTTAAGAATTTTGCTGCTGTAAAACATGCAAATATAGAAAAACAATCAATTTTGTTTTTCGAAATAACAATAATAAATACTAAAAATGAAGACATTAATACCAATCAACGAATGGGATCGTAAAGAACAATACCTTTTTTTCTCTCAGTTTGAAGAGCCTTTTTTCGGAACAACGGTAAGCATAGATTGTACAAAAGCTTACCAATCTGCCAAAGAAAAAATCAATCTTTTTTCCTCTATTATCTGTACAGAGCCATAAAAACTGCCAACGAAATTGAGAACTTCAGATATCGAATTGTTGAAGATAAACCATTTCTATATGATGTTATTCATGCATCAGCAACTATCAATCGACCCAATAACACTTTCGGTTTTTCATACATTGATTTTGATTCTGATGAGTCTGTTTTTCAAACCATAGCCAAAAACGAAATTGAAAGGGTGAAATCATCAAATACCCTGCTTCCGGCAAAAGGAGGAGACAATGTTATTCATTTTTCTGCCGTTCCGTGGTTAAATTTTACTTCAATTTCACATGCAAGAAAATTTTCTATTTCAGACAGTTGTCCGAAAATTTCTTTTGGAAAAATGATGGATGTCAATGACACTAAAACAATGAATGTTTCGATTCATGGGCATCACGCTTTAATGGATGGTTATCATGTCGGGCTTTTTACTGAAAGGTTTCAGATGTTGATGGATGAAGATTAATTTAAATAAATAATTATTATTGATTTCAAACGTGAATTGATTCATAAATACTCAAAATTAATTTACGTTTGAATCTTTTATTTTAAAGATCTGATTGCCATTAAACACAATCACAGCCAGGAATATCAACGCATAAGGAAATATCTGCAAAACACCCAAAGGCTCATGATAAACAACTCCGGCCAAAACAAAAGCGATGATTGGATTAATATTTAAAATCATTCCTACTTTTGATGAAGCTATTCCACTCAAGGCAAATAAATTCAGCAGTAATGGAACAATTGTGTAAAGTACAGCGATGATTTCAACATAGAAATAAAATTTAAAATCAGTAGGAATCGGCCCAGAGAAAGCCGGAAAAAATGGCAGTAAAATAAGCGCTGATAGTAAAATATGAAAATTAAGAACCAGAAATTTATCAAACTTGGTATTTTTGTTTTGGCTGATCAAATATGCAGCGTAAGTAAAGCCAATCAGACTGCTGTAAAACATATCAATCATATTGGCATAAGAAAGCAACACACAACCTATACAACTCAGAAATACCGATAGCCATTGCATTTTTGACAATCTATCACGCAACAGAAAATAAGCAAGTATAGTCGTAATAATCGGGCAAACCAAATAAGCTACAGAAGTCGCCCGCACACTTACATGATTCATCACATAAATGAATGAAAACCAATTTGCTGTCAACAAAATACTGCTTCCAACATTTAAGACAATCATTTCTCTTCTGCTCTTTTTCGGTAGAGACTTAAAAAAAATTACATTATTCTTTATTTTTTCTCTTTTGAAAGCAACAGAAACTACCGTCATAATAATGGCACAGCTGAAAACACGATAAAAAAGAATATCCAATGATGGGTATGAATGCAGTGGCTTTAAAACCAAACTAAATGTTCCCCAAATAGAAAAAGCAAGTACTGCAGCTAAGTAATATTTTAGATTATTCAAGTGAAATTGTCTGTATTAAATTGAAATAAAATGATGGTGCAAAAATAGAGATTAAAGAGCGGACAAAACAGATAAAATATTACCTTTGATAAGGTACTAACCAAAAATATTTTTCAGAACAACTTGTTTTTTGTAAACTTAATTAATGAGAAAAATAATTTTAATCTTATTCGTCCTTATTTCTTTTGTTTCAATGGCTCAACAAAAAGGAAATACGGGTCATTTTACTATACAGATACGAGAAGAGTTCGGTGATCTCAATAAAGACGGATTGCAAGATAAAACCGTGATTTCCATGGATACCGTTGATGTTAATCAGCCACTCAAATTAGAAATCTACTTTCAACAGTCTGACGGAAAATTCAAATTATTCTTTTCTTCCACAAATATCTTCAATCCACAATATCCAAACGGAAAATATGGCGGAGATCAAATTCCGTATGCATTTATTGAGGATGGATATTTGGTTATCGATTCTGAAATAAAAGATTTTCATTATCAGGATAAATTTAAATTCAATAAAGGAAACTTTGAATTAGTCAACTTTTCATCTGTAATCTGGGATGGTAAAGATTACACAATCGAAATAGAATTTGATCTTTTAAAAGGTATAAAAACTGAAATTACACAAACTCTGGGTTCCGGAGATATTCTGAAAAAAGAAGAAAAAAAATTACTTATAAAGCCTTTGCCGACCATTCAAAATTTCAGAACACTTGAAAGCAAGTGGAAGAATTAATAGTTTTTTTTAACCTTAAAGTAAATCTTTTCTGAGTTTTTAAAATAAATTATCTTTGAATCAGCGCAATCGATTACAATTGATCTTAGTTAATTTTAACTAAAAATTTAATTATTTTTTTCATACCGACAGTGCAGGATAATTCTTAGTTTCAATTATTTTAGATTGCGATTAATAAAGGAAGTGCATTAAAGACTAATACTTCTTTTAAACTAAACAATTTGCAGACATTATGAAAAAATTCGCATTTCTACTACTCGCATCCATCTCGATATCACTATCGGCACAATATAAACCGTGGACTTCCGCAAAACAACCTTTAAAAGAACTAGAAGCTTTAAAGAAACAAATCAAAAAACCGGAATTCAGAAAAGTTGATTATCTGGTGACCGATTTCGGAGCTGTGGGCGACGGAAAAACAAAAAATACGGAAGCTTTCAAAAAAGCAATTGAAAAATGCAGTGCAGAAGGCGGCGGAAGAGTTGTCGTACCAAACGGTGTTTTCCTGACAGGAGCAATTTATTTAAAATCTAATGTTAATCTACATTTAAGCGATGGTTCTACGATTTTATTCAGCCAGGACAGCAATGACTACCCTATCGTTTTTACGCGTTGGGAAGGCATGGAATGTATGAATTATTCATCTTTAATCTACGCTTACGAAGAAGAAAATATCGCTATAACCGGAAAAGGAACTCTAGATGGAAATTCAGATTTAGACAACTGGTGGTTCTGGTGCGGCGCTACAAAATATGGATATAATGAAACTCGTCCCGGAAGACAAAATCCTGCCCGTGCGAAACTTCACGAATATATGGCGCAGAGAAAACCTGCCAGAGAAAGAATTTTCGGGGACGGATGGTATTTAAGACCCAATTTTGTTCAGCCTTACAAGTCTAAAAACTTCTATATGTCGGATGTTTTGGTGAAAAATTCTCCAATGTGGAACCTAAATCCTGTTTTGTGTGAAAATGTTTTGATTGAAAGAGTAAAAGTAATCAGCCACGGTCCAAACAACGACGGTTTCGACCCTGAAGCGTGTAAAAATGTATGGATTAAAGATTCTTATTTTGACACCGGAGACGATTGTATTGCGATCAAATCAGGGAGAGACGAAGACGGAAGAGACATCGGAAGACCTGCCGAAAACCATATCATCGAAAATTGCGAAATGAAAGATGGTCACGGCGGTGTTGTGATTGGAAGTGAAATTGCAGGCGGCGCCAAAAACATTTACGCCATCGGAAACGTGATGGACAGCAAGAATCTTGACAGAGCTTTAAGAATTAAAACAAGTTCTAGCCGAGGTGGAATCATCGAAAATGTATTTTTCTACAACACAAAAGTAGGTGCTTACAAAGAAGCAGCCGTGCGTTTCAATATGCATTATGAAAAACCGGGAAATCACATTCCTACTATCAGAAATATCTGGGTTGAAAATCTTGTGGTAGAAAAAGGAGGAAAATATGCTGTATTTTCTGACGCTTACGAAACTTCTCCTGTAACAGATTTCACGATGATAAATGCTAAAATGACTGGCGTTGAAATTCCTTATAAAGTAGATTACTTGAAAAATGTGACTTTAAAAAATGTAACCGTTAACGGACAACCAATAACCGAGTTAAAACCATAAAATGCGAAGAAAAACCATTTTCGCCGGACTTCTCGTTTTATCGGCATTCTCACTTTCATATTCCCAGTCGAAACATTGGCAGAATAACGAGCGTGAGCTACATTACAAAGAAGATAAAGGCGATTTTTTATTGGTCAACGGAAAGTACAGATTCAACCGTGCATTGTATGGAGACAACCGTGCTTCCAGAGTTGAAGCGGGAGATTTGCCGGAATTCGCATTGTATCTTCCGGGAATGGGCGGGAATCTTCAGTTTGTCATTCAGAAAGGAAATTCAATTAAAAAATTAATTCAGGCTGAAAAAATTGAAACGCGTTACCGTCCGGGTTCAATGCTGTATGAAATCAAAGACCCAATTCTTGGAACCGGAACTTTAAAACTGACAGTTTTGGCACAAGCTAAAGAAGAAGGTTTGGTTTTAAAAATGGAAACTGTCAATGTAGATTCCTCAACAAAAATCTATGCGGTTTACGGCGGTGCGAGCGGAACGACTTTCAGCAGAAACGGCGACATCGGTGCAGACCCCGAATCCGGATTTTACTTGTTGCCTGAATATTGTTTGAACAATCAGTTTCAATTAAATAAAAATCAATTCCAACTTAATTATTTAAATAAGAAAAAAGAAACTCAAACCGTTAGTGGAAGTTTTTCAAATATCAATTCATTACAGCAAACCGATGCGCAGACTTTAGAAAAACTGACTGAGTTTACCCAAAATAAAACTGACAAGTCTCCGATTGTTTATGCCTCGTATTCTTCACAAAAGAATCCGATTTACATTCAGGTTGCGAAAGGAAAATCAGAAAAAAACTTTTCAGACGAAGATTTAAAAAATACTTTTAATGAAGCTGAAAAATCCCGTTTAGCACTAACAAATAGAATTCAACTTAAAACTCCGGATGCAGATTTAGATAATTTCGGAGCGAATTTAGCCGTTGCTGCAGATGGAATTTGGGAAAGCCCGACATTCCTTCACGGTGCCGTGGCATGGAGAATGCGACTGAATGCGTGGCGTGGAGCTTATACAGCCGATGCGTTGAACTGGCACGACAGAGCAAAAGAATATTTTGAAAGCTACGCCAATTCGCAGGTTTTAAAACCCGATTTTGCACCCGTGGAAATGGATACTATACGTCATCTTGCGCGTCACGAAGAGAAAATGGGAACTTCTGTTTTTTCAAGCGGATATATTTCCAGAAATCCGAATGACAACACAAAACCGCATCATTACGATATGAATCTGGTGTTTTTTGACCAAATGTTTTCGCATTTCAATTATACTGGTGACAAAGAATTTCTGAAAAAAATGTGGCCGACAATGGTTCGTCATATGGATTGGGAAAAACGGAATTTCAAGCGTGGTGATTTGTATGATGCGTATGCTGCGATTTGGGCAAGTGATGCGCTTCAATATTCAGGTGGAAAAGTGACGCATACTTCGGCTTATAATTACAGAGCCAATCGTGAAATGGCGAAGCTTGCGAAAATCATTGGCGAAAATCCTCAACCTTACGAACAGGAAGCTGATGCGATTTTAAAAGCAATGAAAAACCAGCTTTGGATTAAAGACAAAGGTTATTTTGCTGAATACAAAGATGCTTTGGGCAATCAAATTGTTCACGACAAACCCGGAATATGGTCGATTTATCACGTTTCCGATGCGTTTATTCTCAATGAATTTGAGGATTATCAGAACTTACAATATATTAATAATCAAACACCTAAAATTCCAGTGACGGTGAAAGGTGCACACAATAAAGATTATTATACATTATCAACCACCAACTGGCAACCTTACGATTGGTCGATAAATAATGTCGCTTTGGCGGAAAATCTACAGACCGCTTTGGCGTATTGGCAAGCCGGAAGAAGTGAGGATGCTTATCAACTTTGGAAAGGAAATCTTGTAGAATCGATGTATTACGGCATCAGTCCGGGGAATTTTGAACAGCTTTCTCATTATGATGCATTTCGTGGAGAATTGTATAGAGATTTTGCCGACCCGATTGGTGTAGCCTCAAGAACTTTGACGGAAGGACTTTTCGGGGTATATCCAAATTTATTGGAAAATAAAATCAGCATCAAACCTGGTTTCCCAAAAGACTGGAATTCTGCTGAACTGAAGCTTACGGATTGGGATTATCAGTTTACGAGAACTTCGAAAAAGACCGAATATTTATTTAAATCATACTATCAAAATTTGGTGTCATTGGAAATGCAGATTCCTGTAAATTATTCCAACATCAAATCGGTAAAAGTGAATGGTAAAAAAGTGGATTGGAAAATTAAACCTAATTCGATTTTGCAACCATTTGTTGAGTTTGAAACACCGAACGGAAAAGATTTTAAGATTGAAATCAATTATTCCGGAGAAGAACTGAAAAATGAACAAACTGATTACGTCAATTATATATCGGAAAGTCTTCAGTTAAATTTCGATTCAAAAAAGAAAATCAAAGATATTTACGACCCGCAAGGACTCATTAAAAATTCCCCTCCTCTGGAAATCGAGGAACGAGATTCGCCGAAACAAAAAAGAAAATCAATAAATAATGAGGCACTGGTGGAAAAGCGACCGAAGGGAGAAGACGGGGTGGTTAACTACGGATTTCAATTAATCAATGAAGAAAGAAAAGGAACTTTCTTCGTTCAGGTCGAACAAAACGGAACAACTTGGTGGCAACCTGTGAATATTGATATCCGCTTTCCTTTAGAAACAAAATGGGTGAACAAAAAACTGCAGATTCTATCAAAATCTTCCAATGCAATTAATGGAAAATTAACTGTTAATGGTTTGAACAAAACTTTTTCGATTCAAAAAAATCAAAATACGACGATTGAAATTCCGCCTAATGTTTTAAGCAAAGGAACCAATTCTATTGTGCTTGATTATAATGGAATTAAACAAAATATAGAAATCACAGACTGGAACATTGAGAATCAGGGACAGTTTAACAACATTTCATTGGCTTCAAAGTACAACGAAAAAGTAACCGATATTTTCAATCAGAAATACCTATCACCGAGACTGGAAGTTCCGACTTTACAGCTTCCGTGGCAGGGAATCGGAAATTGGTGCTATCCTTTAATCACTGCTCAAATCGATGACAGCGGATTGATGAGCAAAAGAAAAAACGGCAAAGTTGAGTTTCTTGGAATTCCTTTTTTAATTGATAAAACCGATAAAAATATTGCGTTTGTAAGTCAGTGGGATAACTATTCAGACTCTCTCGAAATTTCGGTTTCTGGGAAAGGAAAGAAAATCTATTTTCTGATGGCTGGAACTACTAATCCGATGCAATCGCAGATTGTGAATGGAAAAATTACGGTTCAGTATGCTGATGGTTCGACTACCGAACTGGAGCTAAAAAATCCGACGAACTGGTGGCCGATTGAGCAGGACTTGTTTGATGACAATTTTGCATTTGAAATTCCGGATGATAAAATTCCGTATCGCGTGAAACTGAAAACGGGAGACTTGTACAAAGGCGGAACTTTAAGCAAATATTCGAGTATCAAAGGATTTACAGACCGTCAGGTGGATGGTGGTTCTGCCACAATTCTGGATTTGCCGATTGATGCGAGTAAAGAATTAAAATCGATAAAACTAACCGCCGTTAGTAATGATGTGGTGATTGGAATGATGAGTGCGACGGTTTTGAAATAAATCTAAAATCAATAGGGACGGGCTTTAGCCCGTTCTGAAAAAATAATTATTCATTGGCTTTAGCCAAAACTTAGTTTATATTTTGGCTAAAGCCAATGATTATTAACCATTAATAAAATGGGCTAAAGCCCATTCCTATTGATAACTATTCGAAAACAACAATTAAATTCAGATTATAAATAATAAAGTTTTATTCTGATACGAATGATATTGCAGCCCGACTTGAACGGAAATCCTTTTGTGAGGAGGAACGACGAACAAAAGATTGAGAGAGGAAGGCGGAAATGTCTGCCATAAAAAAAATAAATTGACATTCGACGTAGTCAATAGCTACCTAAAATAAAATATAACATTGAACAAATTTATTTACCGAAATAAAAGAAAAATGAAAAAAATTACAATATATCTTGGGATTTTCCTGATGGGATTTTCTTCAATGAATGCCCAGAAAATCGACCGGAAAATGGTCGTTCAGCGACATAATATTGTCAACACTAAAGCAGATACGCTTTCCACTTTTACGGTTGGAAACGGAAAGTTTGCCTACACGGTTGACATTACCGGAATGCAGTCGTTTCCTGAATATTATAAAAATGGTGTTTCTCTCGGAACGCAGTCTGAGTGGGGCTGGAACAGTTTTCCGAATAAAGAGAATTATAAATTTGAGGAAACTTTAAAACCTTACGATTTCAATAACGACGGGCGAAAAGCTTTATACTCTGTTCAAATCAAAGAACCGGAAAGAAATAAAGGGGCTGTGGAATATTTCCGTGTGAACCAACACCGTTTGCAGTTGGGAAATATCGGTATTGAACTGACTAAAAAAGACGGACAGAAAGCAAAAATTTCAGATTTGACCAACATTAATCAGAAAATTGATTTGTGGAAAGGAATTATTACGAGCGAATTTTCTTTAGAAGGAACGCCGATAAAAGTCTGGACGGCTTCTTTTCAAAATTCAGATAAAATTGGAGTGAAAATTGAATCTGATTTGATTTCTAAAAACAGATTGAAAGTCTTTGCACACTACCCTTCTCCAACCGGACAATTCTTAGATGATGCAGCTTTTTACGGAAATGAAAATGACCATTCTACGAAAATCGTTTCGTCACAATCGACGCAAGGTTTGATTCAGCATAAATTGCAAAGTACGGATTATTATACGCAGTTTAATTTTACAGAAGGAAAACTTCGTGAGGCAGGAAATCATTATTTTGTTTACGAACCTTCTTCGAAAAATAAGACCGTTGAGTTAAGTGTTGAGTTTTCGGCAAAAAGTCCGAAATCTAACAGAACTTTATTCGCTGATGCTGAAAAAGAAAGTACTTCTGGCTGGAAAAACTTCTGGGAAAGCGGTGCTGCCGTTGATTTTGAAGGAAGTACAGACCCGAGAGCCAATGAGCTTGAAAGAAGAGTTGTGCTGTCAGAATATTTAACGAAAGTTCAGTGTGGTGGCAACAATCCGCCTCAGGAAACAGGATTGACATTCAACAGCTGGTACGGGAAATCGCACACGGAAATGCATTGGTGGCACGGCGTTCACTTTGCTTTGTGGGGGAGACCGGAAATTTTAGAAAAGCAACTCGATTATTATTTCAGGTCTTTTGATAAAGCTAAAAAATTAGCAGAAAGACAAGGTTACAAAGGTGTTCGCTGGATTAAAATGTCAGATAATGATGGGAACGAAAGTCCGTCTTCTGTTGCTGCATTTTTGATTTGGGAACAACCACACATCATTTATATGACCGAACTTTTGTACCGCAACAGCAAGGATAAAAAAGTTCTTGAAAAATATAAAGATTTAATTTTTGCGACGGCTGATTTTATGGCTGATTTTGCGACTTATGATAACGAAAAAAACCGTTATAATTTAGGTAAAGGGGTCATTCCTGCACAGGAAGTTTTCCCTGCGAAAGATACTTACAACCCGACTTATGAAGTAGCATATTGGGATTGGTCGCTGAAAATCGCTCAAGAATGGAAAGAAAGATTAGGGCAACCGAGAGATAAAAAATGGGATGATGTCATTAATAAATTGGCTCCGCTTCCGGTTCAGGATAGCGTTTATTTATCGACAGAATCGGCAAAAGATTCATTTACGTTTCCAAAATGGATGACCGACCACCCTGCCGTTTTAGGCGCATTGGGAATGGTTCCGGAATCTCCTAAATTGGACAAAAAAATAATGAAAAACACGCTTGATATCGTTTGGGAAAGATGGAACTGGGAACACACCTGGGGCTGGGATTTTCCAATGACTGCGATGAACGCCGCAAGATTGGGTCTTCCAAATAAAGCTTTGGATGCTTTGTTTATGAATATTCAAACTAATACCTACCTTAAAAACGGACATAATTTCCAGGACAAACGACTTAGAATTTATCTTCCCGGAAATGGCGGCGTTTTGACGACCGTTGCGATGATGCTGGAAGGTTGGGATACTTCAACCGGACAATTCCCTGGTTTCCCGAAAGACGGAACCTGGAAAATAAAAGCAGAAGGCTTCAAAAAGATGCCTTAAAAAATTTCACATTCATATAGTTTTTTAAAGTCTGTTCCGAAAGGGGCAGGCTTTTTTTGGTCGGAGGAATGGAGAGATGGAGCATTTAAGTGAGGGTGAAAAAAAAATCATTTGTCACCTAGGGGATACTACACAAAACTTCTATATGGATTGGAATTCAAATTAGGAGTTGGATGCGGAAAGGAATTGATCGCTCTGTCTATTAAAATCATTCATAAATTGTTTCTGTTTGTAATTCACAAAATGATTAGTATTAATAATTAATTTAACATCTAAATCATCAACAATCCTATACTTATCAATTAATTTTCTAAATGTAGAGTATGGATCTTGTGATAATGTTTGATAAAATATTATTGCTGTTTCATATTTTGTGAAATGTGATTTTAAAATTGAAATATAGAAAAACTTATCTTTTATATTGGAATCATCCACAAGTTTTAATATTATTGTGATTGTAGAAAAATATTTAATTAATTCATCTTCGACGACTTTGCTTCTTAGATAGTAAATTTTAGTTAGTTCAGCGATAGTAAATTTAGTATTTTCTTTTTTAATATTTGTATAAAAGTCTCCTTCTAAAAGTTTATTTTCTTCAATTGAATTAAATCTATCTTTCATAAAAGTTTGAAAGCGGATAATTAAATGCTTGTGAAATTTGTAAAATAAATCTTTACCCTCCGTTGCTTTTCCGTCAATTGTACCGGAGACTTTCTCCGTATTGTCCCGATACATAGAAATCATTTGGAAAAAAGTATTTTCAAACTGCTGCTTTATCAGAGTTTCATTTTGTGTCTCAAACTCGTTTCGAGTAAGTTTCATTTCCTCCCTAGTCAATTCTAACTCATTTCTCTGTAACTTTAATTCTTGACGTTGCAAAAGAATAGCTATAATAACACCGGTAAATGATAATCCTGTGAACAAAGCATTAGAAGCGCCAAACATATCTCCAAATAAGCCTTGATGATCTTTATCCAATGCTGTTGCATAAGTATAATTCTCGTAGAGAACAACTCCCATAAAAATTAGTGATCCTATTCCAATAAACCAAAACACCCAATTTCTGTTTTTCATGTGTAGTTTTTCTCAAATATATTAATTCGCTCGCTACAACACCAAAAATTTATTCCTCTAAGTTTGTTGAAACTTAAACTTATTTCACTCAAAAATATCATATCTCTGAACTACACGAAGAAACTGAATGATATTAAAAAATCTACCAAGGCAGGTTGATTTCCTAGATTAAATGATTATTAATTCTTTCGGTGACACTAAAAATGGGGAAAATGAAAATATTAAAATTTCTTTCGCTTATATAATAACAATCTTTAAATCAATAAATTAAAATCAATAAAAATTTTAAACATGATGAATATCACTTATTTTAAATTTTTGTATCTTGTGATTTCTCAGTACTAAAGATTTCACGTATTAGTTTCAGGATTGAAATTTATACTTACACAGTAAAGATCATGTCAGACACATTAGAAATCAACATCAATGAAAACTCCAGAGTTCCGAAATACAAACAGATTGTAGATTCTATTCTGAACGGAATTGATGGAGGGCAAATAAAAATCGGAGAAAAAATTCCGTCTATCAATGAGCTCAGCGAATCTTGTTTTCTCTCCCGGGATACCGTGGAAAAGGCTTACAAAGAGCTTCGCAAAAGGCAGATCATTGAATCTGTAAAAGGAAAAGGTTATTACATTTCCAGAATCAACAAGAACGACATCATCAACATTTTCTTTCTGATCAACAAGCCGAGTACGTATAAAATGATGATTTATAATTATTTTGTCAATGCAATCGGTACCAAAGGCAATGTGGAGATGTATATCTATCACTGCGACGAAACGCTTTTCATCAATGCGCTGAAGAAAAATCTTGGTGGATTTGATTATTATGTCGTAATGCCTCACTTCCGTGATGAACAGTCGAAACATACGAGTTCAACACAGGAAGTTTTAGATATTATCGAACAGATCCCAAAGAATAAATTGTTGCTTTTAGACAATACAAAACCTAATATTTCAGGAGATTATGGCTCTATTTTTCAGGATTTTGAGCATGATATTTACGATGCCTTGAAGGAAGGTTTAGATAAAATTAAAAAGTACGAAAAGATCATTTTGGTTTATCCTGATAAATCGATTCACCCATACCCTTTCCGTATTGTGCGCGGTTTTGAGCAGTTTTGCCGGGATTTTAAATTGGATTATGAAATTCTTGATGAAATTTATCCCGATATGGAATTACAGGATAAAGATATTTTCATCACGATTCGTGAACGTGATTTGGTGAATTTAGTAAAACAGATCCGTCAGAAAAATCTGAAATTAGGTGAAGACATCGGAATTATTTCCTACAACGAAACGCCTTTAAAGGAATTACTAGGAATTACCGTGATCACGACTGATTTTAAGGCGATGGGAGAATCTGCTGCGTATATGATTTTGAAAAATAAGAAGGAGCAGGTGAATAATGTTTTTAAATTTATTCAAAGGGAATCTTTATAGTTTTTAAAGTTTTGATGAAGATTTTTTTTTAACGCAAAGCTTTATTTTTCACTTTCAATATTTAAGGAGCAAAGGGTTGGAATCAATAAATTGATTCTGACTAAGCGAATGTATCAGAGCTTCATCAGCGACTTTGTCGCCATACTTTGCTACTTAAATAATAGGTCTTTTAGTTAAATCTTTGCGTTTAAACTTACACACCAACTCCCTTTTATTTAAAAAAAATAGTTTAATAATTATGATTAAAAAAATAATTTTTGCCATGAGTTTTTTGGTGGCCATAACTGTTTTCGGACAGAAAAAAATTGATACCCAAGCTGTGACAGATGCAGCAGAAAAACTAAGATTAGCGATGATTAGTGGTGAAAAATCTGCGTTGGAATCTTTGATTTTTCCGGAATTGACTTACGGACATTCGGGAGGTCATATCGATGATGCGAAGGAATTTGTTGAAAAATTGGTCAGCAAAAAATCTGATTTTTTGACGATTGATATTACCAAGCAAAACATACAGATCGTCGGAAATACAGCAATTGTCCGTCATCATTTTTATGCGACGACTGCTGATTTGGGGAAGGAACCAGGTGATGTAACTTTGGATATTTTATTGGTTTGGACGAAGGTTAAAAAGGATTGGAAGTTGTTGGCGAGACAGACGGTGAAATCGGAGAAGAAAAAGTGATTTAACTCTATGAAAACGATTTGTAAAATTTACTTTAAAATATTAATTTTAATTGAATATGAAAAAACAATTACTACTTTTCCTAACTTTAATTTTAATTACCAATTGTATGAGCAAAAAAATTGTTTCGCCAAAAGAAGATGAAAGACAATATGATGGAAAATTATATTTTGCGACTTATGATGAAGATAAATATCCTAGAGATACAATAAGTAATGGTCCAAATGATTCGCTTTCATTATTCAGAAACAAATGGTATTCAAAACATTTGAATTCACTAAACGAAGTACCTCTTTTTGATAAAAAGAATGAAAATTTAAAGATTGTTAGATATACAAATTTAGGAACGTGGTCAAATCCTTTTGTTTATAAAATGGAAAATCGAAATGAAGAAATATTTTTAACTTATAGCCAAAGCGATGGATTAGGCGGTTATCAAACAGGAAAAATAGTAAAAGAGTACACAAAGAAAATTAATGCAGAAAAATGGAATAGATTCATTTCAAAATCAAATGATGTTAATTTTTGGAACATAGGAACACATGATCCCAAGATAGTTTTAGATGGAGAAGAGTGGATTTTGGAAATTTTGATTGATGGAAAATATCATTTAGTCACCAGAAATAGCCCTAAAAATAATGGTGATTCAGAATTTGCAGAACTATGTAATCTATTGATTAACTAATTAATATTTAAAAATAGACCGTCTTTTGGAACAGTCTATTCTTTATTATTTTCTCAGAATATTTTACATCAAAACAAGTTCACTATTCGGTTTCTACCTCACCCTAAAATTCTGCAAATCCTCCGGCGTATCACAGCAAACCTGCTCCATGACCTGTCTGAACTGCATTTTCAACATTTCAATAATGTGATCACCTCCTTTATCGCCCAAAGCTCCGACTGAATACATAAAAGTTCTTCCCATAAAGGTAAATTCTGCGCCACAGCTTAAAGCTCGGGCAACATCCGGACCGGTTCTTACTCCGCTGTCCATCATGATTTTGATCTGACCTTTGTATTTTTCGCTGATTTCTTTCACCACGGCAATCGTAGATTCTCCCGCATCAAGCTGTCTTCCTCCGTGATTGGAAATAATCATTCCATCAAATCCTAAACGTACTGCTTCGGCTGCATCTTCATCGGAAGCAACGCCTTTGATGACCAACTTTCCTTTCCATTTATCACGGATGGCTTTGATTCTGTCTGAATTTAATCTTCCGGAAAAAGTAGAGTTCATGAACTGTCCCAATTGCTTCACGTTCATGTTTTTGTCCATGTATTTTTCCATCGTTTTAAAACTCGGTACGCCATGTTTCAAAATTTCAAGACACCATTCTGGTCTTGCTAATGCTTGGGAAATATTTCTGAAATTCAGTTGTGGAGGCATTGCCAAACCGTTTCTGATCTCTTTTGCGCGATAACCGAACGTAGGCACATCCGACAACACACACAAAACATCATACCCTGAAGCTTCGCAACGGTCGAGAATATCATCCCGCAACCATTCTTCTCTCGGATGATACAATTGATACCACGCTTTTCCTTCTGTCAATTCAGCAATTCTTTCGATACTGCTGGTCGTTACCGTACTTAAAACGAAAGGAATATTATGTTTAAAAGCTGCTTTCGCTAAAATTTCGGGAGCATTTGGCCACATTAATCCTTGCAAACCAACAGGAGAAATTCCGAACGGTGCAGAATATTTTACACCGAATAATTCCGTTTCCATATTCGCTTCCGAATAGTTATTATTCAGGTAACGCGGACGAAGCAGAACATCCCGCAATTCACTTGTATTTCTGTCGCGGTTGATATTTTCGTTACAGCCGCCATCCAGATATTCGAAAGCGAAACGGGGCATTTTCTTTTTTGCTTTTTCGATTAAAAGTTCAAGCGAAGCATAATTGGTATCGAATGGAAATGACATAATTGGTTGGTGGTTGATTGTTGATTGTTGTCGGTTTTTGAGATTTTGCCATCAACTGACAACGATCTACTGACAACTAAAATATTCTACAAATTTAAGATTAAAGGCTGAAGCACTTTCATCTGATAATGCTGCTGTAAAAAAGTTTCGTCTATTTTTTTGTTTGAAATTACCATCGAGGCACCCAAAGCCGATCCCAATGGAGAGTGCGTGGACATTACATTGTAATGCTGGAAATGATGTGACATCAGTTTCATAAAGACATCATTGTCTGTGAAACCTCCATCAATATAAATATTTTTAATTTCTGAATTTCCGATAGCATTAGTAATCGTATGAATCTGCAGATCCATTAACTCAATCATCAATTGGTGATAGGCTTCTTCAAAGGTTGCGAATGAATTTAAATCTGTTGCCGTGATCATTTTTCGTTTTAAAATAATGCCTTCAAAACGGAAATAGATATTTTTATTTTTCATCAGACGCAGATATAAATCCTGATCAAACTGCACTTCTCTGTGGAAACCATATTCTTTTCCATAGTAAGCACACAGTTTTTCAACCTGAATTTTATATTCATTCCCCATGAAAAAACGGGATGCTTTTACACGTTTTCCGTCGATTCTCATGTAATTCAGACAGTTGTTTTCGATATCTTCATCCGTTAAACTTTCATCGTTAAATGGATTCAAAGAAATACTCCAAGTTCCTGTCGAAAGCAATAAAAATGGTTCTTTTTTACTTAAAATATAGGGTAATAACGCTGAAGAACTGTCGTGAATTCCAACGCCAATTTTAATTTTTTTGTTTCTGTAAGAAGTGTTGATGCTCGCAGAAGTCGGAACAATTGGTCCCAATAAAGCATCGATTCCTTCTTTATAAACCCAGTCGTGGTAATCTGCTTTGTCGTAATCCCACAAATTGGTATGACAGCCAATTGAGGTAAATTCCGAAACACAAATTCCGGTAAACAAATATGATAAATACTGAGGTAAATGAAGGCTGTAACGGATTTTTTTGAAAACTTCCGGATGTTTATATTTTAACCAGAATAACTGCAGTCCGGAGTTCAGCATTCCGGTTTGTGGAGATGCAGTTTCGCGGGCAATTTTCAGTTTACTGCCATGTTTTTCATAAAATAAATCAAGAATATCCTGATCCATCGGTTTGGTGTAATTGTACAAAGGCGTCAGAACATTTCCTTTCTGATCTAGGTGTACAAAACTTGCTCCGTACGTAGAAAAATTAATGGCTTTTACTTCAAAATTTTCATCATCGAGAATGGCATTGAAATTATCTTTAATCCAGTTTTGGAGTGCAGCAAGATCTTCTGTGGGATAACCATCTTCATCGGTGGTAAGGGGAAGTTCGGTATATTCACGCACAACTTCTTTGTAATTTTTATCAAATAAAAAAAACTTTTTGTTGGTTTTTCCAATATCAAATACGATGGTTACCTTTTTTCTGGACATTCCTGAGATGAATTTAATGATTTATTATAAAATGGTTATTAGTTTTTTTTCAAATGTGAATTAGAATTGTTCTAATATTTTTTAACGCAAAGTGCGCTAAGATTTTTTAACAAGCTGACTGTTTTTAAGTTCGCAAAGGCTTTTCACTTAGCAAAGTCCTCAAAGATTTAATCTTTTTTGTTATCTTTAATTACAAAAGATTTAAAACCATCAAGGAGTGTTTAGTGATTAAAAATAATTAAGAAAAAAATCCACTGATTTCTTAAATAAAGAATTCATTATTAATTTTCTAAACACTCTGTTCTCAACGGTAAATAAGGATACATATAATTAAACTTTCGATTGCACCTGAAAGTAATTACCAAATAAAGCGGATTTTATAATCCGGTTGCTTTTGCCCAGCCTCTTTCAGAAATCAAGGTTTCTCTTACCTTTAAACTTCTGTAAGCAGCGATCGGGTCTAAAGCCGCGCCAGTCTGTAATCTTGCAGCTTTCAATAATGGACGAACGTCTGTTCTGTACGCATTTTGCAAAATATCCTGAGCTGCCACAACATCATTGTTCAGTTGTGCTTCTTTTAAAGCTTTCTGATCAACCAAAAGTGCCTGAGCATAAGCAATTAAAATTGCTTCCAAAGACTGTAATAAATCTTCCAAAGGATCTTTGATATTGTGACTCGCGTCAATCATCCAAGCCGGATAAGGATTGTTGGCGTTGTTTTCCATTCCATAGACCAATTCATTGAAAATCAAGAACAAAGCATAAGGTTTTATAGAACCCACCGTCAAATCATCATCACCATACTTGCTGTCGTTGAAGTGGAAACCACCTAATTTACCTTTATACATCAATGTTGCAACAATCTGCTCAATATTGGTGTTTGGTAAATGATGTCCAAGGTCAACAAGAGTAAAAGCTCTTTCGCCGCAAGCGTTTGCCAGCATGAAAGAAGTTCCCCAATCCTGAATGGTTGTTGAGTAAAAATTCGGTTCGTAAGGTTTGTACTCAATAAACAGTTTCCAGTCTTCCGGCATTCCTGCGTAGATTTCTTTTAAGCTTTTTTCGGTGTTTGATAAAGCCGTCTGGAAATTCAACTGACCCGGAAAACTAGCTCCGTCAGCCAACCAAACGGTTAGGCTTTTTGAACCTAATTCTTTTCCGATTCTGATTACTTCTTTGTTGTGTTCAACAGCATAAGCTCTTGAATCTTCGTTTACCGAATTTAAAGAACCGAATTTGTAGGAATGTTTCGCATCCGGCTGATCCTGAAATGTGTTTGAATTCATCGCATCAAAGATCAATCCGTGAGACGCTGCACTTTCTTTCAAAGCACTTACATCACTTGGAATATCCCATGGAATATGCAAAGAAACCGCTCCAGCAGAATGAGTCAATACGTGAAGCAAACCTACATCATCCAATTTTTGTTCTAAAACAGCAGGTTCGCCACCGTAAGAAAATCTTCCAAAACGAGTTCCGCCTGCTCCTAAAGCCCAACTTGGAATCGCTACCTGAAAATCGGCAATTTTGTTAACGATTTCAGCAACGTTTAAACCTGATTTCGTTAGTTTATTTTGTAGAAAATCAAAGTCTGAATTAAAGTTTTCAACTTCGTTTTTATTGTGTTGTTCAATGATATCTTTTTCTATAATCATAGTTTGATTTTTAAATTTTTAAATTGAAAATTTTAGTCTTAAACAAAAATTTAATTTTAAACCATTAAGATGGATTTAAGTTTTAAGATTGGTTAAGAAAAATAAATTTCTTAAGACACAGGCTTAAATTTGCTTGCAAATTCTTAATCATACTTAATTCTAAATTATTCTTAATGGTTCATTTTTTATTCCAGATTAAATCTGGCAATTTAATAATTATCTATTTTTAATTTATCTTGGGAAAGCATTCGCCATTCCGCCATCTACATTGATGATGTTTCCTGTTGTTTTATCTAAGATTGCCACACATGCGAAAACTCCGTTGGCGATGTCTTCAGGAAGGATAATTTCGTTTAATAAATTCCTTTTTGCGTAAAATGCAGGTAATTCTTCTACAGAAATTCCATTGGCTTTTGCACGACCTTCTGCCCAAGAACCTTCCCAGATTTTACTTCCAACGATTACGCCGTCTGGATTCACAACATTTACTCTGATTTTATCTGCTGCCAATTCTGCTGCCAATAATCTTGTCATGTGCTGTTGTGCTGCTTTCGCAGTTCCGTACGCTACGTTGTTTGGTCCTGCAACTAAACCGTTTTTACTTGCAATATTTACGATGTCACCACCTAAATTTTGCTTTTCATGATTTCAGTACCGCTTTTAGCCATCAAGAACTGACCTTTTACCAATACATTTTCTAATAAATCCCAATCTTTAGTTGTTGTGTCTTCCAAAGATTTAGAAATGGCCAAACCTGCTGAATGCACGATGATATCTACTCCACCGAAAGCTAAAACTGCTTCTTTAAATGCGTTCGCAATTGCTTCTTCACTTGTCACATCACAATTAACTGCGACCGCCTGATCTTTGCTATATTTTGCAGTTACAGATTCTACAGCTTCCTGATTAAGATCTGTGAAAACTACGACAGCACCTTCCTGAACCATTTTGTCAGCAATTGCCTGTCCGATTCCGCCACCAGCTCCGGTTACGATCGCAATCTTTCTTGACAATGGTTTTTCTTTTGGCATTCTCTGAAGCTTAGCTTCTTCCAACAACCAGTATTCGATATCGAATGCTTCCTGTCTTGGTAAAGAAGTGTATTCAGAAATGGCTTCTGCACCACGCATTACGTTGATTGCATTGACATAAAATTCATTCGCAACACGGGTTGTCTGCTTATCTTTTGAGAAACTGAACATTCCAACGCCTGGATAGATGATGATCACCGGATTCGGGTCACGCATTGCAGGGCTGTTTGGATGCTTACATGTTTCGTAATAGTCTTTGTATTCTTGTCTGTATTGTTCGAAAAGAGGATTTAATTTCTCTAAAATTGCTTTAGAATCGCTTAAATCTTCGTTTTTATCTAAAGTCAGCACCAAAGGCTGAATCTTCGTTCTTAAAAAGTGATCCGGGCAAGAAGTTCCAAGTGGAGCTAGTCTTTCCAAATCATTGCTGTTGATGTATTCTAAAACAACATCGCTGTCTGTAAAATGACCAACCATTCTGTTTTCAGAAGAAGCTAGACCTCTTAATAAAGGCATGATTTGAGCTGCTTTGTTTTTACGTTCGTCAGCGGATAGAGATTCTACTTTTTGTCCGCCAAAAACCTGTCCTTTTTCTTCGATTTTTTTAGCGATATACTCAGAAGCCATTTCGATCACTTCCAAACTGTTGATGTAAGATTCATAAGAAGTATCTCCCCAGGTAAATAAACCGTGGCTCCCTAAAACAATTCCTCTGATTCCAGGATTATCTGCTAAACATTTTTCCAACTGTAAGCCAAGATCAAAACCAGGACGCTGCCATGGAACCCATCCCATTGTATCACCCCAGATTTCTTTGGTAATCGCTTCGCTGTCTTTAGCTGCTGCAACTGCAATTAATGCATCCGGGTGAAGATGATCGATATGTTTAAATGGAAGTAAACCGTGCAACGGGGTATCAATAGAAGGAGCTTTGCTTTCCAAATCGAAAATACAGTGATCGAATAAACCTACCATTCTATCTTCGTCTGATAAACCTCCGTAAACATTTTTAAGATTTCTTAATCTTTCCGTATATAATCCGGCGATTCCTTTTCTGGTTAAAGTTCCGATGTCACCACCTGAACCTTTTACCCACATTACCTCAACTTCTTCGTTGGTCAAAGGGTCTTTTTCGATGGTTTTGCAACTTGTGTTACCACCACCATAATTGGTAATTCTTAAATCTGCTCCTAATATGTTTGAACGGTATAAAAATAAAGCCACCTGGTCATCTCCAAGAGAAGCCGCCTTACTTTCGTCCCATAAATAATCTACGTATTTAAATGTTTTTACGTTTTCCATTTGTTTTCTTTTTGTTTTCTGAATTTTACTCAAATTTAGATTGTTTTACCCGTTAGACTATCCCGCACTATACTGCTAAATCCTTTATTTAAAGATAAATTAACGTTTGATAATTTTAAAAATTACCGCTCTTATAAAACAACTTATTTTAGTTTAATTTCAATTAATATTTGTGATTAGATATGTGTTAAAATATAAACATTAAGAAAGTTTAAAAAATCTGTCAGGGAAACCATCAATTTTTCAACCTTCTTAATGTTTAAAATAAATTTTAAAAGTTTGGTTAATTAATAACCAGGAAGCTGTGTCAAATTCGGGTTGTCAATCATTGGGTGACCTGCAGACTGCGCCGCAAATGGAAGCAATTCTGTTTTATTCGGCACAAATCCGTAGAAAAGACCATCTCCACCGCCTTCGATCCAGTTCGGATAAACTCCACCGTTTTCAAATGATCCGGTTGGTTTTGTATAAATGATATTACCAATTTGAAGTGCATTAAATCCTGCTGTAAATCCTACAGCTTTTCTTGCGTTACCGTTAAATGTACTTGTGTATGCCTGGAACATATTTACAGGATACCATTTATCATCAGTAGTTGAAGTTTGTCCGTTTGCTGCGGCTATAGCTTTCAAGGTTACTTGATAAGCTGCGTAACCTGCTGAACTTGTTGGAACTGCCTGAACCTGTGCAATCTGTGTAGGATCTGTAAGTTCAATGTAAGTCACAGCCAAGAATGGATCTCCATAAACCTGCGCATTTTTATGATACTTGTAAAGACGATAGATTGGAGTTGATGCGAACTGGCCTGTACGGTTTGACAAGTTTTTCATTGCTGTTCTTGTCGCATCAATTTCACTAGCAATACGATTCATTCTGATTAAATCTGTACGAAGCATAAATTCGTCCGAGAACTCCCATTTACGTTCCTGAACAATAGCAGATTCAAATGCTTGCTGTCCGCTAGGAATTGCCATAGAACCTATGCCCGCGCGGTTTCTCACCTCCTGTAATGCTGCGATACCAAGAGCGGTAGGTCCGTTATTTAAATAATTTTGTGTTTCTGCATACATTAATAATACATCAGCATATCTGATGATAGGAATATTCAAATTACGTGAATCTGCAGCTTGTGGTTCTACACACCAAGAGATTCTAAATTTGCCTGGCATGATACAAGAGTATGTAGTTCCAACATCAACCCAGGTATCTGTAGCTGCACCACCATTTAAGAAATAAATACTGTAAGAAGTAGTTGCTACATCTCTACGTTTATCTGCTGCATTAAATGACAGATAGTAACTTGGAAGTATAAACTGTAATGCTTTACGAGAACCATAAGTTCCTCCTCTTGAACCCGGGTGTGCATAAACTCCAAATGCGGAGTTGGTATTGGGTCCGTATGAAGCAATATGCCAAAGCATTTCCTGGTTAACCGCTGCAAAATTTCTTCTGTCAAAATTAAACCAAAGAGCTTCAAAACCACTTTTACCTCCTGATGCCTGCACCAAGCTGTTAGTCCCACCATTAATTACAGAAGCTGCTGCTGCATCTGCAATTTGATACAATTGCTGAACTCTTGCATTATCCGGACGACGGGCCATTGTACCCGGTGTAGAAGTATTGAGAGGCCAACGAAGCGAATATCCTGCAGCATACAAAGCAATTTTCGCTAAAAGCGCATTGGTTGACTGTTTATTTAATCTTTCCGGAGTTCCGTTAGAAGTAGGCATGTTAGCAATAGATTCTTGTATATCGCCAATGACTTTATCGTAAATAACATCACGGGAAGCACGCTTAGGATATAGTGTACTAGGATCGTTAGGATCTGCCTCTTCCAAAGGAATCCAAATTGCAGGGACGTCGCCGTACACCCTAATCAGGTTGTAGTAACAAAAAGCACGGATTGCCTTCGCTTCTGCTAATAATGCATCACGCTTTGCACTTGCCGGCATATCTGGCAATCGATCGATGGCGATATTAGATCTCTCAATCACCGCATACATTGCAGCATAGATTCCTGTAATGGTATTTGGGGTTTTGGAGTCATATTGATAATTACAGATATTATATTTAGAATTATTGGTTGACCCATCTTCAGAAGAGTGAGTAACTGTGTCACCAGCACCTAACTGGTAAAACATTTCGGTAGGCACAAGACCTCTATATAAACCCTGAACAAAGGCATCAGCAGTTTCTATATTATTAAAAACAGATTCTGTATCAGAAGAGTTATAAGCCGGCTGATTTAAAAAATCATCACTACAAGAATTAACACCCAGACCTGCAATCAATATTGCGGGAACGATGATCAATTTTTTTATTAAATTATGTTTATTAAATATATTTTTCATGATCGAAACATTTAAATATTAAAAAGTAAGATTAATTCCCAACACATAGCTTCTGGATCTCGGGAACGAAGAATTATCATATCCCGGTGTCACTGTTACACCACTTGCTGCAGAAACTTCCGGATCAAAACCTGAATATCCTGTAATTGTCGCTAAATTATTAACCGTAGCATAAATACGTGCATTTGATAATTTAACAGCACTTAAGAATTCTTTAGGAAATGAGTAACCCAAAGTGACCATAGAAACTCTTAAATAAGAACCATCTTCTACATAATATGATGAAGGGTAAGTGATGTAGCTAGAATTGGTATTGCCTAAGCTCCAAAGTCTATCACTTTCATTAGGGTTAAGTTCTTTTAATCTCACCAAACTTGTTGCAGCCTGACCTGTATTGGGATCAACTACATGATAAAAATTGTCTCCAAATTCTGAAGGTACATTTTGGAATAAAGCATAAGGACTCATACTGTGCTTAGTTGCATTATAAACATCACCACCCACACTGAATTTCAAAAAGACTGCTAAATCAAATCCTTTGTAAGAAAAGTTATTGCTAAGACCACCAATAAAATCTGGTGTACCATTTCCTATTTTTACCATTTTTCTGGTAAACTGATCTCCTGCTTCATTATCTGCAGCAAACTTGATATCTCCAGGTTTAGGTGTTCCGGAAGCCGGTTTCACAACTCCGGGCTTCAATGTCAATGTTCCGTTTCCTGCCTGAGTAAAATCATCAGTAGTATATATTCCTTGGTAAACATATCCGTACATGTCTCCTAATTCTTCTCCAACGGTTGCATAATACGTTACCGTTCCAGCTCTGTTGCCTCCCGCAGCGAAAGGTCTAGAAGTTCTTCCCTCTTCTAATGACAACACTTTTGACTTATTAAATCCAATATTAGCATCGGTAGACCATCTGAAGTTTTCAGATTTTAAGTTGACAGAATTCAAAGTAAATTCCATACCTCGGTTTACCATAGAGCCTACATTCTCAAAATTACTTTTATATCCTGTAGACGCAGGAAGCACAGTTTCCAACAACATACCACTTACATTGTTATTATACCATTCAGAAGTTAATTTAATTCTGTTGTTAAATAAAGCAAGATCTACTCCTATGTTTGTAGATTTCATCTCTTCCCACTGTACACTAAGATTACCTAAAACACTGCTTGTGACCAAAGCTAAATTCCCTACTGTATTATTCGAAGGATAATCGGTCCCTACCACATTGGTTCTGAATACGTTGTTTGGTATACTGTTATTTCCAACAATTCCATATTCAAATCTGAATTTTAAATCATTGATATAATCTTCAATTTTAGAATTTTTCCAAAAGCCCTCTTCAGAAGTTCTCCAAGCAAAAGCTGCGGATGGAAATACTCCAAATTTATTACCTGGACCAAATTTTGACGAGCCATCTCTACGAATAGTTCCGGTTACAAGATAGCGATTATCATAACTGTAGTTGATACGTCCAAAATATGATATTAGAGAATTGCTAGATTTATCTGCATCTTTATCAGCCACTGTAGCATTGGTAATATCATCTAAACCATAATTTAAAATAGTAGGGAATTTTATCAGTCTCATGCTACTGCTTTCACTTTCCTGATAGATTATTTCATTACCAATTAAAGCAGTAATTCTATGTTTCTCACCAAAAGTTTTATTATAGGTTAAAGTATTGGTGATTTGATATCTGTATGCTTCAGAATTACCTATACTCCCATTAATCCCGGTATTAACAGGGTCTGTAAGAAATGCACGGGAATTTTTATCTGAGAACGAAGTAGATTTACTGTTCGTCCAGTTATAAGATCCTGCGGTTCTAAATGTTAAACCTTTCATTAAATCAAACTCAAGACCTACGTTAGCCAAAAATGTTCTCACACGTCTGTTTGAAGTAGATGCTGCAGTTTCTATATATGGATTTTCTGTATCGAAAGAAGAATCTAAACTTGAGAAATCACCAAATGTTTGCGTATTGAATAACTGATCTTGATTAAACAAAGTTCCTCCTGTGATAGGCTGAAGAAGAATCTTTTTCATTCCCGAATAAGCTCCTCCTCCGTTCACAGAGTTTGAAGTAAACATAGAGCTGAAGTCTAACCTTACCCCTTTATATAATTCAGAATTGATATTTGCACGTAATGAATTTCTTGTTTCGCTGAAGTTTTGTAGCAAACCTTGCTGCTTATTGTAATTATAACTTAAAAAAACTGCGTTTTATCTGTACCCGCAGAAACATTAACGTTATGGTTTTGAGTAAGTCCGCTCCCTCCAAGCATTTTTTCCTGCCAATCTAATGCCGGTGCTGATGCGTAACGGTTACTAATCCTGTTAAAAGCACCTGTATAAAATCCAGGTGAATCTATACCTAGACTATTATCAAAAACATTACTCCACTGGGTAGTTTTACCCTGAAGCTGAGCCATTTCATATTGATATTTTACATACTGTTCGGCATTTGAAATCATATCCAATTTCTTTGAAAGCATATCAAACGCCATAAAAGAATTGTACTGAATGGTCATTCTTCCTTTCTTACCGGTTTTGGTCTTAATAACAATAATACCATTAGAACCACGAGAGCCATAAATGGCGATAGCAGAAGCACCTTTTAGGACATCAATACTTTCAATATCATTGGGGTTAATAATGTTCAATGCGTTATCAAACTGAAAACCATCTACAATATATAAGGGTTCTGTACCTTGCGTGATAGAAGCACCACCACGAATAGTAACATTGGCACTTGCTCCGGGAGCACCACCAGCCGTCACAATATTTAATCCGGCAGCCCTACCCTGCAAAGCCTGAAGTGCATTCATTGACGGCGTTGCCGCCAAATCTTTTGCAGAGACAGAAGATACAGATCCGGTAAGGTCAGATTTTTTCACTTTACCATAACCGATAACAACCACCTCTTCGATATCTTTAGTATCTACTTTAGCAGTATCACTTGCTGCTTGTTGTCCGAACATAAAGCCAGACGCAAGCAAAAATAGCGGTGCGATGAGTGGCTTAAAATTCTTCTGTTTAATTATTAGAGACATATATTAATTTTTATTTACATTACTTATTTTCTGTCACCAAAGTACACCGTTGCAAATGTTTTGGCATCCTGCCTTATCCTGCATTGTAAAATTCATAATTTTTCTTAATAATTTATATATTATTACAATAAAAACAATATATATTATCAATTTAATTATAAAATTAGATAAATTATTTAAAATAAATAAGTTGCCAGCCAGTGTGACATTTGTCATATTTTAACATCTTATATTTTCAAAATTTGAACTCAATTACCAAAAAAGGCAACTGAAAAAAATCAGCTGCCTTTTAAATTTCGCATAAACCTCTAAAAAAATATTTTAGCTTGTTTAAAAAATGTATTATTAATTATTTTAAATAAAAAACTTCTGTCAAAGAAATGCTTATCGGAGAATTATCTTCGTTGGTCTGCATCAGATCTTTCATGTAATCCCACCATTTTCGCATAATCGGTTGAAGCGGAATATTTTGATATTTAATTTCATCATGACAGTCTAAAACGCCAAACAAAACGCCAGTTTCTTCATCTAAAAAGATAGAATAATTGGCAACACCGGCATCTTTCAAAAGGTCTTTGATTTCTGGCCAGGTTTCCTCATGACGTTTTTGATATTCAGCTTCTGAACCTTTGTTGAGAAACATTTTGAAGGCTTTTCTTCTCATCATTATCTCAATGAATTTCCGTAACCTACAATTAAAATTGATATCAATAAAACAAACATTCCGGCAGAAATGGTCATAATTGTTTTTTTGGAAACACCTTTCCATTCTTTGATGATTACCCCCCAAAGGTTGGCAATTAAGATAATGAATGCCATGTGCAAAATCCATGAGCTTGCGCCATTCCCCATTTTGCTTTCTCCCATTCCGTAGAAGAAAAACTGGAGATACCACATCGTTCCTGCCAATGCACAGAAAATGATATTTTTTACTACAGGTACATTTTTTTTGGTATAATCTGTATACGATTTATTTTTAAAAGCTAAGTAAAGACAGCCAATAAGGTTAGAAGCCATACCACCCCACAAAACAACAATATACGTCACGTTATTCTGAAAAAGGAATTCTCCCTGATTTGGGTTGGCAACTTTCCAAGCTTCGTTGGCAACCATTGCCATTGGCTTTCCTGCTTCTAAACCGAAATTGAAACAAGCACTTAAAACTCCGGAAATAATGGCTACCGTTAAACCTAATCCAAATTTATACTCAGTTTTTATTGTTACACCGTGTGGATCTGTTGTAGTTTCGTTTTGAAGTTCCTTATCCTTCATCACGCCAGCTTTTCCGCTGATGACAATTCCGATCACACAAACAAAAAGTCCTAAAAGCACCATTTGCCCCCAAGAACTAGAAAGCATTAAACCTATATTGTCTTTTCCGGCCTGCGGAGAAAATTCATAAAAAATAGACGGAACGAGTGAGCCAATGACCATCGTAAGCCCCAACATAATGCTGCTTCCCAATGCGACGCCCAAATAACGAACACCTAAACCATACATAAAGCCGCCGATTCCCCATAAAGCACCGAATAAAAAGGTCAAACCTACTATTGATGAACTCGCATTCTGAATAATATCCCAAAATCCGGGAATGGTAAGATACGCTGCCAATGGCGGAACAATAATCCATGAGAAGGTTCCTCCAATCAACCAAAACGTTTCCCACTGCCATCCTTTCACTTTTTTGTAAGGCAAATAAAAACTTCCCGAAGAAAAGCCTCCCAAAAAATGAAATAAAACTCCTAATAATGCATTCATAAATTTATTGTATTGGTTGAGTTTGAAAATTAACAAGATGTAATCGATTGCGCATCTTGTAGTGTCATGCTTAAATTTTTTGGAAAAATAAGATTTTTTCTAATGTCATGCATATATTTTTCAACCTACTGTTTTATTGACAGTTATATTGATTTTAACCATATTTTCACTTAAATTATTTTGCTGAAAACAACGTTAATTCTTTATTATCTTCAATTTTTAATAATATACAAGCGACATCCAGTATTAAATTAACAAAAAAAGACTTAACAATTTTCATCATTAAGTCTTTCAATTTGGTTAAAAATGAAAAATTTATTTCAATTTATACACTTCGCTTCCGGCAAGCAACAAGCAACCTAAACCGTAATCTTCAAAATCGGGTTCTTTGCTGATAGAAAGTGGCTGACCGTCTTTCGGTTCTTTTCCTGTTCCCTGTACCCAGCCTAAAAATCCGTTGGGCTGCACAGAATCTTTTGCGATTGCATTCCAAGCTTTTACTAAAACTGGTAAATAGGTTTCTCTGTCAATTAATCCATTGTTCACGCCATACGCCATCCCGTAAACGAAAAGTGCAGTTCCGGTCATTTCCTTTCCACCGAAATTCGTTGGGTCATGTAAACTCACATTCCAGAACCCATCTTCTCTTTGAATAGGAAGTAAAGCCGCCAACAAATCTTTGTAATCCTGTAAATATTCCTGATAATGAGGGTCAGACTTTGGAGTATCTTCCAATGTTTTCGCCAAAGCAGCCACTACCCAACCGTTTCCACGGCTCCAGTAGCAATCTTCACCATTCGGTTCTTTGTAAGGTGGAACAAAACTTTTATCTCTCCACCAGATTTTGTCTGCCTGATTGTACAAACCATTTCCTCCGTGCTTGTACTTTGTGTAGGCATACATTTCGTAATTTTTATCGAAATACTTTTGCTCACCTGTGATTCTACCTAATTTCGTGAAAATCGACATTGACATTTGAAGTGCATCAATCCACCACCAATCGTCTACTTTTGGAGTAGCAATCATACTATCCATCGAGGCTTTTATGTTTTTAATTCTTTCAGGATGCTTTCTTCCATCAATTTCATAAAGGTCGATATAAGTTTGCCCGCAAGCCTGATGATCGGCATTTCTCGTGTATGTACCGCGCATTAAGTCCCATTTGTGATTATTTGCCCAAGACATTGCATAATCGTAATATTCTTTCTTAGGGTCAACTTTGTACAAAGCAATCAATCCTTCATAGTAAACCGCGCGCGTCCACAAATTACTTGGCCAAACTTTTTTGCCGACAATGTCTTTGCCCGTATCCGGCCACTTGTTCATAAAATATTGATTGGCTCTTCTCGAAACCTCCAAAACTTCTTTTTTGTTGGGAAGTTCTACTACTTTGCTTGCCGAAGCATTCTTCTGTACCGAACACGAAGTCATTCCTCCGATAATTAGTGCAAAAAAACTCGCTGTTAATAGTTTTCTCATAAGTATATATTTATTTTTATTTTCTTTTTAAATAATTCCTGAGTTCACATTTCTTTAAATCCTGAATGCCTTTTGCTACCAACTCAGCATTGAGAATGGCTCCCGCTTCATTGGTATGCGTATGGTCTTTAGGGAAGAAAGCTTTTACTTTCTCAGCTCCCATTTTCTCATATTTCTCGATAACCATTGCATTTAAATCTAAAAAATAAGCCCCGGTCTGTTGAGCAACTTCTTGCGACCAGATTCCGTACTGATCTTTTTCAATTTTGCTTTTTTCGTTAAATTTATTTCTTGGAATTGGTGAAACGATGATTGGAATTGCACCTTTAGATTTCACCTCATTCGCATATTTCCTCATGTAATAACCATACGTGTAAACCGTCTCATTTACTTTCCTGATTGGATTATAGATATCTTTAGACTCATCTCCGATTCCTTTTATCGTACCTCTTGCCCTCAAAGTATCATCCAATGCACCACCATCGTTATGACCGAATTGCATCAAAACATAATCGCCTTTTTTAATGGTTTTCATAATAGAATCCCAACGACCTTCTGTTATAAAAGTTCTGCTGCTTCTGCCACCTTTTGCATGATTCTGAATCTCAATTTTTGTAGTATCTAAGAAAAGATTCATAAAACTCCCCCAGCCCCAAAGCGAATCCGAGCCTTTCCCCGAACCGTTTTGAACCGTAGAATCTCCGATGATATAAAGCACCGGTTTATCCTGAAGTTTTTGAAATGATTCTCCAATCAGGATGACCAAAGCAATAATTGGGATGATGAATTTGATTTTCATTAATGATTTTATTTTTTTAGAGTTACAGTTGAAATATTCGGTTTTGGCATTTTCTTAATCGATTCATCCAAATAATAATCGGTATGTGGTGGCTGATTATAGCCTACATTTTGCCATACGATGCTCAAACGGTATTGAGGGTTGTGCATCAAAGTATATAATCTATGTTTCGTCGGAATTGTTGTAGAAAAAATTCTTAATTCCTGATTATCGGCTGTTCTGTATATTACTTCTTCACGCCAATCTCCGAATAAATCTGCGACTAAAGCCGGATTTTTCTTCGTTCCGTTATTCGATTCACACTGGAAATTTTTAGCATCAAAAATCACGTTTGACTTTTCGTTTTTCCAATCCCATTTTGAGACGTTGGTTCCATCTAAAATTTCACTTAAAAAATCACCATCCCAATAAATTCCCATATTTGCAATTGGGTTTTTCTCGCTAATTTTTTTTCCTTTCGTATTATAAATTCCTTTCAGTCCGGCTCCGGCTGCCCAGGATTCTGAACCTTCACAACGAGGGTCAACATTTAAAGATAAACCTCTTCCCGGACCTTGGAATTTGCCTTGTTTGCTATAAACTGTAGATGGTAATTTCCATAACACTTTTCCAGTTTTCCCATCTCTGAAATGTGCTCCCGCATCATCAAATCTTTCCTGAATATCAAAAATTTCCAATCCTGGATTTGAAGGATCGAAATCTCCAACGTGCAACGCATCGCCGTGACCGTAACCTGTGCTGTTCAACACTTTTCCGTCATCATCGACTGTCATTGCTCCGAAAACAATTTCATCTTTTCCGTCGTTATCAACATCTGCAATGGTCAGGTTATGATTTCCTTGGCCACGGTATTGTTTATTATCTTCTGAACTTTCTGTATCAAAAAGCCATCGCAAACTGAGTTTTTTATCTTTATAATCCCAGGCTGCAATCGCTGTTCTAGTGTAATACCCTCTCGACATAATCACACTCGGTGTTTTGCCGTCCAAATAAGCCACCGCTCCCAAAAATCGGTCAATACGGTTTCCTTTTGCATCGCCCCAGGTTTCAGTCATTTGTTCGTTGGTTGGATTTAAACTGCCCCCAAATCTTGGAACTTGATAATTCACCGTGCTAATTTCTGCGCCTGTTTGTCCATCAAAAACCGTCAGATATTCCTGTCCGGAGAGAATCATTCCGTTCTCATTGACGTAATTTTTTGTCGGGTCGCCTATGAATTTCCCTTTACCGTCTTTGCTTCCGTCGGCGGTTTTCATTACGATTTCAGCTTTGCCGTCCTGGTCTAAATCATACACCAAAAATTGCGTGTAATGCGCACCTTCCCTAATATTTCTCCCTAAATTAATTTCCCACAAAAGCTTTCCATCCATTTTATAAGCTTGAATAATTGGCGGGTCTGTCTCTCCTTTTTGGCTGTTGTCTTTTGACCTTCCGGTTTGATGAAGAATGATTTCATACTCGCCGTCGCCATCCAAATCGGCTACTGACGCGTCATTTGGCGTATAACCTGCAGACGTTTTCAAAGGAATTGAAAAATAAGGTTTTTGATTGGCTACATATTTTGCAGAATCGATATCAACCGATTTATCTTGTGTATTTGATTTGACGAAATAGGTATAGTTCTTTGCTTTGTCAGCGGTTTTATCTAAAAAATTCGTCTCGTTTGAAAGTGGTTTTTCGTTCAGCTTTTTGGTTGAGTTATTTTCAGTTCGGTACAAATCAAAATGGGTATTTTGAGCTTCAGTACCGAGCAAACGCCAACTCACAAAAACGCCTGAATCTGAAGGTATGGCAACAATTCCTCGTTTCAGATATTCCATTTGTCTTTGTGCAGACAGGAGTTCTGAAAAAAGAATTGCACCTAAAATAAATTTGAATTTTACATTCATAATTCTTTGATTTTATAAGTTTTGGCTAAAGCCTATTTTCTATTTTGATTTATAAACGTGCTAAAGCACGTTCCTTTTGATTTTTATCCTTGTCAAGGTTTAAAAACCTTGACAAGGATTTTCACATCGAATCTCTCGCAGCCCGACTTGAACGGAGCTCTTTTTGTGAGGAGAAACGACGAACAAAAAAGCGGGAGTCCTTCGACAAGCTCAGGATAAATTACAGGCGGATAAAGCTTTCCAAATAAAATTTACCAAACCGCTTCAACCGATTGCACACCTTTAATTATTTCTTGGCGGTCTGCTTCAACAGCCACTTCACCCATTCCTCAGTTCCCTGATAATTCGTAAAATCTGCGGGTAACTTTTTGCCGTCGATGTACTCGTTGTAGCACCAAGGGTCACCCAATGCGAAAATCGTCCCTTTGCCAATTTTTGCGATGGCTGCGATGTTTTTACCTTCCGCAGACAGCAATTCTTTCGCCGGACTTTTCACGGAAACTGTTGCGACTTCTTTCATATATAATTTCTGCTCAGAAAAAATTTCATTTCCTGCTGGAACCATTACTTTTCCCTGCTCAAATTCCCTTTTCTGTACTCTGTTATAACTGTCTTCATTGAAATGAATTCCGAATTCCTGTGCCAGTTTATTGAAATGTTCAAACTCAGAATTTCCTTTATCGTTGCTCATTAAAACCAAAACACCGCCTTTTTTCACCCATTCTGTCAGGTTTTTGATGCTTGTCGGGTCAATCAGATTCGCCTTTCCGCCGTACGCTTCTTTGTCAATATCGGCATCTACGATGATGTAAATATTAGCGTTTTTCAAATCTTTTTTTGTTGGAGCAGTTGTGAGCATACTGATTTCTGCGCCCTGTTTTGTAAAGATTTCCCCCAACAAAGAAAACCCGCCGTTACTGGTGTCATTCCAAGTGTAATGCCACGATTCTAGGACTTTGGTTTCCTTGTTTTCCTTTTTTTCGTTGTTGAAAAAGTTGTCTAACACGACTTTTGGTTTCTGCTGGGCAGTGGAAAAACTGAAGGTCAGTAAAGTTCCTAATGCGAATATTTTTATGATATTTTTAGTACTCATTTCTAATGTTTTATTTTTTGAATTCTTGAATTTTCGAGTTCATATTCTATTTATCTGTTTTCTTAATAATTTTTAACGCAAAGTCCGCAAAGTTTTTTTTTACTACTAAATGTTTTTAAGTTACACAAAGGCGTTTCACTTAAATAAGAACACAAAGTTTCAAATCTTATAATCCTAAAATTTATTTTGAATAATGTATTGGAATTAATTGAATTTCGCCATCCAAACCTGAAGGTTGCACTTTCCAATTGGATGCGTCAAACGGCTTGTAGTTAATATTCACAAAATTGATTTCGTGGTAATTTCGCCATTGGATTTTCTTTTGGTCCATATCACGGATTCGGTTCGCCATCAAGTTACAAACCTCGATTTTAATAGTGTTTTTTCCTTTCTTAAGATATTTTCCGATGTTGATTTCATACGGAATACTCCAGACAATCCCTGCGTCTTGACCGTTGACAATCACTGTTGCACTTTCGTAGAGCTTATCAAATTTCAAAAGGTAATCGTCAGCGTTTTTGTTTTTTAATTTTAAAGTAGTCGTGTAAATTCCGGTTCCTGAAAAACTCTGTGTTGAAGAATCTTCTGTGAAGTTTGTCCAAGGTTCTAGTTTCTTCAAAGTTTTTGATTTTGGAAGTTCCGGGCCACCTTCCTTGAAAGTCAGTTGCCAAAGTTGATTTAAAGCAATCGGCGCATCGGTTTTTTCACTGTAATGCCATTTTGCAATTGAATTATCTGTATTTTCGGAAGCTTTTATAATTAAAGATTCACCAGATTTTAGTTGAATTCTAACCGAATTATTCTGTATTTCACCAATTCCAAAATTTCCATTTTCAGGATTCATCAAAGTGACTTGCTTTCCTGTAAAATTTAAAGGAATATTTTGATTGATTTCCTTTGAAGTGTGGTTGACGATGTAATAATATTTTCCGCCGTCAAATTGTCTTCTCACAAATTTCAACCCAGTATCGGTCAGTTTTTCTCTTTCAATTTTTAAATATTCCAAAGCTTTCGCAACATCAGAACTTAAAACAATTTTTCCTTTACCAACGTTAGCAAATTTCAAATTACCATCTTGGTTTTGAAACAAAATTTGATTCCATAAAGACTTTAACTGCGTTCTTCTTTTTTCGACTTCAAAGTTTCCGGGAATATCTTTCGGTTCGTTTTGAAAGATGATTGATGCGCCGTTTTGAGCTAAATCTATTATGCTTTTTAAAGTAGATTCCGGCAGATACGTCAGTTCAGGAATAATTAAAACCTGATAAGCTGAGCCTTCTTTCGAAACCTGAATTTTCTGATTTTCCGACTTTGATTCGTCAATCATTTTATCCGAAATCATATCGAGAGAATACCCCATTTTACTGAGCTTATTCATATTTTCGTACATCGGGGACGGCACCAACCATTTTTCCACATTATGAACTTTGAACGTCACATCCTTCCCTTTCGGACTCGCCCATTGGTCATAAATCGGCCAGTACATCAACAGTTCGTTATCCGATTTCCCGCTTTGCAAAACAGATTGCGTGCGTTCAATATAAGAATTTAATCCTTTCAGATGTGGCCATAAACTGTTTTCAGGAACGAAATTTACGGACGCATAAAACAACCATCCAGGAAACTTCACATCAGCCGGAGTATAAGTCGTACCGTGATAAAAAACGTGGTTGATTCCCGATAAAAACACCTGCTCTACTTCCGGTTTGGCCTGTGACCACGAGGTTTTGAAATGCTCTGTCAGCCAGGTAAAAGTTTCGTTGGAAGTTAATTTTTTGCCTGTCACATTTGCTGCCGAAGAAGCAAATTTCAGCATATTGAAATCCGGCATATCTGATTTCTGAATGTCCGCAGTATCTCTTTTCAAACCTGGAATTTCAAAAATCGAACTTCCAAAAGTTTCAGATTCAGGAATGTCAACTGCTGCGTATAAATCCAACAAATTCCCCGGCGAACCGTGTGCCTGATTGGTATTTTTAGAGTTTTTGGAATGCGCCCAGTTGGTAAAATCTTTGGTAAAATTATTTAAAATCAGTTCATTCAGAGTTTCTCTATAATCCGATTTTACCCTTCCTGCAGTTTCATTTTCCTCGTTACTCACGAGATATTTGATGAACGGACTTAAATCATAGCCTCTTCTTTTTTTGAATTCATTTAAAAAATCCGACGCCCAATCGGCGTTGTAAACCTCGTAACTGTCATTGAAAAAAGACCTGATTCCGTAGTTGGAATTTCCAAACGCCTTATCAAAAGTTTTCAGATAATCCTTTGTCGCGTCCGGCGAAAAGTGGTCTAAAGTGTAACCTTCGCCGCCAGGAGCAGCACGTTTCACTTTTTGTAAAGTTTTACCGACAAAAACTGCGTAAATAGTCCATTTTCCTGAACTTGGCTTCCAGTTTAAAGTTCCATTAGTATTGATTTTATCCGTTAAAACTACAGCTTCATTTTTTTCATTGTAAGCTGTAACAACATCGAGTTTTATTGTTTTTAAATTCTTCTGTTTCTCGTCTTTCAAAACGATTTTATCTGAAAATTTTTCACTTGATGCAATCGTATACGTCTGAACAATCATTTTTGTCGCTGCATCCTGTTCATCAACCTGCGGTCCGCCAATAGGCCAACCTGTTCCTACCGACATATCAACGCCCATACTCAGACTTTTTGCTTTGTTGGTCGTGAACTGAAGCATTTTCATCCATTCCGGAGACAAGTAATTAAGATATTGTTTTTCGAAACCTTTTGCGCCGTAAATAGGAACAATTTCTACGCCTCCGAAACCCGCTTTATTTAAAGTAGTGAGTTGCTTATCCAATCCTTTTTCGTCGACAGCATTTCCCATCCACCACCACCGCGTCCAAGGTTTTGCGGTCTCGGTAGTTTTTGGCCATGGGTTTTGTGCCGAGAGATTTCCGAAGGCAAAACAGATGAGACTGAGTTTTATGATATTTTTGATATTCATTTTTACTTTTTTAATTTAACCACAGTTAAAATTAACCACAAAAGTCACAAAAGATTTTGGACACATAAGTTATTTTTAAGTGAGTAATTCGACTGTTTAGAAGAACACATTAGTTTTGAAAATCTTTGATTTTCTTCTAGGCTATATCACGATTTCGCCCTTTCAGGGCTCGTTCACAATTTCTTTCACTTTATCATTGGGCTTCACCCAATGCTTTTGATAACGTCCTTTCAGGACTTACCTATTTCATCTAAATTATTTCCCCAACCCTAAAGGGAGTAATTTTGTTGAACTCTTCACAGAAATTTTGCTCCCTTTAGGGTTGGGGGAAACAAAATTTCTTTGAGAATCACTCTTAAATCCTAATTCCCATCAGGCTTTAAAGATTCCATAAAAACAGATTCCGGCCAGTGGAACTCTTTAATTTTATCAGGTTTATTTGGGTTAAAATTTTTATCAATTTTTGAAATATATTTCTTTAAAGGTAAATTTTGGTCAATGATAGATTTCACTACACACTTCGCCAATTCGTAAGCCCCGTAAGTATTGAAGTGCGTATCATCCGCCAAAGCGGTCGGCTGATTGGGATAAGAATTTGCGGGATAATGCACGAATGCTTTCTTTGCTTCCTCCGGTCCCATAGCTTCGAATAGGGTTTTGCTCAAAGTATTCAAATCGATTAAATCGACTTTTTCTTCTATTGCAATTTCACGCATCGCATCAGGGAAATCATCTAAAGTATTGACGATTTTACTATTTTCGTCAAAAACTCTGCGATTCATTGAGGTAACCAAAACAGGAATTGCTCCCAGTTCTTTTGCTTTTAAAATCCATTCTTTCAATCTTTTTCTGTAACCGGATTTTATACTGTTGCCCGCTTTTTGATCGTTGTGACCAAACTGAATGAACAGATAATCTCTAGGCTTTATTTTATTCCAGATTTTATTGATTCGATGGCGGTCTTCAAAGGCTTTGAGGGTTTCTCCGCTTTCAGCATAATTGGCAATCACGACTTCATTCGGAACAAAAAAATACGGCAACATCTGTCCCCACGACGCCCAAGGTTCGTACTGCGCATCTACAACCGTGGAATCGCCGGTCAGATAAATGGTTTTTGCCGTTTTATTGGGCTGAATAAGAACCGAACAAACTTTCGGAGCTTTGTCATTGAATTCAATCGTTAGCAAATTGTCCCAATGCAGATATTTTCGTTCTCTTGGTTTCAGTTTTACAATTCCGATTTGAGTTCCGTCCTGATTTCGGATGATGCTGTCTTTAACGTGAACTGTGATTTGTTTTTCTAGGATTTCACCTTTTTTCGTTTTAATATCATTCAGCATCAAACGGCGGTTTTCTACTCGCACGGTTGTTTCCGAACTCCCTTTTGAATCACCAAGATTTAATGTAATATTATAATTTCCCTCAGGAATTGCAACTGAAAAATAAAACGTTTTGTCGCTGGTTATAAAATCTCCCGTCAAAGCATTTCCGCCATTATCAACAGATTTCAAACCGGAAATATCCATAAAACCGTAGCCGATTTTTTTATCAAATTTTGAGGTTGATGTTATGGAAATAAATCCGTTTGCGGTTCTGTCTGTACCAAAATCAAACTTGAAACTCGTCTGTTGCGCGAACAAAAACGAACCTAAAAACAGCATCAAAAATTTTATCCAGTTCTGCATCTTAATCTGTTAAAATATTTTCTTTCGGCATTGTAAACTGCTTATTTTCATCTCCCAAATCCGGTAGACCAAAGTAGAAATACAGTGTTCTTTTAAAAGTTCCGTTCAAATGATTTGGTTCACTTTCAGGACCTAAAGTTGAAGTGTCATTATTAATGTTAAACGCCAAAGCTGTTCCCAACGGTGGAATCGCATCGAGAAAAGAGATATTTCCGGTCGGCAATTTCGGATAACCTTCTGCGCCGTAAATTCCATAAAAATCAAAGAGTCTGACGAACATTTTTTCTTCTTTCGTTCCGACCGTGATTTTTCCTTCCGCAGTATTCAATTGGAACCACGAAATATCGTCAAAATAGCCTTTAAATTCAGGATAAATCCAAGGTGAAAAACCTGTCCGAGTTGAGTTTTTCAGATTTTGCCAAACGTTATAAGTCTGTCCTTGCGTTCTGTTTTTCCAAACGTGATATGGACCTTTGCCGAGCCATTTTGCGCCGATGACGTAATTTTCGGGATAGTCAAAACTTATGCCCGCAAACTGATAATCTCCGGCAGGCGAATATTCATAATTCAATTCTAAAATCCCATTCGGATTTAATTTCCAAACGGCTTTTTTCCCGTCTTTGTAAGAAACCTGAATGACTTGATTTTGTCCTTCTGCAAAAGTTTTTATGGCTGATAATTCCATTTTTCCATTCACGAAAACAGGTCCGTTTCGGAAGGTCATTTTTTTGCCTTTTTTATCTAAAATGACAGATTTTAACAATCCATCCTTTTTGCCAAATGAAAATTCTTTCTCATCTGATTTTAAAATAAACAATGAATCATTTTCGATAACTGAAACCGGAAATTCTTTGATTAAAGATTTCGAAAATTGTTTTGAAATATCCTCGTTCGATTTTATTTTCCAAGTCCAGGTGTAGGTTTCTTTTCCAAAAGAATCGGTTGCAGTCAGCAGTAAACCTTCACTTTCTTTCCAGTTTGAAGGAAGATTTAAATTGATACTTCCTTTTTCAGTCGGTTTTATGTCTGGAGATTCTGCTTTTCCTTTTTGAAGTACATCAAAACCAGATTCTGAAGAAAATGGTGTTTTAAATTTGACAAGTTTCCATTCAAACTGACATTCATTTAAGTTTGTAAAATGATATCTGTTTTCAACAGGAATTGTTCCATTAAAATCAATCGGTAAAGTTTTCAAATCAATTTTTACCGGACTGTAAATTTCACGGATGGCATAAAAACTTCCTTCTTTTTCACGATGCGGGCCGACCACTCCATCGGGAGCGTTAATCGCATTCACATCAAGTTGATTATTAAAATCAGTTCGCACCAAACCTTCATCCGCAAATGCCCAGAGAAAACCACCCGCACCTTTTTTGGAATTCCAGTGAAGTTCCCAATAATCGGCCAGAGAAGTTCCTCCACCGCCGTCATCCTGCGCGTGCAAAAACTCAGTCGGCATATAAATATTTTCTCCTTCAAGGATTTTTTTGGTGCTGTAATAATCTTCGTAATGATTGCAGTCGATTCCGTTGAAAGCGTTTCCAGGCTTGTGATGGGCGTGAATTACAGGACGGTTGGACAAATCATATTTTGCATATTCTGCATCCAAATCAAAATTATGTCCGCCTTCATTTCCGTTGCTCCAGAAAATGATGGATGGATGATTGGCATCTCTCGTAACCATTTCTCTCACGAGCTTTTTGCCAACTTCGGTACTGTATTTTTTTTGCCATCCCGCCAATTCATCCAAAACATATAAACCCAAAGAATCACAAATCTGTAAGAACGATTTATTCGGTGGATAATGAGCACAGCGAACGGCATTCATATTCATTTCCTTGATGAGCTGAACGTCCATTAAATCAATGTTTTTGTTGACCGCTCTTCCGGTTTCAGGCCACCAAACGTGACGGTTGATGCCTTTCATTTTGATTTTGGTACCATTAATGTAAATTCCCTCGCCTTTTCGGATTTCAATTGTTCGGAAACCGAATTTTTCTTCGGTATGGAAGATGTTTTTTCTGTTTTTATTTAAACTGAATTTGGCTTTGTATAAATTGGGCGTTTCAGCTGTCCAGAGTTTTGGATTTTTAACGGAGAATTGAATCTGTTTTAAAGTATCTCCTTCTTGAATGGTAATCTGAGATTCTCCAACTAAGATATTTTTAGCATCAAAAATCTCGACCTTTAAATTGTTGACAGAATTGATTCCTTTTAAATGAATATTAGAACGGAAAGTCCCGTCTGCTTTGGCATCAATGGATGTTGATGAAATATTTTCTTTAGGGTTGGCTTCTAGATAAACAGGTCGGAAAATCCCACCTAAAACCCAATAATCAGCCAGACGTTCTGCATTGTTGACCGATTTGTCGGCAGACATTTTTGAAACTTTGACTTCCAGAATATTTTCTTTTCCGTAAATTAATTTGTCAGAAATATCATATTTAAATTCATAAAAAGCGCCCTGATGAATTTCTCCGGCCAATTTCCCATTAATTTTAACTTCCGTGTCGGTCATCGAACCTTCGAAAACGATGTTGACTGATTTTCCTTTCCACGAATTGGGAACTGAAAATTTGTGTTTATATAAGCCAACTTCATCATTGAATTTAAAATTCTTACCATAGGTTACGTAATCTCTGCCGTAATTGTACGAGCCAAATCCCTGCTGTTCCCATTGTGAAGGAACCTGAATTTTGTCCCAACTTCCGGATTTTTTTCCTCCGGTTATCCAAAAATCCCATTCTTTGGTATGCTCAGAATCTGTCCCGCTCAGGAATTGGATTTCCTTAGATTGAGCATGCAGAAACTGTGAGCAAAAGCATAGAAGAACGAATATTTTGGAATAAAAACTCATTTAGCAGAAATATCTGAATCGTCTTTTTTGTCGTAAGATTGCGTGAGAGAAGTCACTTGGGTCACATTGATATTTTTTTGCTTTAAATTCTGAATGTTATTTAAATTTTGCATTTCAGGCTTTAAAGCTTTGATTTTGAAATTTTCAAATGTGAAATCCTTCAAATCAAATAAGTCTGATTTCTCAATTGAGAACGCAGTTTCACAGCTAATGTCAATATTTTTTATTGTGATATTGTTCGCCAAGCCTTTTTTAGGTCTTTCTTCACCTTTTAAATCAAAAAACTGATTCCAGCCTTTTACATATATGAAGGTTTTCACGTTTCCTGTGATATTTTCAACCGAAAGATATTCGTAATGTTGTGGCGTGTCGGGACGCATTTTTAAGTGTAATAATCTTGATGCATCGTTCACTTTAGAATTGCGAAGAATCACATTATAATTATGAATCGATTCACTTCCGCAAGTTAAAACGCTGTGGCAAAATCCGAAGCTGTTGTCTTCGATAAGGATGTTTCTGTTTTCACCGTTATTCGGGTCTTTATCGGATTTCGGACCTTTTCCTCCTTTCAATGCAATTGCGTCGTCGTTGACTGACATATAGCAATTTTTAATTAAGAAATTGGTACAAGCATCGATGTCAACCGCATCTGTACTTGGTGCTTTTACGGGTTCTTTTGGAGCTAAGATTGTCAGATTTAATAGTTTAACAAAATCAGTTTTATAATAATGCGTGCTCCAGAAAGGTGAATTTTTAATGGTAATCCCTTCAATCTGAATGTTTTTAGAATTTGAAACATAGAGAATTCTAGGTCTCATTTCGTCCATATTGGTGCATTTAGGATTCCATTCTCGTCTTTTCCAGAATGATTTCCAGAATCGCAAACCGTTTCCGTCGAGCGTTCCTTTTCCAGAAATTGTGAAACCGTCTAATCCGTCTGCATTAATTAAAGCAGGAAAATACTTTACCGTCTGACCTTCCATTCTTGTTGTGACTACCGGAAAATCATTGATGTCGTCACTTCCTTTTAATTTCGCTCCATTTTCTAAGTGTAAATGTGTTCCCTGTTTGAAGAAAACTGAACTGATGAGAAAAGTTCCTTTCGGAACCACTACAACTCCACCACCATTTTTAGCCGCCAAATCAATAACCGCTTGAAGTTCTTTGGTCTGAAGAATCGTGCTGTCGTTCTTCATTCCATTGGCTGTCAGGATGTATTTTTTGCCTAATTTGTTGATATCTGTCGGTTTGTTTTCTTTGAACCATTTTGGGATTGCCGTTCCGTCAGGGAATTTGTCCTGGCTTTTCAATCCATTCGAACATAAAGCGAGAATCAACAGAGACCAAACGAATTTGGATGTATTTTGAAATTTCATAATATATTATATTGCTGTATGACCTAATTTTTCTGAATATTTATTTATAAAACACAAAAATTAGTAAAATAAATTTCAATTTGGCTCTCCTTAGTTTATTATAATGCTAATTTTTAACGCAAAGTTCGCAAAGATTTTTTTACTACTAAATGCTTTAAGGTTCGCAAAAGCGTTTTACTCAACAATGAGCACAAAGGCTTTTATTTATATATAGATTACGGACAGTCAAAAAGAAAATCATTCGTTCATTTCATTTTCATAAAAATATACATTCTGAGGGCTTACAGCATCCTGCTCTTTCATGTTGAAGGATTTTAAGATCATTTTCTATTATAAATACAATTACAATTTTTCTAAATCCTGAATATGCTCATTATTCACCCGTTTCATAACATGAAAAAATGAAAAATTTAAGTAGAAATACTGAATTAATTCTAACGGTATCTGAGTAATTTTGGATAGCTAAAACTAATAACCATGAATGCTTTAATTACCAGAAAATCATTTCTGAAAAGACTAGTTTGTGATGTATTTAGCTGATAAAAACATTTTTAATAACCATAAAAACAACATATTATGCTTAAAAGAAAAAAAGAAAGTTCTGAAAACGAAAATTTATTACTAAAAAAATCTGTTCAGACCCAGAAAGGAGTTTTAGAAGAACTGATGTCAGGATATTCTAAACTTACGATTGATGACCCATTATTTCCGTTTAAAGAAAAAAATCTTGAGGCAATAGGAAATGACGTAGATTATGGTGTTTTAAAAATACTTGACGGCACCTGGGTAAGCTATAATGCTGATTACAATTCTAATATCGACAGAAAATTAAACGGAAGCGGAATTCATACGACCATTATGCCTTCTCCGGGCACTAATTCAGGAAGCATTCCCGGAAAATTCAGTTTTGAATGTGAAGAATATATCGAAAAACTCACATTTTCTTTGGTTCCCGGCGGCGTTCGTAATCGTGGCGGTGGAAATGAATTATTCTGCGGAGCTATTAAATATGAGCAAAGCATTCAAAGTGTGAATACCGTAGAAGAACAATCTGCTTTAAAATACACCCCAATTCATGAGGAAAATGGGATGTATCTATGGCTAAGTGATGTCTATAATCACGCAGCAACCAAAGAATCGATTGAAAGAGACCGTGGAATTCATGCTTTTGATGAGCAGGATTTTAAAGATTACGGTTACAAAGGAGAATACAGAAATGAACCATTGGTTCAGATTTCATCTGATGAGAACAATAAGCAGTATATTCTTTTAAGCGATCTAAAAGAAGGTCAGGAATATTATGAAATCATCCCTGCAAAAGAGTTGAAACCCGGTGCAGGTAATCAAGGGCCTTATTTTATTCCGGATTATTCTATTTCAAGAAGCGGGGTTATTCCTCATGGAAGCACGATTACTTTATTGGGAGATATTGTACCCAATCAATCGGGTTATCTAATTGACGGATCACCAAAATTTCCGACAGGCGATGCAACCTGGAATCCTGATTTTCTTGCGATTTCACCGACTATGGGCGGGGCCGGGGCTAGTGTTAAAAATCCGATTAATCTTGATCAACCTGCACCGGCATGGGTTCATGAAAAACTGAATGACGTAAATGATCCCGGTGAAAATAAAATCTACACACAGCGTATTTTAGCTCACGATCTATATCCGTATTCTGTGCGACCAGATATGCGACTGAGAGATACTTTAAGCGGGCAAAATGTGAGCAACTACGTTTTCGTTCAGATGTCTTCAAGAAACAAAACGGGTGCGCAAGGAGGTATTTTAAATGTTCCTTTTGTGAATCGTTTTGTGCCAACAGTTGAAATGAACATGCGGATGTGGATTGAAACGGTAATAGAAGACGGAAAGGAAATTCTTCAGTTACAATATGAGCAGATTATCTTTTTTGAGTTTATGTTTGGGGACGATGGTGGAACTACTAGCTGGCCACATATTCAGGTAAATACCCTTCGTAAACTGGAAGATATTCCTGAAGATCAAAGACGTGTGATAGAAGAGCAGTTTTTTGAAGGTCCAAAAGCAAACATTAATTCTTTTTCAAGTGAGGTTAATCCGCCAGCGGGTTGTCCTTATCATAAAAGTTAAAATTAATTATAAAGCGTAAATTAAGGGGCAACGTATTGCCTCTTTTTTATTTTGAGAAAGAAAGAAAGAAAGAAAGAAAGAAAGATCAGACTCTTGACAAACTGTTGTCATAATGCCAAATTATATTTGCAGTATAAAAATTTTTACAATGAATTTAGTCTCAACAAGAATTATTACTGGTGATGTAGAACGTTTAATGAAATTTTATGAAAAAATCACAGAAATCATAGCCATTCAATACACTCCCGATTTTGCTGAATTACAAACGCCAAATGCAACCATTGCTATCGGAAGTACGAGAACGCTTCAGCTTTTTGGGGGAGATCATGTTGCCAAACCTGCTTTCAATCAAAGTACAATTATTGAGTTTTTGGTTAATGATGTAGATCAGGAATTTGAACGATTGAAAGATTTTCTGTCTTCTCAAATTGTCCAGGAACCAACTGTGATGCCTTGGGGAAATAAGTCTCTCCTATTTCGAGATCCAGATGAAAATTTGGTAAATTTCTTCACTCCAGTTTCTAAGGAAGCAATGGAAAAATTTAAATCAAAAATGGTTTAGAAAAAGACAGCGTCATTAACATTTTAATGACGCCGTTTTAATATTCTTAATTGTTAAAGATTATCCTCGTGCTTTTTCATCAGTAAAAAACTCAAATCCTTCTTTTCTTTTAATTAATTGTAACGGATATAATTTTGGATTGTACTCTCCATTTAAAACTTCATTCAAAGCATGTTTTTTATTTTCACCAAATGCAACAACTAAAATATTTTCCGCTTTGTTAATAATTGGAGCAGTTAAAGTGATTCTGAACATTTCCTGAGGTTTCAGATAATAGGCATCTACCCATTTTTTGTTTTCATCTAAAATATTCTCACCAGGAAACAAAGAAGCCGTGTGACCGTCATCTCCCATTCCTAAAAGAATAAAATCAAAAACACCTTGATCTCCGACAACATTTCTAATTTCCTGCTCATATTCTTTGGCATAATCTTCCGGCTCAATTCCGTCTTTATACATCGGGAAAATCTGACTTTTTTCGACAGAAACTTTGTCTAAAAGCGCTTCAAAAGTCATTTTAGCATTGCTTTTTTCATCATTTAAAGAAACCCAACGCTCATCAACCCAGAAAAAGTAGACTTTATTCCATTCAATTTTTTCTGCGTATTCTGGAGTTGCTAAGAGATCAAAAATAGCCTTTGGAGAAGAACCTCCGCTTAATGCAACCGTAAAACGATTATGTTTTTCAATCGATTTTTTGATAATTCAACAAAACTATCGGCTGCTTTTTTATATAATGTATCTAAATCGTCAAATACGGTGATATTCATTTTCTTTTTATTTAAATTTAAATCATCCTAAACCCAGCTGTGACCTTGTCTTGCAACCAAGGCAAAACTGTCTTCCGGTCCCCAACTTCCCGCTTCATAATCCGGAAAAGATGAATCTTTTCTGCCTTCCCAAGTCTCCTGAATTGTTTTTACCACATCCCAAGCCTCTTCTACCTGATCGGAACGCATAAACAAGGTAAGATCACCGATAAGTGCATCCAGCAACAATGTTTCGTAAGCTTCCGGAGTATCTTCCTGACAGGCAAAATTATCAAAAATCATTTCAACAGGCTTTAAAACCAAAGAAAGTCCGGGTTGTTTTGCCATAAACTGCAGTCTGATATCCATTAATGGCTGAATATTGATAATCAACCTGTTAGCTGATAACAATTGTGAACTTTCTGAGAATGTAGAATGCGGAAGCGGTTTAAACTGAATGGTAATATAAGAATGTTTTTCCTGCATTTTCTTTCCTGTGCGCACGTAGAAAGGAACATCCTGCCATCTTTCGTTGTCGAGATAGAATTTTACAGCTGCGAAAGTTTCTGTATTTGAATCCGGAGCAATTCCGTCTTCCTGACGATAACCTTTGGCTTTAACACCGTTTACAGTGCCTTTTCCATATTGGCCTCTCACGGCATAATGATCTACTTTATCAGGTGAAATTCTGCGGATTGATTTCAAAACGTCTACTTTACGATCTCTGATTTCGCCTGATTCCAATGAAGCAGGTGGTTCCATCGCCACCATACAAAGAATTTGTAATAAATGATTTTGAATCATATCACGAAGCGCTCCGGTTTGTTCGTAAAAACTTCCTCTTGTTTCTACGCCCACTTCTTCTGCAACCGTAATTTGTACTGATTCAATGTGTTTACAGTCCCATAATGGCTCAAAAATAGAATTTCCAAATCTGAATGCTAATATATTCTGTACTGTTTCTTTTCCTAAATAATGATCGATACGATAAATCTGTTCTTCTTCAAAAGTCTCAGCCAATAAACTGTTGAGCTCTATCGCCGACTGCTTATCATGTCCGAAAGGTTTTTCAATAATAATTCTGTCTTTCTGAGGATCAGAAGCTAATGAAGTATTTTTGATATGATTGGATATCGTAGAAACGAAATTTGGCCCAATCGATAAATAAAATAATCTGTTTCCTCTTTTTCCGTAGACGGTGTCAAATTTTTCTAATTTCTGGTACAAATCTTTGTAAGAACTCTCCTCATCCAGCTGATGCTGGAAATAGGTAATATGTGCCTGAAACCCGGCCCAATCTTCTGAAGTTACTTTCTTTCTTGAGAACTGTTCTAGATTTTCTTTAATGTAATTTTTAAAATATTCATCGCTGTTATCTGCTCTTCCGAGTGCCAGAATATTGAAGCCTTTCGGCATTCTGCCATCGATGTATAAATTATAAAACGCCGGAAAGAGTTTTCTTTTGGCTAAATCTCCCGTTGCACCAAAAATAATGATTGTCGTTGGCTGCAGGATTTTATTATCACTCATTTTTTCCGAATATTAATTATTTGCAGTTTGCCAAGATGCATGAAAAACACCTTCTCTGTCTGTTCTCTGATACGTATGTGCTCCGAAATAATCACGCTGAGCCTGAATCAAATTAACAGGCAGAGATTCTGTAGTATATGCATCAAAATATCCCAAAGCGGTCTGAATTCCTAAACTTGAAATTCCGTTTGAAGCAGCAAATGCTGCAGTTTTTCTTAATGAAGAAATTTTATTTTTAACGATTTCAGAAATATCTTTGTCCAATAAAATATTAGATAAATTAATGTCTTTTGTATAAGCTAAATAGAACTTCTCCAATAAAACAGAACGGATAATACATCCACCTCTCCATATTTTGACAACATCTTTTAATGGAATTTCAAATTGATATTCCTCAGACGCTTTTACCAATAATGCCAAACCTTGTGCATAGCTGATTAATGTTGCCAAATAAAGTGCTTCACCAACTTCTTTGATGAACTGTTCTGTATTTTCAGGACTTGCAATTTCATTTTTAGAATATAATTGAGAAGCTTTTACTCGCTCTTCTTTGTAAGCCGATAAAATTCTTGAAGTCACGGCAATATCAATGGTTGGAATAGAAGTACCAATTTCCATGGCTTGTTCGGAAGTCCATTTTCCGGTTCCTTTTGCTCCTGCTTTATCTAAAATCTGGTCAACAAGATAACCGTCTGTCAAATCATCTTTTTGCTGGAAAATATCTCTTGTGATTTCAATTAAGAAAGAATTCATCTCACCGTTGTTCCACTCTTTGAAAACTTGGTATAGTTGATCGTTATTCAGGTTAGCTCCTTTTCTCAGTAAATCGTAAGCTTCGCTGATGAGTTGCATGATGGCATATTCAATTCCGTTGTGAACCATTTTCACATAGTTCCCGGCTGAACTTTTTCCCATGTAGGCTGTACAAGCTTCTCCATTCACTTTCGCAGAAATGGCTTCCAACATCGGCTGAATTAATTTGAAAGCTTCCAAATCTCCTCCGGGCATAATGCTAGGTCCTCTTCTAGCACCCTGCTCACCTCCTGAAACACCAATTCCCATGAAGTGAAGATTTTTTGAGGCTAAATCAGCAATACGTCTTTCAGTATCTTTGAAATAAGAATTTCCTGCATCAATCACGATGTCTCCATCGCTTAAAAGTGGGGTAATGTTTCCTAAAACAGCATCTACGGGCTTTCCGGCAGGAACCATCAGAATAATTTTCCTCGGAGTTTCTAATGCGGCTACAAAATCTTGTAAAGTCTGGGTACCTTTTACCTTCATTTCTGAAGTAGCACCGTCCTGTAAATCCTTTATTTTTTGTTCATCAAGATCAAATCCTGCAATTGAAAAACCGTTATCGGCAATATTATAAAGAAGATTTCGCCCCATTACACCGAGACCAATGACCCCGTAATTATACTTTTCCATTCTTACTTAAGATTTATTTTATTTTTACGGGTCAAATTTACGGAAATGCAAACCAGTAAAAAAATTATCCGAAATTTTCTTTCAATGGTTATGGTAGTTTTAATCAACTAAAAATCTGTAAACACTCAAAATATCTTCAGACTTCCTTACATCGTCATTGGAACTTCCATCAATAAGATTTCTGTATCTTCTGTTGTTGATTTGATATTTAAATCTGAAATATCCCATACACCAAAACCGTCTCTCGTTTCCACTTTTTGTCCTTCGATTTCTGCGCTTCCTTTTAAAATAAAAGCATATACACCGTTTCCTTTTTTCTTGATTTGATAATTGGTTTCGAAGTTATTTTCAAAGTTTCCTAAGTGAAACCAGGCATCCTGATGAATCCAAACACCTTCATCATCAGCATTTGGAGACAATATTTGCTGAAATTTATTCTGACCTTTTGATTTGTCTAAAGTAATCTGGTCATATCTTGGTGTCACGTTTCTCTTGTTTGGATAAACCCAGATTTGAAGAAACTTCACCAAACTGTCATTATTTTTATTGAATTCGCTGTGCATAATTCCGGTTCCTGCACTCATCACCTGAATGTCTCCACTCTTGATAATCGCAGAATTTCCCATACTATCTTTGTGCTCCAAATCACCTTCCAACGGAATACTGATGATTTCCATATTATCGTGAGGGTGTGTTCCGAAACCTCTTCCAGCCTCCACTTTATCATCATTCAAAACTCTCAAAACTCCGAAATGCATTCTTTCAGGATTGTGATAATTCGCAAAACTGAATGTATGATTGCTCACCAACCAGCCGTGATCCGCTTTTCCTCTGGAATCCGCTTTGTGAATCACAGAATTATCTTTGATTTTTGAATCTGTATTGGGCAAATGATTGTATCCAATAGGTTCTAGCGGCTCGATTTCGTCAATCTCATTTTTCATTGTGTTTCCCAATGATGTTGATGCTACGAACATTCCTGTTCCTAATAATCCTTTCTTTAAAAAATCTTTTCTGTCCATATCTGTTTTGTTATTTACTCGTTATTGATAGGACAAATTTATAGTGGTGGAAATTGCTGTGCATTTAACTAGTTTAATAAATTGAAATTTCTTTTGTCTTGAAACAAAAGAAACAAAAATTCAAGACTTGGAAACTTCCGCTAAAAATTAAAAATTTAATCCTAAAATTCCCAAACTTGCGCGAATTCGAAAATCGTTATCATTAGAATATTTATCTCGCGCTTCGAACAGTGGGAATTTTTTAACGGCTTAAATTTTAATTTTCTTAACGCTCCATTTTCCTATGTCGGTTTACATTTTACAACTCATTTTTGGATAATTAGTTAAGTTTCTTAAACAAAAAGACGGGGTAGTTTACACATTATGTATAAACCACCCCGTCAAAAATTCTTTGAATTTTCGCCACCCCTCTAATGGAGGGGAATTTCGTGTATTTTATTTCTCTTTAGTCGCCAGACGCTTTCTAATTGTACTTACAAATTCTTTAGAAACTCCCAGATAAGATGCAATATAATACTGCGCAACTCGTTGTGGAATCGTTGGATATACTTTTATAAATTCCAGATATCGGTCTGATGCACTTTTGGAAATGGTATTCACCAGACGGTTTTGAAGGGTAAACAGATTTCTCTGAACCAACATTCTGAAAACTCTTTCGAATTTCGGGATTTCTTGCAGTAATTTTTCTTTGGTTGTCGGATTCAGCATAAGGATCTCTGAATCTTCGATGGTTTCTATATATAAATTGGAAGGTTTTTGGTCTTGGAATGAAGCGATATCACTAATCCACCAATCTTCGATGGCAAACAAAATCGTCACTTCAAAACCATTATCATCAAGATAGTAAGCCCTTAAACAACCTTTGTGAATGAAGCCTTCAAACTGACAAACTTCTCCTTCACGCAATAAAATTGTTTTCTTGGGAATCGTTTCACAAACTAATAAATCAGTAAAGAATTTTTCTTCAACAGTGTTTAGATCGATGAAACGGGTAACGTTCTTGATAATATTTTCAAACATAAAATAAGTTTACGGCTGCAAATTAGGGAAAAGTGTGTAAACTTCATTCTTTAAAAGTCCGCTTCCTCCGCCGTAATGGTCGATGACCTTCACTTCTTTATCTAAATTTTTACAAAATACTTTAATTTCATTTTCAAATTTCTCTTCTAAACCTGAACTCAAAAGAACGATATCTATGTGATTTTCTTTGATGTAATTATAACAAATATTTTCATCGCTTTGAACCTCAGCTTTCCAGCCTTCATTATTTTCGATGATTCTTTTTAACGTTTCAAGAATTTCGTTATTCTTTCCTATGACCAAAAAATTTAATGTTTCCATATGTGTTTATGTTTGAATTCTTGCTTATTTTTAATTTTATCTGGCAAATTTATGGCAATAAAAAACCTCTCACATTTAACTAGTTTAATTAATCATGAAACTCTTATTTTTTTATGCGAAAAATAAAAAGAGATCTGCCGACTGGGCAAATCTCTATTTTATTAAAGTCTTAATGACTTACTTATTATTTGATTTAAAAAGCCTTAAGTTGCTCATCATAATAAAGAATCGCATCATCAATCACTGAAGTTATTCTCGGGAAATTGTTATAGCGTTCCCCAAAAACTTCCAGTCCGGTAAATTCTGTAGAGATATTGCTTGCAAAAGTACTCGTCAAATTTATTGTTCTCAGTACCTGACTTACCTGAATCAAAGTATTGATTTTGTTGTCAATAGATAACTGTGGCGTCAGATGCTTTCTTAAACCTTTCAGCTCATCCAACTGCTCTTTAGTTACCTTTTTTTCTTCTTTCCCATGAAGTAAAATTACATCTTTTCAGAAGGCGATTTTTTTATTTAGTGTTAACAAATTGTTACGGGATATGTCAATTTTTAAGTTTGATTAAAATCTTTTTTTAAACAAATTATATCATCTGCAATACATCAAGCGGTCTGCCGGAAAATCCGACACCATTGTAACATTGTAAAACAACAAATCCTCTCAAAATGATTGAGAGGATTTATTATCGTTTTAAACTATAGCTGCATCTTTGCACAAAACAGCTACAGAAAAAGATAAGTTTATATTATTCTTTAATAAATTTCTTCTTCACCGTACCTTTTACATCTTCTATATCGATGATGTACAATCCGTTTATCAGGCTGCTTACGTCAATTGCGTTATTTACAATCAGACCCGATGACACTAATCTTCCGGAAGCACTGTAAATTTTATAAGCACTCCAGCTAGTTCCACATTTTGCATGAATCTGTACCTGATAAGCAGTCTGCTCTAAAAGGCCGGTGATTGAATAGTAACTTTGTCCGACAGCCAATTCTACATACCCTAAAGGTTGCAACTTCCAAACTCCCGTAGTTCCTTGTCTCCATCTGATTCTGTAGGTAGCATTAGCAGTAGAAATCCAAGACACATACGCTGTGGAAGATGTCATATTAGAAACTGTAGGCACCGGAGTCGTTGTACTACATGGCTGCAAATCGATAAACTTAACTGCATAATCCTCAACTTCTCCGTATGTATTTCCTGAACAAGCACCAGCGGCGACGGCATAGGAAACTACAACTATCATTCTTGTCGCATTAGGACCATTGTAAGTTACGGCTGGAACATTGAACGTTCCTGTAACAGGTGATGAAGCATTAGAGCCACAAGTATATATCAGCTCACTTGTCTTGAAAACGCCACTTAATTCCCAATCAAAGCAATACTGGCTTTAGTAGATTGCTTGACTGCAATTTTCACATCATCAAATGCGGGAGCGGAAAGTTTGGGTCTGTAATTTTTTGAAAAACCAAATCCTTCGGTTGGATATCCGATCATATTTCGGTCGCATTTTCCGTTGTTATTCACATCTTGGTAAACTGCAACGGCGTATTCTCCGACAGGCAGATTTTTAAATATGTAGCTCACCTTATTTCCCGCAACCTTTACTTTAGCATTGGCAAAGGCAACATCTTCCTTCAAAAAACCACCCTTCTTATTGTAAAGTCCAAGATAGACAGAGCCTTTATCAGGTACTAAATCAGATACTTCCACCGTAAAGTGATGTTGTGCAAAAAGACTTGTATTGATGGTAATCAGGAATATTATCCCTATTATTTTCTGTAACATACGTTTTGTTTTTAAGTTTATTGATAAGCCGGTTCTATAACTTTTTTTTCATTTTTGTTAAAAAAATGTTCCATTTCTTCTTCATTCCCGTTTCGGTAAGCCTGATAGGGTTCCGATTTTGAAAGCAACCAGCGTTTAATAAAGTTTCTAAAAAGAATAGTTATTTTTTTCTGAAAAGGATTAACCTGTTGATGAACCATCTCGAAATAATCAGCTAAACTCTGTTGACGAAAACGGATAATTTTCTCAAGTTGATGACCGTCAAATAGTATTCCACAATGAAAATTCTTCTCCGCAAATGCTTTTTCAGGAAAATTGACCTTACCAAGTCCAAATGCATCAAACATTTTCACAAGGAAGGAACGGTAGGAAATAACGCAGTCTTCTCCCCCACCTAAGTTAAAAATCCGTTTTTCAAGCTGGTCTTGAAAAGCAATTGCATTGGCAAAAGCCCGTCCCGTATCTTCAGGTGTACAGATTTCCATCGGCGTATCGAGCGGCATATGAAACATCAGTTTTGAGATTTTATGATTACCCATAATAGCAGCCAAACGAAAAATCGACCAAGATAAATTTGATTTTACAATTGCCTTCTCACATAGCACCTTGGTTTCACCATATTGATCACCGGGGCTAGGTTTTAATGGGTCATTCACAGAGATTTCGGGGTTATTAATACGATCTCCATACACCGAAATACTTGAGCTGAAGAGCAAATAACATTGAGGTGATTTTTTTTCCAATGCGTGAATGAGATTTTCTGTTCCCTGCACATTGACTTTGTAAGCCAATTCGGGATTTATATCTGCAAAGGGCGGAATAATTGCCGCCAAATGAATAACAACGTCCTTATTTTGACTTACTTGTTCCAACGCTGAAGCACTGCAGATATCACCATAAACAATCTCTACACGGTTACGAAAAGGTGCTAATTTTTTAACGGATTTTCGAGTTTTCACATCAAAAACAGTAATTTCATAATTGGGATTTTTCATCAAATGCTTCAAAGTTTCGAAACCAACCGTTCCCGACGCACCGGTGATAAGAATTCTCTTTTTGTAGTAACTATTGTATTTTTCATTGTTTCAGATTAAAAATGATTTGTTTATTCAATCGTAACCGTACGAAATAAAGTATATATTTGTTATACACTTTGTTCATTATCTAACATAATGCTTGATTACGATCGCATTGTAAAACTATTACTTAGGAGTGAGATTAGCGTTGCAAACCGATGAATTCTGTTTAATAGGAAACAAAAATCAGTGATTTTGTAGCGTAAATAAAAAAATTAAGATGGAATTAAGAAAAGACCGACGGGTACAATATACCAAGAAAGTATTACGAGAGGCATTGTTTGACTTATTGAAGGACAAGGAACTGAGCCAAATCTCCATAACGGAATTATGTAAAACAGCAGATGTCAATAGAAATTCATTTTATCGGCATTATACGATTCCAATGGATATACTACTGGAGCTGGAAGAAGAAGTTTTTGAAAAATTGTCTGCCGTACTCCGTAAAAGCTACAAAATGGACGAGGTGATATTGCTTAGCTGCCAGCTGCTGGAAAATGACAAAGAGATGAGTAAAATAGTTTTCAGCAAAGGTGACGGAAGCGGAATTTTATCTCGCATCCTGACCAGTGTTAGAAATCATTTTCCGGTGGAAAATCAAATCGAACTCACCCCGGAAACACAGCCTTTTCTGGAAATGGCCTATCAATTCGGTGAAAAAGGAAGCATTGCTGTCATCAAAAACTGGGTTGAAAATGATTTTGCCCAACCTGCCGAAAGTGTTGCACAGATGATTAGCTATTTGGTCAATAAGGTCAATAAATTATAGGAACTCATACAGATTAGAAACGTTTAAGATTTTCAATCATGTTATTAATTTTATATTTGATTATTCATCTATAATTTTTTAAGAGTAGAAACCATTAACATTAAAACACTCATACCCAAAATTAAAAGAGCAGATAAAATAAATTATCTGCTCTTTGTATAACGTATAAGGTTATTTATTGGAGTTACGCTATTTTAACGTTAACTGCATTAACACCTTTGTTTCCATTTTGTAAATCGAATGTTACGACATCATTTTCACGAATGTTATCTACCAAACCTGAAGTATGTACGAAAACGTCTTGACCACCTGTAGATGGAGTAATAAAACCAAATCCTTTAGTTTCGTTAAAGAATTTTACTGTTCCTTGTTGCATTGTATTATGTATTAAAAATTATTGTATTCTGTTTTATAGGATCAATTATCCCTGTGCCTTGGTCTAAACCAAAACGATAATAACTTTTGAGAAAAAATATGGATGAATAGAATTTAAGAGTGAAAATCGAACTTCTTAAAAGGTAGAGCACCTAAAATATTAATGACAAAATTGAGCGGCTGTTATATTTTTGGGAATATATTTAAAATCACCTTTTAGTATAAACTACTGCCTTATTATTTTACAAATATAGTATATATATATGACATACACTAATAAAATGTAAATTATTTACAAAATTCATTGGTTATAACTAAATAATTATATAAAAATTATGTCAACACAGATGTAAAAAAATTAAAATTCATAAACTGTTTTTCATTACTTCAAATTTTAAAGCTGCATAAAATATCTAGCCTTCCTTAGTAACTGAAATAATCATTAAAAAACTACGACAGACAAAAAATTACAGCTTATAAACGGCTTGACATTATGTGATATACGTTCTTTCTATACAAATTATTACTAAATCAACTCCTTACCTTTTTCAATATGGACGAATAAAAGTTGGTACAATCAGATATAGTCTTGGTAGATAATACAGCAAACCAAGGTGAAAAATTTAGATTAAAAAACTGATTGAATTCCAAAAAAAAATCTCCAGTTTAACATAAAACTATGGAGATTTCTTAATATAATGATGATTTGGGTGTCAATTTTTAGAAAAGCCTTTCGCTTACGAGTAACTTTCTAATTTGTGAGGATAATTAAAAATTATTTTGAGATACAATAGAAACCAATGAAGATGATATTTTTTGTCGCTGAGCATAGGTGAATCCGAAAAGCTTAATTTTCACCGCATATTTTTTATTTCTTTTAGAATTTATTTTTAATACTAAAGACCCTGAAACGACATGATGGTTAACACTATAATCACAGATATAATTTTGGGGAAATTCGACCGCCGGAGAAATAAACTTTTTGAAGGTAAATGGATGTATCTTTCGAATGGTTACACATCCACCTGAAAATTCATAAGTAACAATCCTTATTTTTGTTAATATCACAATCAGTAAAGTAATTGCAGCAAAAAATAAGCTCTCTAAAATACTTTGATTGATTACTACTAAACAAAGCAGCATTACTATCGTTAAAATTAAAAGACTGTATGCCGTAATTTTTACGATGCTATCATTAGAAACTCTCATTTTTCTTTGAATAATATTTATAATTTTTTGATGACAGAATGTATTCTATCGTATTATTATTTACAATTTCAAAGATAAAATGTTTTAAGTTAATCTAAAGTGTATTTTTAAATAATATTCAATTATGACGTAAATATTCATAAATTTTTACGATTACACTTGTCAAATACGCTATATATCAATTACCAATAAACTTTTCCGTTGTAATATCCTTTAATGTAAAGCTCAATATATCACAAAGAATGAAAAATTTTTAAACGTAATTCAATACTTCTAAAATATTTTCATAAATAAAATTCAATTCTTTTGCAGAAATGCAATAAGGTGGCACCAGATACATTACATTTCCTAATGGACGCATAATGATTCCCCGTGATAGAAAGTCATCATAAAGTTTTTTTCCAATCTCATTAAAATATGAGGTTTCTTGATCATTTTTAATTTCCCAGGCCAAAATAGTTCCTGTCTGTCGGACATTTTCAACGTGTGGATGTTGTTTTAATATTTTTGAAAATTTATAATGTTGTTCTGAAATTCTCAGAATATTTTCTTGAGTTTCATCATTTAATAACAACTCCATACTTGCCAAAGCCGCGGTGCAAGCTAACGGATTTGCAGTGAAAGAATGTCCATGAAATAATGCCATATATTTTTCATCTGACAAAAAAGCATTGTAAATTTCATTCGAACAAGTCGTAATTCCCATTGGCATCGTACCGCCTGTTAAACCTTTTGAAAAACACATAATATCAGGGTTTTCCGAAAGATGATTGGCTGCAAAAAGCTTACCTGTTCGTCCAAAACCGGTAAAAACTTCATCCTGAACCATTAAAATCTCCTGTTCTCGACAGAATTTCATTAATTCATCTAAATCTTCAGCATCATACATCAACATTCCCGCTGCACCTTGAATAAGTGGCTCATAAATAAAACATGCAATTTCATTCGCATGATTTCGGATTTGTTTTTTTAAATTTTCCAAATTCCCAGAATTAGGAGTATCAATGAAAATAACTTCAAAGAGCATTTCACCGAAAGGTTTTGTCCATACACTTCTTCCGCTCACAGACATTGCCCCGAAAGTATCACCATGATAAGCATTTTTAAAAGCTAAAGTCTTTGTTTTTTCTTTCCCCCGATTATAGGCGTGTTGAATGCACATTTTTAAAGCAACTTCCACAGCAGTTGAGCCGTTGTCAGAATAGAAAACTTTTTGTTGATTTTCGGGTAAAAGTTTTAATAAATTTTCAGAAAGCTGTATGGCCGGTTCATGCGTAAAACCTGCAAAAATAACCTGCTCCAAGGTATTCAATTGTTCCGAAACACGCTGTGCAATATAAGGATGCGCATGACCGTGAAGCGTCACCCACCACGAAGAAACCGCATCAATATATTTATTTCCCTGATCATCAAAAAGATAAACTCCTTTTCCTTTAATAATAGGAATAATATCATCTGCTGTTTTCATTTGGGTGTAAGGATGCCAATTGACAGCTCTGTCGCGTTCTTGTAAATTCATAATTTTCAGGAATTAGACTAGGCGTTAGTTTTCCAGGTTTCAAAGTGATCTATCACTTTTTCTGCTTGTCTTTTCATCGGTTTTAATCCTAAAGTCTGCAGCATTTGCATATCTTCCGAAACTCCAGGATTGGGCGTCACCAATAAAGTTTCTCTTTCGCCTGTAAAAATCGAGTTTGCACCCGCCATAAAGCACCAACCTTGTTCAAATTCTGTCATTTCAATTCTTCCTGCACTCAGACGAACCATTGATGAAGGCATTACAATTCTTGCGGCAGCAATCATCCTTACCATTTCCCACGTATCTGTTTTTTCATTATTTTCAAGCGGAGTTCCGGCTACTCTTGCCAATGCATTAATAGGAACAGATTCTGGGTGTTTAGGCATGGTTGCTAAGGTGAGCAGCATCGAAATTCTGTCTGTAGGTGTTTCTCCCAAACCAATAATTCCTCCTGAACAAACGGTAATTCCTGCTTTTCTGACGTTGTTTATCGTATTAATCCTATTGTCAAAAGTTCTCGTAGAAATAATTTCTTCATAATATTGTTCCGAAGTATCCAGATTGTGATTGTAGGCGTACAAACCTGCTTCCTGAAGGCGGATCGCCTGTTCTTCGGTTAGCATCCCAAGGGTACAGCAAACTTCAAGTCCGAGTTCATTGACCCCTTTTACCATATCAATCACACGGTCAAAATCACGGTTATTTCTCACCTCTCTCCATGCTGCAGCCATACAGAAACGGGATGAGCCGCTGTCTTTTGCTTTTTGGGCATGCTCGATGACTTTTTCCGTTGGAAGCAAAGCCTGAACTTTAATATTGGTATGATAGCGAGCCGCTTGTCCGCAATACGAACAGTCTTCTGTACAACCACCCGTTTTTATCGAAAGTAATGTCGACATCTGAACTTCTTCAGGATTATGCCATTCACGATGAACGGTGGCTGCCTTATAAATAAGTTCGAGTAATGGTAAATTGTAAATTTCTTCTATTTCTTCTTTTGTCCAGTTATTTCTCAATTTTGTTCTATCCATTATCCTATTTTTGTTAATTGTTTTGTAACACTTTCTATGTTTTCTTTTGTTAAATTTTCGATGTTTGGAATTCTTATAATTTCAGTTTCCTGTTGAATATTTTTTCTGATAATCCGTTCTGTATCTATTGGGAAATCTCCATTAAGAATCAAATATTTCAGATTGATTTTTCTTTGGTTTAAAGCCATGATCGACAATAAACTGTGATTAATACAGCCTAAATAATTTCTCACGACAAGCGCAACCGGAATGTCTAATTTTTCAATTAAATCAATCATAAATTCGCTATCAGATAACGGAACCATAAGGCCTCCCGCTCCTTCTACGATTAAATTATTTTGAGTTTCAGGCAGTGTAAAATCATTTACATGAATTAAAATTCCCTCTTCCCCAGCCGACTGATGAGGTGATGCTGCAAGCTTTAAACGATATATTTCCTGATGAATAACGATACCTTCACTTACCCAATCTCTAATTTTCATACTGTCTGAAAAATGCAGATCTCCTGATTGTATCGGTTTCCAATAATCTGCTTTGAAATATTGAACTAAAATTGCTGAGCAAACAGTTTTTCCCACTTCCGTTCCTATCCCTGTTACGAATAATTTCATAAGTACCTTCTGTTTTTATTTAAATAAATTCTTTAATAATTTTTGTAAGCTTCAAAATCTCCTCTTCAGTATTAAAGCTGTGAAGACAAATTCTGAGACGTTCGGCTCCTTCTTTTACAGCCGGACTGAAAACAGCATAGGTTAAAAATCCTTCATCCGATAAAGTTTGCTTCACTCTATTCAGTCGGTCATGATCAGAAATTAAGATTGCCTGAATCGGACTTTTCGCAGAAGAAAGCGATTTCAAGTTTTGCTGACGAAAAATTTCAATATTTTGCTGTAATTTGATTCTTTCATTGTCATTCTCTTTCAAAAATTCATACCCTATTTTTATACTTCTCCATTGGATATCCTGAGCCGAGGTTGTATAAATGAATGGAGATGCAAAATTGACGAGATAAGATTTAACCACATCATTACATAGAATAGCAGCTCCGTGTGAGCCCAATGCTTTCCCATAAGTGATGACAGTTGCCAATATTTTCTTCTGAAGTTGAAATTGATCAACTAACCCATTCCCAAAAACTCCAAAAGAATGTGCTTCATCAACAATTAAGTACGCATCGTATTTCTCAGCGACTTCAGCAATTTCCTGAATAGGCGCAAAGTCTCCATCCATAGAATAAAGGCTTTCTATGGCGATGTACGATTTTCCGTTTTGTCTTTTTAAAATATTTTCCAGATCTCCGACATCATTATGACTGAATTTTATTTTTTTTGCATGAGACATTTTGCACGCATCATGCACAGAACGATGAATCTTTTCATCGACTATAATCGTGTCATGCCGAGTCGGAAGCGTTGAGAATAATGCCAGGTTAGCATTGTATCCCGAAGAAAAAAGGAGTGCGTCAGAATACTGATGTTCTTTTGCAATCAATTTTTCCGTCTTAACCACTTCAGAACTATTTCCGCTGATTAGCCTTGAACCTGTACTTCCCGATAACAGATGAGGATTATCCATAACCTGCTGCACTAATAAATTTTGCAATTCTTTGTTTTGTGCAAATCCTAAATAATCATTAGAATAAAAATCTATTCCTACTGATTGTGGTTTTAACACCCTCAAAGTTCCCTCTTCCTCTCTTTTGTCAAGAGCTTCTTGAAAATAATGAAAATTTTTAAGCATAATTCAACTTGCCAACTTCCTCAATGATGGCATCGATCCATTGGTCATGAAGTTCATGTTCGATTTTTAAAATATTTTCAGCGTGAGATTTCCAATTTTCAGAAAATTCATCCAATTGATTAATCATTTCTTCTAAATGACCTTCTTCTTCGAGAATAATAGATTTTACCATAATTTTTGAAGACGTTTTGGTAAGAATTTCCTGATAAACAGGATACAATTCATCGGCACGAACCTCAATGGCATAGGTTACAAAAAGATATGCTGCATATTTCAATTCATCTTTTGTAAGATTGAAATTGTTATACAGATATTTGCAGGCTTTAATATCCAAAGAATGAAGATACTGACGTGTTGCGATAGGTGCTAAAAGCTCTTCATTCTCATAAGTTTTGCAAGGTTCTGAATCTATTTTTGCAATTTGTTTTTTGAGGTAATATGCATGACGGTGTTCTTCACAGGCATGCTTCAGCTGAATTAGGTTTACTTTAGTAGGATGCTCACAAGCAGAAATCTTTCTGGCTCCTGCATTTTCCATAAAAGAAAGTGTATTAAGCCATTTTGCATGGGTGTGATGATCCAGCACTATTTTCTCAAGAAGTTCGTAAAATTCCATTTATTTTTGATTTGGCTCAAAAGTAGTATATTACCGGATGGTTCATTAGTGCCAGTTTTTACATTATGAGTAGTCCGGTTGAATTTCCTTATGAAAGTTTTATTAAAATAGATAGAAATTCTGATGTTTCTATATACATGCAAGTCTCAACTCAATTAATCAATGCTATTCAAAGAGGTGTTCTTCCATTTGGAACCAAGCTTCCCGGAACCCGAGTTTTAAGTATCAATTTAAAAGTTCACAGAAATACGATTGTAGCAGTTTATGATGAATTATTTTCCCAGGGTTGGGTTGAAAGCCTACCCAATAAAGGAACCTTTGTTATCGGAAAAGAAAACGATAAACCCGTAAATATTTTAAGTTTTGAAAAGAAACAACTCGTAAATTATCCAAAATCTACCGGTTTCGCTTTTAAAACATCAAACATTCTTGACAATCCTTTTGAACATTCCAATTGCGAATTTGTTTTTGATGACGGCACTCCTGATGTTCGACTTACACAGATAGATCATCATTCTAGAATTTACAGTTCCACACTGAAGCGAAAAGCACACAAGGTAGGACATTACAATAACGACGGCAGCGAGTTTTTTAAGAAAAACCTTTCACATTATTTAAATATATCAAGAGGTTTACCCATTTCAAAAAACAATCTCCTCATTACAAGAAGCACAGAAATGAGCATTTACATTGTTTCTGAAATTTTACTTTCGGCTGGAGATACTGTTTTGGTTGGTGAATTAAGCTATTTTTCAGTGAATATGATTTTTCAGAAATCAAGAGTTAATATTCAAACAATACCGATTGACGATGACGGGATAGATGTAGAAGAAGTAAGAAAAATATGTAAGAAACAGAAAATCAGAATGCTTTATCTTACACCTCATCACCACTATCCTACTACAGTAACTTTAAGCGCACAACGAAGATTGGAATTACTGAAACTTTCCCAAGAGTATGGCTTTATTATCCTTGAAGATGATTACGATTATGATTTCAATTACGACAAAAGCCCTATTCTTCCTCTAGCGAGTGCCGATACAAGTGGAATGGTCATTTATATCGGATCTTTCGGTAAATCTTTGGTGCCAGGATTCAGAACGGGATTTATCGTTGCCCCTGAAAATTTGATGAATGAAATGCGAAAATACTTAGGAATTATAGACCGTCAGGGTGATGTTCTTATGGAACATGTTTTGGGTGAAATGATAGCAGAAGGCGAAATCAATAGATACCTAAAAAAATCATTAAAAATATACAAGGAACGCAGAGATTATTTCACTATGCTTTTGGAACAGCAGCTAAGTGAACATCTAGACTTCAAAAAACCTTCAGGAGGTTTAGCAGTCTGGATGAAATGGAAAACTCCTGTGAATCTAATGCAACTCAGTCACCATTGCATTAAAGACAATCTTTTCATTCCAAAAACATTACTTTACCAAAATAAAAATCTTACTGCAATGAGGTTAGGCTTTGGAAATTTAAGCATGGAAGAAATGGATAAAAGTATTGATATTTTATCTAAAAACGTGAAAATTCTATAACATCGTTAATCTAAAAATTATCCATTATTTTAAAGGCTCAATCTTTTATTATATGTAGTTATTAGCTGTTAGATAATTTGCACAATAAGTTTTAACTGATCCTTTGAAAGATTCTCAACAAGTGAGCACTGAAGAAAACTCTGATATTGAACAAAAATTACTTTAGGAAGATCAATTACAAAAAATTAAAAACCTTCTCGAGCAAGTAGCTAAAAGAAGCCGTGAATTCTTTATCGGAAATAAAATCCAGAATCTAAGTCTTTTTAAAATGAAAAAAATTATACAAATAATAATCAAAAGCTGACTCACAAAAATACCGATATCAGAACAGAAATTGAATGTGTTCGATTTTTACTCAAAAACTCGAATTTGATGAAACTGTTTTGAACCACCCAAATCAATTCTGCACTATCTTCTATCTTGCTAATTAACAATCTCTTATAAAACAAAAAAGCACTCCTAAAAGTGCCTTAAAAATCTGTGACTTCGAAGGGATTCGAACCCCCAACCCTTGGAGCCGAAATCCAATATTCTATCCAGTTGAACTACGAAGCCGTTTTTTATTATTGATAAATGATAATTTATAAGTGATATGACAATCATGCATCAATTATCATTTATCAATAATTATTTTAGAATGTAATCTTCACACCTCCCACAACCTGCGCACCAAGAACTTTGTAGCCTTTGTACGTTTGGTATTTTGAGCTTAGAAGATTGTTTCCGAGTGCGAAAATACTGAAATTTTTGTGAATTTTATACTCTGCAGACAAGTTTAAATCTGCATAGCCCCCAACTTTATCATTCGTGTCTTCTGTTGACTGGAAAATCAACGACGGACTTCCCACGCCTTCAAGTATATACGAGTTTGTAGTTCTGTCTGTTGCGAAGATTCCTTTGAAGCCTAATGACAGTTTTTTCTCGAAAATGGTATATTTTGCACCGATGCTTCCTGTAACCAAAGGAACGTTGTAAATATTGTCATAATTCTTTAAATCGTACTTTAAAAATCTAACATCAGCATCAACAATCAGATTTTCTAAAGGAAAATACTGTAAACTACCTTTGATGTCGCTTACATTTCCATCATCGTAAACTGCAGAAAATGTATTGGCAAAATCATAACCCGGTCTGTCTAAAGTAAATGTATTGTCGAACAAATTATTTCCTTGGAAGAACATAATATTTCTCATTTTTCCGAATCCTGCAGAAACATCGTATTTAAAAGTTTCGTCGATATCACCTCTTAAACCTGCATAAAAATGATATTGCGTTTCAGTTGGTCTTAACATCTGGTCTGAAACCAAAAACGGATTTGTCTGCAATAATTCGCTGTACGTATTCAGTTTCAAACCACCGTCAACTCCACCATAGAATTTAAATTCTTTAGCAGCAGCTACCTGAAACTCAGCTTGCGGAAACCAATATGTTTTATTGTTTTTTAATTCTTCAGCTAATATTAAATTTGAGTTTCTCGCATTTAAAAAAGAAAATGAAGAACCCAACATCAAATAAGATTCACCTTTTGCAAAAGTTACTTTCGGAGCAATATCTGCATTGAAAAAGGTTGACGAGTTTTTATTTAATAAAGCAAAATCTGTTTTTACCGTTTCCAAGCCTAAGCCTAAATCAGCATTCAATACAATTCCGCTTTTTCCTAATTCAACAGCGTGTTTTGAAAGGTTGGCCAAAATGGAAGCCTGATTTTCTTTTGCATCAAAATGGTCGCTCAAAAAGGAAGATTTCACTCGTACATCATTTAAAATTTCATTTGAATAAAAATCATAATAACCGTTTACTTTAAACTGGTTCACTTTCTGCTTCAAATCTACATCCGCAGAAGGCGTCAAGGCATAAATTCCGTAATAGTTGTAATTATCTAAACCATATTCAGCATTCACATTGATTTTTCCTTTTTCTCCATAAGAATTTAAGAAAGCTCCAAAAGTTGCCGAACTCTGATTCGAATCCCAATCGTAAACTTTCTTCAAACCATTGGTAGAAAGCACATGAACGTCCGCTCCCACTTCGATTTTGTTCTCAAGCGTTTTAGAAATATTGGCGTCCGCTAAAATCTTTCCGTAATTCCCCATTCCAAACTGGAAATAGTTATTCTGAGCCGTTCCGTCAAATTTCGGAGCAACATCTTCCCCCTGAATGGTAGAGGTTTTAAAATCTGAAACCGCAGGAACATCTGTAATATTGTATTTCACAGGATTCGCCGATTTCTCTTCCGGCGGATAATTTTTTATTATTTCTACTGAGGTTTTCTTCTTCTCAATTTTCTTTACTTCCGGTTCTCTTTTCTTATTAAGAATCAGTTTCTCCTCTTTTATCTGAGAAAACGCCACCGACGAAATTCCTAGGAATAATATAGATAATATTTGAATTTTCTTGTTCATACTTTCTTTGTTTGAAAAATATAAAACGGGGATTATTTATTTAAGGTAAGATAATTACCCAATAAAGCTTTCCCGGCTTGTTTGTTATAAGTTTTGCCCAGTCTGAATATATTAAACAGCCATAGGCTTTGATAAACTTCTAATTTGTACTGATGATTTTTCTTGATATTATGTTCTGTCAAATTATAATCATACGAAATGCTGTACGGAAAACCTGAAGGCAAAAGTCCGAATGTTATCATACTACCAATCATAGCATTTCCGCATGATGGAGTGTAAGTTTTCATTGGTAGCAATTCGAGTTTTGCAACGTTTGTACTGTCATCAACGATTTCGTAGATATTTGAATGCTTTAAAATTTCATATTCTTTTTTTAAATCTTTATTCACTACAAAAATGTTCTGCTTTGGAAAATTAGGTTTCACGTTTCTGTATTCTTTCGCAACACTGTATGAAGGTATACAGCTACAAAGTGAAGCAGATGAGAGTAAAGAATATATCAAAACTTTAAACTTCATTGATTTAACTTACTTTTTAATCTGCTTTTTAACTTCCTTCGCCTCTGCCACAATTTCCGGGAAATCTGCATAGTTTGAGATGATCTGGTCGCAAGTATAACTCGCCTGATAATTATCTTTCAAACCAATATAATTTTTCGCCATCAAAACCAATGCTTTTGCTCCCCAATAATCTTCTGATGCATAATTGTTAGCCAGTTTGAAGATGGTTTCATTGGAAGATTTAAATGCTTTTCCTTTGTTCTGATAAAATGCTTTTGCATAAAGTGCTTCTGCTGCAACTTCAGTATTTGAAGATTTTTCAAGCGAAGTGTAAGCGGTCTGCGCATCTTTATCTTTCCCTGAGTTCATCAGACTTCTCGCCTTGATTACTTTTGCAGTTTCGATAACCGCTGCAGAGTTTTTATTGTTGGCGATCACAGCGTTTGCTAATTTTTCAGCTTCTGAGAAATTCTTTTCTTCGGCATACATTTTCATCAATTCAACATTCGCATAATTTTTAACGTTGATATTGGATGAATTTTTAATGTTTTCTAAATACTTTTTAGCCTCAGCAGAATTCCCCTGTGCAATGTAAATCTGAGATACTCTCGTTGCCGCATCATCCTGATAATCATTCTGAATATTGGCAATTTCCTGAAGAACCAATAATGCTTTCGTAGGATTATTCGTCTGATAATAACTTTCACCCAACTCATATTTAGCCTGATAAAGACCTTCTCCTGTTGGATTTTGCGTTAAATATTTCTCGTAGTAAGAAATTGCATTTTTGTAATCTTTCTTCGTGAAATATTGTTTACCTGTTGATAAATTGATTTCGTCGATTTCAGAAGCGTCGATATTAACTCCTATATTTCTTGCAAAATCAGCATATCCTGAAACATCACCGTTTTTGGTGAAAATAGGTTTCGCAGCCTGAACAATTTTCTGTGCGTATGCCGTATTTTTATATTGTTCACCAAGAGATTTTAATTCAGATAAAGCTTTATCATTTTGATTTTGGTCAATATAGTTCTGCGCTCTGTAAATCGATGCATTCGCTACCAAGTCTTTATCGGAAGAAGATTTAATCACCTTTCCGAAGAAATCATTGGAGTTGGCAAAGTCATCCTGAGCTGCATAAGCCACACCCATTTCGTATTGTGCATCATCAATATAATCAGATCCTGGATATTTAGAAATTAACGATTTTAAGTTGGTAATTTTCGCAACGTTATCATTTTTAAATCCTAAAGCCAACGCTTTTTGGTATAAAGTATAATCTGTAGCATCCTCGTTTTTATCGTAAATCGCAATCGCCTGATCCAAATCGTTGTTGGCATAATTAATATCCGCTAAACGAAGCTCAGCATCATTTTTAAATTCAGGCTTTGGATTTTTTAAATATTGTGTAAAATACTGTTCTGCCTGATCGAATTTTTTAGATTTAAAATAAGCATATCCCAAATCGTAAGGCAGCTGTTGTTTTTCAGGGAACGTTTCGTTGGTTAGTTTTTCGTAACGGGCAATCGCAGAAGGATAATTTCCTTTCTGATAATACACCTGTCCCAACCAATACAAAGCTCTGCTGTTGAATTCTTTATTTAAATCAAATTCTAAACTTCTGAGAAAGTATTTTTCCGCTTCGTCGAAATTACCTTTATTGAATTCCTCCGTTCCCAATAAATAAGAAACTTCCTGATCTACTTTATCGGTTTCAGGAGTTGAGTTTGGCAATTTATCAATCGCATTTAATGTCTCTTTAAAGTTTCCGGAATACAGGTAAGATTTCACCAAAAGTGATCTCATTTCTGCATTTTTAGCACCGCTTGGGTTGGCTGTAATGTAATTTTGAATCACCGTTGTCGGACTTTCAAACGGGTTTCCGATGTCGTAACCCAATTTTGCGTACTGTTCGTGAGCCAACTGTTTTACACTCGCATCATAATCCATCTGATAAGACGAACGGAACGCCGATAGTGCTTCCTGCTTTTTATCAACCGCCAAATAAGCGTTTCCTAACTGATAATAAGCATTCTGAGCCAACGCTGAATTGCTGTTGATCAATTGGTTGTAATAAGAAACCGCTTCATCATATTTTTTAAGCTGAGCCGCCACAAATCCCATTTCATACAGATCATTTTCTGACGGGTTTTGCTGTACGCTCAGATAATCTTTCAAATGTGGATACGCCGATTCATAATCATTCTTCATGAAATAAGATTCACCAATGATTTTGTGAACCTCCGCTTTGTAAGACGCAGAAATATCTTCGTTCAACAAAGCATTTCCTTCCGAAATCGCTTTATCGTAATCTTTATCGTTGTAATGCATCTGCACGTAATACGGACGCACCAATTTTGAAAATTTCGGCTGATCTTTTATTGAATCAAAATACTGAAACGCCTGATCATTTTGCTTGCTTGAATAATACAAATGACCCAACATATATGCGATATCACCTTTCTGAGATTCATCAGCCGTTTTGTGAGCTTCTTCGAGAGCATCAATGGCACCTTTAGAGTCACCCATCATAAATTTAGCGTAACCCAATTTCAGAATATACTGGGTATTCTCTTCTTTGGTAAGTTGGTATTGATTAACCTTTTTTAAAGTTTTTAAAGCTTCCTTAAAATCTTTTTTAGCTAAATAATAATCCGCCAAAGGTAAATTGGCCTGAGCAAAATACGCAGAGTTCGGATATTCTTTCATAAAAGCCGTCAATCCTTCTTCCGCATGATTTTTCTGCAGAATCACTCCTATCACGTTATCAAAAAACTGGGCAGCTTCTTTTCTCGATTGCTCCAGATTCTGATTGTAGAAATACTGTCGTGCATATTCGTATTGAGAAGCGTTGTATATTTTGGTCTGATAAAGATTCTGAGCAAGATTAAACCTATAGTTTTCCTTTTGAGTAAAGTATTGAGACTGTTGAGCTTCGGAAACCCCGAAATAGAAAACAGCAGCCGCTAAAAGTATTTTTTTGATTTCATTAACATCAAATTTTAAAATGGAAAGGCCTTCAAAAATGAGACCAAATATTTTAATTTTAAGATAAGATTTTATCCACAAATTATCAACGAAAATATCGAAAAGATATTGTATAAACAAGCCTTTTAACATATTGTTAGTATGTGGATTATTTTTTAATACTAATTAACTTTTCAACAAGAAATATTAAGAAAATCTTAATTATTTATCAGAAATAATTACATTTGTTTTTTTCAACTTTTATATAACTATTAAATGAATCAACTTTTCAGAAGGAAAAACTATTCAGCAACAGATACTTCCACCAATCTTTTGCGGGTTTTAGGAACTTGGGATATCGTTTTTTTTGGAATTGCCGCCATCATCGGAGCCGGAAGTTTCAGCAGTTTGGGTGAGGCCGTTTTCAGGGGCGGTCCGGGTGTTATCCTACTCTATCTGATTTGTGGTTTTGCCTGTGGCTTTACTGCTTTATGCTATGCAGAATTTGCCAGCAGAATTCCTACAGCAGGTTCGGCTTACACATATGCTTACGCCAGTTTTGGTGAATTAATAGCTTGGGTGATCGGCTGGGCTTTGATTATGGAATACTCTTTCGGAAATATTTACGTTGCTTTCTCCTGGTCAGATTATTTTACAAGTTTCCTCGAGCGCCTTGGAATGCACATTCCTGATTACTTGACTTGCAGTTATACCGAAGCGAAAAAAGCTTTTTTAAACGGTTCCGAAAATAAAGAACTCATCAATGCGTGGACGTCTGCTCCTTTATTGGGAAGTTTAAAATTCATCGTCGATATTCCTGCATTAGTGATTAACGGATTAATTACGTGGTTGTGCTACCGTGGAGTGAAGGAAAGTAAAAACTTCAACAATTCTTTAGTAATTTTAAAATTAGCTGTCATCGTTTTGGTGATCTTGGTTGGTTTTTCATACATCAATACCGACAACTGGACGCCAGTAAGCATAGAAACTGGAACACGTTCATTTATGCCAAATGGTTTTGCAGGAGTAATGAGTGCCGTTTCGGGAGTTTTCTTTGCGTATATAGGATTTGATGCACTGAGTGTACTTTCCGAAGAAACAAAAGATCCACAAAAGACATTACCAAAAGGAATGATTATTTCTTTGGCTTTGTGTACCGTTATTTACATCTGTCTGACTTTGGTTTTGACCGGAATGGTCGACTACAGAAAATTTGACGGCGTTGGAGATCCTCTATCATTTATATTTGAAAAAGCAAATGCCAATGTTGCCTGGATGGAACTGACGGTTTCATTTGTAGCGATTGTAGCAATTACCACAGTTTTATTGGTATTTCAGATGGGACAGCCAAGAATTTGGTATGCCATGAGCCGTGACGGTTTGATGCCAAAAAAATTCCAGACAGTTCATCCAAAATATAAAACTCCTTCGTTCGCAACGATTGTTACGGGTATTGCGGTTGGAGTGCCTATTCTTTTCACAGACAAAAGTTTCATTTTAGATTTTACAAGTATCGGAACTATATTCGCTTTTGTATTGGTTTGTGCGGGAGTTTTAACGCTTCCTCCGAAAGAAAAGATCAAGGGTCGTTTCCACCTTCCGTATATTAATGGAAAGATTATTTTTCCCGTGATTTTCATCGGAGCTTTGGTAGGATTTCATTATTTCCAACCTGATTTTTTTGATCATTTAATGGAATGGAATGATCCTAAAAACGGAGAATTCCGAGCTTCTATTTTCTTTTTTATCTTAATTAATTTAGGCCTTTGTTTCTTGACATTTATTAAAAATTTGTCACTGATTCCATTAATCGGTTTAAGCTCTTGTTTATATTTATTGACGGGAATGAGCCACGAAAACTGGTTCTATTTCGGATTATGGTTTGCCGTAGGTTTGGTGATTTATTTCTGTTACGGATATCAGAACAGCAAGCTGAGAAATGCGAATTAAAAGATGAAATACCTTTTCTGTCTGTTATTTTTAATCATCATCGGATGCAGCAAATCTAAAGTTGAATCGGGCAATGATTTAACTTTAGGGAATTCAGAAGAAAAGAAAATTCCCTACAAAGAATTTTTAATTTCAATCAACAAAAAGACTGCGGAAGAAAAGAAAAATTATCTGTTTAAATTTATTAACTACGATGTTCCCAATTATTGGATGGGTACGCCTTGGTCATTCAACGGAACATCAAGAGAACCTCAGAAAAGTACCATCGCCTGCGGATATTTTGTAACCAATGCGCTGACTGACTTTGGTTTCGACATCAACAGAACGTATCTGGCGCAACAAGCTTCTTCTGTGATGATTAAAAAGCTTTGCAAAGACATCAAATATTTCAGCAAAAAACAGGATTTAGAAAAATATATTTTAAGTAAAGATAAAAACCAAGTGTATATTGTCGGTTTAGATTTTCATACCGGATTTATCACGAGAGAAAATAAAGACACTTATTTTATTCATTCGAGTTACATCAAAAACAAAGGTGTGGTAAAGGAATCAACCCAAACTTCACAGGCACTGAACGCTTCTAAAACTTTTATGATTGGAACCTTAAATTATTGATATAATAATCCAATCCTTGTTTTTCGAAAATAAGTGGAACGCCTTTGTATATCTTAATTTGAAAACCTTATTAGCTAACTCTTTGTTTAGCTTTGCGTTTAATTATCGCAATGAAAGACAAAGTTTTTGACAATCTGCATTTTATATAAGAAAAACAAAGGCATTTCATTTAAGAAAGTAATACAATATTTGAATAAATCATCTAAACAAAAAAAGTATCCTAAATAATTGGCGAAATAATTGCTAAGGTTCATCTAAGAACTTTAAAAATTAATGCCATGTCTGAAAAAATCAAAACATACCAGGAGTTCTATGAGTTTTATCTCGACGAACACAAGAAATTAGGAACAAGAATTTTTCATTTTCTTGGAATTCTATTTATTTTTCTCGTCATCGGTTTTGTAATTTACACCGGAAAAGAAAGATTTCTTTGGTACATTCCGATTGTTGGGTATGGTTTTGCGTGGCTGAGTCATGCATTTATTGAAAGAAATAAACCCGCAACTTTTAAATATCCGCTTTGGTCGTTGCTTTCTGATTTTAAATTATTCTTTGAACTGTTGATTGGCAGGCAGAAATTCAGAACTCAAGAAAAAGCTTAACTTTGACTACCCTTAAATATTTATTATGAAAAATATTCTAAAATCTCTTTCCATCATTCTTCCAATGGCATCAATGCTCGTAATGACGCAATGCAAACCAATGCCGAATTCAGGATCATCAGCAGATGAAAAAACCTTCATCATTGCTTCTCAAACCGTAGACTGCACCGGAGTTGCTCCAATGAAATGCCTTCAGGTAAAAGAAAAAGAATCTGACAGCTGGGGAAATTTCTACAGCAACATCGAAGGCTTCACCTACGAACCCGGATTTGAATATGTTTTAAAAGTAAAAACAGAGAAAATTGAAAATCCTCCAATGGATGCTTCATCCATAAAATACACTTTGGTAAAGCAGGTTTCTAAAACCAAGAAATAAAAAAATCCCTTTCAATATGTATTGAAAGGGATTTATATTTTCAGCAAATTATCTTAATGCTCATGATTTCTCGGAGGTTCGGGTAATTGCGCTTTATTGGCTTCATCCATTTTCTGCGTTGCAGCCATAGAAACAACCAATTCATTCAGCATAGAGCTTGCCGCTTGTGGCGAATTGGGCAATAACACCAAATTACTTCTGTTATTTGCTCCGATGGAATGTAGAGTATCATAATGCTGCGTCACTACAATTAATGCCGAAGCTTCTTGTGCATTGATTCCTGCAGCATTCAGCATTTTCACAGACTCTTCAAGACCTTTTGCAATTTCTCTTCTTTGATCTGCAATACCTTGTCCTTGCAGTTTTTTAGATTCTGCTTCTGCTTTTGCAACTGCAACAATTCTGATTCTCTGAGCTTCAGATTCGTATTCTGCGGCAGTTTTTTCACGTTCTGCAGCGTTAATTCTGTTCATGGCATGTTTTACCTGCTCATCCGGATCGATATCAGTTACCAAAGCTTTGATGATATCATAACCATAACTTTGCATTGCCTCCTGCAATTCACTTTTTACAGCAACTGCAATGTCATCTTTCCTTACGAAAACATCATCTAATTTAGTTTTTGGAACTTCTGCACGCACAACATCAAAAACGTAAGAGGTAATCTGATTTTCAGGATTTTCTAAACGATAATAAGCGTCTTTTACGTTTTCTCTGATCACCTGATACTGAACAGAAACTTTCATTTTAATAAAAACGTTATCCAATGTTTTCGTATCAATGATAACATCCAACTGCTGAATTCTAAGATTTAGACGCTTTGAAATTTGATCCAAAAAAGGAATTTTCAAATGCAAACCGGCGTGGCTTACTTTTAAGAATTTGCCTAATCTTTCTACAACCGCTGCAGATTCCTGCTTGACCGTGAAAAAAGATGCAAATAATGTGATCAGTCCGAAAAAGACCAAAATACCTAAGTATATCATAGTTTTAATTTTTAAATGTAGAAGTTATTTGTGTTTCATCATCAGAACTATTTAAAAAGCCCATATCTTCAAAAATAGGTAAAATAATTTTATTTAATGTAATGAAAATCAAAACCTTTCTCATAATGTCAAAAGTCGACTATTATTCTATTGGCTCATAGAAAAACATTTTAATAAAAAACTTAATTTTGAATATTAATTATCATTATGGTTGATGCTAAAGAAATATTAAAAGAACACATCTTAAAATACGCTTCTCTCACTAACGAGCAGTTCGAATATGTTTTTACACATTTTAATATAATCAAACTAAAGAAGGGACAAAGCCTGATCACGGAAGGAGATTTCGTGGATCACGAGTATTTCGTTGTTGACGGTTGTCTGAAAGCATTTTACCTTAATGACACTATGAAAATGTTTATCCTGCAATTTGCGATGCCGAACTGGTGGGTAACAGATTTTGATGCGCTTTACAACAAAAACAGAGCAACTATAAACGTTGATTGCATCACCAACGCCAATATTTTATCAATTTCTAATGAAGATCGAGAGAAAATTTGCAAAGAAATTCATGAAGTTGAGCATTTTTTCAGATGGCGGACGAATAAAGGCTATGTTGCAGCACAAAAACGTCTTCTTTCTTTTATGAATAACGATGCGAAATTCAGGTATGAAGAGCTTTTAGCTTTGTATCCTCAATTGTACAATTTGGTTCCGAAACATCTGATTGCAGCGTATTTGGGAGTCACGAGAGAGACTTTAAGCAGACTTCATCAGTAGTTCTCCAACCTTAACCTTAGCTTTAAACTTCCCATATTTCGTGATCTACATCACGTAACTTTTCCCTTCAATCGGCTGACATTTGTATCATCATTTAAAACAAATCAAAATGGATACAAAAAATTTTAAAGTAAACAGCGAAAACAGTTTAGTTGAATGGATCGGAAGAAAAGTAACCGGAGCTCACAACGGAACAATCGAAGTAAAAGAGGGAAATTTCAATTTTGAAAACAACATTCTTTCTTCAGGAAAATTTGTCATCAACACAAGATCAATTAAAATTCTTGATATCGATGATTCTGAAACGAACGCACAATTCGCCAATCATTTGGCTTCTGATGATTTCTTTAACTCAGATCAGTTTTCTGATGCAGTTTTCGAGATCAAACACGCAGAACCGGGTGAAAACAATTTTTACCATGCAACCGGAGACCTTACTATCAAAGGAATTACACATTCACTTGAAACGACTTTACAGATCGTGAAGACAGACAACGTTGCAGTTTTAGATACTAAAATTGTCATTGACAGAACAAAATTCAACATCAAATTCAGATCATCCAATTTCTTCAGCAATCTTGGAGATACTTTGATCTACAACAATTTCGACTTGAGTGTTCACTTAGTTGCAGACGCACAGTAATTTATTAACAACAATTAAAATTTAACATCATGCCATTCATAAAAGTAGATGTTTTGCGCGAAGATCTTAATCGCGAAAAAAAACAACAATTAATCAGAGAGCTCAATAAAGCTGTAACAACAGTTTTGAATAAAGATCCACACTTGACACACATCGTGATCAATGAAATCGAAGACGACAACTGGGGATACGCCGGAGAACAGGTTACCGTCCTGAAAGAACAAGGATTTTCAACTGAAAAACAATAAATCAGACATGAAAAAACAAACAGTAATCGTTACAGGTGCATCATCAGGAATCGGTTTGGAAATTGCCCGTTATTTTCTGGACAGAGGTGATAATGTGGTCATAAATTCACAAACAGAATCAAAATTACAACAGGTTTACAACGAATTGGGAGCAGGCGAAAACCTTGTGATGGTCACAGGAAGTGTTGCAGATAAAGCCGTTGGAGAAAAATTAGCAAAGACGACGATTGAAAGATTTGGTTCGATTGATGTATTGGTCAACAATGCAGGAATTTACGAAAACAAACCGTTTTTAGAAGTTACGGAAGAATATTTAGATAAATTTTTAAATACAAATTTAAAAGGAACATTCTTCACAACGCAATCTGTAATTCCTCAAATGCAGAAACAAAAAGACGGAGTTATTATCAATATCGGAACTCCGCTTGTGTATCACGCGATCGCACAATCTCCGTCAACTGCACCGATTTCGAGCAAAGGAGCAATTCATGCTTTGACATTGCAATTGGCAGCAGAATTCGGAAAAGATAATATCAGAGTAAATGTCGTTGCACCGGGACTCATCAGAACGCCGATGCACGATGAAAGTATTGATAACAATGCGGGAATTCATTTGATTAACCGCATCGGAGAACCGGAAGAGATCGCTCAAATGGTTCATGCTATTGCTAAAAATACATTCATCTCAGGCGCCATCATTAATGTAGATGGAGGAATGGGCGCCGGTCATCAATTGTAAAAATGAAAGTTATACTATTATTTGCATGGCTGTTTATCTTTCCGGTAAACAGCTTTGCTCAAAAATCAAAGTCATGAAAAAGACACAGTACAAGAAACAGAAATAAGAAATGCCATCGAGCAATATTATTTTAAAGGAATTTATGAAGGTAATACCGAACTTTTGAAACAGGTTTTTCATAAAGATGCCCTACTTTTCGGAGATATAAAAGGAGTTCCTTACTACAAAACCGCCACACAATATATTGAAGGTGTCGGAAGCAGAATAAGTCCTCAAAAATCGGGGAAAGATTTCACCCCTACAATCATCTCTATCGACGTGATAAACACGATTGCTACAGCAAAATTAAATGTAAAAATGTATGATTTTAATTACTATAATTTTATAACTTTCAATAAAATTAATGGTAAATGGCTCATCGTCAATAAAACATTAACTGATGTAGAACTTTAATTTTAAATTTTAAACCAAAATCATCAAAATCATGTGGAATAAAAACAGAATAACAGATTTATTAGGCATAGAATATCCAATTTTTCAGGGACCTTTTGGTGGCGGATTATCGACAGTTGAATTGACTTCTACAGTCAGCAATCTCGGCGGATTGGGCGGTTTCGGAGCTTATACATCGTCTCCTGATGAAATTTATGAAATTGATAAACAGATAAAATTAAAGACAGACAAACCTTACAATCTCAATCTTTGGGTAAACGATCATGATATTATCGATCAGGAATACACTGAGAATCAATATAAAAAGACGGTTGAAATCTTCAAACCTTATTATGACAACTTAAATGTTGAAGTTCCTGCGCTCCCACCCTCCTTTGAGTCGAGATTTCAGAATCAGCTGCAGGTTGTTTTTGATATTAAACCTAAAGTTTTCAGCTTCATGTTCGGACTTTTAGATCAGGATATCATTGAAAGACTGAAAAACCAAGGAACCATCGTTGTCGGAAACGCAACAACCTTAGATGAAGCCATTGCTTTGGAAAACATCGGTGTAGACGTGATTGTCGCATCAGGGTTTGAAAGTGGCGGTCACAGACCTTCGTTTTTAGATAAAGCCGAGCTTTCAACGACAGGAACTTTTGCTTTAATTCAATTGGTTAAAGATAAAGTGAAAACTCCAATTGTAGCAGCCGGAGGAATTGCCAACGGTCGAGGAATCGCTGCAGCAATGACTTTAGGAGCAGAAGCCGCACAAATCGGGACTGCATTTTTAGCAACCGAAGAATCCGGAGCATTGCCTATTCATAAAGAATTTTTGTTTTCAGACGCAGCAAAATCCACTACCCTTTCCAGAGCCTACACAGGAAGATTAGGACGCGGAATTACAACAGAAATCACAAGAAAACTCTTAACCGCAACAGGTCAAACCTTGCCATTTCCTTTGCAGACAACCTTCATTTCATCCATGAGAAAAGCAGCGTTGGAACAAAAGAAGCACGAATTGGTTTTCTTCTGGTCAGGACAAATCGCCCCCATTTTAAAACATAAAAAAGCATCAACATTAATGAAATCATTAATTGAAGATGCTTCTGAAATATTGAATAAATAGAATTGATTACATGGTCATTCCAATGTCAATTCCTTTGATTTTTCTGTAAAGATCGGTTGCGTAATTGTCTGTCATTCCCGAAACAAAATCGATCACTCCGAGAACTTTTTGGTAATCAGTTCCGTTTTCGTAGATGAATTGTTTTGGGATCAATTTTAACGCTTTTATATCGTAAGATTTAATTTTTTCTTCTGATTTTAAAATCGACGGAATAAAATGATCCAGCAATTCATACATTACATTATAGCCGGCATTTTCAATTTCAACTACTGCTTTATGGTTGTAAATTTTCTCAACAGAAAAGCTTGCAATATCCTGTAATGCTTTATTTTCACCTTTATACATATCGAGCAGAGCTTTGTCAAGATTTCCTTCAAGAATTTTATCAAAGTTCTGTTTGTACATTGAAATCGATTTATTAATTAAAGCATTAATAACTTTAGCTCGTAAATATGAAATTTTTTCGTTGTCATTTCCAATAGAATCAAGCTTTCTTTTCACTCTGTCTACATCATCCGTTTCGGATTTTACCAGCTCAAAAAACAGGTTTGTACAATCTGCTGTGGAAACAATGCCTAATCGGTGAGCATCTTCCATATCGATAATATTGTAGCAGATATCATCCGCAGCTTCCACCAGCCAAACAAACGGGTGTCGCTTGAAAATATGAGGTTCTTCGCTTTCTGAGATTAGATTTGTTCCTTTTGCAATTTCAAGAAAAATATCCTTTTCATTTTGAAAAAAACCGAATTTCTTTCTGTGAATAATTTTCTTATCTCTCGCGATCGCTTCACACGGATATTTTGCAATACTCGCCAAAGTGGCAAACGTTAATTGTGTTCCTCCCGCATCTTTTCCTTGCTGTTGTTGAGCTAAAACTCTTATTGCATTGGCATTTCCTTCAAAATTAACCAGATCAGCCCATTCTTTTTCATTGAATTTAGGTTTAAGATCATTTTCATTTCGGTCAAAATAACTAGCAATGGCATCTTCTCCCGAATGCCCGAACGCAGGATTTCCAACATCATGACAAAGACAGGCTGCCGCGATTACATTTCCTAAATTATGAAGATAAAAACTTTTAGAATCTTCCGTTAGATCACTTTGATAATTATCGTGAATAAATTCTCCGATAACACTTCCCAAACTTCTTCCCACAGAGGAAACTTCTAAAGAATGCGTCAGACGGTTGTGCACAAAAACACTTCCCGGAAGCGGAAAAACCTGGGTTTTATTCTGCAGTCTTCTGAACGCCGAAGAAAAGATAATTCTGTCGAAATCTCTTTGAAAATCTGTTCGTGAAGCTTTGGTATGTGGATTATTTCCTGTGCGCTGATTCGTAAAAATCTGATTCAAATTCATCATTTTCCAAAATTAATTCAATTTTTACTTTTAAAGGAACAATATTTGAGTTTTTCTTAAAAAAACAAGCTATGCCTGAAGGCCCAACCATTGTTCTCATGAAAGAAGATCTGCAAAAGTTTGTAGGTGAAAAGGTTACTGAAGTTAGCGGAAGTGAAGTTCCAAAAACATCAGAAATCAAAGGAGAAATTCTAAAAGAAATCAAAACTTTTGGGAAACAAACGTTTCTAATTTTTGATACCATTATTTTTAAAGTTCATCTTATGATGTTCGGTTCATATAGTTTATATAAAAGAAAAGACATTGACACGCTTCGATTAGGATTGACTTTTAAAGATGGCGGAATGTATTTTTATACCTGCGTGGTAAAAGTCGTTGACGAAAGTTTTCTATTAAAAATTGATTGGGAGGCCGATATCATGAGCAACAAATGGAATCCCGAAAAAACTGAGCAAACTTTAAAAGCAGCTCCTAAAATGATGATTTGTGATGCGTTGATGAATCAGGATATTTTCTCCGGCGTTGGGAACATTATTAAAAATGAAGCATTATTCAGAGTCGGAATTCATCCCGAAAGTCTTATTGGAAATTTACCTCCAAAAAAATTAAAAGAAATTATCGCAGAAGCAAGGAATTACGGTTTCGATTTTAAGAAATGGAAAAAAGCGAATGTTCTCAGCAAACATTTTCAAATTTATCATCAGAAAAATTGCCCTATTTGTGGTGCAGAAGTCATTAAAAAAGATACCGGAAAAAGCAAACGAACCAGTTTTTTCTGTGAAAATGATCAGAAACTGTATTAAAATCATGTTTTTAAGAATATAAAAAAATCCTAATTTTATCAAAGCTAAATTACAATGAAATGACCAATAACAAATGGCTTGACCGATGGGATGAAAGATACAGCAACGATGAATTTGCCTACGGCACACAACCCAACAACTATTTAAAAGATCAACTCCAAAAATTAGAAACAGGTTCTATCCTATTTCCGGCTGAAGGTGAAGGTCGAAATGCCGTTTTTGCAGCACAGCTCGGATGGAATGTTTCTGCATTTGACATTAGTACTGAAGGAAAAAACAAAGCTCTATTGCTTGCCGAAAACAACAATGTAAAAATAGATTATCAGGTTGGTGAATTGCAAAGTTTGAACTTTAAGAAAGAACAGTTTGACGTTATCGCATTGATCTACGCTCATTTTCCTGCTGATATAAAATCTTCTCTTCATACAATGCTTGAACAGTATCTGCGTAAAGATGGCTTTATTATTTTTGAAGCTTTCAGCAAAAAGCATCTTGAATTTGTTTTAAAAAACGAAAAAGTTGGAGGTCCAAAAGATATAGAATCTCTATTCTCAATCGATGAAATAAAATCTGATTTTCCAGATTATGATATTATTGAATTAGTAGAAACAGAAATTGAGCTTAGTGAAGGTGTTTTTCATAATGGTACAGCTTCAGTAATCCGATTTCTGGGAAAGAAAAAGTAAGATATTTTAAACATCTAAATTCAACGAACCACCGGAATATGCAGTAAAAAATGCAGATCTGTACACTTCGCCCAAAGGAATTTCAGATTCATCGATATAAATACTATGATTATCAAAAGAATCAATACAATTTAAATTAACCACAAAAGATTTGCTCACTCTGCAAAAAATTTCTGATGGAAGTTTCTGATGAATGGTTTTAAGATTCATAGCCGTAATTAACTTTTGAGCTTTGGTATGAATGACAACATAATCTTTTAAACCTTCAATAAATTTAATCTCATCAAAATTTAATTTATAAAACCTTCTGTCTGCTTTGATGAACAGAAATTCTTTGGTGTTCGATTCAACCGTATTTTTTGTAGTCTCTTGTGAAAGTAATTGGTGATAAAGTACAGCTTTTTTGATTGCTTTTTCGAGACGGGGCTTTTCAATTGGCTTTAATAAATAATCGATCGCATCAAGCTCATAACTTTTTAAAGCATACTGAGAATAAGCGGTTGTGAAAACAATCAAGCAATCCTTGGGAAGCATTTTGGCAAATTCTAAACCGGTCACCAAAGGCATTTCTATGTCCAGAAAAATAAGATCAACAACATTCGTTTTTAAAAATTCTAAAGCTGCAGGGGCATTGGAAAATGATCCCAAAATATTAATTTTTGAAACTTCTAAAATCAGTGACTGCATTTCTGCTCTTGCCAAAGGTTCATCATCTACAATAATACAATTCATACAGGAATGGTTAGATTTACAATATATTCATTTTTTGTGGAGTTAATTTCCAGCGTAAAAGTGTTTTGATAAAGCAGCTCCAATCTTCTTTGATGTTTGCCAATCCTAGTCCGCTATAATTGGATTCAGGAATCGGGAAGTCTGAATTTTGAGAATTTCGACATTGAAAATGAAGATTTTTATCTTTAATTTCGATACTCACTTTCACATACGATTCTTTTCCGCTGATGTCAACACTGTGTTTCACAGCGTTTTCTACAAATGTGGTAAACAAGTTGGGCGGAATAAATGTAGAATTTAAAATTCTTTTATCATGAGGGCTTTCAATAGTAACCTCAAAATTTTCTCGCCTTATTTTTTCAAGATTCAGGAAATTAGACAAAAAATCGATTTCTGAAGTCAGCATTGTTTTTTCTTCATTGTTTTCATAGAGTTGATATCGAAGAAACTCAGACAATTTCATAATAACGGTAGTTGCTTTTTCCGGGTCGGTTCTTATCAAAGCCTTCACATTATTCAGCATATTAAACAAAAAATGCGGATTAATCTGATTACGAAGCTCATTGAGCTCCATATTCAAGGTGAGGCTGTTCAGTTCAGCAATTCTTACACTATCTCTAATCCATTTTTGGAGCAATTTCACTGTTGTGGTCACCAAAATAATGGAAATACACATCAAAACACCTTCATACAAACCACCTCTCTTATCATCGTATTCATCAACTTTAAAATCAACAAAAAAACTCATCACATATGAAATAATGTTCAGTCCCACAACCCCCATTAAGATTAATAACACAAAATACAGAATGTAATAAGTACGGAAGAAAAACCTTGGAACCAGCACATACATATTAATATACGCCATCGTCAACAATGAAATGTAAACTGTTCCCAATATATAATAATGAACCGAATCTACATAAAACTGCCAAAACTGAGCAAAGTAGAGTAAAATAAAAAAGAAAATAATAAAAGACAGATGCCGCAAAAATCTGAACCGATCTTCCACTAAAAAATCAATCACAAAATTATTTTTAAATCTTTAGAGTACAATTTCATGTTTTCAAGATTACATTTTCACTGAATAGCAAAAATAACTAATAACGGCTTTAAACCGCTTATTATTATACGAACCCTTCACTTTATTATACTAAATTTTAATATGTGGTATTTGGTAGAATTTGTAAGGCGGTTGGTATAAAAAACCGATTACCAAAGCGCTTTCTCTATTCCTTTGTCCTGTAAAATTTATTAAAGACATGGAATTAAACGTTTTTCAGAAACTCACAGAGCAAATAACACAAGAGTGTTATTTTATGACCGATTCTCAGCAGGAAGAAAAAGTCATCCAGCTGATCGACCTGCATCATTTTATAGAATCTTATAATCAAAGCCTGAAAGTGATTGATTATATCCACCACCCGATCAATATCATCGAGGAAAACAGAGTGAAAAAAGGGATTTTATTTTATGACATGAAGCATTCTCATGCTTTAGACATTTATGAATCTGAGCTTTTTAAAAATCATCATCAGATTAAGGAATTATGGTTTGTTTTTGTAGAAGAAGAAAGCGTTTCACAAGTTGAAAAGTATATCAATTTCATTCAACTTAATGCGATAGAAACATTTTACGACAGAATATTTATGTTCAATTTTTTCCAATCTACCATCAACGCAATCAAGTAAATTTCTATGACAACATTAAAAAAAATCTAATCACTTTCGCTCTTATTCCTGTTGCAACGATGGTTTCGGCTCAGAAAAAAGATAGTATTCCGAATAAAGTAATTGCTTTTGTAACCGATAAATTTCCGCAAGCGAGAGATTTAAATATTGAATTCACACAGGTTACTCCTTACAAATTTTCTCCTGAGCTCTATGGAAATGACTTGCCAGAAAACAAAATCAAAAGTTTTCATCAGGTAAAAGCAAATGCCAATGTTTATTTGATTAAAAACAGAAAATGGCTGTTGAGTGCATCATTAAATTATCGATTTACGTCAATCAATGCAGAAAATAATATCAATTTGTTTTCTGAGGAAAATGTCAGCAAAGGAAATTTCCATTATCATTCTGAAGCCGTAAATGTGACGCATTTCACCAAATTATTTAATAAAATCGCCATTTTTTCTGCCACTGCATCGATTGACGGAAGCGATCAGCATTTTGAAAGAATCAGAGGAATGGTGACCGGAAGTTTGGTTTTAAAAGCCAATGCAAAAACTAAAATGACTTTGGGAGTTGCAATTTTTGTTGATCCAAGCACACCAATTCCTGCACTTCCGATTTTCACGTATGAACATAAATTTGACAACGGCTGGGTTGCAGATATCATATTACCAAAGAAAGTTTTGGTGAGAAAAGATATTTTTTCAAACGGAAGAATTTCATTTGGTACTGAGATGGATAATACTTCGTTTTACCTTTATCCATCAGGCAAAACTTACGAATTCAGGCAATTGGAAATCAATTCCGGAGCGATCTATGAACACAATTTAGGAGGAAACTTTATCGGAACTTTAAAAACAGGAATCCGAGCCACGCCATCATCAAGAATTTTTGAAAAGAATGAATCTCCGAGAGATTTTATTTTTGACGTCAATGCAAAACCGTCTTTCTATTTCAATGTGGGAATTTCTTATAACCCATTTGGAAAACCAAGAGTTAAGCTGTAAAATTGATGTTAAAAAATTGGTGCTTTTAATGTTTCAAACATTTAATATGCTTTACATTTCATTTCCTTGATATTGTCAACCTGAAAACAACAAATACATAAACATTAACATATTCACATTTTTTTACGAATTAAACAATTAAAATACATAATATATCACACTAGAACCATCCAAAACAACAATAGCAAAATCATCCAAAAACGCATTTAAACATACATAAAACACTGATATACATCATAATATTTTTATTTGACATTCAATTTGAAAGCTGTAATATTGCATTATAGAATTCGCAATAAATATTTAAATAAATAAAAATTCAAAAATTATGATCGCAATTATCGGATTAACTACATGTGCAGTATTAGTTTCATCTTACATCGCAACTGTAAAGAAAGAAAATCAATAATTATTAACTAAAAAATAGTAGCTTATAAAGCAAATTTATTAGTTAGTATTATTTATGTTTGCAGTCTCAATGACTGCCCGCTGTTTTACTCAACCGGAGTAAAGCAGCGCAAAAAAACATAACAAAATGATTACAGAACTCGAGCAACTTCAAAATTCAGTTTTTTCTAAGCTCAACTTAATCATTTCTCATCTCCAGCCAGATTCTGAATGTGAAGAATATTTTGGTCACAGTTTCCAATTAAATCAATTCAGCATTAAATTCAGAAAGGCTAAAATCACTCCTAAGAAAATCGGACAATTTGTGACTTTATGGAAAAGAAATCCTGAAAGCAAACAAACCGAACCATTCACTTCTGAAGATCCTTTTGATTTTTACATTATCTTCTGTGATAATGATGACCAATCCGGATTCTTCTTCTTCTCAAAGGAAATTCTTATTCAAAAAAACATTCTCACTACCCTTTCTAAAGATGGAAAGCGAGGTTTCAGAGTTTATCCAACTTGGGACTCTCCCGAAAACAAACAAGCCACTAAAACTCAGGATTGGCAAAAGGATTTTTTCTTTAATTTTTCGGATGATGATTTTCTTGGAAAACTCCGTCAGTTTGAGTGTTTTTCATTATAAAATAATGAAAAATGTATTAAGAACCAGTGAAAGAATTACAATCATAAAATCGAAAAATTCTCGATACGATTTTTTCAAAATCTACTCGAAGTGACAATATTTAAAAAAAACACCTATCAACCAAAATATTCTAAAGAATTATCTTTGTCACAACAAAAGTTTAAACAAAGCAAAATATGAATCTGTACAATCTTATTATTCAAGACAAAGAAGAAGTAACGCTCAATGATGTTTTCCTTGAACCTAAAAATAAAGAGCAGTTTGTACAGCTCATCAAAGAACAAACCTACGCTAAAGAATTGCAGGAATACGGACTTCCCGTTAACAATAAAATTCTTCTCGAAGGCAGTTCAGGCTGCGGAAAAACCATGACTGCAAAGGCGATTGCAAATGCTTTGGGCAAAAATATCATCATCCTCAACCTCAGCAATATCGTTTCATCAAGAATTGGTGAAACTTCACAAAACATCAAAATGATTTTCGATAAAGCAGCAAGAGAACGATCCGTTCTTTTCCTTGATGAACTCGATCAAATCGGGAAAGCTCGTGGCAGTGACGATAAAGATGTTGGTGAAATGAGAAGATTAGTCAACACTTTGATTCAGTTGATTGATTATTATCCCGAAAATGCATTATTACTTTGCGCCACCAATCACGCTGAAATCATTGATACAGCTATTATCAGACGTTTTCAACTGAAGATAAAATACGAAATGCCTTCACAAGAATTTCTGGATTCTTTTTACGACAGTCTTCTCGCAAAATTTCCGGAAGATTTAAGAAATATTGATAGGAGATATGAAATTTCGTTTGCTGAAGCTAAGGATTATACTTTTACCGTAATCAAATCAGCATTGATTAACAAATTGGAAGCTAAACACAAAGTCTAAAATGAAAGAAGATATTCTCCACAACTTAGAAATCATCAACAACAGAATAAAAAACGCCTGTGAAAAAGCTGGTCGAAACGTTGATGAAGTGAAATTGTTACTGGCAACCAAAACTGTTTCGGCAGAAAGAATAAAAATAGCTTTAGAAAACGGAGAGACTTTAATTGCCGAAAATAAAGTGCAGGAATTGAAAGAAAAGTATGAAGATTTAAAAGATATTCCTCACCAAAATCACTTTATAGGGCATCTTCAAACCAATAAAATTAAAGATATTTTAAAATGTGACGTAAGTTGTCTTCAATCTCTTGATCGCTTTGAACTCGCTATGAAACTTCATCAAAAGCTTTTAGCAGAAGGAAAAACGATGGATGTTTTAATTCAGGTAAACACTTCCGATGAAGAAAGTAAATTCGGGATTCCTTCTGATTCCGCAATTGATCTGGTTGAAAAAGTTTCTAAATTTCATACTTTAAAAATCAAAGGTCTAATGACAATCGGACTCTTCAGTGCAGAAACCGAAAAAGTAAGACCAAGTTTTAAAATTCTTAAAAATTTACAGCAGGAAATCATTCAGCAAAACATCCCCAACGTAGAAATGAAAGAACTATCCATGGGAATGAGCAGTGATTTAGAAACAGCTATTGAAGAAGGAGCTACGATTGTGAGGGTGGGAACGGCAGTTTTCGGAGCGAGAATTTATCCGGATTCTTATTATTGGGATGAAAATAAAAAATAAACGAATGAAAAATCTTACAGTTCTTTTTATCTTTTCAGCTTTACTTTCATGTACTCAAAAATATGATGGAGAAGTGAATTTTAAATCCTGTAAGATGAGATATGATGTTATTGATGAGGAAAAAGAGAAACAAATGTATGGTCAGAATATGATAGGAAATCAATGGAGATCTGAGTCGGCAAAACAGAAATTGGCTCTTTGTCTTTGTGAAAAATATCTACAAAATCGGGATGAAGAAATCAAAGAAAAGATTCTGGAGATTTACAACGCAGATATGGATTACTTTCACAGACAAAAGTCATTTAAAAGAAATGATTTTGATTCGATTTTAGTGAACAGAAAAGAAATTTTTGACTATAGAATTTTGGTAGAATAAAAATTCTCCTTTAGTCATAGAAACAAGCCACTGCAAACCCCTAATCAATCAGAAGAAATAATAATGATAACAAAACTGATTCATACAATAGTACAAATTGTAAAATTTGGATTAGAGACCAACTTAAAAATCAATAAAAGTGATAGAGATTTATTGTTAGAAAAATCTCTGATAACTATTTACAGTTTATATTTTGATATTCGCTATGAGCATGACAATACTGATTATGCAGAATACAATGAACACAAATATGCTGATATAAGAAAGAATGTTGAAAGTAATTTTCCAGACTTTGGTTTTTACAATATTGCTCTTGATTTAATGATTACTGATAAAGAAGATAACATTGCAATCGGTGATGCAATAGACGATCTATCAGATATTATCCTAGATCTGTTAGAAATAAAATGGAGAATAGAAAACAATAGCCCTGATGACGGACTTTGGTATTTTCAATTTATTTTTTCAGGTCACACCCAGCAGCATATTATTGATCTGTTAAACTATTTAAAACAGAGAAAATAATAAGCCAACACAAGCTTGCAAGCTCTTACTCACTCCCCTTCCCCATTCTCCCCAAAATCACCTCCCGCAATCTCTCCTCATTTTTATCACCCCAATTTCCCAACGCAGAAATCACAGGAATCAGCGTCTTCCCAAAATCGGTTAGAAAATATTCTACCTTGGGTGGAACCTGTGCATAAATTTTCTTTGAAACCAATTCGTGTTCCTCCAGTTCTTTCAGCTGAATATTCAGAACACGCCTTGAAGCATCGGGAATTTTGCGCTGCAGTTCGCTGGGGCGCAGATGCCCTTCATTGATAAACCATAGCAAACGGATTTTCCATTTACCGTAAAGCACCTCGCCAATCAGGTCGAGACCGCAGTTTAAGTTCAGGGGAATTTTTCTCTCATGCATACTGTAAAATTAGCCCAATGTACCAAAATGTACAATAGGGGAAAAAATTATCCCTATGCCATTCGATTTTCCGTTATTGCCTGATTGGGTGATACTTCAGAAATTTGTACCAAAGAATTAACAAAATGGAAAACCAATTTAATTTCAATGACGAACTGACAGGCAAAATCGCGCTTGTCACAGGTGGCACAAAAGGAGCCGGAAAAGCGATCGCAGAAAGACTGCTTAATGCGAGAGCAACCGTCATCATCACTGCAAGAAATCCACCCGAAGAAGTAAATACAAACCTTCACTTTATCTCCGCAGACCTCAGCACCGCTCAGGGAACTCAAAAAGTAGTCGATGAAGTCCTTCAGCAATTCGGGAAGCTGGATATTCTTGTCAATAATCTCGGCGGTTCGGATACCAAAGGCGGCGGTTTTACCGTATTGACCGACGAAGACTGGATGCAATCATTTCAAACTAACCTGATGTCACCTGTTCGTTTAGACCGTGGCTTTTTACCGCAGATGATCGAAAGGAAAACTGGTGTCATCATTCACATCGCTTCCATTCAGGCAAGATTACCGCTGTACGACAGTACTCTTCCCTACGCCGCTGCTAAAGCAGGTTTGCTCAATTACAGCAAGAGTTTATCCAACGAAGTTGCTCCAAAAGGTGTCCGCATCTTAACCGTATCACCTGGTTGGATCCTGACCACCGCCTCCGAACGAATGATGGAACGCATCGCCGAAAGTAACAATTCCACAATCGAAGAAGCCACCCAAAGCGTCATGACTGCCCTCGGTGGAATTCCTTTCGGAAGACCCGCAAAACCTGAAGAAGTCGCTGAATTGGTAGGTTTTCTTGTTTCACCAAGAGCCAGCTATTTAACCGGAACTGAATTTGTAATCGACGGCGGAACCGTGCCAACAATTTAATAATCTTAAAATACAATAAAATGAATTTACCCAACATTATCTCAGAATTAGTGAAAGCACAAAACGAATTTGACAGTGCAGCATATGCAAATTGTTTTACTGAAAATGCGGAAGTATTTGATGAAGGCAAAACCCACATTGGAAAAGCTGAAATTGAAAACTGGATTGATAAAGCTAATAAAGAATACAAAGCCACTATGAAGTCATTAGACTATAACGAAAACATCCTTTCAGCAGAAGTCTCAGGAACATTTCCCGGAAGCCCTCTCGTTTTGAAATACCATTTTGAATTGAATAATGGGCTGATACAGTCATTGAAAATTACCGGATAAAAATAGAATGATTTTATGATTGAAGCTGAAGTGAGAACTTTGGCTTTTTTTCATTTCAAATTGAAATAAAATTGGTTTTGACTGAATATTTAATTATTTTTAGCGCAATTAGTTTGGATTGACGCAATGCGTTAAGCCGAAAGTTGTAAGTAATTTTATACCACATCGCCTTGAAAGAAAAATTAGAAAAATCAAAAGCAACAATCGTAACGTTAATACTTCCAATTTTGATGTACTTTGTATATAAATCTTTAGGAATTTTATCAAACTTTGAGTTTTATTTTTATTTAGCTTTCTTTTACTTTTTCCTATTAATGTCTGTAATGTACTTAATAATTGAATTTGTTGAGAAAATTCATATAGTAAATGAAGAGAAACCAAAATATCATTTAATTTCAGAGGTTTTGAAGTTTATTTTTTTAATTTCAATTTTATTTTCTACCTATTATTGGATTATAAATGATAATAACAGCACTAATTTTTTGAATGTAACAAAAGGAAATAAATTTGAGATTTTCCTTGACTTTTTCTTTTATTCTTTAACTAGTTTTATAATGAATAATTCTAGTGAAATAAAGCCAAATACAATAATAGCAAAAGCAGTTGTACTAACACAAATAATAGCTTCATTTACTACATTAGTTCTTTTTTTATCACAACACAAAGAATTTGGAAACTTCATTAAACAAATAGAAGATAGAATAAATAGAAAATAAAGACTGCATACAAAATTGTATTGGCAAAATGTTGTGAGAAATACAAAATTGAAAAGTAGGCTTTTCATACTGCTCATTCTTTTAAATTCTCCATTTTTTTGTAAGTAGTAGTAGTAGTAGTAGTAGTAGTAGTAGTAGTAGTAGTAGTAGTAGTAGTAGTATGAAAAAGTATTTGCTACGTTTGTTCTTACTTTAACTTTATGTTTTTCGAAAGCTCGCTCCGCTCCGCTCTTGTACGATTGCATCGTGTGGCTATCAAAATAAAAACCTCACCCCTGCGAGGTTTTCCTATTTAACTCATACAGGCTTCCGCAAATACTCAATCCAGCAGAAACCTCAACTTTAAAACCAATTGCTGATTTCAAAAACCGATAAAGTAGTACGTTAGAGCATTTAAGTAGTTCGATGACCGCTTCAACCGCTTATAAACGGTATTCAAGCATTACGTTGAGACAATCAATCACTCCGAAGAGCCAATCAACTACACGGAAGAGGCAATCAAGTACAATTTATTATATTTCAGCACTTTACAGACATTTTCGAAAAATTAGCAGATTTAACAAACCAGATGATGAAGACTGCAAACAAAGTTTTCCACATAAAAAAAACAATTGTTATCAAAGAAATCATGTAACACGTGATTTCAAAGTGATATGAATTGGTAAAATAAAAGGATTACGTTCATAATGTCAGCAACAAAACCACCCCGTCAAAAATTCTTCGAATTTTCGCCACCCCTCCGAGGGAGGGGAATTGCTGCTGCGCATAGATAGAGTTAAAAATTCCCCTCCCTCGGAGGGGTGGATTTTTCAGAATGAAAAGACGGGGTGGTTTCAAAAGCGTAAAAAACAAAAAATCCTTTCAAATAAATGAAAGGATCTTCTAATGTAATATGAAATAAACTAAGTGTGCTCTAATTTTTTACTGAACAATGATTTTAAAATTGCTGTTCAGGTTGTCTCCTGAAACATTCAGAATATAATTTCCCGATACTTTTCTACCGCCCATATTCAGATTAAATGTTCCGTTCTCGTTAGCATTCAATTTTTCTTTGATGATCACCTTTCCGGTCATGTCCATTACCGTTGCCGTTAAGCTTAATTTTTTATATTCAGGAAGTTTAATGAATAACTGATCTTTCACAGGATTCGGATATACACTTCCAACATTTTTGCTGATGCTGAATTCTGCGTTACCCAACACTGCCTGATTGTACAAAGCAGATATTTCCGTTGGAGATAATGCGTAATTGTACATTTTCAACTCATCAAATGCACCTTTGTAAGGAGCCGGAGCATTAGTACTTGCCGAAAATTCAAGTTCACCGATATTCCCGATCACCAAAGCACTTGCTTCACCAATTCCGGTAACTGCAGTTTCGTCTCCTTCTGAACTTAAAACTCCGTTGGTGTAAATTCTCATTTTATGAGTGGTAATATCTCTTTGGATCACTACGTGTACCCAATTGTTGGTAAAATAATTGGCAATTGGCGAGGTGATTTCCTTTTTGGTAACATCATCATCAATCGCATATCTCAACTGACCGCCTTTGATTTCTACATTAAAACGTTTACCTGTTGCTCCTGTCGTAAGATTCTTTGTAAATGAACCTTTGCACAAAACATAAAGACTGGTTGCCGAAGAAGACGGAATCATACTTGCCGGAGCTTTCATCCAGTAAGAAACCGTAAATGAATTCGTATTAAATAAAATCTGATCCTGATGCGGAATACTCGCTATGTAAGGCGTGTTCGGGGATGTTGCCAAATCAAGGGCATAGTTTTCTTTTCCCGGTACTCTTACATTCGCATTATCGTAAGCAACATTTAAGGTTCCGTTATTGGCGTAAGAAGTAACGTCTGCAATTTGTTCACCAGAAGAAGGAATTTCTGAGAATGGCCAGTTTCCGACAAGACTCGGCGTCAGTGCACGGAAACTCCAGACATCTCCCGTTATAGAACCTAATGCATTTGAAGAATCAATTCTCCAGTAATAATTGGTAGATGTATTTAAATTAGTTAACTGATATGATGGTGTCGCGGAATAAGGTACTGTTGCAACATTTGTTAAATTCTGTGGATCTGTTCCAAAATGAACGGTGTAGTTGGTGGTATTGGTACTGCCCGTCCATTTTAACAATAAATTTCCATTCGTCAACTGCACATCATTAAAACCATTTGTCGGTGTTGGAGTGGTTGCTTTTGTAGGAGCAGACGGAACTGGCGGTGTAGTGATTGACGCATTCGCTGTATAGACCGAAGAATCGGTAGCATTGGTCGCTTTGACTCTGTAATAATACTGAGTATTCGGTGTTAAACCTGTTTCATTATAACTTGTTGTATTCGCAGGCAATGTAGCAATAACTGTGAACGCAGTACCATTTAGTGAACGCTCCAGTACATAATTGGTTTCATTAGTTGCATTATCACTCCAATTTACAGTTAACGAACTGGTAGCCGGAGTTCCGGATGTCAAAGCATTCGTGAAATTCACTCCAGAAGGAGGGATAACAAAATCCGGAGCCGGTGTATTCGGTAAACTGTTTATATATACCTCAATATTCAGATAAGGAGCATTCGTAGTGCTTACGTTTAAAGCATCAGGAACATTTGGATTCAGTCCGTTGGCAGTTTCCCAAGCATCGGGCATTCCGTCATTGTCGGTATCTAAAGGAGCCGGAGCACCGTAAATATGACCTGCACCACCATTGGTAAAACCAAATTGAGTGGTTAAATCAGTTTGTACATACACATACGCAGCAGTTGTTCCTTTCGACTGAAGATCTGAAATCATCAGACCATCTACCTGATCACGTTTCGGATAAGATGCTCCCACGCCTGCAATGATATTATCAAATGCTCCCTGAGCCGTTAGTGTCGGGTTCTTCATCGGATAATCATAAGAAGTCGACTGTATTGCCGTTATATCTCCAGCAGGAAATCCAGTTAAATCAGAAGGAACGAGTGCTCCATCTAAAACTCCGTTTTTATTATTATCAAAATAATTTCCTGAACCATATAAATTAAAGTTGGCGTTTCCTACACTGAAAGGTGTAGAAACAGTACCGCTCGTATTGGGTCCTCCAATAAAATAATTATTGATGATATTTACAAAAGAACTTCCCGCAGAATCACCGCCCATAATGTACGCTTCTCCAGACTGAGTGTGTCCGTACGTGTTTCCATAATTCCCCCAGTTGTAAACGACATTGTTTACAAACTCGTTGATTCCTTTTACTTTATTATTACGGGTCTTATTACAGATGTATAAATTTCCGATTAAACTGATTTTTCCTCCGGCAGACGGCTGCATCAAACCTCCCGCAGAATGGTTATGGCGATGTAATCCCTGTCCGATAATAGAATTTTGGATGGTGATATTATCCGGACTTGTCCCATTGTTATCCCAGTTGATGGAGAAAACCTCATCTGTTCCCCAGGTAAACGTCATGTGATCCAGAATAATATTCGCCCCGTTGGAAATTCCTGATGCATCCTGATTTTGCGACGTTCCGCCATAACGGATACGCATATATCTTGCAATGGTATTACTCGATCCTGAAAATGATACTCTAGGTCCTAAAAACAAAATCCCTTCTCCCGGAGCGGTCTGCCCGGCAATTGTTGTATTGGCAGCCACGGCAACAACAGATTGTAAATTAACAATCCCTCCCACTTTGAAAATCACAAATCTTCCCGGCTGACTCACTGCATCACGGAAAGAACCTGCGCCACTGTCATTTAAATTCGTAACTAAATAGATTTGAGGATTGGCTGCTCCTCTTGCTCCGGTGGTATATCTACCAAAACCGGTAGCTTCAGGAAATGCTAATGTCTGAGCATCTAAGCCAGCAGCGGATAAGGTCAATCCACACAATAGCAAAGATTTTAAAGCTTGCTTAATGAGTAAAGTTTTCTTGTTCATGTAATATTAATTTTGTGTTAACCAAGCTAATCACAAACGTAAATATGAGCATCCTGCACCATCCTGCTGAACAATTATGTATCAATCATTTAGATTTTAAATCATAGTATTAACACTAAATTAAAAAATTTTAATGGGCTGGAAATAACTTATGAGATGAATGAAAAATTTGTTTTTCAACCTGAAGTTTTTATTTATTATTTTGAGTTTGAACCAGCAATTTCTTTTCGCCACAAATTTTCTGAATAATCATTACAATAATTTACTTTATTCTTGAATTGCATATTATTTAGCGAAATAATTTAGTTTAAAATACACATTCAATTCAAAATAAAATATACATTTGTTAAAAACTATAACACTTTTCACCACAAACAGATACTACATCTGATAAAGCCTTTCATATCTCAATTACAATGCTCAGTAAAGTTTATTTTACGAATAATATGCTTTAGTGGGATTTGAAATTATAAAAGTCATCGAAAGTTAAACATCTAAAAAACCAATAACCATGGAAAAGTCTAAAACATCTCTGTATCAAGCTGCCACTGAGGTATGGGGTAAAGCAATATTAAAAGATGCTTCTTACACAAAAAATTTGGAGCTTAATCTGGAACTTCACAAAAAATTGCTGAATATTTTTCAAGCGGGAGATTACTACTATATGATTTTTAATGTATCTACGATGGAATTAGAATTCATAAGTCCTCACATTAAAAATATACTTGGTTACGATTCTAATGAAATAAATGCTTTATTTTTTTTAGACCAAATTCATCCGAATGATAAGCCTTATTTCTTAAATTTTGAAAACAAATTAACAGAATTTCTAAAAGAATTACCATTGGAAAAAAGAGGCAGTTACAAATTCCAGCACGATTACAGAATAAAAACTAAAACCAATAATTATATTCGCCTACTTCATCAAATCGTTCCCATCGAATTTGATGAAAATAACTATTACAGAAGTCTGGTCTTGCATACGGATATTACCCATATCAAAAAAGAGGGTACACCTTGTTTTTCTATTATTGGCTTTGATGATGAGCCATCATATTATAATATTGAGGTTACAGAGAAGCTCACTAAGTCATTTGATCTATTCACGAAAAGAGAAAAAGAAGTTTTGAAATGCATATTGGAAGGCAAAAACAGTAAGACCATTGCCGAAAAGTTATTTATTAGTCTGAATACTGTGCATAACCATCGGAAAAATATTTTGACTAAAGCTGAAGTTCATAACCCATTGGACTTACTAAGTAAATCGATAAAAGAGGGGTGGATTTGAAGATTAAAAATAGCTAATAGTAGCTATTTTTTTTGTTGGATATATGGTATAGCTTTGAGTAGATAAAAATAACAGACCATATTTACTTAAAGTTTTATTATTTCAATTTAGTTTTTGTTTATAAGCAAAAACTAAAGCTTGTGAATGGGAATACAAAATACCTGTGAAAAAGTAAAATAAAGATAGAAAAACTCCCACCAAGAAGATATTGCCAAAAGCGGGACTAAGTATTATGCTTCGATATCCATCGCCCCCCTACTCGTTGCCTGCAAGTGTAAAGACATGCCCATAAATAACTAAAATTAATATCATGATACAAAAACCAAAATCAGTAATGAACTATATGATTTTATTAGCTTCATTAATCCTTTTACAAGGCTGTGGTAGTTCAGGGACAGGTATCTTAAAAGGACCACCAAAATGTAGTATTCCAAGAAATTGTATTAAAATAGATTTGAATCAAACTATCTGTAAAACAATAAATGGAGTTAACCATTTTCAATGGGTTGCAAAAAATGAAAATCCTAACGATGTTGTTTCAGTAACTTTCATAAAAAAATACTTTGTTGAAAGTTGGATTCCTTACCCAATAGATGCGAATTATCCCGGCTATGAATTAAGACAAATTGGAATTGGGGGCAGTACTATTTTAGGATGTTCTTTTGATACAGTCGATGGTGTATATCGTGAAATAAGTTATGAAATTCAAAAAGTATGTCCCGGAACTGAAACTTGCAATTTTAGTCTACCTACAAATGCAGATATTTCATTATTAGATTGCAAGCCAAGCGAAAAGTGCGATTATTGTCTTGAAATAGATTACAAATCTTTGACAGATAATACTCAAAAAAAATCAATAACTGAATTTTATTTGAGTATGTTGAATAAATTGGGTACAAACTATAATTTTAAAAACGACCTTTCAATGGCATTTTTTGCAAGTTTGCCCAATAATACATGTGGAAAAAGAATTTCTGTATTAAAGAATGATAACACGTATGTCAGTGAGGGGGCTAATAATTGTATAAATGGATTTTCAGTTAACCCAAGTATTTTCCTTAAAGGAACAAAAGAAACTTTTTCTAAAATGTGGGTGAATATTCCGAATAAAATTACAGGCAAGTTACTCAATAATAATCCCAATACAAAACTATTATTAAATAGAGAAAATGGACAAAGCATTAACGTTACAGTAGAATTGGATGCCAATAAACAAATTAGAAGCGATTATATTTCACAAATTATAGCGTATAAAAATGAAAAAATATTGTTTATAACAGGCGACTTTATATGTATAAAAATAATAAACTTACCTGTAGATTAAAATACCATTAGACAATAAGGGATTACCAAAACTGGGATAAAATACAAAGCTGAACTTGCGCAATTCTATAAACATTAGCAAAAGTGAAGTACTTCGTTTTCCTCGACTTTGATTATATCCAAACTGTTAAGCTCAATTCGAGACAATTTTAATACCAAAAAAATCCCTTTCAAAAAACTGAAAGGGATTTATTATATCTAAAAAAACTTTAATTACATATAAGCTTCAATCGGCTCACAAGTACAAACCAAGTTTCTGTCTCCATAAGCTTCATCAACTCTAGAAACCGAAGCAAAGAATTTATGATCTCTTACCCAATGTAGAGGATAAGCCGCCTTTTCTCTGCTGTATGGTTTATCCCAAGAATCAGAAATTACCAATTGCTCAGTGTGAGGAGCATTTTTTAGTACGTTGTTTGTCTGATCTGCTTCACCGTTAGCAATCTCATCGATCTCATGCTTGATTGCGATAAGAGCTTCAGCAAAACGGTCGATTTCAGATTTGCTTTCAGATTCTGTAGGTTCGATCATCAATGTTCCTGCAACCGGGAAAGAAACCGTTGGTGCGTGGAAACCGTAATCCATCAATCTTTTTGCAACATCAGCCACTTCAATTCCTAAAGATTTGAACTGACGGAAATCTACGATACATTCGTGCGCTACTCTACCTTCAGTATTTGAATATAAAATAGGGAAATGTTCTGCTAAGATTTCTTTTAAATAGTTTGCATTTAAAATTGCGTGCTCAGTAGCTTTTTTCAAACCTGAAGTTCCCAACATTTTGATGTAAGCGTAAGAAATATTAAGAATCAATCCAGAACCGTAAGGGGCTGCTGAAATTCCTTCAATCGCTTCTTTTGAACCTACTTTAATGTTAGCATTCGTAGGCAAGAAAGGAACTAAATGTTTCGCAACACAGATCGGACCAACACCTGGACCACCACCTCCGTGAGGAATAGCAAAAGTTTTGTGAAGATTAAGGTGACAAACGTCTGCTCCGATGTTTCCAGGACTTGTATATCCTACCTGAGCGTTCATGTTGGCACCGTCCATATAAACCTGTCCGCCGTGATCATGAACTAATTGCGTAATTTCTTTAATGTTGGCATCAAAGAATCCGTAAGTTGACGGATAAGTGATCATTACACAAGAAAGGTTTTCAGAATGCTGCTCTGTTTTTGCTTTGAAATCTTCGAAGTCAATTTCGCCACTTTCAAGGTTTTTAACGACAACAATTTTCATTCCTGCCATTGCTGCAGAAGCCGGGTTGGTTCCGTGTGCAGACTGAGGAATCAACACCACATTTCTGTGACCTTCGCCTCTTGAGATGTGATATTCTCTGATCACCATCAATCCTGCATATTCTCCCTGCGCGCCAGAGTTTGGCTGAAGTGAGGTTCCTGCAAAACCTGTGATTTCAGAAAGATCTTTCTCTAATTCTTTGATCATTTCCTGATAACCTCCTGCCTGATTTACCGGTACAAATGGGTGAACAGCTCCCCAATTATCCCAAGAAAGTGGCAACATTTGAGTCGCAGCGTTCAGCTTCATTGTACAAGAGCCCAAAGAAATCATCGAATGCGTTAATGATAAATCTTTTCTTTCAAGACGTTTGATGTAACGCATCAATTCTGTCTCTGTATGGTATTTGTTGAATACTTCCTCTGTCAAAATCTCATCTTTTCTAAGATTTTCTTCAGGAATGCTGTATCCTTCTTTTATTTCTAATTTGAAAGTCTGCTTGTCTTTAAACTGAGCGAAAGAAGCCATCAAAACATTCAGTTTTTCCAACGTTGTACTTTCGTTGATCGCAATGCTGATTACTCCTTCTGTGAAATAGTTTAAGTTTAACTTGTGATCAAGCATCATTCTCATCAGTCTTGCTTTCTCATCTTCAGCCATCACGATTTTTACCGTGTCAAAGATTGGCTCTTCAACGGTCTGATAGCCTAAAGCTTTCAATCCGCCTTTTAGTGCATTTGCTTTAAAGTGAATCTGGTCAGCAATATAATTTAATCCTTTCGGACCGTGATAAACTGCGTACATTCCGGCCATAACAGCTAAAAGAACCTGAGCAGTACAGATGTTTGAAGTTGCTCTTTCTCTTTTGATGTGTTGCTCTCTAGTTTGCAAAGCCATTCTCAAAGCACGTTTTCCGTACATATCCTGAGAAACCCCGATGATTCTTCCCGGAATATCTCTTTTATAATCTTCTTTACAAGAGAAAAATGCCGCGTGAGGACCACCATAACCCAATGGAATACCGAATCTCTGTGAAGTACCAACCGCACAGTCAGCACCCATTGATGCAGGAGATTTCAATTTAACCAAAGCCATAGGATCACAAGCTACAACAACCTGTAAGTCTAATTTTTTGTATTCAACGATATCTTCTGTATAGTCTAAAACGATTCCATTTTTACCTGGATATTGCAATAAAACTCCGTAGTAAGATTCGTCGAACTGATGTGTTTTGTGATCACCTTCAACGATTTCGATTGCTAAACCTTCAGCTTTTGTTTTTAAAACAGAAACGGTTTGAGGTAAAACCAAGTCAGAGATAAAGAACTTATTTGCTCCTGCTTTTTTCTGATCTTTCGTTCTGTTGTTGAAGAACATGTGCATTGCTTCTGCAGCTGCTGTAGATTCATCCAACAAAGATGCATTTGCCAACGCAAAACCTGTCAAATCACACACAACAGTCTGATAATTAAGCAAAGCTTCTAATCTTCCCTGCGCAATCTCTGCCTGGTAAGGCGTGTACGCTGTGTACCAGCTTGGGTTTTCAAAGATATTTCTCTGAATCGCCGATGGCAACAAGGTATTGTGGTATCCAAAACCGATATAACTCGTATAATCAGTATTCTTTGCTGCCAATTCTTTCGAATGATTCAGCATCTGATATTCTGAAAGCGGTTCTGAAATATTCAGATCATTTTCTAAACGGATAGATGATGGAATGGTTTGAGAAATCAATTCTTCGATACTTGAAACGCCAACTTTTTCCAACATTGCCTGCTTATCGGCTTCGTTTAGGGAAATGTGACGGCTCACAAACTGCTCTGTATTCATTTTTATATATTAGATTTTGTTTGAAAAAAAAGATTCGTAAAATTACGATTTTTAAAATGATTTTGCAACCTAAGTAGCTGATAGTAATTAGCTTTTTGCTATTGGCTTTATAATTAGTGCTTTGAATCTTATCAATGTGTGATTACAAGTAGTAAAGAGGAATTTATTTAAATCTTCTATCGGAATGATTTTGATTTAAATTTATTGATGGCATTCGTTTATTTGAACACCAAGAGTACTAAGATTTTTTTAATACAAACTGTTTTTAAGTTTCACAAAGCCGTTACACTTTTAGAAGCTCACGAAGTGTTTTCGTATTGAAATAATAGAAGGATTAATTATAAATCCATAATAAAATATTTACAAACCCTTTGATAATCAGTATTTAAAGAAAAGTGAAATTTTATTAATTATATTTATTCTAAATTAATATATTTGCAGTATGAATATCATCACTCCATTTAAAGTTCCGCCATTGACTCCGGTATTTTCTTTCAAGAATGAAGAAATGTTCTGCGGTGACAAAAAATCTTGCTGTAAAAAATTCAAAAAAGGAAAACGTTGCAAAAAATGCCCTGGAAATAAGAAATTGGCTTAGTTAGTTAGTTAGTTAGACTGCTGATTAAAAAATAAATTGCTAGAGCTAAAATCAATAATCCAAAAATTAAGCGGAAAATTTTTGGCTGACCTTTAGGATTTGTTGCAGTTCGTGGCTGTGATTTAAAAAGTTCTTCTGCTCTATCCCTGAATTTTTCGCCGTCAGATTCAAAAACCTCTGTTACGGTAATTCCCTGAACGACGGTTTTATGCAAAAGTGAATTGGTCGCATGCAACAACAACTGGAATTTTCCGTTTTTAAATTCTGTGATCTTAAAAACTCTTTCACCATACGCTTTTTCCAAACCAAACGGCAAAACTTTGACTACATCGGCATTCTGAGTCTGCCAGGTAACGATAATCTCCTCTCCTTTTTTCGCATGAATTTTATTTGCCGAAAAAGTCTTAATCGAAGGTGGAACGGTATATCTGAAACTTTTTTGCAGACTTTCTAAATTCTGATCATAGGTAATTCTTCTCCCTTTCTCACTTAAAGTTTCGTACGCCTCCTGAATTTCTTTAAAACGCTCTGCAAAAAAATCATCATTTTGGTTTTTATCGGGATGATATTTTAATGAAAGTTTTCTGTAGGATTTTTTGATGTCTTCATCCGAAGCATCACGAGAAACACCGAGAAAATAATAGTAATCTTTCATGTAAGTGAATACAAAAATAAGAATTTTATTTTCTTTGATCTTTTATTTCACACACGATTTTTATCATTGCGAGCGAAGCGAAGCAATCTCTTTTTTAACGCAAGGCGCTAATATTTTTTTATATGATTGAGAATATTTTTCGTTCGAAAAGGGGTTTGACTACGTCGAATCTATGATTTCACTCGGAAAATACTGAAACTTTATTTTTTAAATTGGGAATTTCCACCGTGTTTGTCATTCCGTAGGAATCTCAGCAATGCATTTAAATAATCGCTTAATTCCTGCGGAATGACAGACGTTATGTTGATTTTAATGTCCGAATAATTCGTGCATTCGTGGCAAAAAATCATTCACAACAAAAAAATTCCGGCGCGGGAAGCAAAGCTTCCCGCGCCGGAATAAGACAATTTCAATTTAGTTCCTTTCTATTTATGCTTCTGCAAATTCTTCTTTTCTTGCATCTTTTCTGCAGCATCTTGAGGCAAATTCTTTCTTAAACTTTCCTTTCAGTTCCTGATACTGCTCCTCATCCATTTCTCTGATTTTGTCTGCCAATCCGAAAGGCGATTTTTCTTTGATTCCGTATTCGTTGAAAATACCTCTTACAAATCTTTTTCTTTCAATTACCTTTTTGGCAACCATTGCAACTCCGGCAACGGCAAGTGCTCCAAGAACACCTTTTAATACTGAATTTTTCATTTTCTTAAATTTTAAATTTTACTACTTCTTGTTTTTTTATAGAGACGAATTCGTTTTAGTTTTTACTTTACTACTTCAAAAATTTTAAACTATTCGTTATTTCTGTTGAAAAATCCTGTTGAGCATTTCTGTCTCCAGACTTCTTTGAATTTTTCTTTTTCTTCCTCAGACATTCCTTCCATTTTATGTCTCAAGTGTTTCTCTTTCATATCTTGCATTCCCTTTCCGAATTTTCCGTGAAAACCTCCGAAAAGAATTTTACTCAATACCAAAATCCCCATTGCCTGCCAATAATTGATACTTTTAACACCGATAACTTCGGGCAAAATGCAGTTCCAAAGCCACATTACAATCAGCGCAACGGCAAGGAAAATCAAGGGCGGACATAAAATTAATAGTGCCCAACTTTTTTTATATTTATTGTTCATTTTATTTATTTCTAATTATTTAAATCTTCGTACAATTGTCTCAATCTGTTTCTCAAATGCTTTACTGCATAATTTTTTCTACTGATGATGGTTTTAATGTTTTCGCCCTGCTCATCAGCAATTTCCTGCAGAGTTTTATCGTTCAGTTCATTTTCCATGTAGACCAGTTTCTGTTTTTCGGGAAGCTCTTCCAAAGCTTCAAACAGTTTTTTCCAAATCTCATCCTGAAACATTTTTACATCGGGTCCGGCGCTGTCGTCAAGCAACAGAATATCTTTTATCGAAAACGATCCGTCTTCATCTTCGTAGACAAAATCTTCAAGATTTTCGGTTTTCTTTTTTCTGTATTTATCGATGATTTTGTTTGATGTAACTCGGTATAACCATCCGCCGACATTTACAATTTCAGAAAGATTGGTCAAACTGCTGAACTGATACCAAACTTCCTGCAGAATATCTTCCGCATCTTCGGTATTTTTCACTTTCGGACGAATGAAAGACATCAGCTTTCCTCCGTAACTTGATACGGTTTGCGAAATAATGTTTTCCTTTTCCTTCTGTGGCATTGTTATTTTCTCGGCAATCTCCATATTGCTATGACGATTGTGGTTTTTGTTTTACTTTAATGAATGTAGAGATTTTTTTTGACATTACAATTTTTCGTCTGTTAATCGTGTTTTTGTTGCAATATTTTTTTAGGAGCTGATCCGGCTATCCACTATTACTCCTCGCTCCTTCGCTTTTCCATCGCTTGCTGCGGGGTAACCGTTTCTATCCGGGCTAGAGAACCTCCTCTAGAGGGGGATTCTGTGCGCTGAAATATTGTGAGAAAATTGTGTTGTTATTTAACAAAAAAACGGAAAGCAAAATACTTTCCGTTCCTTTTTATACGTTTCTGTTGAAGTTTATTTATTAAAATTTTCAGCGAAGAAACCAAGCATATATTTGTACAATTCGAGTCTGTTAGGTTCTTTTCCGAATCCGTGTCCTTCGTCATATTTTACCATGTAAGGAACTTCAAAACCTTTACTTCTCAATGCTTTTACGATTTGATCAGATTCGTTAATATTCACTCTTGGATCATTTGCTCCTTGTACCACAAACAATGGCTTTTTAATTTTATCAATCTGGAAAACAGGTGAAACTTCTTTCGCAATTTTAGCCTCTTCAGGATTATCTAAATCGTACCATATCTGCTTAACCATTTCTTTGTAAGGTTTCCAATATTCAGGGAAAGAATCGAAGAATGTGAAGATATTTGAAACACCCACGTAATCAACACCACAAGAATATAAATCTGGTGTTTTGATCAATCCCATCAAAGTAGCATAACCACCGTGACTTCCGCCATAGATGGCAATTTTATCCTTATCGACCCAACCTTGCGAGATAGCATATTTCACTCCGTCTTCCACATCATCCATTGCTTTTCTCCCGATTTGTTTGTAGCCCGAATTCTGAAACTCTTTACCATATCCACCAGAAATTCTGAAGTTGACCTGTAAAGTTGCATACCCACGACTTGCAAATAATTGAGTTTCCGGATTGAATCCCCAATCATCTCTGATTCCCTGCGGACCACCGTGAGGATTTACAATCAAAGGAACTTTCTGACCATCAACAGCAGCTTTTGGCAATGTAATATACCCATGAATGGTCAGTCCATCTCTGCTTTTGAATTCGATAGGTCTCATTTCTGCCATATCCTCTTCTTTTAACTGAGGCATAAGGTCGACAAGAAGTTTTAATTTTTTAGATTTTACATCATACTCATAATATTTTCCGTATAATTTGTCACTGTCAACAACCACTAAAAGCTTAGAATCGCTATCATCCGAAGAAACTACATAAAACTGTTTGTCACCAAATTCCGATTTTAACTGAGTATCAATTTCCTTATAAAATTGACTTACAGGAATGATTTCATTTTTGATTCCGTTATAACTGATATAATCTAATTCGTAATTTCTGTTTTTACCAGCCATGCTTACAGAGCTCACATCAAAAGTTGGATTTGAATAAACCTCTTTAATAACAGCATTTTTCTTTAAATCATACAGAACAATTCTCGACTTATCACTATCTAAATTCGTAACAACATACGCCTCATCTTTATTTTTGAGTTATCATTGAATCTCATGATACTGAAAGTATCTTTCCAATCTGTTGATTTAAGAAGATCAAACTTACCCGATTGTAAATTCTTGTAATATGTCTTTGTTGTTAATCCGTTTTCTAAAATCGTATAGCCTCTTAAATTTCCTTCTTTATCAAAAAGGTAACCGTCAATAGGGTTTTTAGGGTCTTTATTTTCAAAAAGCTGAGTCATTTCACCCGTAACAAAATTTATTTTGAAAGGCTCAAAAATCTGCTTGTTGTTTTTATTCATGGTGACCACAACATAATCAGTATCTTTTATGATCTGTACCAAACCAATGGTTACACCATCAAAAGGCGTAAGATCTTTAAGATTTTTTCCATCAATATCTGCTGCGTACAAGTGAAGATTTTCATTTCCGCTTTTATCCTGAGTATAAAAAAGACGCTTTTTATTGAGCCAACCGTAACTTCTGATCAGATCTTCTTTTTCAACAAGCGCTTTGGTTGCTTTTCCCGTTGCTAGGTCTTTTACAAAAACATGATTTTTGCTGTCTTTATCCTTTTCTTTATAAGACAAATATTTTCCGTCTGGCGAGATTTTAAACTGTGAGGCTTTGGGTCTTGCAAAATAATCCTCAACCTTGTATTTAAAGTTTCCTTTATCATACGAGATCAATTTTTCTAAGGTAGCCTTTGAGGAAACCAATGTTGGGTCACCGGGCAATTTTGTTGTGGAAGTCTGTGCATTCATCATTATGGCTGAGATGACAACCTGAGCGGTCGCAAAAAATTTAGAATTAGTAGTCATAATATCTATGGATTTGATTTTAAAATGATCGATTGCTTTGATAAAACAATCATATATTAATTAGACAACTTAAACTCAAAATTGTTACATCCTTTTCTCAAAATAGTGAAGTTATTGATAAAAAAACGGAAAGTAAAATACTTTCCGTTTTATATGTTTTTTAAATCTGTCTGATTTAATTTAAATAAATTCCAAAATACCAAGTCCATGCGATTAAAATAATCTGCATCGGAATTCTTTCTTTGTACAAATAAGCCATTCCGGGACCTGAATAATCACCTTTGAAAATATTGACATTCTTTTTGGATGAATTGACATTGGCTACAAAAACCAAAATATAAAAAATAATCATTAAAATTGCAGTAATCTCACGAATTGAAGAAATCATCAAGCCAATACCTGCTGCAATCTCTAAAATTCCTGTGAAATAAACCCAGAATAATTTAGCTGGAATAAAATCAGGAATCATTAAAGCCATTCCTTTTTGGAATTTAAAATGAGCCAAACCAGTAAAAACAATGAAAGCGGTCATTCCTAAATTTCCAGCAAACAAAAAATTCCAGTTTCCCTGAATGAATTTGCTGCCGATTAAAGCTAAAATAAAGGTAGCAAAGAGAATGCTTAGTAATTTCATAATTAGTTGAAGAATAAATTATATCAGTTTGTCTCTGCAAGATTCTTCACCACTTCCAAGCCTTTTGTAAATCCGGTATTCATGTGCTCTTCCCAATCTTTCTCGGTTTGTACTTCCACATGAAGTTTGGTTTTACCATCATAATCTATGAGAATATATTTTTCAAAACAACCGCTCCACTGCTTGATTTCCATGCTTTCTGTATCTTCTACTCCATTTTCATCAACCATTCCGAGGTGTTTGAAAATCATCTGGTCGGGTTCTTCAATACTATCGATGGTAGAAACCATTCCGGCGCCTTTAGGATTCACAAAATAGGTTTTTCCGCCCACTTTCCAGTCAGTTTTCATTTGTGAACCAGGACCGAAAAATTGGGTCCATTCACTGTAAGTTTCTTTTCCAAATAGTACGTTCCAGACTTTTTGCTTAGGTGCATTGATAATAGTTTCATAAGATAATGTTTCCATATTTTAAGTTTTTATGATTTATATTTAAACACGAATAAAACTAATTTTTTGCACAAATAACACTAATAATCTTGTGAATTTGTGAATTTGTGAAAATAATTTGAGATATTCGTGTTAAAAATTTATAATTGATTTTCAGATAAATGTTTTACATTTTGAAGCGCATTTGGAAATTTGTCTTCGAAAAAATCTTTGAATTCTTCCGATGTGTTAATTCTTGCAATCAGTTTAGTTCCTTCTTCAGTTTCTTGCAAAATGTAAGATTCTGTGGCATCACCCCAATCCTGTGGAACTTCTACTCCATCATAAATTTCGCCCAGATGAAGAAAAGTCATTTCTTTGTTTGGGTTATTTTTTAAAACACGGCTGTACATACCGTTGTTATTAGGATCAAAAAATTTCATCATACTTTCCTCCCCCAAGTTCCTACATAAAACGAACCTTTTGTAAAAGCTGAAGTCCATTGCCTGTAGCTGAAGTCGTCCCATAGTACTGTCCAAACTTTTTCTGGAGCTGCATTAATTTCGATAGTGTATTCTAAGGTTTCCATATATTTTGGTGTTAGGTGTTAAGTGTTAAGTGTTAAGTGTTAAGTGTTAAAATTAATTATCCGCCGATAAAATCACCGCCGTTGACGTGAATAATTTCACCGGTAATAAAGCTTTAATCTCGGGATACAATCCGTCTCTTGGAACTTTCGATAATGATTTTGACTTGTTCTGTGTCTTCATAAGCAAATCTTTTTTCATTAGTAACAACAAACAGCAAGCCGAAGAGAAAAAATTGGAAGATTGAAGCAGGATGTTGTAGATGACATTTCCCAAAAAAACTTTCAGCTAAAAAACTAAGAGTTGTAGGCGTTTTCCAAATCCTTAATCACAATTTTCTGCATTTTCATCATTGCCTGAACGACTTTTTGAGCTTTCAGCTGGTCAGAATCACTCATTAATTCAATTAATTTTTTTGGAACAATTTGCCAGCTCATTCCAAATTGATCTTTCAGCCAACCACACATACTTTCACGACCTCCATCCGACGTGAGAGCATTCCACAGATCATCGGTTTCTTCCTGATTATCGGTCATCACAACCATAGAAATTCCTTCATTAAAATCAAATTTGTGGTCATAAGAATTATCCATACAGAAGAAGCTGTACCCATCAATTTCGAAGTGTGCATGTTGTACATTTTCCGGAACTTCATGACTTTCATTTCCGACACCGTCTCCATATTTCAAAACTCCGCCAATCTTTGAATTCGGGAAAACATGGGTGTAAAAATCCATTGCTTCCATTGCCTTTCCGTTATTTTGGTGAATAAACATTAAGGTTGGGATAATTTTTTGTTCGCCCTGTTTTTCACCCAAATACAATTGCCATGTCAAGCCAAATTTGTCTCGAACCCAACCATATTTTTCACTCCAAGGATATTTACCTAGCTCCATCAGAACGATTCCTCCATCTGATAACTGATTCCAATAATTTTGAACCTCATCATCAGTTTCGCATAGGACCATAAAAGAGACCGAGGCATTTTTTTCAAACTGCGGACCGCCGTTTAAAAGCATTATTTTTTGACCGAAAAGGTCAATATTCATTACAACCGGTGTATCTGCCGTAATTTTTCCGTTAAATACTTTACAGTAAAATTCTGCTGCCTCTTTGGCATCTTCATTGTGCCAGAGGCAAGGAAAAATGTCGTTATTCATAATTTTATTTTTTAAAAACACAAATCATAAATTTCACAATGTATTACCTGCGATATAATTGTGTTTTTGTGGTTAAAATATCTCAATGTTACTTTAAAAAAGCATCATTATTTTTCATGTAAACTTTCAACTTCTGCATCGTATTTTTCCCAAATCCATGAAACTGCAAGAGCTCACTTTCTGAGTAATCTGAAAGTTTTTCTAAAGAATCTATTTTTTCTTTTTCTAAAGTTCTTCTTGCGGGCATTGCAATAATTCCCTTCAAAAAATCATTTGAAACGACATGACGCTCAGTACAAATGGGTTTTAAAAACTTTGCCATTATCACTAAATTGATCATAAGTCGAAAAATTATTTTTAATGATTTTCCACATATTTATGGAAGTTGTTGAGTATCGCATACCAGCCATCACGCTGCATTTCTACAGAGTTTTGCTTTTCAGGATCGAAACTGATCTTAACATTCGTCGTATTTTCATCTATCCTTTCAAAAACGATTTCTACGTTTCTGCCGTCTTCCATGTGATATTTAATCAATTCATATTCTACAACTTCATCATAAACTCCTACAAAATCAAATCCGAAACTTCCGTCTTTGGCTTCCATTCTATTATTGAATTTCCCGCCGACTCTAAGATCATTTTCAGAACTTGGACATTCCCAGCTTTCGTGAGCGAAATTCCATTTCACAATATGTTTAGGCTCATTATAATAATCCCAAACCTTTTCTACGAGAGCTAAAATTGTGATGTCGATGTTAATTTTATCCATTTGTTTCTTGTTTTTTCTAAGTTAAAAGAAGGGCAACTTTCAGCTACCCTTAGATTCATTAAATATAGAATATTTTTTATCCTTCGTAGCCTTGATCGGTAGAAAAATTGATCATCCAATATACTCCGAATTTATCCTGAAAACTACCGAAATAATCACCCCAAAATTGGTCTTCAAGAGGCATTTCAATATTTCCGCCTTCAGAAAGCACCTTAAAAATTCTGTCCGCATCTTCTCTCGAATCCGGAAAAATAGAAACATAATTATTGTTTCCTACCTTTAAATTCTGTCCAAACGACGGCACAATGTCTGATGCCATCAAAAGGTCGCTGCCCACCGGAAGTGCGATGTGCATTACTCTGTTTTTCTCTTCCTCTGAGAGATTTTCAGTTCCGGGAGCATTCCCCATTTTGTGGACTCCGCCAACGAATTCGCCACCGAAAACAGTTTTGTAAAAATTGAATGCTTCTTCTGCTGTACCATCAAAATTGAGGTATGGATTTAATTTTGCCATGATTTTAAGATTTAGGTTTAGGTTTAGGTTTAAATAAAATTGAATTTTTAATATTTCATATTCTCATCAAAGTCATATTTCATTCCTTCGTAATTGAGAATTCTTCGCATCAGTCCGATTTGTCCGCACAGATAATCTTCACGTCCTATGCACATTCCGACGAAATTCAGAACATTTTCAGGGAAAAATTCGATATTCATTCCCATCGGAAAATCTTTTTCTAAATCTTCATCAGAAACTTCAAGCAATTTTTGATAAACTAAAGGTGAAATTTCATGAAAACTGTTCTTAAGTTGTTCTAACGTTGGATAGTTTAAACTCTCATCCAAAGCTTTTCCCTGAAAGAAATAATCTTTAAATTCAAATTCTTCTTCAATTCCAAGTACATTTCCCATGGCGTAGCGCATATCGAGAAAGTTCCCTACCATCCAAACGATGTGATTGGTTCTGCCTTCAATTCTTTTCAAAGCATCTTCTTCAGAAACTCCTTCAAGAACCATCAAAAAATTCTGGCTGTGACCACGAAACGCAGGAATGATGATGTCTAGTTTTTGTGATTTTGGTGTGTCCATTTTGTGTAGTTTAATGTTGTTTGTGAATTGTATGAAATTCATTTTTAAATTTCTCTTGCAGATTTTATTTTACAGCTCCAGGTTTTCCTAAAATCCTTCTGAGATACCCGAATTGACCGCTGTGGTAAATTTCGTGAAGAGATAATCCTGAAATATCATTAATTATTGCAGAATCAAGGCTTTCAAGACTATTCAGTTTTATTTCAAACTTATTCTGAGATTCTTTTAAGTAAGATTTTAATTCTTCAAAACTTACAAATTCATCTTTTCTGTTCAAAGGAATTTCCCCTCTGTTGTAGCATGAAAATTTTTCATTTTCCCAAACCGATTCTTCACCCAAAATATTCAGAAAAGCATTTCTTATGTAAATTAAATGCCCTAAAATCCAATTCATACAATTCGCTTCACCATTAGGAAAAATCATTGCTTCTTCGTTTGAGATATCATTAATATTCATCGAAATCACTTTGTAATTACTGAATATCAAAAATTTTAAAATTTCAATATCGTTCGATTGTGTTTCCATTTGATTATCATTGAGGAAGTTGAGACATATCTGCAAATGTTACATTCCAACCATGGCCATTGATGTCCCAGAAAGAGTTTTGATACATCCATCCGTAATCCTGCGGCTCTTCATGCTGAGTTGCACCATTTGCTACAGCAGCATTTACTACCTGATCAACTTCCTCACGACTGTCTAAACCAATTGCGACCAAAACCTGTGTGGTATCGCCTTTTGGAACAGGTCTTTCAGAAAAAGTCTGGAAATATTCTTCAGTTAAAAACATAACGAAGGTATTATCATTTAAAACCACACAAACCGCCTTTTCATCTGAGAATTGTTCGTTAATCGTAAATCCGAGCTTTGTCCAGAAGTCTTTTGTTTTCTGAACATCTTTTACCGGAAGGTTGACATAAATCTGATTGATTTTCATTTTCGTAATTTTAAATTTGTAATAATTAGAATCTTATTCTGCCGGAATCTGAGAAGCATCTGCAAACATAACTTCCCACTGATGACCGTTCAAATCTGAAAAAGTACTTTGATACATCCAGCCATGATCTTGTGGTTCGCTGTATGTAGAACCTCCGTTATCAATGGCAATTTTTACCATTTGATCTACTTCTTCACGACTTTTTACACCAATGGCAATAAGCGTTTGAGTGGTTTCTCCTTTGGCAACGGGTCTGTCTGTGAAAGTCTGAAAAAACTCTTCCGTTAAAAACATCGTGTAAATATGATCTGCTTTCATGATTACACAAATCGCTTTTTCGTCTGAGAATTGCTCGTTGATAGAAAACCCTAATTTTGTCCAGAATTCTCTCGTTTTCTGAACATCTTTTACAGGAAGGTTGACATAAATTTGATTGATTTCCATTTTTGTAATTTTAATGTTGAACTTTTAACCAAAATTACCAAGTCGCCATGAAAATCAACTTGCCATAAGACAAGATTTAATTTTTCTTAGGATGCGAAACTAATTCTTTGCGAATTCGGCTTAATGAAGTGTCTGTAACACCAAGATAGGAAGCGACCTGCTTCAGGGGAGCAAATTGTATAACGTGCGGTTTTTGTTCTAAAAGATTGAGATAACGTTTTGTTGCAGATAGCGTAAACATTTCTACGGAACGTTGTTTATAGGTGAAAAGTTCTTGCGACATCCAAGCTCTCCCCCATTCACTTAGGTTTTGCATTTTATGATATAATTCCTGAAAAGTATCAAAATCGATTTTTTGACATTCACAATCTGTGATGCAGACAATGTTTTCCTGGGTAGGAATTCTCTGAAACAATGAAGAAACTTCGATGATAATTTCGTTTTCAACAAAGAAGTTGGTAGTCACTTCGTTCCCGTTAAAATCATTCACAAAAGACCGCGCTAAACCTTTCTCTAAAATTAAATATTCGTTGGATGTTTTTCCTTCTTCCAAAATAAAATCGCCTTTATGAAAAATACTTTTTCGTGTGCATTAATTATTTCATCAAGCTCTTCAGGGAAGAAAAAAGGAAAATCGTGGTAAACGCTAAAGACTTTTGTGCTCATCCAAATAATATTTTTAAGATTTTAAAATTATAATTTTTATTTGGAATTAAAAGTGAAATATTTAAATTTAAAACACAAAAGTTGCAAAAGTTATGAAGGCATAAGATATTTTAGTTGAAAAATAAACCACCGAGAAGAGTGAATTTATTTTAAAAATTCATTCAAACCAATCTTTTATCAATTAAAATAACGATAGTTGAATTGGTTTTGGTTTTGAAGGTTTTTCTGCGTCACCGAAGACTGTTTTCCCACCGAAACGCCAAGAATTCTGACGTTCTTCTTCAATTACATCATTAATGTCGAAATCTGGCGTGAAATTTTTCTCTGCTTCTGAAATAATAGTGTGAAGTTTATTGATTGACTGCAATTTATCTGAATTTCCGAGCTTTGATTTTTCAATTCCTTTCTGCAGAATGTTGATGGTTTCGTCATAAACATTGATGGGAACAGGAAACGGATGTCCGTCTTTCCCACCATTTGCAAAAGAAAATCTTGCAGGATCTCTGAATCTTGATGGCGCTCCGTGAATGACTTCGCTGACCAAAGCGAGACTTTGTAAAGTTCGCGGTCCAACACCTTTCAATAAAAGCAGTTCTTCGAAGTTTTCAGGCTGATTTTCTCTGGTCATGTACAAAAGTGTTCCCAATTTTTTCAAATCAACATCTGAAGCACGAACATCGTGATGTGCAGGTAAAATCAAATTGGCAAAATCTTGCATTATTTTTTCAGAATTGGTATGGGAGATTTCCAAAATTCCTTTTCTGCTTTCCTTAGCTTCATGAGCGGTTAAGTTCAGGATCTGACCTTGATTAATTCCCTGAATTCCTTTGTGAGGTTCATCAACAAAAGATTTCATATTTTCAGAATGCCAATGATAGCGTCTTGCAGTTCCGTCTGCATCGTTCATTCCCTGCTGTACCACTGCCCAGTTTCCTTCGTCTGAAACGATAAAATTGTGCAAATACAACTGATAACCATCCTGAATTGCCGTATTGTCAACTTTTGCCGATAATTTGCTTGCACGAACTAATTCAGTTCCATTTAAACCGGTTTTATCTGCGATAACGAGAAGTTCGTTCGGAGTTTCTTTTGAAAATCTGCCTTTTCCGCCACAAATATAAATCCCGAGCTCTTTAGAATTGGGATTGATGCTGCGTTTCAAAGCGCCCATCACCGAAGTTGTGATTCCGGAAGAATGCCAATCCATTCCCATTACTGCGCCAAAACTCTGGAACCAAAATGGATCTGCCAATCTTTTAAGTACCTCATCTTTTCCGTAATCAGCCAACATGACTTCTACAATCGAAAGTCCGAGTACAGCCATACGCTCGTACAGCCAAGGCGGTACTTTTCCGTAGTGAAGGGGTAATGTTGCAGTTCCGGAGCGTTTCATTACGTAAAGGTAGTTTTAATTATAAATAATTTTGATGATTTGAAGCAGTTTTTTAAACACGAAGAACACAAATTCTTTTCACAAATTTCACGAAAAGAGTACTATAAATTTTGGCTAAAGCCATTATGATTTTTCACTTATTAAACGGGCTAAAGCCCGTTCCTATTGATGAAATAGCCTGTGTTTATTTGAATTATAATGCTTTAAATAAAATCAATGAATAAAATTTAATTTTGAAATAAAAAGCCTTGCGAAAACAATTTCCACAAGGCAATATTCAATATTAATTTAAACTTTAATGCTTTATAATTTCCTTTACAATTCCACCCTGAGGTTCTCTTACAGTTTGGGTGAAAATAAATGCTTTTGGATCGATTGCACGAACGATATTCTGTAATTTTCTTACTTCTAAACGAGTTACAATCGTAAAAATAATGTCTGCATCTGCACTTTGTTCAAAAGATTCTTTCATGAAACCTCTTTCTCCTTTGTAAACTGTGATTCCTCTGTTCATCGTTAAAACCAAAGCTTTTTTGATTTCTTCACTGTTTCCTGAAACAATGGTTACACCGGTATAAGCTTCGATCCCTTCAATTACATATTTAGTAATCTGACTTGCAACGAGATAGGTCATAATCGCATACAAAGCGATTTCTACTTTTAAAAATTTTGCGGCGATGATGAAGATAATGACATTCATTCCCAAAATAATTTCAGTAATGCTGAAACTGCTTTTTTTGAATGTTAATAATGCCAAAACTTCCATTCCGTCGAAAGTTCCGCCACCTCTCATTGACAATCCGATTCCGATTCCCATGAAAAATCCGCCAAACATGGCGACCAATAATTTGTCATGTGTCATTTCCGGAAAAGGAACGAAATAGATGGTTATGATGATTAATAAAATTGTCAAAAAACTTCGAATAGCAAAATGTTTCCCAATCTGGAAATATGCCAAAACGATAAAAGGAATATTTAAAACCAATAGAATGACACCAAGATTCCAATGATAAACTTCGTGTAATAAAAGTGAAATTCCGGTAACGCCACCATCTAAAAAGTGGTTGGGAACGAGAAAAGATTTTAAAGCAAAACTTGCAAAAATTACACCTAAAACCAGATAAATAATATCTGATAGGGTAAATAGCGGGCCATGTTTGGTTGCTGAGCTCATAAGATGATCAGTAGTTTTTTAGTTTTGTTTTGATGATATTAAGATTTTCCTGTTTCTTCTGCTTTCTGTTGTTGATTGTTGTCTGGGTAAAATAATGATGACTTTCCAGGAATTTCTCTTGCAATAAATTCCAATCACGTTCAGAATTTACGATGCCAAACATCGAAAGTTCTTCGAATAATTTATCTCCGATGACAAAGAAATCGTCTCTTCCAAGGTAATCCAGATCAGCATCGGCTAAAATTTGTTCTAAATGATTGTGCGGAGTCTGCGGAATTTTTGTCGCCATGATCATTCCCTTTATTTTCTCAGTCTGCGGTTCAGAAAATCCGTACTCTGAAAGATATTCTTCGGCAATTTCACATGATTTTTCTTCATGATTTTTTGAGCCGTATAAAAATCCGGTATCGTGGAATAATGCTGCCGTTTTCAGCAGAACTAAATCTTCATCATTCACTTTTTCTGACCTAGCAATTTTTTCGACAGAATCAATAACGTCTTTCACATGCATTACGCTGTGGTATGAAAGGTGCTCAGGAAGGTTTTCCTTGAGTCTTTTTAATATTATTTTATTTAATTTTTCGTATTCCATATTAAAATAGAAAATGTGTTTCTTGTTTATTTAAACGCAAAGAGCGCAAGGATTTCTTTGAATGTTATTCTGCATATTTTTCGTTCGCAAAGGCGTTTCACTCAGCAAAGGCAACAAAACTTTTGTGGTTAATCTTTTTTAGTTTCAATCGCAAAATACATATCCATTTCGCCTTTTCCTTTGGTATGAATTTTCCCTCTGTATTCGCAATTTATTTTATCTTTTACGAGCTGATAGGTAGATTCAGATATATTTATTTTTCCTTTTTCGCTGTTCTGCTCCATTCTTGCAGCAGTATTTACGGTGTCGCCCCAAATGTCGTAAGCGAATTTTTTCACCCCAACAATTCCGGCAATCAAAGAACCTGAATTAATTCCGATTCTGATATCCAAAGTATTAGGATTTGTCTTTTTTCTTTCTTCAATAAAATCAATGATATCCAAAGCTACCAAAACTGTTTGATACGCATGGCATTCATTTTTAAGCGGTAAACCGCAGACTGCCAAATAGGCATCACCGATTGTTTTTATCTTTTCTAAACCATGTTTTTCCATGATCATATCGAAAGCGGTGAAACATTCATTCAATTCTACCAGCATTTTCTCAGCACCCATCTTCTCAGAACTTTGGGTAAAATTAACAAAATCTGTAAATAAAACGGTGACCTCATCGTAATATTTGGCTTCAGAACTTCCGTTTTCCTTTAATTCTTCTGCAACTTCGTGTGGAAGAATATTAAGGAGTAAGTTTTCTGTTTTCTGTTTTTCTTTCTGCAATTCGAAGGTTCTTTCGTCAACTTGTTTTTCAAGCAAATCATTTTGATCCTGAAGAATCTGTTGTTTTTCCTGTTCTTGTTTTAAATTAACATCAGAAAGTCGGTTGACTTCATCAAGTTGTTTTACAAGACTTAAATTGGTTGATGCAAATTGCCAGCCTAAATAAGCAGAGATTGAAATAGGGAAACTTACGAGAATGAGAACTAAGACAAATATGCCAAATTCATCTCCCGAAAATATTCTGGGCATTGCAATATTTAAAGAATCTAAAATATTAGCAATGATGGTAAGAATGATAATTAAACAGAAAGTAAGAATTCCTCCACCAACAATAAATGCTGACTTTTCTCTTCTTATCATCGCTCGAATGATGAGATATAGTGACTCAAACCAAACGAAAAATATATAAAAAGTAAGAAACCCAAAAGCCGCTTTTGTAGAAAAATAATAGAGAATCAGTAACAATGCAGCAAGTATCAGCATAATTTTTAACCTGATTTTACTCCGTCCAAATAACGTGTTGACAAAACCTGTAAGCGATGCACCAAAAACCAGTATCGCAAGGAAGGAAAAGAAACCATAGCACTCTACACTTTCCGGATCTGTCATCTCGTAAAATGATAGAACCATATAACTGAGTAAGCCGATGGATAGATTGTACGTGGAGAAATAAAGATTGTAGATTGCCTTTCTGTAAAATAAAAATAACAGTAAATGGATGAATCCCAAAGCTGAAAACACACCACAGATGAGCATAGCCACAAAATTGAACCCCTTCAGCATTTTAATATTTTCTTCCAAAAACTCCTTGGCAGAAACCAGCTCTACATCCAGCGTTACAGGACTATATTTGATGCTTATTTTTTTACCACCAACGATGGGCAAAAAGCGAATGGCCAAAACGTTGACTTCTGTATTATGTAAAGAAAATAATTGAGGTACTTCGTTTTTTACTTTAAATACTCTTGTTTTGCTATCTCCTATTTTGCCAATAGTTTCGATTTTTTTACCATTAAGATAAATTTCAGAAGCACCAACCTGTTTCACATCAAAACACAGTGATTGATTAATCATTGTAGAATCGATTTTAAAATAATATCTAATCCAATAAGGTTGATCTTTAGTGTAGCTTTTTTTGATGAAAACTTAAGATTTTTCCAATTAGAATCATCAAATTCAACAGAAGCAAATGCCGGATTATCACCTGCAAAGAATTTACTTGCTTCATCGATTTCTGCTCCGTATTTTATTTCTTTTTCGGTAAAAATTTTAGGTTTCTCACGAGAATTTTGAGCAAAACAGAAATTTTGCAGAGCAAAAAAGGTAAATATTAAAAATGTAAAGAGTATATTTTTTTTCAAAATTTTATCAAATTAAATTTAAGATTTAGTTACAAAATACATTTCCATTGCGCCTTTACCTTTGGTTTCGATTTTCCCTCGAAATTCAAAAGCAAAATTATCTTTCACCAGTTGATAGGTTGATTCAGAAATATTTATTTTTCCTTTATCACTGTTCTGCTCCATTCTTGCAGCTGTATTTACGGTGTCGCCCCAAATGTCGTAAGCGAATTTTTTCACCCCAACAATTCCGGCAATCAAAGAACCTGAATTAATTCCGATTCTGATATCCAAAGTATTAGGATTTGTCTTTTTCTCTGTTCGATAAAATAAATAATATCCAAAGCTACCAAAATCGTTTGATACGCATGACTTTTATTTTTAAGTGGTAATCCACAAACTGCTAAATAAGCATCTCCAATCGTTTTTATTTTTTCTAAACCATGTTTTTCCATGATCATATCGAAAGCGGTAAAACATTCGTTGAGCTCAACCAACATTTTCTCCGCGCCCATTTTCTCTGAACTCTGGGTAAAATTAACAAAATCAGTAAATAAAACAGTGACTTCGTCATAATATTTCGCTTCTGAACTTCCGTTTTCTTTCAATTCTTCTGCAACTTCATGAGGAAGAATATTCAGTAGTAGATTCTCGGTTTTCTGCTTTTCTTTCTGCAGTTCAAAAGTTCGTTCATCAACCTGTTTTTCAAGTAAATCATTTTGATTTTGAAGAATCTGTTGCTTTTCATAAGACAGGTTTTTCACCTGCTCAATCTGTAAATTAAGGTTTTTATTATCATTGGCAGAACGCCATGCAAGAAAAGCCGAAAGTGTAAATGGAAGACTGAAAATAAAAATGATGAAAATGATGAAAATAGACATTTCGCTAAAACTATTTCCCGGATTAACCTCTAAGTTACCACCTGAATAAATTAAATATAATATTGTACCAATGAGAATGATAAAGAAAAAAGCAAACCAGCACCAATTATTATTGACCCTGGTATTTTTTTAATAATTGCCCGAATAACAAGATATAAAGCTTCTAAACAGACAGATGTTATAATGAAAATATATAACGGTTTTGCAAAATCCTGCGCGATACTAGGAAATGTGATTAAAAAACACAAAATTACAGATAAAGCAACTAGAATTTTAAATCTTAATCCTATTTTACCAAAAAGGCTATTAAGCATCACACTTAAAAAAACTGCTGCAAACAAACCGGCAAAAGAACTGATGTAACCAAGTTGCATATTTGTTTTAATATCTTCTGTTTCATAAGAGAAAAACCATGCTAGCAAAACACAGACATCCCAAGATTAAATAAGGAAAATAGCAGATTTGAACGATCTTTCCTATAAAATAAAAAAGAGAGAAAATGAATTAAAAACAATGTTAAAAAGATAAAAGCAATACCTTCAATAAGTACTCCTCTCATAAGAATTTGCCTCATCATTACTGCGATAGTCGAATTGGGATTTGAAATCGAAATTTGAAATCCTTGTATTACCTGGTCAGCAAAAGGCTCTGTATTTTCGTATCTAACTGCGAGTAAATGAGCACCTGCAGCACCGCCATTTAAGATAAGAGGAAGAGTAGGATTTACGTATTGTGGTTCTTCTCCTTCTTTTGCAAATTTCCCGTATCGTTTGATAAATTTTCCATCCCAATAAATATCCATCGCAGCACCACTTCTAAATTCCAAAGCTAGAGGTTGATGCTCTGCAGTAGAATCTATGCAGATTACTGTTCTTAGCCAAACAATATCCTGCGGATTTTTCTTTTTAATTTTGAGTTTTCAAATTTTTTGGTGATAGAGTTTTCCCATTTTGAATCATCAAAGTCATTTTTCGCCCATTCCTTATTATCTCCTATGCTAAATTTCCATGGTTTATCTAAATCAACATTCTGGTTTTCTTTGAAGAAATTATCTTTTACTACAATATTGCAGAAATCTTTCGTCGTTTTTTGTGCCTGGAAATATCCCGAAAGCAGAATGAAAAAGAATAAATAAATGTTTTTTTGTATTTCATGGAAATGATAGCATCAAATGAGAATATTTATTGCAAGATATTAAAAAAGCACATCATATTTATGGGTTTTCAAAGAATCCTCTGCAAAAGAAAAGTTATGGAATACCATGAAAGCAAAAAGTATATTTTTCCTCAAAATCTTATGTTTTAAGAATTTACAAAATACATTTCCAATGCACCTTTACCTTTGGTTTCGATTTTACCTCGATATTCAAAAATAAAATCATCCTTTATTAATTGATAGGTCGCTTCAGAAACATTTAATTTCCCCAAGGTACTGTTCTGCTCCATTCTAGCAGCCGTGTTCACCGTATCTCCCCAAATATCGTAAGCGAATTTTTTCACACCCACAATTCCAGCAATGATAGGTCCGGAGTGAATTCCGATTCTGATGTCCAAAGCATTGGGGTTATCTTTTTTCTTTGTTGGATATAAGAAAGAATTTCTAAACTTGCATTGACTGCATTTTTCGCATGCTGATCATTGGAAACAGGTAATCCGCTTACAGCCAAATATGCATCACCGATAGTTTTTATCTTCTCTAAATTGTATTTTTCCATGATATTGTCAAACTCTGTGAAACAGATATTCAGCTCATTAAGAACTTCCTGCACGCCGATTCTTTCGGAATTTGCCGTAAAGTTGACAAAATCTGTGAACAGAACTGAAACTTCATCGAAATGTTTTGCGTTGGTTTTTCCTTTTTCTTTTAATTCTTCGGCCACTTCAAAAGGAAGAATATTGAGCAATAAATCGTCTGATTTTTGTTTTTCTTCAGCGATTTTTTTATTGTCTTTGCGCTTTTGATTGTATGAAAACCCGGCAAAACCTAATAATAAAAGCGAAAGTCCCGCTCCTATTGCCCACATATTTTTCTGGGTTTTAGAACTTTCTAAATCTGCTTTGGCAATGGCATCTTTTTTTCCTGATTAATGCTGGCTAACTTTCTCTCCTGTATGTATTTTTGTTCCGCCTCCTTTTTTGATAAGCATAACTAAGTTCAATTTCATTCCTCTTTGCATCTTCTTCCAACAAAAGTCTTTTACGCTCTTCATCGGTTTTCGCAGCTGCTTGTTTTTTTTCAAATTCAAAACGGAGTGCTTTTAGTTCTATTTCTTTCTGGAGCTGAATTCTTTTGGTTTCTTCTTCTAATTTTATTCGGGTTCTTTCGCTGTTGAGCTCGGTTTCGGATTGAAGATTTGAGAGCTGTTTCATTTTCTCTAAACCATATATTTTCTCATTTTCTTCAATATACTTTTTATGATAAAATAGGGCTTGTTCATAGTTGCCCAACTTTTCATGTACTTTAGATAAATTTTGGTTGTTTTGAATGATAAGTTGAGGAACAATCAAAGTGTTCGTATTTTTTATAAAATCAGATTCGGAATTTAAATCTTTTAACAAAGTTTCAAGCTCCTCCTTATTTAAAGATTTATTATTTTCTGAGAGCAATTTTGTAACCTGAATATCGTGCAAAACCGACTGATAAGTAAATTTAGTAGACGCAATATCTTGCATTGGTATCAGCTTTAGTGCTTTATGTATATAATTTTCTGCAAGCGTATAATTTTTGTCATGTTTATTTAACAATGCATAACCATAATATATGGTTGCTAAACTAGGTGAATTGCTGTCTTTGAAATAATCATAAGACATATCTAAATAATATTTAGCAGAATCTAATTCTTTTTATCTTCATAACATAATGCTAATAAGCTGTAAGTACCATTAATCTGCTCCTTGTCTTTTTTGTCGGTAAATTCTATACTTTTTTAAAAGAATCAATGGCCTTATCATGATTTTTGGTGCCTATATAAAAGCTTCCTAAGACTAAATATGCTTGATTAAGTTTATCTGGGTAATTCTTTTTTACAAAATTAACGTATGTATTTGCGGCTTCATAAGTGTCACTAAATTTACTTTGTGTGTAACTATTAGAAAACAAACCCTGATAAGCAAACATCACAAAATGCTTACTTATATCTTTTCCCTCTCTATAATATTTTATGTTTTTTTGAAAATATTTCGAAGCTTCATCATTATTCTTTTTATAAACATTTGAAAGCGCAAACATATGATTCAGCATTGCTTTGCTGTTGTAATCGCTAGAGTTTTCTAAGAACTGTTCGCCTTTTTTCAGATGAAAATCTAATAAATTAAAATCAGCTTTTACTAAATACAATTCTGCAAGAACCAAATGCATTTCGCCCTGTTTATTAACATCTTTCTTTTTTTCAAAAAGCGACATCATATTTTTCACATAAACAATAGAGCTATCTACATTTTTAGGATAATAGGTACTGAAAAGTTTTTTGTTACCTGCAATTTTTTCGTCGTCAGTTTTAGCTAAAGATAATTTCTTTTTCAATTCTAGAATCTCAACAGATTCCTGCGCTCTAAAAACTGTATTCCCGTAAAAAAGAAAACAGATTATAATAAAAGATGTAGTTTTATTTTTCAATAGGATGGTTAAATCGTTTATCCACAAAAATAAAAAAATCATTCTATTAAACTAACAGAATGATTCAAATTGATGAGAAATACTTTTTCTTATTTCAAAGCATCTAAGGCTGCTTCATAATTTGGTTCGTTTGCAATCTCAGAAACCTGCTCTGTGTAAACTACTTTATTGTTTTCGTCAGTTACGATTACAGCACGGCTCAAAAGACCTTTCATAGGAGAATCTGTGATCGTTACTTCATAATCGTCACCGAAAGTTCCTCTGAAATCTGAAAGTGTTTCTACATTATTCAAACCTTCAGCAGCACAAAATCTTGTTAAAGCAAACGGTAAATCTTTAGATACATTGATGACCACTGTGTTTTCTAATTGGTTAGCTTCTTCGTTGAATTTTCTTGCGGAAGATGCACATGTTGGCGTATCGATACTCGGGAAAATATTAAATACTTTTTTCTTTCCTTCATAGCTATCTAAAGTTTTTACATTTAAGCCTGAATCTACCAATGCAAATTCTTTGATGGTAAAACCTACTTCAGGAAGTTTTCCTAATGTATGTACTGCGTTTCCTTTTAAAGTAATATTAGACATAATTTAATTTTTTAAAGTTTCTCAAATTTATTCAATTTTCAGCCGATTTCATTTGAAATAAAGGTTAAATAATTCTTAAAGTGAACATAAAAATACTTATAATTAAAATCATGTTTTCAATATCAAAATTTAATTAGATTTACGCACCTAAAAAAAATTAATAGCCATGCGAGGAAAAATTACTCTGTTGTTATTTGCATTACCATGCTTCGGATTTGCCCAATCAGTGATTGGCAACATCAATTCCGGAGCTGTATCTGCAGATAATTTCACGCATTCTGTAGGAGAAATCTATGTGATTCCTACTGATCCTGACCAAAACAATTCGGGAACAATGGGAATGCTTTATCAATCTGTATTACAGGTTTTGGGCGTAAGTGAATTGGAAAATGAGACGGTAAAAATCTATCCGAATCCTACTGCTGATTTCGTTTATGTAAAATTAACTTCAAAATCAAAAATCGACGAAGTTGAAATTTACGACTTTGCAGGAAGACTTGTTTTAAAAACAAAATTACAGTCAGACAAATTAGATTTAAGAACATTGAGTCAAGGCACTTACATGATTACGTTCAAAAATCCTGACATCAAACCAATTAAAATTATTAAAAAACTTTAAAAACTAATTATACATGAAAAAATATACGCTACTTTAGGATTATTTATCGCTTCTTTCTTAAGCGCACAAGTTCCGCAAGCTTTTAGTTATCAAACAATTGCTTTCAACGCTACGGGTGCTCCAATTGCCAACGGAAACGTTGCTTTGAGAATAAGCATTTTAGATAATTCTGCGACAGGAACTGTTTTATATACTGAAACTCAAAATAAAACAACAAACTCAAAAGGTTTAGTTAATTTAAATATTGGACAAGGAACTCCTACAACAGGAAATTTTGGAGGAATTAACTGGGGTACAAACACAAAATTTGTGAAAGTAGAAATGGATCCTGCTGGTGGGAGTAACTATACGAATGTTGGGGTTAATCAATTGATGAGTGTACCTTACGCTTTGGTTGCAGGAAGTGTCCTGTCTACCACATCTTCAAATAGCAGTGGAAATATTGTTTCGCTTAAAAACAATACAGGAAATGGATGTATTATTGTATATTCTGATAATGAAGCAAAAGCATATTATTTAAACGCTAATGGAACAAATTCTGGAAGTTGGAACGGAAGTAATGTAACTTTTTCTTCACCAGTTAAAGGTGCTATTGCATCAAATAATACCATTGTTGTGTATTCTGACAATGAAGCAAAAGGTTACTATCTTAATCCCAATGGAACAAATTCTGGAAGTTGGAACGGAAGTAATGTAACTTTTTCTTCACCAGTTAAAGGTGCTATTGCATCAAATAATGCAATTGTTGTGTATTCTGACAATGAAGCAAAATCCTTTTATTTAAATCCAAACGGAACAAACTCAGCATCTTGGAATGGTAGTTCCGCAACTTTCACATCTCCCATTAAAGGTGCAGTTTCATCAAACAATACAATTGTAGTTTATTCTGATAATGAGGCAAAAGGTTATTATTTAAATCCTAACGGAACGAATTCCGGAAGTTGGACTAGCAGTTCAGTAACTTTTTCTTCGCCTGTTAAGGGAGGATTAGCTTCTGGTGGAAGTATAGTTGTATATTCTGAAACTGAAGCATATGGATATTATTTAAATCCAAACACTACCAATTCAGGAAGCTGGACAAGTAGCGGTGTTACATTCTCATCTCCAGCAAAAGGGATTATTTCAACTGCAAAATAATATCAAAATAAATATTTTTTTTTAAAGAGGCAAAAGCCTCTTTTTTTATGCAAAGACTCCTGATAAAACAATGATATTTACTAAATTTGTGAAACTAAAACTTTAAATAATAAATAACAGTATAATGTCAGAAAAATCAAAAATCTATTACACACTTACAGATGAGGCTCCGATGTTGGCAACACACTCGTTTTTACCGATTGTAAAAGCATTTACAAAACCAGCAAACATTGAAATCGCCGTTCCGGATATTTCTTTGGCAGGAAGAATTTTAGCAAACTTCCCTGAGTTTTTGAAAGATGATCAGAAAATCAATGACGCTTTAGCTCAATTGGGTGAATTAGCGACTCAGCCTGACGCAAACATTATCAAATTACCCAACATCTCTGCTTCTGCACCACAGCTAGATGCTGCAATCGCCGAATTACAAGCTAAAGGTTTCGCAGTTCCAAACTATCCTGCAGAACCGAAAAATGACGAGGAAAAAGCCATCAAAGCTAAATATGCTAAAGTATTAGGAAGTGCTGTAAACCCTGTGTTAAGAGAAGGAAACTCTGACAGACGTGCTCCAAAAGCCGTTAAAAATTACGCAAAAACAAACCCACACAGAATGGGCGATTGGGCATCTGACAGCAAAACTGATGTTGCTCACATGAACAGCGGAGATTTCTACGGAACTGAAACTTCGACGACTCTTGAGAACGCTACAAAATATAAAATCGTTTTTAAAGGTAATGACGGTGCAGAAACTTTATTAAAAGATTTCGCAGATCTAAAGGCCGGAGAAGTAATCGATTCCTCTGTAATGAATTTAAATTCTTTGAAATCTTTCGTTAAAGAAGCGATCCAAGAAGCTAAAGATAAAAATGTATTACTTTCGGCTCACCTAAAAGCTACAATGATGAAAATCTCTGATCCAATCGTTTTCGGAGCGATCGTTGAGACATTCTTCAAAGATGTTTTCACTAAATATGCTGAGACTTTCGATTCTTTAGATGTAAATCCAAACAACGGTCTTGCTGACCTTTTCGATAAAATCAAAGGAAATGCTCAGGAAGCTGAAATCAAAGCTGATATTGAAGCGGCTTTGGCAAACGGACCAAGAGTGGCAATGGTAAATTCTGACAAAGGAATTACGAATTTCCACGTTCCTTCAGACATTATTGTTGATGCTTCTATGGCTGCTTTGGTAAGAGGCGGTGGGAAAATGTGGAATAAGGAAGGTAAAGAAGAAGATACAGTTTGTATCATTCCCGATCGTGCTTATGCAGGTTTCTATCAATCTGTAATTGATGATATGAAAGCGCATGGAAAATTAGATCCTACAACAATGGGTTCTGTTCCGAACGTTGGTTTGATGGCTCAAAAAGCTGAAGAATATGGTTCTCACGACAAGACTTTCCAAGCTACGGCTGAAGGAACAATTGAAGTTCAGGATGAAGCTGGAACTGCTCTTCTTTCTCAAAAAGTTGAAGCTGGAGATATTTTCAGAATGTGTCAGACGAAAGATGCTCCGATTCAGGATTGGGTAAAATTGGCTGTAAACAGAGCAAGACTTTCTGATACACCAGCTATTTTCTGGTTAGATAAAGGAAGAGCTCACGACAGAGAAATGATCAAAAAAGTTGAAAAATACTTAGCTGATCACGATACCAACGGATTGGATATCAAAATTCTTGATGTAAAAGATGCAATGACAGAAACTCTGAAAAGAGCAAGAGAAGGAAAAGATACTATTTCTGTTTCAGGAAACGTATTGAGAGATTATCTTACAGATCTTTTCCCAATTCTTGAGCTTGGAACTTCTGCTAAAATGCTTTCTATTGTTCCATTGATGAACGGTGGAGGTTTATTCGAAACTGGAGCTGGAGGTTCTGCTCCAAAACACGTTGAGCAATTCTTGGAAGAAGGATATTTAAGATGGGATTCTCTAGGTGAATTCTTAGCGTTACAGGCATCTTTAGAGCATTTAGCACAAACTCAAGGGAATACGAAAGCTCAGGTTTTAGCGGATGCATTAGATGAAGCAAATGCTAAATTCTTAGCGACTGACAAGTCTCCTGCAAGAAAGGTTGGACAAATCGATAACAGAGGTTCTCATTTCTATTTGGCTATGTACTGGGCAGAAGCTTTAGCAAAACAAACTGCAGATGCTGAATTGGCTCAACAATTTGCTCCGGTTGCAGAAGCATTGCAGGAAAGCGAAGAAGTAATCAATTCTGAATTAATTGGCGCTCAAGGTAAGCCTCAAAATATTAATGGATACTACAAAACTGATACTTTCAAAACGTATGAGGCAATGAGACCAAGTACTGTTTTAAATGAAATTATTGACGGAATTTAATTTTCGAATTTAATATAAATTGAAAGCTCCTTTTTTAAAGGAGCTTTTTTGTTTTTAAACATAAAATGATTACGAATATTTTTCACAAATGGCACAATTCATAAAGGATTATCCCAGTTAGCATTACGAAAAAGATTTAAAAAGTAATATTTTACTTTAAGATTTCTTAATAATGTAGATTCACATTTATATTTAAATATGTGCTTTTCTTATTTTAATTAAACTTAAAACAAACAATCCTAATACTCCCAACACGAAATAACCTTCTGCAACCTGCAATTGAACTTCAGGCTTAATCAACGCTACAATTCCGTAACTTAATGCAGAAGTGATGATGAAGGCTACTCCACCTGTCAAACCACCTGCGATTCCAGCAGAATTTGGAAACCTACCGATGCAGTACGAGAAATAATTATTAAAGATAAATCCTGCTGTCACATGAACAGCAAAGGCAAAAGCCACCAAACTGTAGATATTGCTTGTAAAATAAGATGCTACAAACATCAGAATGATTAAAATAATCTGAATGAAATTGGCGAATCTAATTTTGGGCAAAAATGCTTTTTTGATTAATGCTTTTCCTAAAAAGCCTCCCGTCATCCACGCAAAACCGAGAATTAAAGAAACATAACCTGCAACTACTTCAGAATAACCCATTTTATGCTCAATAATAAATGAGCCGCAGAGATTAAAGAACATAATCATTGAATAACTCAATCCACACATCAGCATTCCGTAGAAGAAATCTTTGGCTTTGAACATTGAATTGTATTCTTTAATGAGAAAATCGATATTGAAAGGATTTTTCACTTTCAATGTTTCTCCGGAAAAAATAAATTCGAGAATTAATAAAAGTAGACTATACCCTGCCAGCACATAAAAATTAGACTGCCATCCGAAATTATGCTGTAAATATCCACCAATAAAAGGCGCAATAATAGGACCTACAGACCATACAATCGTCATGATGCTCAAATAATGTTTTCGCTGCTCTCCTTCATAAACATCTACAAAAAATGCCCGCTTGGAAACCACTGCAAATCCTGATAAAATTCCCTGGAGCACTCGCATGGCGTAGATAATAAAAATATTCTGCGTCGTTGCTGTAATTAAAAATGAAACGACAAACAAAGCCAGTGAAGCCATGGAAACCTTGTATCTTCCGAATGAATCTACAATACTTCCGGCAAAAAACTGAGTAAGACCATAACTGATTAAAAATATCGATAAAGTAAGCTGGATATTACTTTCTGGTTGATGTAGTTCCGTTGCCATACTCGGCATTGACGGCAAATAAATATCCGTCGCCAGACCCGACATCGGAATGACCGCAAAAGCCAATATCGTCGCAATGAGTTTATTTCTCTCTTTTAACATCCGCATGAAATTTTCAAGCAACAAAAGTCCAACTTTTTATTTGTTAAAGCTTGTTTGTTTAGATGAATAATTATGAAATAGGATATTATTAAATTCAATCAAAAAAGAGCCTTTATTTTATTTTAATTTTTCTTACTTTTATAATCACCACCAAAATACTATGGAAATCTTCATCATTATTGTATTAATACTTCTTAACGGAGTGTTTTCAATGTCAGAAATGGCATTGATCTCTTCCCGAAAATTCAAACTAAAAAGTATCGAAAAGAAAGGAAATTCCAACGTAAAAACAGCCATTAAACTTTCTGAAAATCCTAACAAGTTTCTTTCCACTGTTCAAATAGGAATTACCTTAATCGGAATTCTGCTTGGAATTTATTCCGGAGACAAACTCACCGCAAATTTCGCAAAATACATTTCTCAGTTTGAAACTTTCTCAGAATATTCAAAAGCAATTGCTTCTGTTTTAATTGTTGCGCTAATTACGTTTTTATCGATTGTTTTTGGCGAATTGATTCCTAAAAGATTAGGTATGAAATTTCCTGAGAGAATTTCCATTTTCATTGCAAAGCCGATGTATTGGGTTTCAGCACTAGCCTCACCTTTTGTGTGGCTTCTTACCGTTACCAATGTGGGAATTTTAAAACTTTTCGGAATTAAAAACGACAAAAAAGAAAGCGTCACCGAAGAAGAAATAAAATCAATCATCAAAGAAGGAAGTGAAGGCGGAATTATTGAAGAAAAAGAACACGACATTCTGAAAAATGCCTTTGCTTTAGGTGACAGAAAAGTAAATTCTTTGGCAACTCACCGTTCTAAGATTATTTCGTTGAATATTGATGACAGTTATGAAACCATTAAAACTAAGATTAAAAGTTGCTCATATTCAACCTATCCTGTTACCGACAGAAACAATCTAGACAATATCATCGGAATTGTAAAAATGAAAGATCTTTTTGATTTTTCGCATCAGAATTTTTCATTGAAAGACCATCTTAAAAAAGCAGTTTTTGTGAGTGAAAATTCATTTATTTATCCGCTTTTAGAAAGTTTCCAAAACAATAGATCGCATATTGCGGTTGTTATTGATGAATACGGAACAACGAAAGGAATCATTACTTTGAATGATATTCTGGATGATTTGATTGGAAATATTCCTGACGGAACTGACGTGGAACCGGAAATTATCAAACGAAATGAAACTTCATGGTTGATTGACGGAAAATGCTCGATTTATGATTTTAAAAAATATTTTGATGTTGAAATCGATCAGGAGGCTGAAAAGAAGTTTGTGAGCGTTTCAGGACTGTTTTTTCATGATTATGATGAAATGCCAAAAACCGGCGACACTGTAAAAATCGGAAACCTTCTTTTAGAAATCGTTGACAAAGACGGAAACCGAGTTGACAAAATTTTAGCCAGCAAAATTCTGAATGTAGATAAAACGATGTTGAATGAATAATTTAATTTAAATGATTATAAATTATTTTAAAATTCTTAAAATCTTCGCTTTGTAAAATATTAATTTGTAATTTTAAGGAAGAGTTTCACCAATAAACATCCGAAATTATGGAAAATATAAAGTTTGAAATAACCCCTTATCAGGACGAGTTACAGTTATTAATTGACGACAAAAAGGTTGGTTATATGTCGATTTCTGTTGACGGAAGATTGATGAATGTTTACTATACCAAAATTGATGAAGATTTGGAAGGACGTGGTTATGCCAAACTTCTTTTAGATAAATTGGTAAGCTATGCTGAAGAAAAAGACCTTATGATCGATCCTGAATGCGATTTTGTAAGACAACAACTTGAAAATCATCCGAAAAGATACAAAGGAATCTGGCATGACTAAATTATTCCCACCAATTCTGAAAATGTTGATCTGTTTTATTTAAATCTAATTTTTCACCGATTTTCGGAGTGAGAATGTGTAAATTATTCTCTTTACCTAGTGTCGCTACTTTTTGTAGTGGTTCATTCCAAGGATGCAAAGCCAAAGCAAATTTTCCCGAATGTACCGGAATAATATTCTTTGCCTGAATATCGATACTTGCCTGAATAACATCTTCAGGCAAAGCATGAATGTACTTCCAAGCTGGGTTATACTGTCCATTTTCCATAATGGCATAGTCAAACGGGCCATATTTTTCTCCAATCGTTTCAAAATGAGTATCATAACCGCTATCTCCGCCTAAAAACAGTTTTTTTGTCGGTGTTTCAAGAACGTAAGAAGTCCACAACGTATTATTTCTACGGAGTTTTCTTCCAGAGAAATGTCTAGCCGGAGTGAAGGTAATTTTAAAACTATTTTTTAATTCTACAGTTGTTTCCCAATCCTCTTCAATCAATTGATCCTGAGAATACCCCCATTTTTCAAAATGAGCACCTACACCTAAAGGCATGATCACTTTTCCTACTTTGTCACGGATTTCCTTTACTGTTGGATAATCCAAATGATCGTAATGATCATGGGTAATCACCAAATAATCAATATTCGGAATATCTTGAGGTTTAAATAAATCTGCACCTTCGAAAGCTTTGTTGAAAAATTTAAAGGGCGAACCATACGTACTTAAAACAGGATCAATTAAAAATGAAACCCCATCAATCTGTATGTAATACGATGAATGCCCCATCCATATAAAAACATCTTCATTGGAGGGAAGATTTTTTAAATCGGTATGAACTGCAGGTATCTTCTGCAGAGGTTTCAACAACGGATCTTTTTTAGAAAAGAAAAAATTGTACATCACTTTCGGCATGCTATACCCTTCTGCAAATGACGGTGTAAAGCTTTGGTTCTGGAACTGCTTGTTTCTATAATTCTTAGATTTCAGCATTCTTTCAAGTCGTTCTCCTTTCGGTTCTGCGCCGAAAACTTCTTGAGACATTACTAAATACGTTACAATTGCGATAATCGCAGCCAATATGATGAAATAAATCATTGTGAAAATTTGAAATTCAAATGTAAAAAACTTTCTCTAAGTTTACTACTCTTTCATCAATGACGCACGATAATGAATTTTACTTTTTTTAATCAAATTATATTTAAAAGTTTTTAAATTCGTTTATCAAAAAAAACTACGCCTTGAAATATTTTTTAACAATCTCATTTGTTCTCTTTCTTTTTTCATGTTCTCCCGTGAAAAAGTATAACGAACAAAGATTAAGCATGATCTCACCAGAAAAACTTCGTGAAGATGTAGATTTTGCTTACCGAAAACTTCAGGAAATGCACCCAAATCTGAATTGGTATATTTCAAAACAAGAACTTGATTTTAAATTTGACAGTTTAAAAACCACTATCAATAAACCTCTCACTTCCACTCAGTTTTATTTTAAATTACAGCCTGTCATTGCAAAAATCCGTGAGGGACATTTATCATTGAAAATTCCTGCAAAAAGGTTTTCAAAAAAGGAAATTAAAGCTTTAAAAAACAAAAAAGGACTTTTCGGAAGATTTGAATATCATGTAGAAGACGATCATTTATATTTTATTGAAAACAAAGATTCCATTCAAAATATTAAACCCGGAACCGAACTTTTAAGCATTAATGGTGTTCCTGTTTCTGATTATCTTAAAAAATACCGTCAATTAATAAGCAGTGACGGTTACAACACCACTTTCTATCCGTATTATCTGAAAGATGTTTTCTTTAATTTTTTCGTTGCCGAAAAAGGTATTATGGACAGCGCTAAAATTGAAACACTTTACAATGACGAAAGACAAATTTTAACATTAAAAAGAGAATCAAAAAATAAAACAGAAATTGAAAAAGATAAAGCCGAGAAAAAACGAACTCCCGAGAAAAAGCTGAATGATTATGTGGCTGCAACGAGCTCTTATAACAGAAATTTTAAATTTTTAGATAAAGACAGCACGATTGCGTACATGAAAATAAAAAGTTTTTCAAGAACGTTTTCAAATAAGTTTTATAAAGAATCTTTCGAGAAAATCAAAAATGCAGAATCTTCTTATCTCATCATTGATATCCGTGAAAATTACGGCGGGTCACTCTACGAAATCAATCAATTATACTCTTACCTCGCTCCGGAACCTTTTGTTTTGATAAAACCTTCCAAGCTTGTTTCGAGATTGACTCCATTGAAAACCAATTATTTCAGAAAATCAAATCCATTGGAATACACTTATAAAAGTTTGGCTTATCCCGGATATTTCTTGTATCAGGCTTTGAATGTTTACAAAGGAAAAGATGGAATTGCGTACTATAAAATGAAAGAAAACAAAGCCACAAAGCCAAAAGAAAACGCTTTCAAAGGGAAAGTGTATGTTTTGATTAATGGCGGAAGTTTTTCGGCATCGTCCATTATTTCATCTAAATTAAAATTTGACAAACGTGTAACTTTAGTCGGCGAAGAAACCGGTGGTGCAAATGATGGAACCGTTGCAGGATTTTATTCTTACCAAAAACTTCCCAACTCACAAATAGATTTACCGATCGGGGTACTTTTAGTTCAACCCAACATTACATTTGGAAATACTCAAAAGGGGGTCGTTCCTGATGTTGAAATTGATGAAAGTATGCAGGATATTATTGATAAAAAAGATGTGCAGCTAGATTGGGTAAAGAGTGATATTCAGAAATTAAAAGACAATAAAACTCAGAATTAAAGCGAATGAAGCTGATTATTAAAGTTTTAAAAACCATTTGTATTGCCATTTTCACATGGTTCATCATTCACTCTGTGTACATTATTTATGATGGTTTATCTGATAACGGAGCTCAGGCAGATGTTGCAGTAATTCTTGGAAATAAAGTAAATAAAGACGGAACATTATCTGAAAGATTGGAAAAACGTCTTGAAACCGGAGTTGAACTTTATCAAAATCATCGTATTAAAAGAATAATTGTAAGTGGCGGTTTGGGAAAAGAAGGATTTTATGAAGGTTCAAAAATGAAAGAATATCTCATTAGTAAAAACATTCCAGATTCTGTCATTATCGTTGATAACAAAGGAGATAATACAAGATTAACCGTTGAAAATACTTTAAAAATTCAAAAGAAATATCATTTTAAAAGTCTTATTGTTGTTTCGCAATACTTTCATGTGACACGAACGAAAAAATTATTCAGCAATAAAGGATTTAAGAATGTAAGCAGTGCAAGTCCGAGATATTTTGAATGGCGGGATTTTTATTCTGTTCTGAGAGAATTTCCGGCTTTTTATACACAGTAAATCTAATTAATAAAGCATCAATTTAAGAAAAGCATAAAAAAAATATGTAGTTTTATCATATGAAAAATACATTTTTTTCTGTCCAGAAAGAGAGTTCAGAGTATTTCAGAAATATATTCGCCGATTCAATGTATCATATTTTTCTGTTTGACGGAAACGGAAAAATCGTCGTTGATTTTGTAGAATATGATTTTACCGGAAAAACTGTATTTTTTTCTTCACCTTTTCAGAATATTCAGATTGTAAGTGAAGCTCAAATCGATGTTGAAGTTCTAAATTTTCACAGTGACTTTTATTGTATAGAATTTCATAAAAAAGAAGTTGCTTGCAACGGTTTACTTTTCAACAACATCTATCTTTTTCCACATTTTTCTTTAACAGAACAAGTTTATTTGGAAATTTCAGAATACTTTTCAAAAATTCAGGAAGTAAATCACAATGAAGATTTTTCAGGTTCTGTTTTACAGTCATATCTTCAGCTGATTTTGGCAATTTCAAGTCGTGAAAAGAATAAATTACTTCCTGATAAAGAATTAATTAAAGATGAGTTTAACGAACTCAAATCATTTCAAAATTTGGTGGAAGAACATTTCCTTTCGGAAAAGAATCTGTCTTTTTATGCAGATTTACTTCACGTAACTTCCAACACATTAAGCAAAAAAATTAAATCTAAATTTAATAAAACACCCTCTCAGATTATTCAGGAAATGGTAATTCTGGAAGCGAAAAAACAGATTCATCTCACAAGAAAATCAATCAAAGAGATAGCTGTAGAACTCAATTTTAATGATGAATTTCATTTCAGCAAATATTTTAAAAAATACGTCGGAATTTCGCCTTCACAATTCAGAAAAGAAACAGGAATTTCCATTGTGGCAGATTTGTACAAATAACGTCCACAATCGTCCATTTCATAGGCTTTGGGTTCAGCATAACTTTGTCAAAAAATAAATTATGTTAGAACTCTTAGCAAACTCACAGAAAAATTTTATTCATTTTTTAAGAATAAGCATTTTTATCGTAATGGCTTGGATTGGCGGCTTGAAAGCCTTTCATTACGAAGCAGAAGGAATTATTCCTTTTGTAGCAAACTCACCCTTTATGAATTTTATGCTGAATAAAAATGTTTCGGATGAAGATAATTACAAGCTTCACAAAAATAAAGAAGGTGAAGTCGTTCCTGAAAATGTAAAATGGCATGAAGCGAACGGAACATATACTTTTTCTCACGGATTAGGAACGGCAATTGTTCTAATCGGAATTTCAGTTTTATTGGGAATTTTTTATCCGAAAATTGGTTTAATAAGTGGAATTTTAACGGCAGGAATGTCTTTTGTAACTCTTTCATTTCTCATTACAACACCCGAAGTCTGGGTTCCCGATTTAGGAAGTTCCGAATACGGATTTCCTCTACTTTCTGGAGCGGGAAGATTGGTTATAAAAGATCTCATTATGATGGGAGCAGGATTGGTGATCGCATCAGATTCCGCAAAAAGTATTTTGAATTTGAGAAAGGTGTAAATTTTTATAATTAACGGGTTTCGGCGGGCCCAAGGGCCCGCCGAAACTCTGCTCGAAAATCTAAACGTTATTTTTTAAGCTCAGTCAAAAGACTTTCAATCTGACTCACATATTTTCCATAAAAAACTCTATACCAATACTTTACAAGTAAGAATAGACCAAAAAGTCCAACTGCAAGCATTGAAAGAATGGTGGTGGCAATCTGAACATTACTCAACGGTGTGGGATGAGGAATAAATTCAATTACAATAATCAGTTCACACACCAAAAACGGCACAAACGAAAGCATAAATGAAAGGTAATACTGTTTATTCAGATCAAACTGATACTTTAAATCCTTCAGACTCTCATAAGTTTTCATCATCGGGCTACTGATATCTTTATACAATTTAAAAAATTTACTGAAAAAAAAGACACCACGATTACCATTGAAAACAGCAATACCGTTAGATAAAATTTAAACTTGAATGGAGCTTCCGGAACAGGAATCCAAACTATGAAAAATCCAAAGATTAAAATTCCGACCGTTGACCAAAACTCCATTCGCATATTTTTACGGATTTTTTCTAACGGAAGATTTATTTTATTGCTATGCTCGATACTGATTTCGGGTGTTTCCTCAGACACATCGTCATTCCACGTGTTTTTAAGGTCATCTATATTCATTGTAATTGATTTAAAAAGTTGATAATTATTTTGAGTTTAAGATATATTTCAGTTTGTTTTTTGCTCGGTTCATTTTCACACGTACATTTCCCTCAGAGATTCCCATTTGGTCGGCAATTTCTTTCCCTGAGAAATCTTCCAGATAATAAAAAATAAATGCTTTATCGATAGGGTTTAGTTGATTAATCGCTTTATACATTGCAGAGAGTTTCTCTTCTTTTTCGAGGTCATATTCATCCTGCACAATTTTGTAATCAGTAAAATCTTCGTTATTGATAAAGCTTCTTTTCTTTTCTGATTTCAAGAAGACAATCGCCGTATTCAAAGCGATTCTGTACAGCCACGTTGAAAATTCACTTTCGCCTCTGAAACCTGCGTACGCCTTCCAGACCTGATAGGTTATTTCCTGAAAAAGATCGTCGCGGTCGTCTTTATTATCCATGTACATTTTAGAAATCTTAAAAATGATTCCTTTATGCTTTTCTATTTTATGTAAAAATTCCTGTTCTAATGAGGTCATGGCTTTCAACTCTATGGAGTTAGTAGTTGTTTGAAATAAATGTTACACATTTTTTATTTTTTATTTTTTATTTAATAAGTTTTCAATCATCTTTCATTTGGCAACCTTGTCAAGGTTAAATCACCTTAATAATAACTTGTGTTTCTTTCCGAAGTTTACGACTTTGTTTATCTTAAAAACAGCAAGAATATAAAAAAAACTTTGTCTCACTTTGCGATTAAAGCTTCCAAAATTAAACACAGTAAGTTAACCTTGACAAGGTTTTGCGTACACACAATCAACCCAAAAGCATATCAAATTTTAAATCTTCTAAAAATAATTAAATCATCACAAACACATACCACATCTTTATTTCACACAAGTCGTGGCGCAAAATTTGTGTTTACGTAAACACACCAAAAAACATCAACATGCCTTACATTACAAAACAAGACAACAAAAATTTCGAACTTTATTACGAAGATTTCGGTTCCGGACAGCCGATTATTTTAATTCACGGGTGGCCTTTGAGCGGAAAATCTTGGGAACTTCAGGTTCCTGTACTTCTGAGTCTAGGTTATCGTGTGATTACTTACGACAGAAGAGGTTTCGGGAAGTCAGCACCTACTTTGGCGGGTTATGATTATAACGGATTAGCCGCTGATCTTCATGAATTAATCTCTCAATTAGAATTAAAAAATGTCATCCTTTTCGGATTCTCAATGGGCGGTGGAGAAGTAGTTCGTTACATAACAAACTACGGCTCAGAGAATGTAGATAAAATCGCATTAATTTCTTCAATTATTCCTTTGGTAAAACAGAAAGATGACAATCCGAACGGTGTTCCACAGGAAGATTTAGATGGAATTATGGATAGCCTGAAAAAAGACAGAGTTACTTTCCTTGAAACCTTTCACAAAAACTTTTACAACTACGGATTGCTCTCACAAACCGTAAGTCAAGCACAGCTTAATTACGATTGGAGTATCACCTCACACGCCTCTCCAATCGCCACAATAAAATGTGCTGAAAGCTGGGCAAATACAGACTTCCGCCCTGAATTAGTAAGCATTAACGTAAAAACACTGATTGTACATGGGGACAATGACCAGATCGTTCCTATAGAAACTGCCGGAAAGCAAGCAGCTGAAGGTATTGCAGACAATAAGTTTGTAATCATCGAAGGTGCTCCGCATGGTTTAAACGTCACACATGCCGACCAACTGAACGATACTATTACTTCATTTTTGAGAGAAAATTAACATCACATAATTCATCACAAATAAAAATGGACTGCAAGATTTTTGCGGTTCATTTCTTTTTAGGTTTAAGCCAAAAAAAATTACAAAATAACATTTTCATGAATGAACGAGGTTCTTTATATTTGGCAATTCTTAAATAAACAATTTATATCCTATTTAAGAGATAAAATAAATACAAATTATGGAACAAAAATACTTTCTCATTGATGGATCAGACAGAAAAGGTCCGTTTACAATTCAACAACTGAAGGAATTAAATATCAAAAAGACGATCTCGTCTGGCATGGAGGCATTACGAACTGGACAGAAGCAGAGCAAATCGAAGAACTTAAAAGCTTATTTAATCTAGTTTCGCCACCGATGGTTAGTAACAATTTACCAACACACATCCCTCAAAAAACTTCGATAAAACAGAAAATCGGTTATGTAGAATATTTATCAGATAATACCATCAGAGTCTACGAGCAAAACCACATCGTACACTACCGTTTCGCCAATTTTGGTGAGCGATTGGGTGCAAGGATTCTTGATGTCTTAATCATTGTCTTACCGTCTGCCTTTATCCCGATACTTCCCGGGTGGCTGTATTTTGCACTGATGCATTGCAGCTCAGATCAGCAGACCCTTGGACAAAAAGCGGTCAATATCAAATTAGTAAGTACCGATGGTGCTAAAATTAATTTTGGACAATCTACAGGTCGTTTCTTTGCAAACATCCTTAATTTTCTTACATTTTTCATCGGTTATCTGATGTTTTTCTTCAACGATAAAAATCAATGTCTGCATGATAATCTTGCAGGAACGCTTGTGGTAGCGGAGATTGGAAGAGAGAGAAGATAATTTTAGAAATTCTGAAAGTTTAGAAAAAATCTTAATGATTTAAAGTTAAATCAATCTTAAACTGAACGAAAATCCATCATAAATAAAAATGGGCTGCAGGTATTTTGCTGTCCATTTCTTTTATGGTTTTTCGGAGAATCTATAGGTTTATTATTGATGTTTTGAGATTTTACCAAATAATTTTGTCCTGATTTATTTATATTTGAAAAATATTTAAAGAAATAAAAATTGGTACATTAAAAACCAATTCGAAAATACAAAATCAAATGAAAGAAGAAAATTTAAATAAACTGAATTCTCTGTTTTCAAACTTAAAAACGGAAGAACAGAAACTGAAAGAAAGTCAGGAAAAGCAGAAAAGCGAAGAAGATTTATTTATTGAAGGTTTTAAAACGTTGTGCAAAAACCTCATCGATCCAAAAATGCAGGAGTTCAGAAGAATGCTGAGACAACACGGCTATGGTTGCAAAATCTCTCTGAATGAAGAAAGTAAAAATGCAACAGGAATAAATGGGCAAACCAATATAAAGCTTCAGATTGCAAGAAATGTGGATTCTAATTTTTATACCAATAATAAGTTTCCGCACATTATGTTCACTGCCGATAAATTCTATAAAAAAATAGGTGTTCACCAGGACACCATTTTCCAAAACGGAACCGGAACCGCCGCCATGAAAGAACAAACCTACACACTTGAAACCCTAAACGAAGAAAATGTAGAAAAAGAAATTGTGGAGTCTATTGAGAGTATCTTGACGAATAAATAATTTTCATAATTTTATAGAACAATTAAAAGTGCTATCATGAATACTGCAGATTTAAAGATTGATATTATCAAACAAATCAATTCAATCACCGACAAGGTAAGACTTGAAGATCTTTTGCAATTGCTGAAATTTCAGACTGAAAAATCAGTTTACATAACTGACGAAGAGGAAAAAAATGCTATTGCTGAAGCCAGAAATGAGATTGCCGAAGGAAAAGTTCATTACAGTACTGATTTCAAAAAGATATTGATGAATGGCTAAACAAATAGTTTTGACAATAAGACATGGAAGTAAAATCCAAAAACATCAAAAATAAAATAGCAAAAACCTGCCTCACAGCAGGTTTTATAATATATCTCAATTGTTGTTTAAAACAAATAATCTGTACTCAAAAAATTAGAATCGTGATCTCTGACAATGGTGTTCAGAAGATTTTTGTTGGATTCCGTAGATTTTGCAGCAACCAAAGATCTGATGGAGAACGAACGAAGCGCATCAAACACTGAAAGCGTACCTTCGGCAGAATCTTTTCTTCCGGTAAAAGGGAAAACATCGGGACCACGCTGTGCCTGGCAGTTGATATTCACTCTGCTCACCAAATTCACAAACGGATCGATCAACTGTGAAACTTCTTGAGCATCTTCACTGAAAATACTCACCTGCATCCCATGGTCTGCATTGACCTGATACTCAATCGGCTCTTCAATATCTTCAAACGGAACAACTGGAATTACAGGACCGAACTGTTCTTCATGATACAATTTCATATCACTGTTCACCGGATAAACCACAGCAGGAAAAACAAATGATTCTTCGTTGTAACCACCATTATCATTGAGAACTTTTCCACCTCTAGCTAAAGCATCTTCAATGCATTCTTTGAGATATGACGGTTTATTAGCTTCGGGAAGCGGTGTGATCTTCACGTCTTTTTCCCAAGGTAATCCTGGTTTTAATTCAGAAACGGCTTTAGTTAGTTTAGCTGTAAATTCTTCGGCAACTTCTTTCTGTACGAAGATCAGTTTCAGAGCGGTACAACGCTGTCCGTTGAAAGAAAGTGCTCCGAGAATAATCTCGCTCACGGCAATATCGAGATTAGCATTTTTGGTAACGATGGCTGCGTTTTTTGCATCTAAACTTAAAATTGCACGAAGTCTGTTGACTTTTGGGTGCAGTTTTTTCAGTCCGTTGGCTACTTTACTCGAACCAATGAATGCCAAAACATTCACTTTACCACTTTCCATAATTGGAGTGATAATTTCTGAACCTTTGCCGTATAAAGTATTCACCGTTCCTTTTGGGAAAGCTTCTTTAAAAGCATTCAACAAAGGGTAATGCGCCAAAACACCATGCTTAGGAAGTTTAAATATAATCGTATTCCCCATGATCAATGCAGGGATCAACGTTGTGAATATTTCGTTTAAAGGATAATTAAACGGCCCCATGCTTAAAACCACTCCAAGTGGCGCTCTTCTGATTTGTGCAATAGTACCTTCCGCTTGTTGAAAACGTGATGACTCACGATCAAGATCTTTTAGGGCATCAATGGTTTGGTTGATATAATCTACGGTACGGTCGAATTCTTTGGTGGAATCTGGGAGTGTTTTCCCTATTTCCCACATCAGCAATTTGATGATGAGATCACGTTCTTTGATCATTAAATAGACAAACTTCTGCATACATTTGATGCGGCCTTCTACAGACATGGTTGGCCATTCGCCGAGGCCGTTGTTATAGGCTTTTACCGAGGCATCAAGCACTTCCATTGCTTCATCCGGTCCGATATTGGGAATGCTGCCCAGCAATTTTCTTTCTAAACCGTTTTCCGTCCGGATGCAGACCGGGGAATAAATCTCTGTAACATCGCCCTTCCACTCTACCAATTCGCCATTTAAAAGATAAACTCTCTGGTGAATTTCCTGAACTTTATATTCTTCGGGGATTTCGTTTTCGCTTTTAAAAAATTCCTTGAATGATGTTGTATTTTCTGAACTCATAAATTTTTCTTTTTTTTAATAATTTGAATTTGAAAGAATAAAGTTAGAGCTAAAGATCGACTTTCGGAATAGCAAATTCATAGATTTGCTCTATTTAAAAGGTTTTTGAATGAAATTTAATATGCTTTTTGAGGGATAAAAAAACTCAGCAAAATTGCTGAGTTAATGTATTTGTGATTACTTTTCTAATGATTTGTAATTTTCATTTCTATGTTTTTCTAAACGTAACCTTGTTGCTTCTATTACTTCTTTGTAATCATGAACTCTTCCATTTTTAAAATCTTCTTCTGAACGTTTCAGCGATTCCAGAATTTCTTCTTTGGTTTCATTTCTCCATTCTTTAGGTTCAATCGTTTTAGAAATGACTAAAAGTTCTTCCGGTGTGAATCTTTTTTCTTTTAGTTTTTTGAAAAAAGTAGGCTTTTTAATTCCTGATTTCTCAATGATGTATGACATTTTGAAAGGAGAATTTTTCAGAATCTCATCAATATTATTTTGAATCTCTATATATTTTTCTATTTCAGCTATCATAATTTTATCAATTTTGGTGTCATTTTATGAGACAATATAATAAAATTCTTCTGTTTTTATCAGACAAAAATATTAACGCAAAGATTTTCATCCCATCGAATTATATTTGAAGAGAGCAAAGTTGAGTCAACAAGTTGACTTGATGAAGCTGGCAAATTTTCACGCTTAATGAGGCTTGCCTCAATCCTTTGCTCCTTAAGTTTTTTCGGTTTTTAAATTAAATCTTTGCGTTAAAATTTCCTGCATAAAAAATCTACAAATGAAAATACCTCGGATCAGGATATTGAAATGCAAAATTCAGTTCTTTCATTAGTTTCTCAGGAGAAATGGTTCTTCCAATCGTTGTTCTTTCGCCATCATAAGGTAAATCTTTCTGAGCATTGATGACTTCTTCCTTATTCGGGTGGATGGGCGCAACAACATTGTATACTTTAGATTGCGATTGATTGTTCAGCATTTTTTCGATGACCGAACAAATATCTGCATAGTGAATATGATTGACCAACTGATCTAAATTGGATATATTGTAATTCTTCAAAAGTCTCTGACCACCCATCAACCCGGCTAATCTTAAAATATTGGTCTGAGGGGATTTTTCTAAAATGAAACTTTCACTTTCTACTTTTTCTGCAGGTTGATCATCTTCTGTGAAGTCTTGATCAGTTTCAGAATAAACTCCGGTGGAACTCATCAGGAAAAGCTGACCTTTGAAATCACCAAGGAAGTTCAACAGGTTTTCCCGTTTGTCATTCATAGGAATTTGAACACCTCTTATTCCTGAAAAAGGAACGCTGATAATGATGGCGTCTAATTCTTTTGCAGCTTCCCATTGTTTCATCTCTCCATCTAGTTCATTAGGGAAATTAATCAGGGTTGTTTGATACCCCTTAGATTGCAATTCGTCGACCTTCGATTCTGTCGTAGTTGTTGCGAAAATTTGATATTGATTTGATAACCGTTCTGCGATGTGATTTCCGAGCCAGCCGCAGCCGATGATTCCTAGTTTTTTCATATTTAAATATTGTTCTTTATGCATCTTCATAGCCTTTGATATAATAAAATATAAATGCCAAAATAACCAATTTATTGTGGAAATTTTCTTCGACCTGAACCTCATAGATTGGTTTTAGAAAATTGTATCTTCGTCTGAATTTCACCAACAGTTGGTCGTTTTCAAATTGATACAGTGAAATCGAACTGTTATACCAACTCTTGGATTTAAAATAATAGATTTCAGTATATTTTTCACCGTAATAAAATATTCTTTGGTGCACAGAATCTATTTTCAGCATCAATCTTCCAGCTTCATTATTATAATAAGTTTCCCGACCGAAAAAGCCTATTCCCTTGTGATAATAAATTTCACCGTCTACTTTCAAATGTTCTTTTTTCCAAAAGTAGATCCTAAGATTTGTTCACCAACAAGATTTCCATTCTCATCGAACACCTTATATAAATCGGCTTTAAACATTTTCATATTTCAAAAATATCATTTTAATACAAACATTCATCAACATAGTTGATAATATCTGGTAAGACAATACCGTCAGTTCGAGTAAAATTCTGAAAGAATTTGTATCGAGAACCAGTGAGTATAAAACAAAATTTGTGCATCATTCAAAAAGTTCTCGATACGGTTTTCTTCAAAAACCTACTCGAACTGACGAGGTGTTTCGAAAGCTTTTGTAAAATCGTCAGTTCGAGTGTTTTTCGCAGTGAAACGGAGAAAAATGTATCGAGAACCAATAACCTGAAAAAAAAAGTTCTTTATCAAACAAAAAGTTCTCGATACGTTTTTTTTCAAAAACCTACTCGAACTGACGTACCGTTTCAGAAGTTTGTTTACTATAACGTCAGTTCGAGTGTTTTTCGAAGTGAAACAGAGAAAAATGTATCGAGAACCAGCGAACCGAAGCACAAAATTTGTCCGCATTCAAAAACTTCTCGATACATTTTTCCTTTGGAAAAACACTCGAACTGACGACGACTCGACTTCATATTACTCCAACAAAAAACTCAGCATTCCGCTGAGTCTTTCTGTTTATTCCGGTTTTTCTTCCTTCCGTTTTACCTCCGAATTTTTCGCTGCTTTTACCAGCTCATTGGTATCGCTGTAGAGAAGTTTCCAATCGGGAACGTCTTTCATGGCAGTCAGCAAATTGATATATGTTTTGAGGTTTTTCTCCAGATCCTTACGAATGGCGCTTGCGCTGGTCATTTGTCTGAGATTGGCATTGGCTTCTGCCTGTTCGCCAAAGATAGTTTCAAAAGCTTCGTGTTTTGTTTTCATATCTGCGAAAGCCGTGTTCAGAGAAAGAAGCCCAATTTTATTTTGATTTTCCTGACTTTCCAAAGCTTCAATCAGCTTTTTCATCTGAGCGGTTTGTGAAGAATAGCTTAAACGGTCGAGATCAAGCCCAAAAGTTTTGAAAACACCGTACAAATCCTCCGCCGATTGATAATTGGGTGCCGACTGCAACTTTCGGTAACCGTCCAGAAAAGATTTGAGATTGGTATAGGCGACGTCCCTCTCATGGTCTGCCGTGGCAACATCTTTTCCTTTTCCGCTGTAGATTTGCTTGGTGTAGACCACATCGTATTCGGTGTAGGAATTCTGCAAAGTTGCGGTAAGTGGATGGTTGGAAATCACAGGATATTTTCCTGACTGAATGTTGGTAATAATTCTTTGAGCTAAAGTCGCAAGGTCTTTAGTGCTCAACTTAGTGAGTGCAATGTTCATCTGTTTGCGTTTTTGATTAATAAATTAGAAATCAAATATAAAAAAAACTTCTTTTGTAGCAAACAATCCTATTTTAAACCAACGGAGTGCTCCGGAACTCACAAACACTGTTGTATTAAACCAAAGAATTCCTCCGGAGGTTTCCCGCAACTTGCAGGAGACTTCTGGGGGACTACGGAAGTTATAAACAGGGTTGTTTTAAAGAAATGGAGGTGTTGGGAGGTTTGTTTTATGAATGGTTGGGAGATTTTGCAGATGCGGGAGGTTTTGATTAAGAATGATTTGAAAAAAATATTTTGTGCTTTTTTGTTGGTTTACGGGAAATGGTAATTTTCGATGATTTTGTTTAATTATATTTGAATTTTCTAATGGATATAACAATACTATGTTTGAATACTGTTTTATGTTAAAATTTAACTTTTCTTAAAAAATACGAAAACTAAATATGAGAAAAATATTTTTTTGATTTCATTAATAGCGTTGATATTTGGAACTTTTATTTACCTTTTATTTAGAGTTTCAACCTTAAAAGTTTTTTCTTGGCTAAATTATCTAGGAATTGATTTTTTAAATTTTAAATTTAGAATAGAAATGTTGAAGTATACTTCGAACATTCCCAAATGGTTCATTTTTTCATTACCTGATGGTCTATGGGTTTTTTCATATGTTACATTAATGATTTCTGTTTGGAATTTTATTATTAACAAACAAAGCTTTTTGTGGATATGTATTATTCCAATAATTGCAATATTTTCTGAAATTTTTCAAATCTTTCAAATTGTTTCAGGAACTTTTGATATTATTGACTTATTATTTTATCTTTTAGGACTTATTTTACCATTTATACTTTTTAAAAAACAATTAAACTATAAATTTTTTAACTATGAACAATAATCTAAAAACTTTAGCTTCTGCTTCGATATTTGCTTTATTTATTTTTATCGCATACGGAAGTGATGATGAGAAAACAGCAAGTACAACAGATGACGCTAAAACTAACATTTCAAATTTAACGCAAGCTCAAAAGATAGTGTAGCTACAGTAAGTAAAGAAGATAAAGATAAAGCACTAAAAGCTCTCAAAACTTCAAAAAAAATAAGGATGATTTCGAAGGAGATGTTTTCTATAGTGATCCAAGGACACCAAAATATGCAAATACCAATTTTATTTATCCATATATTGGAAATAAGGACAATCAATATTGGTTAAGATTAAAATTCCAATATACTAACGAAGATTGGCTTTTTATTAACAATGCAATATTAATGGTTGATGATGAAAAATTTAATGTCAGCGGAAAATGGGAAAGAGACCACGATTCAAGAATTTGGGAATGGTTAGATATTCAAGTCAAAGAAAGTGAATATGAAATATTAAAAAAAATTGCAACTTCAAAAGTTACAAAAATAAGATATGAAGGAAAACAATATCACGATGATAGAACGTTAACTCAGAAAGAAAAAGATATTATTAAAAAGACATTAGAAATTTATGATGGCTTAAAATAAATATAAGCAAAAACCTGCCTCTCTGGCAGGTTTTTCCATATCTAAAAAGTTTTAAAACAAACTCTCATTCAATACAACTTTGTAATGTAAGAAAAAATCTTCTTTTTCATAAAATCAATAACCATTTCTTCTGTAAAAAGTATATTTTCTTCATCATTCATAGAAAGATAAAAACCCGATTTAGCGGATTTGCAATCCGTGAGCATTTACAAGAGCTAAGGCACGGATTTAAAATCTGCGCCATCTACATTCAAAATGCTATAATAAAACCTGCCTCACAGCAGGTTTTCCAATTTCCACAAAATTCACCTAACCAAGGCAACCTTTCCAGAATTTTAAAGTCTTATAAGTAAAGAGTGATGATGAAATCTTTCTCAGAAAGTATTTTTCCATTCTTTTCTGTTGAACCTTAAAATTCTTTGTTATGAAAAAAGCACTTTATATTCTGGTATTTTTACTGAGCGGCAACATCTGTTTTGCACAGAAAGATAAGATAGCATTTTACGGAGGAGTAGAATGGCAGCCTGCGATTCGACAGTATCAACCTGCGATACATCTTAATATGAGAGGATACATTAATGACCGTATTTCATTGGGTGCAGCACTGAGCTTTACCAGCGAAAAACATGCTGAAAATTTTGGCTACTTAGCCGACAGAACACGGTCTAATCATGCGACGCTCAATTTTTTAGTTCAAAATGATGTGATCAATAACGATAAAGTTTTTTTCAGTACGTATCTCTCAACCGGTTTGTATTTTTTAAGTCTCGTCAATCCCGATGAAACCAGCACCCAAACGCAGTACAATGAAGTTGACGGAATGTGGATTGTCAATCAATACGAAGTTCCCCGAAAGCTCAACCGTGATCTTTTTTATAACATTCAGGGGGCGTTGATTTTTCAGTGAAAATAGGAAGCATGACGAAGGAGAATATATCGGTGTATCTGACCACACGAGCCGGTTATCAGTTCGTTCTCGGAAACGGAGATATTGCCAACGGAAATCAGTTTACAAAAACTGTGGTTTCTCTTGGCGTGACGTTTAAGGGGAATAAATAGTTCCTCTTAGCAATGACGTGCACGAAAAAAAACCTGCTTTTTGGCAGGTTTTTGTTATTTATAAAATTGCTTTCGTCAGTTCGAGTTTTCCGATGCAATCGGGATGTATCGAGAACTTTTGCGTGAAACTTCTCGATACGCTTTTTTCAAAAGCTACTCGAAGTGACGAAGCGAGAATCATAATTAAAAACTATTGATTAAGATCCAAATCGACGTCAGTTCGAGTGTTTTTTCTGAAAGAAAAAATGTATCGAGAACCCGTGGACTACAGACATCTTGTGATTCAACAACTTCTCGATACGAGTTTTTGCAAAACTCTACTCGAAGTGACGAAGCGAGAATCCTAATTTAAAAACATTGATAAAGATCCAAATCGACGTCAGTTCGAGTGTTTTTTCTGAAAGAAAAAATATATCGAGAACCCAGTGAACTAAAGACATCTTGTGATTCAACAACTTCTCGATACGAGTTTTTGCAAAACTCTACTCGAAGTGACGGGACGTTTTAGTATTTTCAAATTAAAAAAGATTCTCATCCACAAAATTCGGCAGCGTCACTTTCAAATTCGGTTCAGCTTGCATTGCTCTTTTAATCGCGAAAACAGCACCTTCATTTCTTGCCCAGCTTCGTCTCGATATTCCATTGTTGACGTCCCAGAAAAGCATCGATTTTAATCTTCTGTCGGCATCGTCGCTTCCATCGAGCAACAGCCCAAAACCACCGTTGATCACTTCGCCCCAGCCAACGCCGCCACCGTTGTGGATGCTCACCCAAGTCGCCCCACGGAAACTGTCGCCAATCACGTTGTGAATCGCCATATCTGCTGTAAATCTCGAGCCGTCATAAATATTGGAAGTCTCTCTGTACGGCGAATCTGTCCCCGAAACATCGTGATGGTCTCTTCCCAAAACCACCGCTCCAATTTCTCCGTTTGCAATGGCTTTGTTGAAGGCTTCGGCGATTTTCATTCGTCCTTCTGCATCGGCGTACAGAATTCTCGCCTGCGAACCAACGACAAGATTATTTTCCTGAGCGCCTTTAATCCACGTGATATTGTCTTTCATCTGCTGTTGAATTTCTTCCGGCGATGTTTTAATCATTTCCTCTAAAACGGCACACGCAATATCATCCGTTTTCTGTAAATCTTCCGGTTTTCCGCTGGTACAAACCCAACGAAACGGCCCGAAACCATAATCAAAACACATCGGTCCCATAATATCCTGAACGTATGATGGATATTTAAATTCTCTTCCAATCGTAGGATTTTCAGACATTACATCGGCTCCAGCTCTGGAAGCTTCGAGTAAAAAGGCATTTCCGTAATCGAAGAAATAAGTTCCTTTTGCTGTATGTTTGTTGATGGCTGCAGCGTGTCTTCTCAAGGTTTCCTGAACTTTTTCTTTGAATAATTCAGGGTTCTCTGCCATCATTATATTCGACTCCTCAAAGGTTTGCCCGACCGGATAATAACCGCCCGCCCAAGGATTGTGAAGCGAAGTCTGGTCTGAACCGATGTCAATTCTTAAATTTTCTTCATCAAATTTTTCCCAAACCTCAACGATGTTTCCAAGATAAGCCAAAGAAACTGTTTCTTTATTTCCCTGAGCTTTTCTTACTCTTGCAACTAATTCATCCAGATTTTCGTGGATTTCATTGACCCATTTCTGTTCGTGACGGATTTTTGTAATCTTAGGATTGACTTCGGCAATGACCGTAATGCAACCTGCGATATTTCCGGCTTTTGGCTGAGCTCCGGACATTCCGCCCAAACCTGACGTGACGAATAATCCGCCTTTTGGTTCTTTATTGATTTTTCTGAAAGCATTCAAAACCGTAATCGTCGTTCCATGAACAATTCCCTGCGGACCGATGTACATATAAGATCCAGCCGTCATTTGTCCGTACTGTGAAACACCCAACGCATTGAATTTTTCCCAATCGTCCGGCTTGGAATAATTTGGAATCATCATTCCGTTTGTCACCACAACTCTTGGGGCATCTTTATGAGAAGGAAACAATCCCATCGGATGACCGGAATACATCGTCAACGTTTGTTCGTCCGTCATTTCCGACAGATATTTCATCGTCAGAAGATACTGCGCCCAGTTGCTAAAAACTGCTCCATTTCCACCATAAGTAATCAGTTCGTGAGGATGTTGCGCCACAGCATAATCCAGATTATTCTGAATCATCAGCATAATGGCTTTTGCCTGCTCAGATTTTCCGGGATATTCTGCAATGTCTCTTGCCTTCATCTCATAATCCGGACGGAAACGGTACATATAAATTCTGCCGTATTTTTCCAGCTCTTCCCTGAATTCCGGCAACAATTCTGCGTGGAATTTTGGTTCGAAGTAACGTAAAGCATTTTTCAGAGCGAGTTTTTTTTCTTCGTCTGTTAAGATTTCTTTACGTTTCGGTGCATGATTGATGTGGGTTTCGTATGGTTTTGACTGAGGCAATTCTGTTGGAATTCCTTGTTGTATCTGTTCTTTGAAAGTCATTATATAGTTGGTTGTTGTTTGGTTGATTGTTGTTGGACTTTTGTGGTTTTAAAGATATTCAAATTAGAAAACTCGTGCAAATATTATAGAAGATATGAAGAATTTTTGAAGACGGGGTGGTTTGAGAATACAGAATATTAAAATCTTGAAGTTTGATTCCGCTTTTAAACCACCCCGTCAAAAATTCTTCGAATTTTCGCCACCCCTCCAAAGGAGGGGAATTTTTATCCTGGTGATTATTTGATGAGTTAGAGTAAGTTTCATATTTAAATACAACAAAACCTCACTGAAAATCAATGAGGTTTTGTCGTTCACTTATTTAAGAATTTTAATTATTGTTTTTCACTAAAATCCATTCGGTAAAAGATCTTCCATCCGGAAGTGTGATGACATACCAATAACTTGAGGTAGGAATTGGTCTGCCTGAGATTGTTCCGTCCCAGATGATTTGAGTGTTGGTGTTTTGTTCGAAAATCAAATATTGATAACGGTCAAATACTTTTACATTGGTCATTTTAGTTCCGAAAACATGAAGGTTTCTGATGATCCATTTATCATTAGCGCCGTCTCCGTTTGGCGTGATGGCATTTTTAATATCTAAAATCACTCCATCCTGTTTTACGATACATTTTCCTTCAACATATTTTACATAGAAAGTAATAATTCCCGTAGGCAAATTGTAGAAAACATTACTTGACTGCCAGGTAATTCCGTCAATAGAATAGACAATTGGTTGCGAACCGGTTGCGGTAATTGTGTATGTACTTCCACTGGCAACCATCTGCTGGATGACAGGAACATCATAATATTTTGCCTCAAATGTAGCAGTATAAGAACACCCATTATCAGACGTAACAGTTACCGAATAAGTTCCGACAACATTCATTCCTGTAATTGTATTTGTAGTGGAAACTACTTGTCCTGAAGGATTTGTCCAGACATAACTTACAATATTGTGACCTTCAACTTTTAAAGTGTATGTAAAAGTTCCGTCCGGACAGAAATACTGAGTCGGGATTTCAAATATCGGTACTAGCTTTAAAGAAATTTTCATGCTCGTCATTTCAGGACAGAATCCGGGAGCACTCACTTTTACATATATTATATTCGATCCTGAGTTCTGATTAAATTGATAAGTTGAAGGGTTTGCAATCGCATTTGTTCCTGCATTTAAATCCGCTAAAGAGGCATAATAGGTAAATACAGCATTCGCTCCGGAATAAATCTGTTGCTGAAACTGTGTTAAGTTTACATTTTCAATTCCGTCATTACCATTATCACAGACATTGTTTAAATTAAACGGTCCTGCATTCTGAAGAACAATTTTATTTCCAATGATGAAATTAATACTTGCAATATCATCACAAGCCGGAATATTCTGAATTTTCACCCAAATCTGAGCCGGGAAAGGTTGAGCTGTAAAATTTGTTGGATTTACAATTGCATTGACACCATTTTGAGCATCAGATTGCGTCAGATAAAAACTAAATGTATTCATCTGGTTTGGAATATCAATATACAAATTTGTATAATTCATCAGATTGACTTCATAGGTTCCATCTAAATTTTCATCACAAATCGTTATACTTGAATTGATTGCTTTTGGAGGGAAATAAGTATTCAACTGAATCGGAGCTACAGAAAAACATCCGGTGGTCTTTGACTGAAATCTCGCCCATACCTGAACAGTGGAAATATTGGCTGTGTACGTATTTCCAATTTGATTTGCTGCGTTTCCCGCATTGGCTTCTGCTGCTGTAAGGTAATATGAAATATTCATATTTGAAAGCGCATACGTATTTTGAGCAGGTATAAATAATTGTGGAACCGCATCATTCAACTGAAAAGTTTCGCTTAAATTAAAATCTTCATCACAAGTATTTAAAACAGCGTTTGACAATACAACTGCCGGTAAAAATATCATCTGAATATTTAACTGAGATGCTGAGAAACATTCATTATTATTAAATTTAACTTTCACATACACTGTCGCAGTTCCTTGTACCATAAATTGTGTAGGATTCGTAATTTGTCCTGAAAAAGTATGAGTCGCAGCATTATAAGAAGTATAATAAGTAAAAGTCACATTCGAAGATCCGTTATAAATCTGTGGTTGCGAAAGGGTAAGATTATACATTTCCACTCCGTCATTATTATTATCGCAGATATTATTTAAAGCTACATTTACTGTAGAATTTACTGCCGGTGTTGAAACCAGAGAGAAATTTACCGGATAAATCTGTGTACAATTGTAAGAAGTTATTTTTGCGAAAAGCTGGTTATTTCCAGTAATTATTGCATTGGTCACCGCATTATTTCCTGACTGCGCATCAGCCTGATTGAGATAAAATAAAACACTTGCATTCTGTCCCCAATAATTGCTGTTGTGAAAGGTGGTAACGAAACATTTTCAGAGTTATCATTATTAAAATCACAAATACTGAAAGCTGAAGTGGAAATCACCGGATGAACCAAATAAACATTGATAGGTCTGATGGTATAACACTCATCTGTTTCTTTAAAACGTACATAATACGTCTGAGAAACGAAATCACCATTGGTCGTAATTGTCTGATTAGAAGAAATCGGATTTATTCCTAATTCTGCATCTCCATAAGTTTGATAAAATTCTGTAAACAGAGCTGTTGTAGGCAGTATCAACATATTTGCAGAAAGCGCAAGCAAATCTACATTGACATCCTCAGTTCCATTAAAACAGATGTATTCATTTTTATCATTTGCTTTAATTTGAGTAAAAGTAACATTCATAGTCACAGGAATCACCGTAAAACAACCTCCTGCAATCTGCACTCTGATAAATACAGTCTGTAACCCATCCTTTATTGTTCCTAAAAGCGGTCCCGTTCCACTAAAAGCTGCGGCATAAGTACTGTAAGCAGCAAAACCTACTCCTGGCTGACTGGAAATCAATGGTCCAAGATTTAAAGCAAAATCAAATTCTTCCAAATTATTATCATTGATGTCACACATGGTATAAGAATAAAGACCGGGGGAATTGGCATTCACACCTGGTTTTAAACCAAAATTTAAAGGCCCTAAAACATACACGCAATTTGCATCTTGTAATCTGACCCAAATTTTTGTTGTCGCTGTAATATTTGCAGTTACGATTGGATTGCTGTTGTTTTGAGCATCATTTTGACTTGCATGGTATGTAATTCCGGTAGTGTTGGGCGGAAGAATCTGATTGTTTAACAAAGACAGATCATACGCATTTTCAACACCATCATTATTGGTATCACAAAGCAAAATCAAATCTAAAAGCAGATTTTTACTCAAAAAATTAAGGGTAAGTACTGCAACTCTGAAACAAGTCGGCACATTGGGATTCTGAATTCTTACAAAAAAAACTGAATTAGCAGTCAAACTATAATTTAGAGACAACGCATTTTGTCCAGATTGTGCATCAAGCAAAGTTGAGTGAAAAGTAAAATTGAAATTCGCAGGATTCTGTGAAGTCAAATTTTGTTTAAAATCATTTAAATTGATATTTACAGGTGTATTACCGCAAAAATTTTGACTATAATTTTTTGCAACCGGATAGGTCGCATCAAAATCTAATACAAAATCATCTGTGAAAGTCAGAAAACTACTTGCACAAACATTAAATTTAACCGTAGTAGTATACGTATCATTCTGAGTCGGACAAATATTAGTTTGCACTCCGTTTCCAACGACCTGACCTGTAGAATTCGTCCACGTTACTTCCGGCTGAATTGTGTTTCCGGTTGGGGTAAATTTGTAAGCTTCCTGTGTTGCTTGCCAATTTCCGGTATTTCTTGAAGCCGGAGAATAGCCTAAAGTACCGTTATTGTTCATTATTCCGATCAATGCATTTTCGAATTTTCTTGTAGGGCAAGGCGTTAGTTTTTGATCTACAAAAACCTCAACAATATTTGTTGTTTCGTGAAGGACAATCTGAGACGATGAGCGATCTGTACAACCCGCTACCCTTCCGTCATAAAAATTAATCACAAATTTTCTGTAAGGCGCAGTTCCTACCGTTGAATAATAAATTTCTGAAGAATCTCCGGATGCAAAAACCATATCATGATACACCCCAAAAATTGAATTTTTCGGAAGACTCGCATTCGGGTTCTGCCAAAAAACATTGGGATAATTGATATTTCCAAGTTGGCTGAGATCAAAAGTGACCATCCCATTAGAACCAACCACAAGAGCATTAAAATTTTGATTGAAGAAACAAAACGAAAAAGGAAGATCCAGCTTTACTCCAAAAGCATCATCAAAATTAGCATTCAAAGACGTTCCCTGGTTTAAAGGAACTGCAGGATTATAAACTTCCGGGGTCACGGCATAACTTGAAGTCTGCTTCAGCACTGGATATTCTGCATGAAGCTGAATACAACCGCTAGCATCAAGATCATTGGTACACGTTACATGGAAATTTTCGTTTCCCGATGCGTCTTTAATCTTTACCTGAAGTGGAGTTTGGGAAAAGACCGAAATAAAAATCAATAAAAATACAAACGATAAATATTTTTTCATACGCACAGAATGGGATTAAAATTTAATTAAATAATAACAATTATAAATAAATATTTTACAAACATAAAACATTTTTAATGTATTATGAATAATATTAAATAATTATTTATCTATAATTAACATTGTGTTAAATAAAAAAGCTACCTCAATTGAGATAGCTTAAATTTTTATACTTTTAACCCTGTTAGCTTACGATATCATCGTTTTCTTCTTCGTGATCATCTTCATTATCACTTCGGCTATAGAAATCATTTTCCTCATCTGGAAGTTGATTAGTAATCTGCTCAAAATTGTCATCATCTTCTGCACCAGGAACATCAAGCCCAAAAGGCATTCCGTCGTTCACGTGATTAGGATTGATGATTGGATTTCCATCTCCGTCCAAAGGAATATGCTCTTCTTTATTGAAAATATCTTCACCGGGATTGTAATCCATTTCTTTTAATTTTCTTTTTTGCTCTTCAGTATTATCTTCTGTAATCATAATCGTTTATTTTTAGTGTTAATATTAATAAGACAAAAATGATTCCAAGATTCGATTATTATTGATAAACTTCAGGATTTGCGCAATGTGGCATTTTTTCATCTTTAGAAAAAGCAATCAAATTTTCTGCCGCTAATTTTGCCATTCCGTTTCTGGCCTCAATTGTTGCCGAACCGATATGTGGTAAAACGCAAACATTAGACAATTTAAGAATCGGATCGTTGTCTTTAATAGGTTCCGGATTTGTCACATCCAGACCAGCTCCCCAAATTTTTTCTGAAACCAATGCATTATATAAATCTTTCTGATTATGAAAACCTCCTCTAGCAGTATTGATGAAAATCGCATTAGATTTCATTTTTTCGAAAACAGATTTATTAAAAAGTTCAGAATGTTCTTCCGAAAAATTAGCATGAATGCTCAAAACATCAGACTGACTCACCAATTCTTCGAACGAAACGTACTTTGCGTCGAGTTCTTTTTCAGCTTCTTCGTTATGACTTCTGTTGTGATAAATAATATTCATATCAAAAGCTTTCTTGCACTTTTCAGCCATCTCATAACCAATTCTTCCAAGCCCAAAAACACCTAACGTTTTTCCGTACAACTCCTGACCTAAAGCATGAAGCGGATCAAAAGCTCGCCAATCGTCATCTTTTACCTTTTGAAAATAGTAGCTTGCTCTTCTTGCAACCGATTGCATTAGCAGAAAAGCTACATCAGAAGTTGCTTTGCTTAGAACTTCCGGCGTATTTCCTACAGGAATATTTCTTTTGTTGGCTTCATCAATATCTACATGATCAAAACCCACAGAGTACAGCGCAATCGCTTTAATATTGGGGAATTTTTCAAAGAAATCCTTATCGTATGTATTTTGTCCGACATTCAGAATTGCGTCTGCATTTTTACAATATTTCAGCCATTCTGCCTGCGTCAGTTCAGGATTTTCTGCCAAGGTAACTTGCAAACCTGCTTCTTTCAGCATTGTAATTCCTATTTCCGGAATTCTTTTATTGATGAATACTTTCATTAATTTTTATGATTAAATATTTAAAACAAAAAACCTCAACATTAAAAAGTGAGGTTAAATTATGATTAATTGCTTCAATTCTCGTTCCAAAAAGTTATTTTAGTCTCACTAGTTCACCTTTTCTCTTTACAATATTCTTATAATCCCATTGTATTTCTATAGATTTTGCGAGCCAACATTTCAAATCAACTTCATCGATTTCAGTTTTATCGTTAAAAAACACTGAAGCATCTTGAAATTTTTCACCTTC